>NZ_JAEKEM010000008.1:0-642 GCF_016651095.1 Peribacillus sp. TH16 | reverse complement strand
TCAGTTTGTAGACAAAAGGGGTTCGGAATGTTTTAATTCCGGACCCCTTTTGAAATTCCCTTTGAATTTTGCTCAAGATTAAGAGATTGGGCCTCTACGAGCCCACTTTATTAAGCCATTCTTGGACCTTGCCATGTCCAATTGGCTATCTTCTTTAAATTCATGGCAGCGAAAGTAAGCATCGCCTGCATCGACAATTTTTTAAGTCCCCTTAAAGTAGTCCAACGCATACCATGCTTTTCTTTTGCATCTGCGAATACACGCTCTATTGTTTCTTTACGTTTCGCATATATAGGTTTTACATCCTTGTGATGACGCAGATGATCTGCTTCTTCCATATAATTTTGCCAGATATGGCGTGTCACCACTTTTTGATGGTCTTTGCTTACTGTACACTGTGATAAAAATGAGCATGTCGCACAAGTGTGTTTGGGTGATTTGTACTCGCGATAGCCCTCTTTATTTGTTGTTGAGTACTTTAAAATCTCGCCCGATGGGCAGAGATAACAATCAAAATGTTCATCGTAAACATAGTCATGCTTGCGAAAGAACCCTTCTTTTGTTCGTGGACGTGTATAGGGTAAAGCTGGTGTGATTTCTTTCCCAAAAAGGTAGCTTGTAATGGCTGGTGTTTTGTAAGCT
>NZ_JAEKEM010000007.1:0-37488 GCF_016651095.1 Peribacillus sp. TH16 | reverse complement strand
CTGTTAGGAATTTACGCAGCAGAGCTTTGAAAATCCTCATGAGGGCTGAAGCAATAAATAGTTTGCCACCACAAGAACAGCAGGAGTTTTACTTATAAATTTTATCCAAAGATACATGCGTCCTGATTAGTTAGGACGTTATTTTTCAGGGAAAAGGGTGATTGAATGGCTAAAACGGCATACGAGATATGGAAAGAGAATGAGAAAAAGAAAAAGAAGAAAGTTTCTAAGCCTGGCCCTCGGCGTGATGCCGTTCAATATAATCAGCCGAACTATACAGGGGAAAGCTTAACCAGAAACAAGAACTATGAATGGGAGAAGAACTTAATGGGTTCTCTCCCTTCTGATTACGGTAGGAATTTCAATAAAAAATACGAATCTTGGGCATCGAGTCAAGGGATGGACGAATCCGAAGCAAGAGAATTCCGCACCTGGATGGATTCTAAAGAAGATGGAGTCGACACAAAGAGTCGTTTGATGAATAATATCTCAGATTCCTCTAACCGCAAATTAGCACAAAGAGCGGCAAATGTCACAGAGCATAGGCAGAAAAGAGAACCATTAAAGAAAACCGGCTTTGCTGCTATGGTTGACAAGCTCAAGAAGTCGGAAGTCGGGCAAACATTCAAAGCAGCAGAAGATTTCTTTAATCCATTCGATAGCGTAAAAGCTGGGGATGCTGTAAACAGCTTTTTGAATCATGAACAATCCGATAAAACGAAAGAATTTGCTCGTGGTTCAAGTCGTGCAACGGATTCAGCTTCATTGGGTCTATTTAGCAACTTGGATAAAAAACTGAATGACCGTGAACCAGCTTATAATTCTGCTCGTAAATTTGGAGAAGGTGGAGGCACAGACATGATCACGTCTGGTCTTGGCTACCTTGTTCCAGGTTTGGGTGCTGCTAAAGCCGTAAAAGGGGCAGGATTAGGCGCAAAAGCAGGTTCAACAGGTTTATCAAGGTTCGGGCAAATGGCGCGTGAAGGGGCTATTGCAGGGGCTGGTGTAGGTGCTGCGGAAGTTGGTATTCGTGAAGGGTTGAATCCTGATGATTACAATTACAAACAGAACTTGGCTCATGTAGGAATAGGCGCGGCGGCCGGTGCTATCGCGGATCCTTTATTAGATGGAGCTGGTCAACTTGCTTCTAATGGCCTTGCAAGGTTAGCAAAAGGTAATGTTCCTGAATTTACAGGTAAACCAAGTGCTGATGTATTAGAACGGTTAGCTCCATTACAAAATAAAAAGGCAACTGATCACACTCCTTTATATGACCGATTGCAGAGTTTATACAAGAAACCTGAAACGGAAGTTCCTGAAAATGTCGCGCCAACTCTTGACCGTCTAAGGAAAGGTACAGATTTTGAACCAATAGAGGTTGAACCGGATATTGACGGCGGCAAGTTAATTGATACTCAGGCGAAAGGGTTACGAGCCGGGCGAGATTATGAGCTGATCGAAGCCATGGATGAAGGTAGTCCTTTGCTTCGTTTGAAAGAATCTTTGCAAAGACCTAAGCAAGACAGGGATTATGAGCCTATAGAAGCTATGAAGGGGAATGGTGGGAAATTATCTAAAGTTGAAGATCCATCCCAACTGTCTATTGAATCAAGAATGGAACGACTACAACCAGCAAGCAAGAAAGCAGTAGATTTAACCCAATCATTCCGGTCTAAAGTAAACCGAAACCCTAAGAAAGAAAACCAGTTAGAGAATTTATTTTCGAATCTTAGGACTCAATTTATAGATGATTTATCGCCTTTAGAAAAATTAGAAAAGAATGTACGGGGCAATGTAGCGAGTGCTGAGGATAGTCTTTACAAACAAGCGAGATTATTTAAAGGTAGTTCTGAAAAATCAAATCAAATAGTGGAAACTCGTTTGACTCCTATTTTAAAAAAGATGAAACAATTTGGTTTTTCATCAGATGATCTTGGCGATTATGCTTTAGCTGTACATGCTCGTGATGTAAATGCAAAGGGTATAAAATCTGGATTCACCAATGAAGAGGTGGATGCGGTTATAAATAAAATCGGGACTCCAGAGATGGAAAACGCTCGTAAAGAACTGGTTAATTTAAATAACGATTTGCTCAATACTCTGGCTGACACAGGAGTATTGTCAAAAGAAACTGTAGAGAACATGCAGAAAAAACACCCTAACTATATGCCTTTGTTCCGTTCTTTTGATGATGAGAAGGTTGATTTTTCTTCCGGAATACAGCAGTCATTAGCAAATGTGGCCAACCCTATCAAAAAGTTAGAAGGGTCTGATCGCCAGGTAATTGATCCGATTGAAAGTATCGTGAAGAATATCTTCAAATTGAATAATGCTGCAGACCGGAATAAAGTAGCGAATCAATTAGGGAAGTTGGCATCAGAAGATACTAATAGCGACTTTGTCCGTCGATTGAATCCAGGTGAAGAGACCGGTAGGAAGAACGTTGTTTCTGTGTTGGAGAACGGTCAAAAAGCACAGTATGAAGTACCTCCTGAAGTGTATAAGGCGATGAAGAATATGGATAAAGAACAGTCCAACTTCTTAATTAAGACATTACAAAAGCCAGCAAGCACATTAAGGGCAGGGGCAACACTTACACCTGAATTTAGTT
This sequence comes from Peribacillus sp. TH16, assembly GCF_016651095.1. Classification (NCBI taxonomy): domain Bacteria; kingdom Bacillati; phylum Bacillota; class Bacilli; order Caryophanales; family Bacillaceae; genus Peribacillus; species Peribacillus sp. TH16. Next base: position 34,877 of record NZ_JAEKEM010000007.1, on the reverse strand, counting down.
TGAGAAATCCGATGAGAGATGTTCCACAAGCGTTCATAGTATCTAATTCCGGGTTTAATCCACTAATCGATTTCCCAGTAGGGTTATTCCAGTCGGCTTTAAAAGGGAAAAGCATAAAAATAGCCGGCAAAGAAATCAAGACACCTGACAAAATGTATCGTCAATTCATTGAGGACAACGGAGGATTGGGTAATATCGTTTCTGTGGACAGACAAATGCACAGGGAAGCAATAGAAAAAGCGTTAAAAAGCGAGGATAAGCGTTTTATTAATGTCGTAAATCCTAAAGCGTGGCTTGGGGTTTTAAGGTCTATCGCGGATGTGACTGAGTCTGCCACAAAGGTAGGAGAATATCGTGCCGCGTTAAGAAGTGGAACCTCACGTGAGGAAGCTGCATACCGGGCAAGAGACATCATGGACTTTGCTCGATCAGGAGTAAGTATTCGAGAAACAAATAAAGTAGTCGCATTCTTAAACGCTAATATACAGGGGAAAAGTAAGTTGTTGAGGGCTATTAAAGAAAATCCGATGAAAGTAACGGCAAAATCGCTTACAGCCATTACCATGCCGACTATTGGGGCTTATTTGGCACAAAAAACCCTTGCGTCAGATGAACAAAAACAATTAATTGATGATGCTCCGAGCTGGTTGAAAAATACGTTCTGGTTAATTCCAGTACCGGGGACGGAACAAGTTGCACGGATTCCTAAACCATTTGATTTAGGTCCTATATTCGCTAATCTTCCGGAACGTACACTAAAGTACATTGAAGAAAGCGATCCTGAAGCCTTTGATGATTTTGCTCGTGAAACACTTGCATCCTTTACAGTACCGACTATGTTAACGGGTATAGCGCCGATTATCGAAGGAATGGCCAATTATTCGTTCTTTAGAGAAGGACCAATCATTCCTCGTCGTGAAGAAAATGTGGATTTTCCAGATCAACATGATATCAATACTTCTGAATCAGCAAAGCTAATTGGTAAAGGGATTAATGCTATTACTCAAGGTCAAGGGACTTTTAAAAACTTTGGTTCACCACGCGTTATAGATAATACTATTCGGGGGTTTACTGGAGGTTTAGGAACTTATGCGACAGACAGTATTGATGTGATTTTAGAGGGAAGTGGAGTAGTTGGCGATGATGTAGAAAAACCAAAGAAGGATTTTCTTACAGAGCAAACACCTTTAAGAGCTTTCTTAATGAATGAGTCATCAACTGGAGAATCAGTCGATAAGTTATATTCTCTATTAGATAAACTAAGCCGTCAAAGAGGATCGGCCAAGTCAAAGGACGAAGACTTCAGCAAGGAAGAAGAGTATGAAGAAATAAAGGATTCGGCTAAAGAAGTCAGTGATATCAGCAAGGAAATACGACTTATACAAAACGATTCTTACATGAGCGCTGAAGAAAAACGGGTTGAGATAGATAGGCTGAATAAAAGAAGGAATGAAATTGCATTCAACACCATTAGAAGTTGGCGTAATCAGTGATGTAAAGCCACTTATCGAGGTTAAAGGGAATTAGGGAGTGTTTATTGATGCTCCCTAAACCCATCTTTTTCAATCGTTTGTTTAGGGTAACATGTAATAGCCAGGAAAAAGACTAATAGTCCGGTTAATAACATTGCATAAGTGGTTATAGTACCTGGGATCTTGAGTTTATCAAATAAGTAATTAACAAAGACTGTCGGTGTTATCACAACATAAAGCAATACACACCATAAATAAACTTTAAGCCATAATGGTTCCTTGCCTATATATTTTTTTCCTATAATCCATATTGAATGATAAAGCAGCACGGCTATAGGAATCGCAATTAAATAATACACGACATCACCCCTCACCTAATTGTATTCCATTTATTGGAATGAAAATCCTTCGTGTCGTACATTTTAAAAGGGAATTTTCCGACACGATAAAAAACCCGAAGGTAAAGAAATGATAAGGAATGCTAAGGTTTCTCGGAGTTACTACAAAACACTACATTTACCGATTTTACAGGCCTTAAAAAAGACACTCGGAAAACACTCGGAGGTAATTTATATGAAATATGACTGGAAAGCTGTAGAAAGTTATTTCTTAGAAGCTGGACACCAAAGCAGAATTTCACTTAGGGAGGTCAGCGAAAGGTACGATATACCTTATCAATCTGTTAGAAGATATGCAGCAAAGCGTGAATGGCACAATATACGGCACAGAGCGTGGATTGATGAAAGATACAAAACCTCATAATCATTGGAATGCTACAAGTTAAACAAATTAGACACCCTAAACGTACAGGTGCTACAAAACCTAATAAAACCTAACTTTCACGCGCGTAAGGAGTGCTACAGAAGTGCTACAGAAGTAGGGGGAAGTTGAGTTTAAAATGATTATCTATAAAGGGGTTGCTACTTGTGAAGGTATTTAATATAAAACATGATGACCAAGCTATGCACATCCATTTAGAAACAACTCATACCAAGTTTGAAAGCTTAGAACGCCTCATTATGGGAGCAGCTAATGAGTTTATCGAGAAAAACAAAAAGGATCAATTAAACACCATTCTTGGTCGGATTGAAGCGAAAATGCTTTGAGTTGTTAAGGAATGTTAAGGTATCAGGAGATTTCAGAGACCTAAAAAAGGATTTTCTTACACGATAAAAAAAGAAGCACTCGGCTATTTCGACGGTCTAAAAAAATGAATTTAATGAGGCCTTAAAAAAAGAGATGTTACCAGGACCTGTGTAGTCTTTTATAAACCAGGTAAATAGCTGTCAAGCCAGTCAGCAGTTAGGTTAAAGGTGTTGACAGCTTGTCCGGCTTTTTGTATACTGAGAGCAACAAGTTGAAGGGTTCGGACCTTTAACTAAAGAGATATTTATAAGTCCGTCATTCGGAGACGGTACTTTCAGAGTTATTAAGCGCTGGGCAATCGGAGCCTAAGTGCAAGAGAGTATTGAGAAGAGGCGTCAGCATTAGAGCTGGCGCCTTTAGTGTTTTTTTAGGGAGGATTCCGGATGAAAAGAGTTATGGTGTTTATAGATGGAAATAATTTCGAGTCTGCACTTACCGGGTTATACGGGACTCAACAAAGGATAGATTATGGAAAGTTAGCTGAATATGTAGCCCAAAAAAGAAACGGCTATCTACAGCGTTTATATTACTACACGGCAGTAGGAAGCGTTGATAAAACAAAAGCAGCAGCCACAAAAACTTTCGTTGATAGATTAAATAAAAGGGTCCCTAAATGTATAGCGAAAACCGGATACCTAAAAGTTATTGGCCAAGATAAAAATGGCAATAATATTTTCACCGAAAAAGGGACAGATGTAAATATAGCTGTGGATTTAGTTTCGTTAGCTTTTAATAATGGATATGATGAAGCGATTTTATTTAGTGCTGATTCTGATTATGAATCTGCGATAGCTATGGCAAGAAGTTTGGGAAAAAATATTGTTGTCGCAGTTGTAGATAAACAGAAAGCTGGTTATATTAAGGATCTTTCTGATGACAACATTACTTTATTTAAAACAGATTTCGATCAATGTATGCGATAAATAATAAAAAGACTGCGGAGGTCCAGATCCTCACGCAGCCTTAGCTCTGAGCTATATAGTCCGAACCTATACAGCCCTTTACTAATAGTATGGACAATGACCTCTTGTCCATGCATAATTTCGTTCGACATTTTAATTCCCTTTTTACACATAGAAGAAACATTACATAAGCATTCTTTTGTATCGAGATGAAGAAGGAGCCACCAAATTAGGGCTCCTTTTTTGTTAACTTAGGTTTAAATCGGCGAAAGCAATGGCCTCTTTAAAAATTTGGGATAATGACATCTCTATCGCATTTTCCTCATCAAGGAAACATGGTGTTGCTACATGAATTAAATCATATTCATTATCTTTTTTAGAGCAATAAGCGCCGTTATTTGCATTGTACTCATAACTCCCTTTGGGTACGGTGAAGTGAATATGACCAAACATTCCATCGACATTGAATTCCCATTTATCAATTTCATATTCGATATTTCTAATCTTGAATCTTCTACCGAAATCATCAATCATTCTTACTGAGTTAGTTTTGAACAAAAGTATTTCCTCCTTACTGTGCATTCAATCTTTGTAATTCGATTAAGGATGCCTGATCTCCTGCAATGGTTTCTATCCTATACTTATTTTTATACCTTGAGTTTCCTTAGAGACTTTTTTCATTTCCCGAGTCTTTGAAGCAAAAATAAGGAATTGTTTTATGTCCTGGACCTGGAAGAATTGGACACCTGAATGGATCGGTAAATTATACCGGTGATCAGCAATCAGTATAATCTTAGGGAAAACCTTTTTACCTTCCGGCTGCCATGGTTCGTACTGCCATTCATTGCTCATGTAGTAAGAGACATATCGACGAAATTTTTCGTTCATTACCTTTTCTGAATAGATAGAACGCTGAATCTCTACAAAGAACGGCGCGCGTTTCCATATCATGAAGGCATCCGGTTCCATATAACCCTTTCCGTACTTCGGTTCTACTATAAAGGATTCTGACGGCTCAAAATTGAGCAGCGACTTATAAAATTCAACGATTTTAAGGAAATGAGGGATTTTAGCAGAGTCTTTTTTTATGGGAGCTGGGGAGTGAAAGTAGATATATGGTTGCTGGGATGTATTTACTTCGATTTGACCATCTCTTCTTAATCGCTTTAAAACGGTATTGCAGCATGTAATAGGATTTTTTAAACCGGAAAAATGGAGATCGATAATATCGTCTCGAGTTAAACACCGGAAACGCTGTAAGTCGCTTAGAATTGCCAAGTCTCGTTTTTTCATCAATCCAACACCTCGAATATGGTGTCAATAATCTCTGGGTCATCAGAACGCTTAGAAGGCCCTTTTTCGGTGTTTTTAGTAACGGGATACTTATGACTCTCTAATATTTTTTTAGCCTCTTTAACGACCAAATACGGAGCTTGAATCTCCTTTAACTCGTCTTGACCTTGTAATTTTAACAACATTCTTCCATCTTGCTTTATTTTCTCACTACCCGGGGTTCCGATTATCCTGGCATTGATTAAATCAGCACATTTAAATCCCATGCGGACAGTTAAGTTATTCTTTAATGCTCCTTCTAAGAGCTTCGCGTCAGGTCTTTGCATGGAAAGGATTAAGTAGATACCAAGTGCGCGTCCAATAGCGCTTATCTCTTCGATAATATCCATGATTTTCTTTTCCTTCTTGAGTAATGCAACTTCATCTATGCAAAGAATGATATATGGTGGTGGATCTGGTAAATCGTCGATATGAGCTACTTCGTGAGCATCCAGTAAATCTCCCCGTTTAGTTGTTTCTTCGCGCAAGTGTATTAGCATAGGGAGCATATCAACAGGACTCACGAGAACAGCCTCAACGTGTTCAATCCTGCGGAACAAATGGAATTCAGAGCGTTTAAGGTCGCATAAGAACAGCTGCAAACGTTTAGGATCTATCATCGTAATTAGCGATGTAAGGATGGACCTTAGTTGTGTAGATTTCCCGGATCCCGTTTCGCCAGCAATCAATAAATGAGGGTGTTCTACCATGTCATAAACCACGTTCTGTCCGTTCATATCAACACCACAAACAATAGGTAATTTAGCGTTCTTAGCCTGTTCTACAAAGCGTTCTGCCTTATAACGGACAAGATTAGGGATAGGCGCAGTGAACACTGTTAGGGTGAATTTTTTAATGTCTCCTTTTAGCTCTATTCGTTCCCCGAATACCTGTTTAAAGCAATATTCTTTTTCATAACTTCTTTTGGATCCATACCAGTAGGGAGGGTAAAAACATACATAAGTGTTTTTTTCTTATTGTCAAATTGTACGGAATGAATCTTGGGGTAAATCAATCCAGAGTTGGAACTGTAAGAATAATGATTCCCTATCTCACCGTTTCGAAAGGCTTTTAGAAGCTCTGCTTTGGCCTTCTGCTTTGCTAACCACATTTTCATTAACCATTTCCTCCTTTGATAAATCAATTTGATTTATTGCTTACCAGAATAAGAATTTCAAATCATTGACGAGGTACCACAGGGCAGCTATGCCGGCTATTGGAAATGAAATACGCAGGAAAGTGGATAAAAAGGCTGCAATTGAAACGTTACCTGTATCAGCTAATCCCTTTTCGATTAGGGCTATTAAGATAATTCCAGCACCTATACCGATAAATACCGGGTCAATCATCGCGCCAGGATGCAAAGGTATGAAGGAGAATAGGACAGGTGTTTTTTTACCAATCCTTACGTTCTTCGGCTGTTCTTTGTTCATGAATGCTTTAAAATCAACGGTTTCTATCTTACTCGATACAAAAGGCAGATTAAGTAACATAATGTAGTCTCCTTTTTGACTGCTGAATGTTTAGCCGTGAAGTATAAGGTGTCTCTCCACAATTTTGTGGAGGGCAACCAGCGCAATTTTGCGCCGGTTGGCACTCCAACTTTGGCGGTTCAGATTTTTCTTTTCCCCCCTCTCGCCTCTCCCCCCATCCACTCGCCCTCCGGCTCCTTCTAAACACATTTCATTTCTCTTATTTATCAACCTGTAAAGGTTCATTACCTTGATAGGACTATCTTGATAGGTAACTTGGTAAGTACTTTGGTCAGAAGTTGCTAACTCCCAAATTAGGTACCTTGATAAAGCCTATGGAGACTGCTTGTACATGTTTCACACTTTATAGGCGAAAATCACAAAAATGTGAATAAAGGCCAAAATTTCAGTCGATACTGGTGAGCATATAAATTTAACCAGGAGGATTGAAAATAATGTTCGGTTTAGGGAAAAGACGGTCAAAGTTTGGGAAGTTTCTTGATCGGAATGGAATCACACAACAGGAGATTTGCGAAGTCAGTGGGGTAAATAGGAATAGCATAAGCAGAGTAGCTCAATCTGACGATAATCAACCATCTATGAAGAATGCAGCGAGGATTATAAAAGCTTTAAAAAAGGCCGGATATGAAGTGAATTATGATGATTTTTGGAGTATGTAATTGAAATGGCGAGGAAAGACTACCACTCAAAAACACTTACGGAGGTTTTTTATGATTGAGTATGTAGTCTTCTTTTCGTTAGTAACATTAGGAATTGTTTTTTACGGATAAGAAAGTTAGGATTCGAAAAAGAGGTTCCCGGAAGAAGACCAGAATCACCTATAGAGTGGCGATTATACAATGCCTTGATTTTCAGGGGGGAGAATGTAGAGCCTCAAGTTCCTTGTGGGAGGTATCGTATTGATTTAGCCTTACAATCGTATCGTATAGCTATTGAGTGTGATGGTAAGGCATTTCATTCTTCACCTGAACAAAAAGCCCATGACAGAAGAAAAAATAAATATCTACGGAAAAACGGTTGGAAAGTATTAAGGTTCTCCGGCAGCGCTATAAACGGAAGGATGAGGAAAGTGTTAGAACGAATAGATAAAGAAAAGAATCGTTAATTGCAGGGAGAAGTTCAATAAACGGAGGTAATTCACACTGATATGAAGAATATGTGAAAGGTTTTTTTGACAGATATAAAGGATAAGAGCATCAGTTAATCTGATGCTCTTATCCCTGTCTCCACTTTTTAACTTAATGATCCAATCCTAAAAAAAACACGAGAGTAAACTTCTAAAGCATATAAGTCATTATTTTTAATTCCTAAAAGCAGGTGGATATTATTCCCGATGTTAATGCCGCGCTTATTGGCTTCCTTAATTAACATACCAGGATTTTCCCTTATCCATTTTTCATAATGATTAATAGACTCATAATAAATATCACAAATCCTGTGTGCCTCTATGCTATGACCGGAAGCTGCATATCCCATTCCAATTGGAGCGTAGGCCACGCCGTCTACTTTAATAAGACTCATTGAATTGTGTTTTCTTGAATTTTTTATATCACTATCAGTTGGAATTGGGTTAATGTTATTAATACCTTTTAAAACAAATTGATTTATAGAATCTGGCCAATTTCTGTGAATAATTGCAATCATTTCTTGTCTGTACCATGGCGTTTTTCTGGCAGATTTGCCATGATTGAAAACATTAATGAAATAAGCGTAATTATCATCAAACCTAACAAACAATACTGGCCCAGTTCTATTTACAAAATTTCCATTTAATTCAGTACCTAAATGTAAATGATGTATTCCCCAATCATTCAAAAATTGATCGTTATAATCTAAATTAGAAATCAAACTGCTTAAATGATGTTTCAAGTTTGTACCTTTTTCTATTTTACTCTTTATTAATTCCAATCCATTTTCAAATTCTTTGGGATAAGTGAATTCCTTTGAAATTAGTATCTTTCTGGGATGGGGAGCGATTAATCTTTTTTGCAAATTGAAGTATTTGAAACATATGTCTTGTCTATTAGATGAAGGCTCATAGCCCATGTTTTCTAATTGATACTTAAGCATATCAATCCAATTATTTTGAAAATCCATTTTAAGATTATAAGTATAAGGCATACGATCCATCCTTTATAAAAAGTAGAATATATTATAACTGGTTAATAAGACCAGAATAATATGATTGCGGTTTTTCCAGATAAATTTTTGTTACCTCAATGCTCGTATGTCCCATGTACTTAGCAATGTCTTGGATAGGCAAACCTTTTGCTGCTAATTTGAGTCCGAATAAGTGACGTAAATTATGGGCGTGGGCTTTTGCTAATTCAATTCCGACGATGGAAGCATACTTTTTCATATCATTATGAACCGTTTGACGTGAAATCGGACCACGTTGACCAACAAATAATAATTTAGTGTTACTGGAGAACGGCTGTGTTCTCACTTCTAAGTATGCTTTCAATGAATTTCTAAGCTTATCACTGATGTAAATATCGCGGTATTTCCCACCTTTACCCTTAATATCTTCGATAATTTTTTTGCCAGACGTGACATGATCCATACGGAGCTGCAGCATTTCACTTACACGCATTCCTGAATAATACATAGCTTCAAAGATCGCTTTTGTTCTGATGTCTCCAGAAGCTTCCACAGCTCCGATAAGAGCCTGAAAATCCTCTTCAGTAAGTAAATCTTCATCCTTCAAAGAATACTGTTTCTGGACCTTCTCTTGCTTAATGCGAGCTGACACTCCTAATTCAAACCGATCATTTAAGAAATCGATAAATTGTTTAACACTAACTAATTTTCTGTTTATAGAAAGAGTTTTTAATTTACGTACTCTTAAATGTTCCTTATAAGCCGTAACGTCGGTTCTTTTGAGGTCTTTAATACATTTACCTATAAAGCTTAAAAAGTCCTTCACATCTAATTTATATCCCGATACAGTACCTTCGCTTTTTTCCTCTTCAATCAAGTAATCAGTGAATGCTTCTAAATAATCAGTATTTTTCATTACTAACCATCTCCCTTATAAAACGATTATTTCGTTTTGTTGTTAATTTCATAATAAATGTAGGGGTAAATAAAGTCAATACAATATTTTGGTTTTGTATTGAGTTTCCTGTAAATGTTGATTTATAAGCAAATTAAAAAGACACCAAACAATATGGATGTCTTTTAGTTTACATAATCACTGTTTTCGAGGCCAATTATCCTAAATTCTTAACTAAATCCGTAATATCATCATCCTGGTTATAAATCACTTGATCGATACGAAAATCCTCACTTGCAGCAAAGTTAATTTTGATTTGTTGAATCCATTTATATGCCGCAACGGCAGCTGCCGAATCTGGATTCTTCTTATAATCTGAATTAGAAACAGGGAAGCTTCCACTCTGCAAAAATTTCGTTCCCTTCGAATGTAAATAAACTTTGATATTAATGTTCATCCTTCATCACCCTTTAGTAAATCGACTTTCAATTAACTCCTAAAAATCTACTTCAGTTAGCGTTTATATAGTAATTATATATGTTGATGTTTGTTTGTAACTATTGAAACGAATTTATGTTCGCTATCATTGAATGAATACTTGGACTACAATAACCCTAAAGAACGGGGGGGTAACGATGGAAGTAACGGACAAGCCAATAGCTCCTAAAGAAGCGAGTATCTCGTTAGGTATAGGAGATAGTACATTAAGGAAGTGGTGTCTTGCTATTGAACATCATGGATACAATTTCCCGAGAACGGATAATAACCGTAGGGTGTTCTTTGAAAAGGACATGGTTATACTTCGCCAGTTGAGACAGTTGGTTCAAGTTCAGAATTTAAGCTTGGAGAACGCCTCATTGATTGTTGTAACAAAGGTTAATGACGATGCGTCCGAGGAAAAGAACACCGAGATCGCTGTTCCTTCAAACCGTTACGGAGATGAAGTCATACAAGAATTGTTGGATCATATAGAACGGCAAGAAGAGTTTAATAAAAAGCTTTTGCAGCGATTAGACGAACAGCAACAATACATAGAAGAACGATTAGATAAGCGTGAACAACTTATTCAAGAGAATATAAAGGAATCAAAAGAAACAAAAAAACTCCTCCTGGAAGCCAAGGAAGAGAAAAACAAGCGTAAAGGCTTTATGAAATGGTTTAGTTAGGATTAGGGACTGCACGGTTATGTGCTGTCCTTTTTTTAGTAAGTTTTAACTCGTTTTCCTTTACCATTTTGAGATAAATTTCAACAAACCTTTCTAAGGCTTCATCTGAAAGTTCTTTTCGTTCACCTATATTTTCAATTGTTGTTTTTGCCACATTGCCCACCTTTATTTTTGGCCTATTTTAACTTGGTACCCCAATAGATCTGCTACCTTCAATAAATCCCTAACTCGCAATGCATCGTTATCTAATGCTGATTGAAACGTGCTTTTTCGTATCCCTAAAGCTTCAGCAACTTTTTGGAATTGGCTATATTCACTATCCTCCATCATAATCCGTACAGCTGTTTTAATACTCATTTCTGATAAATTGATTTCTTTCATCTTTGTAACCCCCATGATTATTATGTGTAAAACAATAATAACATTATAAAACGATTATTTGGTAATTAAATTAATAATACGTTTGACAAAACGATTATTTCGTTTTATAGTTAGGGTAACAGCAAAGAGAAAACATGATGGTGATTATCTGAATAGAACATGTTTCTTGTCTCTGCAGCCAAATAGTAAAACTCAATACAAAACTACAGTTTAGTACAGGAGGAATTTATTATGAATACAGCCAACCTTACAAAAATGGTCCTAAGGAATACAGTCGATTACCAAACAACAGACGTTTTATCAAAGGATATTTTCTTTGATGAAGTGAAAGAGCCGATGTTTGTTATTGTTGACGAAAATAATCAGCTTGTAGACGGGTTTAGGATTGTGGCGGTGAATCATCAAGAAATTGATTGCATGGTTGAAGAGATGATTTTTTATACAGATAGTATTCCAGCCGGAGAAACAGGGAGACAGTACGGCACTTTATTTTACGGAACTACATTCGAGAAAATATACGGTAATAAAAAATCAACTGAAAAGGGGGTAATTTAATTGAATAAACTCGATTTGGTTACACGCTTAGTATTTAACGATACCGTTGTATTAGAAATATCGCCTGGTCACGAAACGGCAGTCAATATGTGCATTTCTCGCAAAGGAGATAAAGAAGATGAGGGTAAAAGCGTCCAGTTATATGCTGACGAAATTGATTTATTGATTGCAACATTAAGTTTATATAGAAAAAGAGCGACCAGCAGCAACTGATCACTCTTCCCGTTAAATATTCGATAGCTTGATTATAAAACAAGCAGGGTGCTACAACAAGCATCCTGTTATAATATAAAAAAAGGAGACAAGCCATGATTATTATAGATATGTTGCGTTCGGACGGTAGTATCGTGGTTAATAAAAACCTCGTCCATGCGATTGGGTTAAATGCTGCCATTTTGTATTCAGAATTAATCAGTAAACGTGCTTATTTTGAGAATAGAGAACAATTGACAGAGGACGGTTTTTTCTTTAATACCGTTGACAATATACGGCTTGATACAGGACTGGGTGAGAAACCTCAAAGTGCAGCTATTAAGCAACTCGAGAAATTAGGTTTAATCAAGACAGATAAACGAGGATTGCCGGCAAGAAGATACTTTAAAATTGTTGATGATGATTCTTTGGTAATGAATATTCTAAGTGAAGGCAAACAGAAAAAATCAGAGTTAGAACAGGAATTAGAGTTGAAGAATCAGAAGAAAAAGGAGATTCACACCAGTTATATCAACAGTTCCGCCCAAATGGAGGAACTTGTCCAACCCAATGGGAGGATTAATAATACTAATTTAAATAATATTAAAAATAATAATAATATAAACATATACATCATTTCTGACGAAAATGACGTTTTCTCTTATTATTCATTTAAATATAAAGGTAAATTCGGGAAAGAACATCCTACAATGAATAAGGATAAAATAGACGAGTTAACCTCTATGTATCATGAGTTTACTATAGACTTAGATATAGATGAAAATATGTGGCATGACTTAGTGGATTATCATTTTGAAAACTTATCTCCTAAAAATAACGGAAATATATTATCATTCCTGGCACCAAATGGGGGATCAGGATGTATTTATCGATATATAGAGAGTATCAATACTGAAGATGAGGAAGATGATTACAGGGAGTTTGAATCTAAAGAGCACCCTGAATCCAAAATGCGTACGAGTGATTCACCGAAACCGAATTATATTGATACCTTATTTTAAAAGGGCGCAAAATGCGTCTTTTTTTTATCCATTTTGACAAAGCATCATTGTTATAAACTATATCTATATGCTACTATTAAAAATAATATACGGAATTTTAGCAGTTCATATAAAAATAAGCATAATAAAAGGATTGACCGGTTGCGCGATCAATCCCAGAGAGTTGCTACTGACTTTGCGGATCAGTAGCGAATGTGTATTTGCGGTACACATTTAATTTCAATTAGATAATAAAAGAATACATGATATCGTGGTTGAAATCAACAGTAACATATAATTTTACTTGTTACTTTACCTGTTATTTTATGGGAAACCACCTGTGTTCATATATAAATCTATTGATACAAAGCTCTTTGTCTATTACAGGCAAGGAGCTTTTTTGCGTTCTAAGAGCTGTGATGTACCTGAAGAGGGCATTGACGGCATACATAAGCCAATCACATACAATCTATGGGGTCGGAAATACCGATGTCATAGCATCATGGTTAAAGGAAGAACATGATGAGAATCTAAAAAACTACTGGTTTGCCTTCCAGGTCAGAAAACAAGGGCGTTATGGTCTAAGGTTGAATCCTAATCCGTTACCTTACTTACGGTGGCCATAATAAGCGTGTGGCAGCATATAGTCACGGTGGGTTCTCTGGTGTCCGTTACAGGGCAGGGGAATGCATTCAAAGGGGAAAGTAACCGACTCAATTTTGAGCTCGTTATAGACTCCGTCAGGCAGGACAGAGATTGTTTGTAAAAAGAATGCGTTTGGATTAATCTCCATTCATCAAGTAAGGTGTACAAAAGGGCCGATTCCCGATGTTGATGGTAGTACAGATGAATCTCTTATCCGTAGTCAAATTAAGCCTTATTGACTGCGTATAAGGGGTTCAGTCTGCCCTCTAACCTCAAACCCTCAGTCTCCGGTAGTATGAAACCCCGAAAACCATAATACAAGCATAATAAGTAATTTAGGTAAAAAAATCTAAATAAGAATAATCAACCATGGAGCTTAAACTAAATATCATTAAACAACTATAGAATACCTTGGATCGATAAGTAGGTGTTGGGAGTTATATATCTTTTGAAGGTGATTTGATAGAATAAATTACAGGGAAAAATAACCATAATAGACAGGGGTGTTTAGTTTGAATATTGTTAAAGAGCAGCAGATTGTTACATTGAGAGATGAAGCTAAGTTATTATGTGATCAATTCATTGAATATAGGGATAATTATTTTGTTGAAGCTAATAATCGGATGTTATCTCAGGCTATTCAGGAATTAATTGATTATCTTTTCGATAACAAATTTATTCTTGAAGACCTGGATACTTATGATGATGAGGAACGGAAACTTGAGGCTACAATGGGTTCTATAAGTGTAACAATAACTAAACGTAAATCTGTTCTACAGGTAAAGATGAGTAATGGGGAAGAGTATGATATTAGTATTGATAGTCCAATAAGTATTTATGAGCTTCCTAAGTTTACTAACTTGGGAACTACACAAGATGCCATGATACAGTCTTTGAAGAATAGTATTGAGCAAATTAAAGATAAACTGAATTGTTTGGATAAAGAAGAATACCGGTATATCGTCCATACTACAGATGCTAATACAATTTTTGGTGACATTAAACATAAAAGTAGTCCTTACCGAAATTTTAATGAAGTTTTGGATAACCTTTTTAGTTAACTATACCTTTGAAGGGAGAAAGGTATCTGTCTATTTTTGTTGAATATACATTAAAAAATAGAAGCCAAAAAGGAGTTTTTCTGTGACTAATTTTAATGCGCCAGAAGTAAGACGAGCAATTAGAACCTTAGATGCTGCGGCCTCTGACATTTTAACTGCCGGTTATTCAGTTTATAAAGCCAGAATTGTAAGGTTTATATCAATTATTAATGAGGATAAGGTAATTAACTCTATAGTAGCGCCTCTCCTTGCAATACCTGTGGATTTTGAATTTATACACTTCTCACGTAATGGGCATTGGATATCTGAATTAAAATTACCTTCAAATGTTGATGAGCAATTGGCATATGTCGTTCAAATATTTGACCAAGTTGTAAAAGGTGATATTAATTTGGATTCTTTAAGTCATAGAATATATAAGCACAAAAGATTTGAAGATAATATCCAGCAATTCCTTAGTGAAATTGCCAGACCATGTTTGAGGGAGCTGATTGATCGCCTTCACGATTTAGTTGAGGTTGAAGTAAAAGGTAAAGAGAGCATTGCCAGTGCGGCATTGCAAATTTTCAATTATGGAAGCATTACAGCCGAGCAAGGTAGTGCAGTTGCAATCGGTAAAGACATACAGCAAACCGTTAATTATGAAAATATTACTCATAAGATTATGGATTTGGTAAGAGAACAACAAGTTGTACCTGAAGAAAAAATGGCCGAAGTTGAGCAGGTCATGAATGAAATTCAGGAGGAAATTAACAAACCTGAACCTTCACAAAGTAAACTTAAAGATTTTGCTGGTAAAGTATATGGTCTTGGTGAGACAGCTTTATTAAAAGTAGTTTCAACTGTATTAACAGATCCAAAGTGGGGCCAGGCAGTATCAGAAACCTTATTAGCAACATTTTGACATAAGCATCCCTCGGGGTGTTTTTTATTTGGAGTCGGTAAGTTATGTAAAGAGACACGAGAAAATTGTAGAAGAGAATAAGGTAGCCCTTTTAATCTACGAAATGTACCTTTTGTATGGAGTTAAGGAAATACGTTGATTTAATAGGGGTGTGCTCAAAGTTTAGCAGGGTTATAATGTGTATAATTCCGATAAAATTAGTGTGTTTTATGAAAATTTATTCCCTATGAATACAATTTAGATGTTATAATTAAAGGTTTAAAAATTGTAGCTTTTGTCGCAAAAATTTGTTATAATTAAATTGTAAGAAAAGTTAATTTTTTTACTGGACCTTGGCCAGGACTAATCCGGTCCATATCGAATTAAAAACTATCACCAATATTGCAAGGTGTTTCCTTTCCGATTTAGGGTGTTATACAAATCGAGAGAGGTGGAAAAGGAATGTTAAAGGAAATTCGTTGTACAAACAGTCCTTGCAAGCATTTACTTTGCAAAGGGGAATTTCAGGGTGTGATCGAGTTTAAATGCCCTAAATGTAAAAATGTACATACGGTTAAAAAATAGAGAGATCCTTGAGGTCCATAGTTTGAAAAGGGAATTTTCCCTTCTCAGATTGTGGGCCTTTTTCTTTTTTTCACCTTTCTTAAACAGGAGGCACGACTTATGAACGATTTACCAGAGATTCATAAACAGGTAGTTGGATTAATCGGTTATGGAAAAGGCAGGGCTACCACCGTTTCTTATATTTCAAAATTAACAGGATTTAGTGGTGTAACAGTAAGGAGAATGGTTTCTGAAGCTGTAGTGAAATATGGAGCTCCTGTAGGTACTTGTAATGAAATTGGTCGAGGTGGTTATTACATTATTAGTAATGAAGATGAAAAAAGCGATACTGTTAGGAATTTACGCAGCAGAGCTTTGAAAATCCTCATGAGGGCTGAAGCAATAAATAGTTTGCCACCACAAGAACAGCAGGAGTTTTACTTATAAATTTTATCCAAAGATACATGCGTCCTGATTAGTTAGGACGTTATTTTTCAGGGAAAAGGGTGATTGAATGGCTAAAACGGCATACGAGATATGGAAAGAGAATGAGAAAAAGAAAAAGAAGAAAGTTTCTAAGCCTGGCCCTCGGCGTGATGCCGTTCAATATAATCAGCCGAACTATACAGGGGAAAGCTTAACCAGAAACAAGAACTATGAATGGGAGAAGAACTTAATGGGTTCTCTCCCTTCTGATTACGGTAGGAATTTCAATAAAAAATACGAATCTTGGGCATCGAGTCAAGGGATGGACGAATCCGAAGCAAGAGAATTCCGCACCTGGATGGATTCTAAAGAAGATGGAGTCGACACAAAGAGTCGTTTGATGAATAATATCTCAGATTCCTCTAACCGCAAATTAGCACAAAGAGCGGCAAATGTCACAGAGCATAGGCAGAAAAGAGAACCATTAAAGAAAACCGGCTTTGCTGCTATGGTTGACAAGCTCAAGAAGTCGGAAGTCGGGCAAACATTCAAAGCAGCAGAAGATTTCTTTAATCCATTCGATAGCGTAAAAGCTGGGGATGCTGTAAACAGCTTTTTGAATCATGAACAATCCGATAAAACGAAAGAATTTGCTCGTGGTTCAAGTCGTGCAACGGATTCAGCTTCATTGGGTCTATTTAGCAACTTGGATAAAAAACTGAATGACCGTGAACCAGCTTATAATTCTGCTCGTAAATTTGGAGAAGGTGGAGGCACAGACATGATCACGTCTGGTCTTGGCTACCTTGTTCCAGGTTTGGGTGCTGCTAAAGCCGTAAAAGGGGCAGGATTAGGCGCAAAAGCGAGGTTCAACAGGTTTATCAAGGTTCGGGCAAATGGCGCGTGAAGGGGCTATTGCAGGGGCTGGTGTAGGTGCTGCGGAAGTTGGTATTCGTGAAGGGTTGAATCCTGATGATTACAATTACAAACAGAACTTGGCTCATGTAGGAATAGGCGCGGCGGCCGGTGCTATCGCGGATCCTTTATTAGATGGAGCTGGTCAACTTGCTTCTAATGGCCTTGCAAGGTTAGCAAAAGGTAATGTTCCTGAATTTACAGGTAAACCAAGTGCTGATGTATTAGAACGGTTAGCTCCATTACAAAATAAAAAGGCAACTGATCACACTCCTTTATATGACCGATTGCAGAGTTTATACAAGAAACCTGAAACGGAAGTTCCTGAAAATGTCGCGCCAACTCTTGACCGTCTAAGGAAAGGTACAGATTTTGAACCAATAGAGGTTGAACCGGATATTGACGGCGGCAAGTTAATTGATACTCAGGCGAAAGGGTTACGAGCCGGGCGAGATTATGAGCTGATCGAAGCCATGGATGAAGGTAGTCCTTTGCTTCGTTTGAAAGAATCTTTGCAAAGACCTAAGCAAGACAGGGATTATGAGCCTATAGAAGCTATGAAGGGGAATGGTGGGAAATTATCTAAAGTTGAAGATCCATCCCAACTGTCTATTGAATCAAGAATGGAACGACTACAACCAGCAAGCAAGAAAGCAGTAGATTTAACCCAATCATTCCGGTCTAAAGTAAACCGAAACCCTAAGAAAGAAAACCAGTTAGAGAATTTATTTTCGAATCTTAGGACTCAATTTATAGATGATTTATCGCCTTTAGAAAAATTAGAAAAGAATGTACGGGGCAATGTAGCGAGTGCTGAGGATAGTCTTTACAAACAAGCGAGATTATTTAAAGGTAGTTCTGAAAAATCAAATCAAATAGTGGAAACTCGTTTGACTCCTATTTTAAAAAAGATGAAACAATTTGGTTTTTCATCAGATGATCTTGGCGATTATGCTTTAGCTGTACATGCTCGTGATGTAAATGCAAAGGGTATAAAATCTGGATTCACCAATGAAGAGGTGGATGCGGTTATAAATAAAATCGGGACTCCAGAGATGGAAAACGCTCGTAAAGAACTGGTTAATTTAAATAACGATTTGCTCAATACTCTGGCTGACACAGGAGTATTGTCAAAAGAAACTGTAGAGAACATGCAGAAAAAACACCCTAACTATATGCCTTTGTTCCGTTCTTTTGATGATGAGAAGGTTGATTTTTCTTCCGGAATACAGCAGTCATTAGCAAATGTGGCCAACCCTATCAAAAAGTTAGAAGGGTCTGATCGCCAGGTAATTGATCCGATTGAAAGTATCGTGAAGAATATCTTCAAATTGAATAATGCTGCAGACCGGAATAAAGTAGCGAATCAATTAGGGAAGTTGGCATCAGAAGATACTAATAGCGACTTTGTCCGTCGATTGAATCCAGGTGAAGAGACCGGTAGGAAGAACGTTGTTTCTGTGTTGGAGAACGGTCAAAAAGCACAGTATGAAGTACCTCCTGAAGTGTATAAGGCGATGAAGAATATGGATAAAGAACAGTCCAACTTCTTAATTAAGACATTACAAAAGCCAGCAAGCACATTAAGGGCAGGGGCAACACTTACACCTGAATTTAGTTTGAGAAATCCGATGAGAGATGTTCCACAAGCGTTCATAGTATCTAATTCCGGGTTTAATCCACTAATCGATTTCCCAGTAGGGTTATTCCAGTCGGCTTTAAAAGGGAAAAGCATAAAAATAGCCGGCAAAGAAATCAAGACACCTGACAAAATGTATCGTCAATTCATTGAGGACAACGGAGGATTGGGTAATATCGTTTCTGTGGACAGACAAATGCACAGGGAAGCAATAGAAAAAGCGTTAAAAAGCGAGGATAAGCGTTTTATTAATGTCGTAAATCCTAAAGCGTGGCTTGGGGTTTTAAGGTCTATCGCGGATGTGACTGAGTCTGCCACAAAGGTAGGAGAATATCGTGCCGCGTTAAGAAGTGGAACCTCACGTGAGGAAGCTGCATACCGGGCAAGAGACATCATGGACTTTGCTCGATCAGGAGTAAGTATTCGAGAAACAAATAAAGTAGTCGCATTCTTAAACGCTAATATACAGGGGAAAAGTAAGTTGTTGAGGGCTATTAAAGAAAATCCGATGAAAGTAACGGCAAAATCGCTTACAGCCATTACCATGCCGACTATTGGGGCTTATTTGGCACAAAAAACCCTTGCGTCAGATGAACAAAAACAATTAATTGATGATGCTCCGAGCTGGTTGAAAAATACGTTCTGGTTAATTCCAGTACCGGGGACGGAACAAGTTGCACGGATTCCTAAACCATTTGATTTAGGTCCTATATTCGCTAATCTTCCGGAACGTACACTAAAGTACATTGAAGAAAGCGATCCTGAAGCCTTTGATGATTTTGCTCGTGAAACACTTGCATCCTTTACAGTACCGACTATGTTAACGGGTATAGCGCCGATTATCGAAGGAATGGCCAATTATTCGTTCTTTAGAGAAGGACCAATCATTCCTCGTCGTGAAGAAAATGTGGATTTTCCAGATCAACATGATATCAATACTTCTGAATCAGCAAAGCTAATTGGTAAAGGGATTAATGCTATTACTCAAGGTCAAGGGACTTTTAAAAACTTTGGTTCACCACGCGTTATAGATAATACTATTCGGGGGTTTACTGGAGGTTTAGGAACTTATGCGACAGACAGTATTGATGTGATTTTAGAGGGAAGTGGAGTAGTTGGCGATGATGTAGAAAAACCAAAGAAGGATTTTCTTACAGAGCAAACACCTTTAAGAGCTTTCTTAATGAATGAGTCATCAACTGGAGAATCAGTCGATAAGTTATATTCTCTATTAGATAAACTAAGCCGTCAAAGAGGATCGGCCAAGTCAAAGGACGAAGACTTCAGCAAGGAAGAAGAGTATGAAGAAATAAAGGATTCGGCTAAAGAAGTCAGTGATATCAGCAAGGAAATACGACTTATACAAAACGATTCTTACATGAGCGCTGAAGAAAAACGGGTTGAGATAGATAGGCTGAATAAAAGAAGGAATGAAATTGCATTCAACACCATTAGAAGTTGGCGTAATCAGTGATGTAAAGCCACTTATCGAGGTTAAAGGGAATTAGGGAGTGTTTATTGATGCTCCCTAAACCCATCTTTTTCAATCGTTTGTTTAGGGTAACATGTAATAGCCAGGAAAAAGACTAATAGTCCGGTTAATAACATTGCATAAGTGGTTATAGTACCTGGGATCTTGAGTTTATCAAATAAGTAATTAACAAAGACTGTCGGTGTTATCACAACATAAAGCAATACACACCATAAATAAACTTTAAGCCATAATGGTTCCTTGCCTATATATTTTTTTCCTATAATCCATATTGAATGATAAAGCAGCACGGCTATAGGAATCGCAATTAAATAATACACGACATCACCCCTCACCTAATTGTATTCCATTTATTGGAATGAAAATCCTTCGTGTCGTACATTTTAAAAGGGAATTTTCCGACACGATAAAAAACCCGAAGGTAAAGAAATGATAAGGAATGCTAAGGTTTCTCGGAGTTACTACAAAACACTACATTTACCGATTTTACAGGCCTTAAAAAAGACACTCGGAAAACACTCGGAGGTAATTTATATGAAATATGACTGGAAAGCTGTAGAAAGTTATTTCTTAGAAGCTGGACACCAAAGCAGAATTTCACTTAGGGAGGTCAGCGAAAGGTACGATATACCTTATCAATCTGTTAGAAGATATGCAGCAAAGCGTGAATGGCACAATATACGGCACAGAGCGTGGATTGATGAAAGATACAAAACCTCATAATCATTGGAATGCTACAAGTTAAACAAATTAGACACCCTAAACGTACAGGTGCTACAAAACCTAATAAAACCTAACTTTCACGCGCGTAAGGAGTGCTACAGAAGTGCTACAGAAGTAGGGGGAAGTTGAGTTTAAAATGATTATCTATAAAGGGGTTGCTACTTGTGAAGGTATTTAATATAAAACATGATGACCAAGCTATGCACATCCATTTAGAAACAACTCATACCAAGTTTGAAAGCTTAGAACGCCTCATTATGGGAGCAGCTAATGAGTTTATCGAGAAAAACAAAAAGGATCAATTAAACACCATTCTTGGTCGGATTGAAGCGAAAATGCTTTGAGTTGTTAAGGAATGTTAAGGTATCAGGAGATTTCAGAGACCTAAAAAAGGATTTTCTTACACGATAAAAAAAGAAGCACTCGGCTATTTCGACGGTCTAAAAAAATGAATTTAATGAGGCCTTAAAAAAAGAGATGTTACCAGGACCTGTGTAGTCTTTTATAAACCAGGTAAATAGCTGTCAAGCCAGTCAGCAGTTAGGTTAAAGGTGTTGACAGCTTGTCCGGCTTTTTGTATACTGAGAGCAACAAGTTGAAGGGTTCGGACCTTTAACTAAAGAGATATTTATAAGTCCGTCATTCGGAGACGGTACTTTCAGAGTTATTAAGCGCTGGGCAATCGGAGCCTAAGTGCAAGAGAGTATTGAGAAGAGGCGTCAGCATTAGAGCTGGCGCCTTTAGTGTTTTTTAGGGAGGATTCCGGATGAAAAGAGTTATGGTGTTTATAGATGGAAATAATTTCGAGTCTGCACTTACCGGGTTATACGGGACTCAACAAAGGATAGATTATGGAAAGTTAGCTGAATATGTAGCCCAAAAAAGAAACGGCTATCTACAGCGTTTATATTACTACACGGCAGTAGGAAGCGTTGATAAAACAAAAGCAGCAGCCACAAAAACTTTCGTTGATAGATTAAATAAAAGGGTCCCTAAATGTATAGCGAAAACCGGATACCTAAAAGTTATTGGCCAAGATAAAAATGGCAATAATATTTTCACCGAAAAAGGGACAGATGTAAATATAGCTGTGGATTTAGTTTCGTTAGCTTTTAATAATGGATATGATGAAGCGATTTTATTTAGTGCTGATTCTGATTATGAATCTGCGATAGCTATGGCAAGAAGTTTGGGAAAAAATATTGTTGTCGCAGTTGTAGATAAACAGAAAGCTGGTTATATTAAGGATCTTTCTGATGACAACATTACTTTATTTAAAACAGATTTCGATCAATGTATGCGATAAATAATAAAAAGACTGCGGAGGTCCAGATCCTCACGCAGCCTTAGCTCTGAGCTATATAGTCCGAACCTATACAGCCCTTTACTAATAGTATGGACAATGACCTCTTGTCCATGCATAATTTCGTTCGACATTTTAATTCCCTTTTTACACATAGAAGAAACATTACATAAGCATTCTTTTGTATCGAGATGAAGAAGGAGCCACCAAATTAGGGCTCCTTTTTTGTTAACTTAGGTTTAAATCGGCGAAAGCAATGGCCTCTTTAAAAATTTGGGATAATGACATCTCTATCGCATTTTCCTCATCAAGGAAACATGGTGTTGCTACATGAATTAAATCATATTCATTATCTTTTTTAGAGCAATAAGCGCCGTTATTTGCATTGTACTCATAACTCCCTTTGGGTACGGTGAAGTGAATATGACCAAACATTCCATCGACATTGAATTCCCATTTATCAATTTCATATTCGATATTTCTAATCTTGAATCTTCTACCGAAATCATCAATCATTCTTACTGAGTTAGTTTTGAACAAAAGTATTTCCTCCTTACTGTGCATTCAATCTTTGTAATTCGATTAAGGATGCCTGATCTCCTGCAATGGTTTCTATCCTATACTTATTTTTATACCTTGAGTTTCCTTAGAGACTTTTTTCATTTCCCGAGTCTTTGAAGCAAAAATAAGGAATTGTTTTATGTCCTGGACCTGGAAGAATTGGACACCTGAATGGATCGGTAAATTATACCGGTGATCAGCAATCAGTATAATCTTAGGGAAAACCTTTTTACCTTCCGGCTGCCATGGTTCGTACTGCCATTCATTGCTCATGTAGTAAGAGACATATCGACGAAATTTTTCGTTCATTACCTTTTCTGAATAGATAGAACGCTGAATCTCTACAAAGAACGGCGCGCGTTTCCATATCATGAAGGCATCCGGTTCCATATAACCCTTTCCGTACTTCGGTTCTACTATAAAGGATTCTGACGGCTCAAAATTGAGCAGCGACTTATAAAATTCAACGATTTTAAGGAAATGAGGGATTTTAGCAGAGTCTTTTTTATGGGAGCTGGGGAGTGAAAGTAGATATATGGTTGCTGGGATGTATTTACTTCGATTTGACCATCTCTTCTTAATCGCTTTAAAACGGTATTGCAGCATGTAATAGGATTTTTTAAACCGGAAAAATGGAGATCGATAATATCGTCTCGAGTTAAACACCGGAAACGCTGTAAGTCGCTTAGAATTGCCAAGTCTCGTTTTTTCATCAATCCAACACCTCGAATATGGTGTCAATAATCTCTGGGTCATCAGAACGCTTAGAAGGCCCTTTTTCGGTGTTTTTAGTAACGGGATACTTATGACTCTCTAATATTTTTTTAGCCTCTTTAACGACCAAATACGGAGCTTGAATCTCCTTTAACTCGTCTTGACCTTGTAATTTTAACAACATTCTTCCATCTTGCTTTATTTTCTCACTACCCGGGGTTCCGATTATCCTGGCATTGATTAAATCAGCACATTTAAATCCCATGCGGACAGTTAAGTTATTCTTTAATGCTCCTTCTAAGAGCTTCGCGTCAGGTCTTTGCATGGAAAGGATTAAGTAGATACCAAGTGCGCGTCCAATAGCGCTTATCTCTTCGATAATATCCATGATTTTCTTTTCCTTCTTGAGTAATGCAACTTCATCTATGCAAAGAATGATATATGGTGGTGGATCTGGTAAATCGTCGATATGAGCTACTTCGTGAGCATCCAGTAAATCTCCCCGTTTAGTTGTTTCTTCGCGCAAGTGTATTAGCATAGGGAGCATATCAACAGGACTCACGAGAACAGCCTCAACGTGTTCAATCCTGCGGAACAAATGGAATTCAGAGCGTTTAAGGTCGCATAAGAACAGCTGCAAACGTTTAGGATCTATCATCGTAATTAGCGATGTAAGGATGGACCTTAGTTGTGTAGATTTCCCGGATCCCGTTTCGCCAGCAATCAATAAATGAGGGTGTTCTACCATGTCATAAACCACGTTCTGTCCGTTCATATCAACACCACAAACAATAGGTAATTTAGCGTTCTTAGCCTGTTCTACAAAGCGTTCTGCCTTATAACGGACAAGATTAGGGATAGGCGCAGTGAACACTGTTAGGGTGAATTTTTTAATGTCTCCTTTTAGCTCTATTCGTTCCCCGAATACCTGTTTAAAGCAATATTCTTTTTTCATAACTTCTTTTGGATCCATACCAGTAGGGAGGGTAAAAACATACATAAGTGTTTTTTTCTTATTGTCAAATTGTACGGAATGAATCTTGGGGTAAATCAATCCAGAGTTGGAACTGTAAGAATAATGATTCCCTATCTCACCGTTTCGAAAGGCTTTTAGAAGCTCTGCTTTGGCCTTCTGCTTTGCTAACCACATTTTCATTAACCATTTCCTCCTTTGATAAATCAATTTGATTTATTGCTTACCAGAATAAGAATTTCAAATCATTGACGAGGTACCACAGGGCAGCTATGCCGGCTATTGGAAATGAAATACGCAGGAAAGTGGATAAAAAGGCTGCAATTGAAACGTTACCTGTATCAGCTAATCCCTTTTCGATTAGGGCTATTAAGATAATTCCAGCACCTATACCGATAAATACCGGGTCAATCATCGCGCCAGGATGCAAAGGTATGAAGGAGAATAGGACAGGTGTTTTTTTACCAATCCTTACGTTCTTCGGCTGTTCTTTGTTCATGAATGCTTTAAAATCAACGGTTTCTATCTTACTCGATACAAAAGGCAGATTAAGTAACATAATGTAGTCTCCTTTTTGACTGCTGAATGTTTAGCCGTGAAGTATAAGGTGTCTCTCCACAATTTTGTGGAGGGCAACCAGCGCAATTTTGCGCCGGTTGGCACTCCAACTTTGGCGGTTCAGATTTTTCTTTTCCCCCTCTCGCCTCTCCCCCATCCACTCGCCCTCCGGCTCCTTCTAAACACATTTCATTTCTCTTATTTATCAACCTGTAAAGGTTCATTACCTTGATAGGACTATCTTGATAGGTAACTTGGTAAGTACTTTGGTCAGAAGTTGCTAACTCCCAAATTAGGTACCTTGATAAAGCCTATGGAGACTGCTTGTACATGTTTCACACTTTATAGGCGAAAATCACAAAAATGTGAATAAAGGCCAAAATTTCAGTCGATACTGGTGAGCATATAAATTTAACCAGGAGGATTGAAAATAATGTTCGGTTTAGGGAAAAGACGGTCAAAGTTTGGGAAGTTTCTTGATCGGAATGGAATCACACAACAGGAGATTTGCGAAGTCAGTGGGGTAAATAGGAATAGCATAAGCAGAGTAGCTCAATCTGACGATAATCAACCATCTATGAAGAATGCAGCGAGGATTATAAAAGCTTTAAAAAAGGCCGGATATGAAGTGAATTATGATGATTTTTGGAGTATGTAATTGAAATGGCGAGGAAAGACTACCACTCAAAAACACTTACGGAGGTTTTTTATGATTGAGTATGTAGTCTTCTTTTCGTTAGTAACATTAGGAATTGTTTTTTACGGATAAGAAAGTTAGGATTCGAAAAAGAGGTTCCCGGAAGAAGACCAGAATCACCTATAGAGTGGCGATTATACAATGCCTTGATTTTCAGGGGGGAGAATGTAGAGCCTCAAGTTCCTTGTGGGAGGTATCGTATTGATTTAGCCTTACAATCGTATCGTATAGCTATTGAGTGTGATGGTAAGGCATTTCATTCTTCACCTGAACAAAAAGCCCATGACAGAAGAAAAAATAAATATCTACGGAAAAACGGTTGGAAAGTATTAAGGTTCTCCGGCAGCGCTATAAACGGAAGGATGAGGAAAGTGTTAGAACGAATAGATAAAGAAAAGAATCGTTAATTGCAGGGAGAAGTTCAATAAACGGAGGTAATTCACACTGATATGAAGAATATGTGAAAGGTTTTTTTGACAGATATAAAGGATAAGAGCATCAGTTAATCTGATGCTCTTATCCCTGTCTCCACTTTTTAACTTAATGATCCAATCCTAAAAAAAACACGAGAGTAAACTTCTAAAGCATATAAGTCATTATTTTTAATTCCTAAAAGCAGGTGGATATTATTCCCGATGTTAATGCCGCGCTTATTGGCTTCCTTAATTAACATACCAGGATTTTCCCTTATCCATTTTTCATAATGATTAATAGACTCATAATAAATATCACAAATCCTGTGTGCCTCTATGCTATGACCGGAAGCTGCATATCCCATTCCAATTGGAGCGTAGGCCACGCCGTCTACTTTAATAAGACTCATTGAATTGTGTTTTCTTGAATTTTTTATATCACTATCAGTTGGAATTGGGTTAATGTTATTAATACCTTTTAAAACAAATTGATTTATAGAATCTGGCCAATTTCTGTGAATAATTGCAATCATTTCTTGTCTGTACCATGGCGTTTTTCTGGCAGATTTGCCATGATTGAAAACATTAATGAAATAAGCGTAATTATCATCAAACCTAACAAACAATACTGGCCCAGTTCTATTTACAAAATTTCCATTTAATTCAGTACCTAAATGTAAATGATGTATTCCCCAATCATTCAAAAATTGATCGTTATAATCTAAATTAGAAATCAAACTGCTTAAATGATGTTTCAAGTTTGTACCTTTTTCTATTTTACTCTTTATTAATTCCAATCCATTTTCAAATTCTTTGGGATAAGTGAATTCCTTTGAAATTAGTATCTTTCTGGGATGGGGAGCGATTAATCTTTTTTGCAAATTGAAGTATTTGAAACATATGTCTTGTCTATTAGATGAAGGCTCATAGCCCATGTTTTCTAATTGATACTTAAGCATATCAATCCAATTATTTTGAAAATCCATTTTAAGATTATAAGTATAAGGCATACGATCCATCCTTTATAAAAAGTAGAATATATTATAACTGGTTAATAAGACCAGAATAATATGATTGCGGTTTTTCCAGATAAATTTTTGTTACCTCAATGCTCGTATGTCCCATGTACTTAGCAATGTCTTGGATAGGCAAACCTTTTGCTGCTAATTTGAGTCCGAATAAGTGACGTAAATTATGGGCGTGGGCTTTTGCTAATTCAATTCCGACGATGGAAGCATACTTTTTCATATCATTATGAACCGTTTGACGTGAAATCGGACCACGTTGACCAACAAATAATAATTTAGTGTTACTGGAGAACGGCTGTGTTCTCACTTCTAAGTATGCTTTCAATGAATTTCTAAGCTTATCACTGATGTAAATATCGCGGTATTTCCCACCTTTACCCTTAATATCTTCGATAATTTTTTTGCCAGACGTGACATGATCCATACGGAGCTGCAGCATTTCACTTACACGCATTCCTGAATAATACATAGCTTCAAAGATCGCTTTTGTTCTGATGTCTCCAGAAGCTTCCACAGCTCCGATAAGAGCCTGAAAATCCTCTTCAGTAAGTAAATCTTCATCCTTCAAAGAATACTGTTTCTGGACCTTCTCTTGCTTAATGCGAGCTGACACTCCTAATTCAAACCGATCATTTAAGAAATCGATAAATTGTTTAACACTAACTAATTTTCTGTTTATAGAAAGAGTTTTTAATTTACGTACTCTTAAATGTTCCTTATAAGCCGTAACGTCGGTTCTTTTGAGGTCTTTAATACATTTACCTATAAAGCTTAAAAAGTCCTTCACATCTAATTTATATCCCGATACAGTACCTTCGCTTTTTTCCTCTTCAATCAAGTAATCAGTGAATGCTTCTAAATAATCAGTATTTTTCATTACTAACCATCTCCCTTATAAAACGATTATTTCGTTTTGTTGTTAATTTCATAATAAATGTAGGGGTAAATAAAGTCAATACAATATTTTGGTTTTGTATTGAGTTTCCTGTAAATGTTGATTTATAAGCAAATTAAAAAGACACCAAACAATATGGATGTCTTTTAGTTTACATAATCACTGTTTTCGAGGCCAATTATCCTAAATTCTTAACTAAATCCGTAATATCATCATCCTGGTTATAAATCACTTGATCGATACGAAAATCCTCACTTGCAGCAAAGTTAATTTTGATTTGTTGAATCCATTTATATGCCGCAACGGCAGCTGCCGAATCTGGATTCTTCTTATAATCTGAATTAGAAACAGGGAAGCTTCCACTCTGCAAAAATTTCGTTCCCTTCGAATGTAAATAAACTTTGATATTAATGTTCATCCTTCATCACCCTTTAGTAAATCGACTTTCAATTAACTCCTAAAAATCTACTTCAGTTAGCGTTTATATAGTAATTATATATGTTGATGTTTGTTTGTAACTATTGAAACGAATTTATGTTCGCTATCATTGAATGAATACTTGGACTACAATAACCCTAAAGAACGGGGGGGTAACGATGGAAGTAACGGACAAGCCAATAGCTCCTAAAGAAGCGAGTATCTCGTTAGGTATAGGAGATAGTACATTAAGGAAGTGGTGTCTTGCTATTGAACATCATGGATACAATTTCCCGAGAACGGATAATAACCGTAGGGTGTTCTTTGAAAAGGACATGGTTATACTTCGCCAGTTGAGACAGTTGGTTCAAGTTCAGAATTTAAGCTTGGAGAACGCCTCATTGATTGTTGTAACAAAGGTTAATGACGATGCGTCCGAGGAAAAGAACACCGAGATCGCTGTTCCTTCAAACCGTTACGGAGATGAAGTCATACAAGAATTGTTGGATCATATAGAACGGCAAGAAGAGTTTAATAAAAAGCTTTTGCAGCGATTAGACGAACAGCAACAATACATAGAAGAACGATTAGATAAGCGTGAACAACTTATTCAAGAGAATATAAAGGAATCAAAAGAAACAAAAAAACTCCTCCTGGAAGCCAAGGAAGAGAAAAACAAGCGTAAAGGCTTTATGAAATGGTTTAGTTAGGATTAGGGACTGCACGGTTATGTGCTGTCCTTTTTTTAGTAAGTTTTAACTCGTTTTCCTTTACCATTTTGAGATAAATTTCAACAAACCTTTCTAAGGCTTCATCTGAAAGTTCTTTTCGTTCACCTATATTTTCAATTGTTGTTTTTGCCACATTGCCCACCTTTATTTTTGGCCTATTTTAACTTGGTACCCCAATAGATCTGCTACCTTCAATAAATCCCTAACTC
This sequence comes from Peribacillus sp. TH16, assembly GCF_016651095.1. NCBI lineage: Bacteria > Bacillati > Bacillota > Bacilli > Caryophanales > Bacillaceae > Peribacillus > Peribacillus sp. TH16. The sequence continues at coordinate 5,395 of NZ_JAEKEM010000007.1, read as the reverse complement.
GCAATGCATCGTTATCTAATGCTGATTGAAACGTGCTTTTTCGTATCCCTAAAGCTTCAGCAACTTTTTGGAATTGGCTATATTCACTATCCTCCATCATAATCCGTACAGCTGTTTTAATACTCATTTCTGATAAATTGATTTCTTTCATCTTTGTAACCCCCATGATTATTATGTGTAAAACAATAATAACATTATAAAACGATTATTTGGTAATTAAATTAATAATACGTTTGACAAAACGATTATTTCGTTTTATAGTTAGGGTAACAGCAAAGAGAAAACATGATGGTGATTATCTGAATAGAACATGTTTCTTGTCTCTGCAGCCAAATAGTAAAACTCAATACAAAACTACAGTTTAGTACAGGAGGAATTTATTATGAATACAGCCAACCTTACAAAAATGGTCCTAAGGAATACAGTCGATTACCAAACAACAGACGTTTTATCAAAGGATATTTTCTTTGATGAAGTGAAAGAGCCGATGTTTGTTATTGTTGACGAAAATAATCAGCTTGTAGACGGGTTTAGGATTGTGGCGGTGAATCATCAAGAAATTGATTGCATGGTTGAAGAGATGATTTTTTATACAGATAGTATTCCAGCCGGAGAAACAGGGAGACAGTACGGCACTTTATTTTACGGAACTACATTCGAGAAAATATACGGTAATAAAAAATCAACTGAAAAGGGGGTAATTTAATTGAATAAACTCGATTTGGTTACACGCTTAGTATTTAACGATACCGTTGTATTAGAAATATCGCCTGGTCACGAAACGGCAGTCAATATGTGCATTTCTCGCAAAGGAGATAAAGAAGATGAGGGTAAAAGCGTCCAGTTATATGCTGACGAAATTGATTTATTGATTGCAACATTAAGTTTATATAGAAAAAGAGCGACCAGCAGCAACTGATCACTCTTCCCGTTAAATATTCGATAGCTTGATTATAAAACAAGCAGGGTGCTACAACAAGCATCCTGTTATAATATAAAAAAAGGAGACAAGCCATGATTATTATAGATATGTTGCGTTCGGACGGTAGTATCGTGGTTAATAAAAACCTCGTCCATGCGATTGGGTTAAATGCTGCCATTTTGTATTCAGAATTAATCAGTAAACGTGCTTATTTTGAGAATAGAGAACAATTGACAGAGGACGGTTTTTTCTTTAATACCGTTGACAATATACGGCTTGATACAGGACTGGGTGAGAAACCTCAAAGTGCAGCTATTAAGCAACTCGAGAAATTAGGTTTAATCAAGACAGATAAACGAGGATTGCCGGCAAGAAGATACTTTAAAATTGTTGATGATGATTCTTTGGTAATGAATATTCTAAGTGAAGGCAAACAGAAAAAATCAGAGTTAGAACAGGAATTAGAGTTGAAGAATCAGAAGAAAAAGGAGATTCACACCAGTTATATCAACAGTTCCGCCCAAATGGAGGAACTTGTCCAACCCAATGGGAGGATTAATAATACTAATTTAAATAATATTAAAAATAATAATAATATAAACATATACATCATTTCTGACGAAAATGACGTTTTCTCTTATTATTCATTTAAATATAAAGGTAAATTCGGGAAAGAACATCCTACAATGAATAAGGATAAAATAGACGAGTTAACCTCTATGTATCATGAGTTTACTATAGACTTAGATATAGATGAAAATATGTGGCATGACTTAGTGGATTATCATTTTGAAAACTTATCTCCTAAAAATAACGGAAATATATTATCATTCCTGGCACCAAATGGGGGATCAGGATGTATTTATCGATATATAGAGAGTATCAATACTGAAGATGAGGAAGATGATTACAGGGAGTTTGAATCTAAAGAGCACCCTGAATCCAAAATGCGTACGAGTGATTCACCGAAACCGAATTATATTGATACCTTATTTTAAAAGGGCGCAAAATGCGTCTTTTTTTTATCCATTTTGACAAAGCATCATTGTTATAAACTATATCTATATGCTACTATTAAAAATAATATACGGAATTTTAGCAGTTCATATAAAAATAAGCATAATAAAAGGATTGACCGGTTGCGCGATCAATCCCAGAGAGTTGCTACTGACTTTGCGGATCAGTAGCGAATGTGTATTTGCGGTACACATTTAATTTCAATTAGATAATAAAAGAATACATGATATCGTGGTTGAAATCAACAGTAACATATAATTTTACTTGTTACTTTACCTGTTATTTTATGGGAAACCACCTGTGTTCATATATAAATCTATTGATACAAAGCTCTTTGTCTATTACAGGCAAGGAGCTTTTTTGCGTTCTAAGAGCTGTGATGTACCTGAAGAGGGCATTGACGGCATACATAAGCCAATCACATACAATCTATGGGGTCGGAAATACCGATGTCATAGCATCATGGTTAAAGGAAGAACATGATGAGAATCTAAAAAACTACTGGTTTGCCTTCCAGGTCAGAAAACAAGGGCGTTATGGTCTAAGGTTGAATCCTAATCCGTTACCTTACTTACGGTGGCCATAATAAGCGTGTGGCAGCATATAGTCACGGTGGGTTCTCTGGTGTCCGTTACAGGGCAGGGGAATGCATTCAAAGGGGAAAGTAACCGACTCAATTTTGAGCTCGTTATAGACTCCGTCAGGCAGGACAGAGATTGTTTGTAAAAAGAATGCGTTTGGATTAATCTCCATTCATCAAGTAAGGTGTACAAAAGGGCCGATTCCCGATGTTGATGGTAGTACAGATGAATCTCTTATCCGTAGTCAAATTAAGCCTTATTGACTGCGTATAAGGGGTTCAGTCTGCCCTCTAACCTCAAACCCTCAGTCTCCGGTAGTATGAAACCCCGAAAACCATAATACAAGCATAATAAGTAATTTAGGTAAAAAAATCTAAATAAGAATAATCAACCATGGAGCTTAAACTAAATATCATTAAACAACTATAGAATACCTTGGATCGATAAGTAGGTGTTGGGAGTTATATATCTTTTGAAGGTGATTTGATAGAATAAATTACAGGGAAAAATAACCATAATAGACAGGGGTGTTTAGTTTGAATATTGTTAAAGAGCAGCAGATTGTTACATTGAGAGATGAAGCTAAGTTATTATGTGATCAATTCATTGAATATAGGGATAATTATTTTGTTGAAGCTAATAATCGGATGTTATCTCAGGCTATTCAGGAATTAATTGATTATCTTTTCGATAACAAATTTATTCTTGAAGACCTGGATACTTATGATGATGAGGAACGGAAACTTGAGGCTACAATGGGTTCTATAAGTGTAACAATAACTAAACGTAAATCTGTTCTACAGGTAAAGATGAGTAATGGGGAAGAGTATGATATTAGTATTGATAGTCCAATAAGTATTTATGAGCTTCCTAAGTTTACTAACTTGGGAACTACACAAGATGCCATGATACAGTCTTTGAAGAATAGTATTGAGCAAATTAAAGATAAACTGAATTGTTTGGATAAAGAAGAATACCGGTATATCGTCCATACTACAGATGCTAATACAATTTTTGGTGACATTAAACATAAAAGTAGTCCTTACCGAAATTTTAATGAAGTTTTGGATAACCTTTTTAGTTAACTATACCTTTGAAGGGAGAAAGGTATCTGTCTATTTTTGTTGAATATACATTAAAAAATAGAAGCCAAAAAGGAGTTTTTCTGTGACTAATTTTAATGCGCCAGAAGTAAGACGAGCAATTAGAACCTTAGATGCTGCGGCCTCTGACATTTTAACTGCCGGTTATTCAGTTTATAAAGCCAGAATTGTAAGGTTTATATCAATTATTAATGAGGATAAGGTAATTAACTCTATAGTAGCGCCTCTCCTTGCAATACCTGTGGATTTTGAATTTATACACTTCTCACGTAATGGGCATTGGATATCTGAATTAAAATTACCTTCAAATGTTGATGAGCAATTGGCATATGTCGTTCAAATATTTGACCAAGTTGTAAAAGGTGATATTAATTTGGATTCTTTAAGTCATAGAATATATAAGCACAAAAGATTTGAAGATAATATCCAGCAATTCCTTAGTGAAATTGCCAGACCATGTTTGAGGGAGCTGATTGATCGCCTTCACGATTTAGTTGAGGTTGAAGTAAAAGGTAAAGAGAGCATTGCCAGTGCGGCATTGCAAATTTTCAATTATGGAAGCATTACAGCCGAGCAAGGTAGTGCAGTTGCAATCGGTAAAGACATACAGCAAACCGTTAATTATGAAAATATTACTCATAAGATTATGGATTTGGTAAGAGAACAACAAGTTGTACCTGAAGAAAAAATGGCCGAAGTTGAGCAGGTCATGAATGAAATTCAGGAGGAAATTAACAAACCTGAACCTTCACAAAGTAAACTTAAAGATTTTGCTGGTAAAGTATATGGTCTTGGTGAGACAGCTTTATTAAAAGTAGTTTCAACTGTATTAACAGATCCAAAGTGGGGCCAGGCAGTATCAGAAACCTTATTAGCAACATTTTGACATAAGCATCCCTCGGGGTGTTTTTTATTTGGAGTCGGTAAGTTATGTAAAGAGACACGAGAAAATTGTAGAAGAGAATAAGGTAGCCCTTTTAATCTACGAAATGTACCTTTTGTATGGAGTTAAGGAAATACGTTGATTTAATAGGGGTGTGCTCAAAGTTTAGCAGGGTTATAATGTGTATAATTCCGATAAAATTAGTGTGTTTTATGAAAATTTATTCCCTATGAATACAATTTAGATGTTATAATTAAAGGTTTAAAAATTGTAGCTTTTGTCGCAAAAATTTGTTATAATTAAATTGTAAGAAAAGTTAATTTTTTTACTGGACCTTGGCCAGGACTAATCCGGTCCATATCGAATTAAAAACTATCACCAATATTGCAAGGTGTTTCCTTTCCGATTTAGGGTGTTATACAAATCGAGAGAGGTGGAAAAGGAATGTTAAAGGAAATTCGTTGTACAAACAGTCCTTGCAAGCATTTACTTTGCAAAGGGGAATTTCAGGGTGTGATCGAGTTTAAATGCCCTAAATGTAAAAATGTACATACGGTTAAAAAATAGAGAGATCCTTGAGGTCCATAGTTTGAAAAGGGAATTTTCCCTTCTCAGATTGTGGGCCTTTTTCTTTTTTTCACCTTTCTTAAACAGGAGGCACGACTTATGAACGATTTACCAGAGATTCATAAACAGGTAGTTGGATTAATCGGTTATGGAAAAGGCAGGGCTACCACCGTTTCTTATATTTCAAAATTAACAGGATTTAGTGGTGTAACAGTAAGGAGAATGGTTTCTGAAGCTGTAGTGAAATATGGAGCTCCTGTAGGTACTTGTAATGAAATTGGTCGAGGTGGTTATTACATTATTAGTAATGAAGATGAAAAAA
>NZ_JAEKEM010000006.1:0-22238 GCF_016651095.1 Peribacillus sp. TH16 | reverse complement strand
ATATGACAATAGAGAAAGTGAAAAATTGGTTTGAACAGTCCGTAACTCCTAATTTTGCACTTTTAATGGAAGCCTTTGATAATGATGAACAACTTGTTCTGAATTGGATTAAGGAAGGGAAAGAGAAGCAAAAGAAAAAACATGAAAATATGTTAAAACGATTTAATAAAGATAAAAAAATGGTTACTGGTTCATTAGAGGAAAGAAAAGAGAAGATAATGAAGTCATTGCTTCCAGAAGGAAAAATACATAAACCTGTATACAAAAAAAATGAATCTTCGTCGCATGAAGATTCATCGGATAGAGAAATATAACACATATTTCAGTTGAATTAATTATAGTTTAAAATCCATAAAAAGCAAAGGGAATAAAATGCAAATTATTGTAATTTTATCCCTTTTTTTATCACTAATTAATGCTATGTATTGCCTTTTTTGTTATGCTGAAGAGAAAAAAAGAGGGGCAATATGGTTTTTATGGGGGAAAGATATGGGCAGGGCTCGAAAACCGTTTATGGAAAAAAGCACGAACATTTTTTTGGCATTTAAAAACGTTGAGATTGTAGAACTTTTAAAGAAATTTAAGATTGATTATGAAGTCCCAGAAGAAGTATGGGATGATGAGACTAAAGCCATGTTAACTAAGAAAATTAAAGAAAAATTACTTAGTTAATTCTTCATTTATAAAAAAAGGTGTTGCTTTTGTACTATTTTTTTTTTACAATAACAACAGAACAAATAAACGACGAAGAATATATGTTCGTATAAAAGGAGAAAAAAAAATGGCTTTAGTACAAATTGAAGGCGTGTATATGAATGCAAATGTTAAAACTTCAACATTTGATGGAAAAGAAAAAACTAGTATTATGATTGATGTTTATCAACCCGAATCTACTTCAAACGATAGGGCAATTCAGATTAAAGCAGATGACCTTTCTTTAATTAATACTTTTCAAAAAGAGTATGCAATGGGGTCAATTTTTAAATGTTCAGCTACTGTAAATGCATATAAAAATAATGCTTATTATAAACTCGTAGCTCTAAAGAAATAGTTCTTCCCTTTCCCTTGTAATTTCTATTAAGTCTATGATGCGTAAATCTTAGACTTTTTTTTAAGGTTGTGAACCAAGTATGGATGAACCGAGTGTTAGCGATCAAGTTGGAAAAGCCTTAGATGGTTTTTACCAAAACTATATCATAGATACTGTAAATGGTTCTTTTCAAGTTTTTCAATCATTTACATATGGCGAAATGGTTATTTCATTTTTGCTTGCTGCTATATTCCTTTTACTACTCTTAAAATGGGTTTTTGAGGTGGTGCGATAATGTTTAGTTACTCATTAGAAAACATGTTGGGTCAATACAGCGTTATAGTCATACCATTCATTGTTTTGATTGTCGGAGTGTTGTTATCAAAGTTTACAATAGGGCGGTTAAAATAATGGATATGGTGTTTTTAGATGCTTTTTACTGGCTCTTTATGAATAAAGAATTTGTAACTCTTACTACTGCAATATTTACTTTTATTGCTATCGTCATTTCTCTCTTACTAATAATTATTAAATGGGGTGAACACTATTAGTTTTTCCCTTCAAATGTCACAGATTTTGCAATACAGCTACAATATTTTTGCTTCTGCATTACCAGTAATATATTTATTCATTGGGGGAGCATTTGCGGCGTTTGTGTTGGCGAAATTGTTAGGTCTAGCAAGATAGGGGGAATACAGTGCTACATTCAGAAAAAATACCCGATGTGAAATACTCACCGGATATCACTGATTTATTTCATTATTTTGGTATTAACTGGGCAACCCTATCGCCTGCTTTGTGGGTTCTTTTTGGAGTCTTGGCAGGATTTTTTATCTTAAAGATTTTGAAAGATACGTACTTTTAAGGAGGTGAAATATATGAACAACTTAATTCTCGGAGCAGGTATCCCATCTATTACATTGTCTTATGACTTGGCTGATGTTGCTACTGCTGTTAGTAACTGGTTCTCGGCTTACTGGTTAATCATTGCGTTTGCTGTTGCAATCCCACTTGCATTTTTAATAGCTTCACGCGTAAAAGGTCTTTTCGTTTCTTAATTTAAATAGCTTTCATACTGACTTCTTAAAGAAACAACCAATAAAAAAATAGAATGGTGGATTTTGAATATGGAAAGTGGTATTCCTGCTGTTTCATTAACTTATAACTTGGCTGATGTTGCTACTGCTGTTAGTAACTGGTTCTCGGCTTACTGGTTAATCATTGCGTTTGCTGTCGCGATCCCACTCGCATTTTTGATAGCTTCACGCGTAAAAGGTCTTTTCGTTTCTTAATAGAAACAAAATATATATTAATACATGGGGAAAGGGCTGGTGTCCCTTTCTCCATTTTTTTGTCACTCGGTTTTATTGTATCAAAGGTTGGTGAAAAAGATATGCTATTTCATTTTTTCCTATTATTTAGTGCTACGTTGTTAATTTGTGGTTTACTCCATACCTACTATACTTTTCAAGATTCCTTAGAAGATTTTTAAAGGGGCGGTTTCATGTATAAAAACATTTGCCTGTTCATGGTGGCTTTAAGCATTACCCTGTTTGTAGTTGGTATTAAACCTGTTTTAGCTGAGGTTTATGAGAATGTAGGGGGTATTGTATCCGACCCTGTTTATATGTCAGATAGAGATGAATATGGTGCTGTTTACAATAGGTTTAAAGTTAAAAAGATTCTTCATAGGACATACACTGATTCTTCATATTCTACTCGAAGCTATGATGGCGTGATGGATATTGATTCACCGTATGATGTTACTGGTCGGCAATTTTGGACTTGTAACTCGTATTTTGAAGATATTTATATAGGTGAATCTGGTCAACAGTTGGGGAAATTGAGGTTTCATGCTACTGAATTAAAAAATCCTAAATGTAATTCTAATGTTCATACAAATGAGAGTGATTCGGGTTCTTCGGAAGCTTGTGCCAATCAGATTTGTAAGTGTATCCAAGAATTAAATAAAACTGCGGAAAAAATAAATGACTCTATCAATTCTAATGGGCAAAAATTAGATGATGTTAATGGCAGCATTAAAGAAAATGGCGGGAAATTAGATGCAATCAAGGGAGTTATGGATAGTATAGATAATTCTTTGATTACTGATAAAAATATCATGGAAACTGATGATGCATTACCTGATGTGCCTGAATTATCTGTTCCTCCTGTTTCTGGTTTGCCAAATGATAATAACGCGTTTGAAGATAAAGAAAAACATTTCGAGGATGCTGGGGATGCTCCAGAAAAACCTGGGTCTATGCCTGATGCTCCTGACGTTGCTGACTGTTGGGATAAGACAGGAGATAAAACGTGTAAGCAAGATGATGGAAAGGCACAGGATGAACTAGAGAAGGATAAAGAACAATCGAAGGATGAAGAACAAAAGAAAGATAAAGAGCAAGAGAAAGATAAAGAACAATCGAAGGATAAAGAGCAAGAAAAAGATATAGAGCAATCAAAGGATAAAGAACAAGAAAAAGATAAAGAGCAATCAAAGGATGAAGAACATTCGAAGGATGCAGAAAATCATAAAGATTTAGAAATGCAAAAAGATAGGGACTTGGAGAAAGATAGAGAACAATCAAAAGATGATGTTTTTTCACGAGATCCAATTATAGGTTCTGATGAATTTAAACAAGATGGACAAATGCAACAAGATAATTTTAATAGAGATGATGTGTTATCAAAGGATTCATATAATCAAGATGGTCAAATGAATCAAACACATTGGTATAACAAAACCGAAAATTAATATTTAGTGGGTGTTTTATGAGAAAAATTTTCCCTTTGCTTTTGATTATTTTTATTTTTTTAGTTCCTTTTTCTTCGAATGTTTTTGCTTATGATGATGTTAGTTTTAAGCAAATGAATAATAAACAAGTTTTGAATATTCCAAAGGAATTAAAGTCTGGTGATAAGGTAACTTTACGGTTTACTTCTGGTAGTCAGTATGTAAGTGGTGCGTTATATATTGATTCAGATACCATTGCTAATGCTAGTTCAAAAGAAATTGTAGTTAAAGCTACGAATAATCTTAATATTACTAGTTATGATGCTGTTGTTACTTCTGATTATTCACCATCATTTAATATTTTTAGTAATGCTGATACGAGTCTAAGTATTAAACTTTATGCTGTTTTGATTAATGGTGTTGAGATTTTTGACGGTAATAAAATCATTGTGCCTCGTAAACATGATGAAATTAAAAATCCTCTTTCTACTGTGACGGATAAATCATTTTCGTTAACTTGGGATACTCCGATTTCTAATGATGGTTTTGTTCAAACTAATGTTTATAAGAATGGTACTAAAATAGCTAATTTATCGAAAGAAATAGATGTGTATAAGGATGATGATGTTTTACCGAATACTTCATACACGTATAAATTAACGGCTGTTTATGATGATGGTTTTGAAACGAATGGTGTTTCTGTCACTGATATTACTCTTGATGCTCCACCCGATCCAAGTTTAATTCCGCCTAGTAATGTAACTGATTTGACAGTTTCAAATATTACGGATGTTTCTTTGGATTTGGATTGGTTGAATCCTGATGATGATGATTTAGATAAAATTAAAATTTATAAGAATAATGTTTTATTAGAAAGCATTTTGGTTGCTAGTTCTTATAAGGTTACTGGTTTAACTCCTAATACTTCTTATACGTTTTCGGTTTCTGCGGTTGATAAAGATGGGAATGAAGGGTCTAAACAAACGACTACGGCAAAAACTCTTGATGGTATTGATAAAGTTGCTCCTGTTGCTCCTACTGGTTTATCAGTTGAATCGGGGAATAAAGCTTTATTTGTAAGGTGGAATAAGAATCTAGAAGATGATTTGTTTGGCTATAACGTTTATTTAGATGGTATTAAACAAAATATGGTTCCGGTTAAAAATACTTTTTATAGTCTTGCTGATTTAGAGAATGGCACTCAATATAAAGTGAAAATTTCGGCTGTTGATACAACTGGAAATGAAAGTGATATGACTAGTGAAAAAATAGGTATTCCTTTAGATACTGGTATGCCTTTGTTAGATACAAATTATGAACTAGGCGATGTTGCGAAAGGGATTGAATCTTGGTTTAGTTCTTTATGGTTAATTATTGCGTTTGCTATTGCGATTCCGTTAAGTTTTTATATTGCTTCACGTATTAAATTGATGTTCTTGGAATAACATTCGTGTTTCGTGTGAAAAAGTGTGCCTGCAGCTGTGCTTCCTGGGCTGATATTTCACATGAAATACGAATTATTTTCGAAAGAATGATGTAAATATGCGGTTTTATTATTGGAGGATGTGTTGTTATGATTCAACCAGTTTCTTTGAATGAACTAGGTAATTTTTTAAATTTAATCATACATGCTTATGACGATTATGTATTTTTAACTTTTACTTTGATGATTGTTTTTAGTATTGCTACTTTCATGAAATATCTCGTTTCGGGTTCTCGTTGATGTGGTTTAATTTTTTATTTGGTGTAGCTATGAATGTTTCTTTTGCGGACAAAATTGTTGATGGTTTCAATGCGATCTTTAAATTTTTCGGGAAGATATTTGGCGGTTTATTTAAACTGTTGTCTAGTGGTTTTCAAATTCTAATTGATTTGTTGGCAAAGCCGTTGAAATATTTACTATATTTTTTTGAAGGGATTTTTTATTTTTTTGAAAAAGTCCTTGAGGTAGTGATTATGGTCGTGAAAGTGTTTGTTTCAATTTTTCAATTTGCAGGTTCGCTCATAATGGGCGTATTTAGAACGATAAAGTCATGGCTGACTGTTGATATCCATGGGAGTTCAAAGTTTGTCTCTGCGTCAAATGAGGGATTTAAAACGGTTATTGATTTGTTACAACCTACTGGACTATTGACTATTGTACCAATGGTTGCCACTGCGTTTCTATGGTTTTACTTTGTCATTAAAATGATTGGTTTATTTGGTGGCTCTGTACATATTCAACCTTTTGGCTCGTCAAATAATGGCGGTGGTGACAAATTATGAAAAGTTTAATTGATACAGTCTTTAAACCTCTTTTAACATGGTTAAACTTAGTTTATACTAATATAAGTGAGTTAAAAGTCCCAGTGTCTCGCCCTTTAGATATTTCATTATACCTAGGACCTTTTGCATATCTTGGCCCTTACTGGATAGCCTTTATTGGAACGGCTTGCTTACTGGCTTTCATTTATGTCGTTACCTTTATAATCATTGCTCAACAGGGCGTTATTATTAAATTTAAAGATACGGTGAAATGGTGGTGATACTTCATTCACATCAATGTGAAAGAGAAGTTCACAACCTATTCATAAGGGATTCACATCAATGTGAAAGAGAAGTTCACAACCCATTCACAAGGGATTCACACTAGTGTGAAGTGGTATTCATAATTGGATGAAAAGAATGTGAAAGAGGGGTTTTTAAATGAGTGTTTTTCAAACGTTTTTTGAAATTGGAGCTAGTCTTTCAATCGCATTATTTATATTTTTGTATCTTCCAATTCATTTTATGTTTTTACGTAAGTTTAAATAATAAGGAGTTTTTAAATTATGGCTAAACCTAAACAAAACAGAGAGTTTAAAAATTATAGTGTTTCTATTGTTACTGATGATACGTTGGTCACTTATCCGGTTTTGGATATGGTAAATGATGATTTAGAGTATGTTGACGGATTTTTACCAGTTTCAGAGGGGAAAAAGTTCTTCGACTTTTCTACTGGTGGTTTGCATTTTATGTATAACCTTGATTTACCGGCTAAAGTTGAAGCTGAAAAATTAAAAACTTTAAGACGTTCCGTTGCGATCAAAAATATTTTTTCGTTTGATAAAGATAAAGGTTTTGATTTAATGGGCTTTTTACCTTGGTTAATTATTATGTTGTTAATATTTTTTAAATAGGAGTGATTAAAATGGATGAGTCGTTTAAAAAAGCTACGGTTAATGTTCAAGACTTGATTAGTCAAGATATGTTCGAAAAGAAAGATTCCGGCGGAAATGACATGCTGGAAGTCTTGCAGTTTACCAAGGAAAACGGTGTTCCACTAACCGAAGACCAAGTGAAAGCATGGTTCATTTTGAATGAAAATGGTTTGGAAGATATCGCTATGTTTGCGAATGCTGTTCGTCCTCATATGACTCCAATGAAAAAAATATTTGACATGGTAAATAAAATAACGATGGCTGATAGAATTAGGGGGACGGCTAAACTAGATAAAATATTGAAGGCTTCTGTATCTAATCCAAATCAATCTATGCCGAGTGCTAATGATGTACAAGCTAAGGCCTTGAAAGAGAAGGACTTACATTAATGAGTAACTTGGTTATGTTTGATGGACGAATGGGGTCTGGTAAGACTGTAGGCATGTCTATAAAGGCATTGTTGTATCAAAAGCAAACAGGCTGCACTGTTTTTTCTAACTATGGTTTGAAAGGTAGTTTGCCATTTACGAAATTTGAAGATTTTAAAACAGTGGCAGTTCAACCTTCCAGTATTATCTGTTTGGATGAATCTCATATGGATCTGTCCAATCGTGATTTTAATATGAATAGCGTTAAATTTTTTGTTAATATGGTTTTCTTCTTGCGCAAAATGAGGTGTACTTTAATGATGACATCACCACTTTTTGAGAATATTGATTCCAAAGTTCGGGCGGTAACAAATTTTTATGTTCACGTTTCAAAAAGTAATGGATATTTAAACTATTATTATTATGATGTGGAGCAAGCAAGTTTTTTGCGACAAGACCGATTGTCTTTGGAAAAAGTAGCGAAGATAGGAGAAGAAATTTTTGATACATATGAAATGGTTACTCCTTTAGATTATCCGAAGAATAGACCGGAATTTGAATTGATAATGTCCGAAGTAAAGCAATTAAATAAAGCTTATATGGAACAGATTAGAAATGAAAATGCAGTGGTTAGTTAGCAAGCCAGTGAACCTGAAGGGGTCACTGGCTTTTCTTCTAAACGTGTCAATTTGAAAAAAAGATATGGAGATAAAATGGTTATCTTTATTTTTTATAAAGGAAAGAAAATAAATGAAGTAATAAAAAAAGGAACTTCATTAAATGAAATTCCCTTTTAATATTATTAACGAAGAAGCTGTAATACTCCTTGTGGTTGTTGATTAGCTTGTGCCAACATCGCTTGTGCTGCTTGAGATAGAATAGAGTTCTTAGTTTGCTGCATCATTTCTTTCGCCATGTCTACGTCACGAACACGAGACTCAGCAGCTGTTAGGTTTTCAGAAGAGGTGTTTAAGTTGTTGATTGTGTGCTCTAAACGATTTTGAGCAGCACCTAGATAACTACGTCCTGATGAAACAGCAGCAATTTGTGTGTCCAATGCATCCATAGCAGCATTTGCATTTGTATTATCATCAAGCTTTAACGCAGCAACACCGGTTTGTAAAGCAGTTAAATCAATACCAGCAGTAGTAAGGTCAATATCCATCGTTTGTCCTGAATTAGCTCCTACTTGAAGTTTAAGCGTACCTGCAGAAGAATCAAGTAGATTCATAGTGTTAAATTGTGTTGTATCTTTAATTCTTCCAATTTCTTCAGAAAGTTGGTCAAACTCGTCTTGTAGGGCTGTTCTGTCTGCATCAACATTTGTATCAGAAGATGCTTGAGAAGCCAATTCTCTTTGACGTTGAAGAATTGAATGCACTTCGTTTAAAGCACCCTCTGCGGTTTGAATTAAAGAAATTCCATCCTGAGAGTTTTTAGAAGCCATATCCAAACCACGGATTTGTCCACGCATTTTTTCAGAGATTGCAAGACCAGCAGCATCGTCACCTGCACGGTTGATACGAAGACCTGAAGCTAGTTTCTCCATAGACTTTGATTGTGCATTAGTTGCACTTGATAACTGACGATGTGTGTTTAATGCTGCGATATTATGATTGATAATCATTTTTGTTACCTCCATGTTTTATGTTTTTTGTTTGATTCACATCCATGTGAATCATTTATCAATAACCCGTTATTTGGGATTATGATTCAATAATTCTTCTCGTACAATTTTAAGATTCTTAGGCGCATCTATCCTTAAGCGCAACATATTATCTTCTGTTAAAACAACAGTGATTTTAATATCATCACCTATGTATACGGATTGACCTGGTTGTCTTCCGATGACTAAAGCCATATATTTTCATCCTCCTTGATGTATTAAGTTTTATATCGTCTATCTAACTTATAAATTTAACTATTTCATAAAAAATATTAGGGAGTGTTTAATTTGGTTTACCTTTGTTAAACTATTTTTATTGTTAAGAGGGAGGCATGTGAGATGTCTAAAAAAGATAAACCGACTATTTTAGGGTTTAAACCATCTGCGCAAGATTGGGACAAGGTTTGTGAATTGGTAGATTATTTTCAAGAACAAGCAACTATTGGTACTGTAAATGTTTCCGATGTTTTGAAAACTGCTGTGGATGATTTGCATAAAAAACATATTGATCCAAGGAAAAAGAAAGGTGCTAAGTAATGGATTTAAATAAAAATGCTGATGGCTTCAGGATGGTTCCAGAAGCCATATCTAATGGTCTGTTGTATGGTGCGATTATTTTTATTGTGATTGGTGTCGGTTGGTATTTATATGAGCGCATGTAAGTAGCTCCTTGCGTAGCTGTGTGAGTTGCTACTTATGGTCTTTATTTTGCTAACCAAAAACAATAATTGATGATTCTTTAAGAGTTAATACGCATGAAGCTATTAAATGGCTTGTGCTTTACTTTGTGGGGCGTATAGAGCGAAGCGTGACCTTTTAGCCGTCAAATACCTTAGGAGTGAATAGAAGTCAACTCCTAACGGTTTCGGGTGCTTTGTCCCGAAAAGCTTTGCTAGTGGGGTTATCGTCCATCACGTTTGAATCATGTGACAAAGGGACGAATTGCTATTATGTTGCGCGCTCCGTACGCATTGCATGGTTCGAGAGAGTTTAAAAAACTGTTATTATAAAACTAGTAAAAATTTCTTGTACTTTAGGTAACTTAAAGTTATACTAAAAGTAACTTAAATAAGGAGTTGATAGTTTTGTCTATAGATACAAAGGAATTAGATACTAAAAATAAGATGGGTAGACCATCATTGGGAGTTACTAAAAAGGTTTCTATTACTTTGCCTGATGAGGTGTGGGAACTCATTGAAAATCGTTTTGATAATAAATCTAAATTTTTTCGTTCGTTAGTAGATAAAGAAATTTTCCAAGCTGAAAATTGGAAATCTTAGAGGGGAAACTGGACTATGGAGAACAACAATATCACGGTACTACCCCCGTATACTAACAGGGGGGTAGTAAATACATTGCAAAGTGGTCTTAGGTCATGCGTGGACTGGCTTCAAGTCACTTTCAAAAATGTTCAAAACGTTCAACAAATAATTGACGTTTTAGGTCTTAATTTTGATGATTTTACAGAGTTCGAAAATGGAAAATATGGCTATCATTCGCACATTAGATTTGGTCATATTGCTATCTATTATTCTAGTAATCTGGAACATTTTCATTTAGAGATTTCTGGACAAGGTTGTCGAGAATATGAGGAATATGGAAATCATGATTGGGTCACACTTTTAGGTTTGATTTTAATGTTAGATGTTAATATAACGAGATTTGATATTGCTATTGATGATTTTGAGGGGTACTTTAAATTTCCTCAATTAATTAAGAAAATAAAAAAAGGTCACGTACGATCCAGATTTAGAACAGCAAGGATTCAAGAAAAAGTCGTTTTGAATGATGGTTCTACAGCAGGAACAACCATTTACTTTGGTTCTCCGAAGTCGGAAATTCAAGTAAGGATATACGATAAACTGCAAGAAAGACTGTCTGCCGGAAAGGAAATAGAAGATGGTATCGAGGTGTGGAATCGGACGGAACTTCAATTAAGGGATAAAAGAGCGTTAACAGCTGCGTTTGAGTTAGTCGAAAATATTTATTCAGTCGGCCCATTGGTTCAAGGTCTTTTAAGAAATTATGTTTTGTTTTGTAATCCTACTGATGATAGTAATAAAGCACGTTGGCCAATTTCGAAGTTTTGGATTAAATTTTTGGATAATATTGAACCATTACGACTTTCACAAGTTGCTCCAGATATGACAATAGAGAAAGTGAAAAATTGGTTTGAACAGTCCGTAACTCCTAATTTTGCACTTTTAATGGAAGCCTTTGATAATGATGAACAACTTGTTCTGAATTGGATTAAGGAAGGGAAAGAGAAGCAAAAGAAAAAACATGAAAATATGTTAAAACGATTTAATAAAGATAAAAAAATGGTTACTGGTTCATTAGAGGAAAGAAAAGAGAAGATAATGAAGTCATTGCTTCCAGAAGGAAAAATACATAAACCTGTATACAAAAAAAATGAATCTTCGTCGCATGAAGATTCATCGGATAGAGAAATATAACACATATTTCAGTTGAATTAATTATAGTTTAAAATCCATAAAAAGCAAAGGGAATAAAATGCAAATTATTGTAATTTTATCCCTTTTTTATCACTAATTAATGCTATGTATTGCCTTTTTTGTTATGCTGAAGAGAAAAAAGAGGGGCAATATGGTTTTTATGGGGGAAAGATATGGGCAGGGCTCGAAAACCGTTTATGGAAAAAAGCACGAACATTTTTTTGGCATTTAAAAACGTTGAGATTGTAGAACTTTTAAAGAAATTTAAGATTGATTATGAAGTCCCAGAAGAAGTATGGGATGATGAGACTA
The DNA here is from genome assembly GCF_016651095.1 of Peribacillus sp. TH16. Classification (NCBI taxonomy): domain Bacteria; kingdom Bacillati; phylum Bacillota; class Bacilli; order Caryophanales; family Bacillaceae; genus Peribacillus; species Peribacillus sp. TH16. The sequence goes on along the minus strand of NZ_JAEKEM010000006.1, from coordinate 10,490 downwards.
AAGCCATGTTAACTAAGAAAATTAAAGAAAAATTACTTAGTTAATTCTTCATTTATAAAAAAAGGTGTTGCTTTTGTACTATTTTTTTTACAATAACAACAGAACAAATAAACGACGAAGAATATATGTTCGTATAAAAGGAGAAAAAAATGGCTTTAGTACAAATTGAAGGCGTGTATATGAATGCAAATGTTAAAACTTCAACATTTGATGGAAAAGAAAAAACTAGTATTATGATTGATGTTTATCAACCCGAATCTACTTCAAACGATAGGGCAATTCAGATTAAAGCAGATGACCTTTCTTTAATTAATACTTTTCAAAAAGAGTATGCAATGGGGTCAATTTTTAAATGTTCAGCTACTGTAAATGCATATAAAAATAATGCTTATTATAAACTCGTAGCTCTAAAGAAATAGTTCTTCCCTTTCCCTTGTAATTTCTATTAAGTCTATGATGCGTAAATCTTAGACTTTTTTTTAAGGTTGTGAACCAAGTATGGATGAACCGAGTGTTAGCGATCAAGTTGGAAAAGCCTTAGATGGTTTTTACCAAAACTATATCATAGATACTGTAAATGGTTCTTTTCAAGTTTTTCAATCATTTACATATGGCGAAATGGTTATTTCATTTTTGCTTGCTGCTATATTCCTTTTACTACTCTTAAAATGGGTTTTTGAGGTGGTGCGATAATGTTTAGTTACTCATTAGAAAACATGTTGGGTCAATACAGCGTTATAGTCATACCATTCATTGTTTTGATTGTCGGAGTGTTGTTATCAAAGTTTACAATAGGGCGGTTAAAATAATGGATATGGTGTTTTTAGATGCTTTTTACTGGCTCTTTATGAATAAAGAATTTGTAACTCTTACTACTGCAATATTTACTTTTATTGCTATCGTCATTTCTCTCTTACTAATAATTATTAAATGGGGTGAACACTATTAGTTTTTCCCTTCAAATGTCACAGATTTTGCAATACAGCTACAATATTTTTGCTTCTGCATTACCAGTAATATATTTATTCATTGGGGGAGCATTTGCGGCGTTTGTGTTGGCGAAATTGTTAGGTCTAGCAAGATAGGGGGAATACAGTGCTACATTCAGAAAAAATACCCGATGTGAAATACTCACCGGATATCACTGATTTATTTCATTATTTTGGTATTAACTGGGCAACCCTATCGCCTGCTTTGTGGGTTCTTTTTGGAGTCTTGGCAGGATTTTTTATCTTAAAGATTTTGAAAGATACGTACTTTTAAGGAGGTGAAATATATGAACAACTTAATTCTCGGAGCAGGTATCCCATCTATTACATTGTCTTATGACTTGGCTGATGTTGCTACTGCTGTTAGTAACTGGTTCTCGGCTTACTGGTTAATCATTGCGTTTGCTGTTGCAATCCCACTTGCATTTTTAATAGCTTCACGCGTAAAAGGTCTTTTCGTTTCTTAATTTAAATAGCTTTCATACTGACTTCTTAAAGAAACAACCAATAAAAAAATAGAATGGTGGATTTTGAATATGGAAAGTGGTATTCCTGCTGTTTCATTAACTTATAACTTGGCTGATGTTGCTACTGCTGTTAGTAACTGGTTCTCGGCTTACTGGTTAATCATTGCGTTTGCTGTCGCGATCCCACTCGCATTTTTGATAGCTTCACGCGTAAAAGGTCTTTTCGTTTCTTAATAGAAACAAAATATATATTAATACATGGGGAAAGGGCTGGTGTCCCTTTCTCCATTTTTTTGTCACTCGGTTTTATTGTATCAAAGGTTGGTGAAAAAGATATGCTATTTCATTTTTTCCTATTATTTAGTGCTACGTTGTTAATTTGTGGTTTACTCCATACCTACTATACTTTTCAAGATTCCTTAGAAGATTTTTAAAGGGGCGGTTTCATGTATAAAAACATTTGCCTGTTCATGGTGGCTTTAAGCATTACCCTGTTTGTAGTTGGTATTAAACCTGTTTTAGCTGAGGTTTATGAGAATGTAGGGGGTATTGTATCCGACCCTGTTTATATGTCAGATAGAGATGAATATGGTGCTGTTTACAATAGGTTTAAAGTTAAAAAGATTCTTCATAGGACATACACTGATTCTTCATATTCTACTCGAAGCTATGATGGCGTGATGGATATTGATTCACCGTATGATGTTACTGGTCGGCAATTTTGGACTTGTAACTCGTATTTTGAAGATATTTATATAGGTGAATCTGGTCAACAGTTGGGGAAATTGAGGTTTCATGCTACTGAATTAAAAAATCCTAAATGTAATTCTAATGTTCATACAAATGAGAGTGATTCGGGTTCTTCGGAAGCTTGTGCCAATCAGATTTGTAAGTGTATCCAAGAATTAAATAAAACTGCGGAAAAAATAAATGACTCTATCAATTCTAATGGGCAAAAATTAGATGATGTTAATGGCAGCATTAAAGAAAATGGCGGGAAATTAGATGCAATCAAGGGAGTTATGGATAGTATAGATAATTCTTTGATTACTGATAAAAATATCATGGAAACTGATGATGCATTACCTGATGTGCCTGAATTATCTGTTCCTCCTGTTTCTGGTTTGCCAAATGATAATAACGCGTTTGAAGATAAAGAAAAACATTTCGAGGATGCTGGGGATGCTCCAGAAAAACCTGGGTCTATGCCTGATGCTCCTGACGTTGCTGACTGTTGGGATAAGACAGGAGATAAAACGTGTAAGCAAGATGATGGAAAGGCACAGGATGAACTAGAGAAGGATAAAGAACAATCGAAGGATGAAGAACAAAAGAAAGATAAAGAGCAAGAGAAAGATAAAGAACAATCGAAGGATAAAGAGCAAGAAAAAGATATAGAGCAATCAAAGGATAAAGAACAAGAAAAAGATAAAGAGCAATCAAAGGATGAAGAACATTCGAAGGATGCAGAAAATCATAAAGATTTAGAAATGCAAAAAGATAGGGACTTGGAGAAAGATAGAGAACAATCAAAAGATGATGTTTTTTCACGAGATCCAATTATAGGTTCTGATGAATTTAAACAAGATGGACAAATGCAACAAGATAATTTTAATAGAGATGATGTGTTATCAAAGGATTCATATAATCAAGATGGTCAAATGAATCAAACACATTGGTATAACAAAACCGAAAATTAATATTTAGTGGGTGTTTTATGAGAAAAATTTTCCCTTTGCTTTTGATTATTTTTATTTTTTTAGTTCCTTTTTCTTCGAATGTTTTTGCTTATGATGATGTTAGTTTTAAGCAAATGAATAATAAACAAGTTTTGAATATTCCAAAGGAATTAAAGTCTGGTGATAAGGTAACTTTACGGTTTACTTCTGGTAGTCAGTATGTAAGTGGTGCGTTATATATTGATTCAGATACCATTGCTAATGCTAGTTCAAAAGAAATTGTAGTTAAAGCTACGAATAATCTTAATATTACTAGTTATGATGCTGTTGTTACTTCTGATTATTCACCATCATTTAATATTTTTAGTAATGCTGATACGAGTCTAAGTATTAAACTTTATGCTGTTTTGATTAATGGTGTTGAGATTTTTGACGGTAATAAAATCATTGTGCCTCGTAAACATGATGAAATTAAAAATCCTCTTTCTACTGTGACGGATAAATCATTTTCGTTAACTTGGGATACTCCGATTTCTAATGATGGTTTTGTTCAAACTAATGTTTATAAGAATGGTACTAAAATAGCTAATTTATCGAAAGAAATAGATGTGTATAAGGATGATGATGTTTTACCGAATACTTCATACACGTATAAATTAACGGCTGTTTATGATGATGGTTTTGAAACGAATGGTGTTTCTGTCACTGATATTACTCTTGATGCTCCACCCGATCCAAGTTTAATTCCGCCTAGTAATGTAACTGATTTGACAGTTTCAAATATTACGGATGTTTCTTTGGATTTGGATTGGTTGAATCCTGATGATGATGATTTAGATAAAATTAAAATTTATAAGAATAATGTTTTATTAGAAAGCATTTTGGTTGCTAGTTCTTATAAGGTTACTGGTTTAACTCCTAATACTTCTTATACGTTTTCGGTTTCTGCGGTTGATAAAGATGGGAATGAAGGGTCTAAACAAACGACTACGGCAAAAACTCTTGATGGTATTGATAAAGTTGCTCCTGTTGCTCCTACTGGTTTATCAGTTGAATCGGGGAATAAAGCTTTATTTGTAAGGTGGAATAAGAATCTAGAAGATGATTTGTTTGGCTATAACGTTTATTTAGATGGTATTAAACAAAATATGGTTCCGGTTAAAAATACTTTTTATAGTCTTGCTGATTTAGAGAATGGCACTCAATATAAAGTGAAAATTTCGGCTGTTGATACAACTGGAAATGAAAGTGATATGACTAGTGAAAAAATAGGTATTCCTTTAGATACTGGTATGCCTTTGTTAGATACAAATTATGAACTAGGCGATGTTGCGAAAGGGATTGAATCTTGGTTTAGTTCTTTATGGTTAATTATTGCGTTTGCTATTGCGATTCCGTTAAGTTTTTATATTGCTTCACGTATTAAATTGATGTTCTTGGAATAACATTCGTGTTTCGTGTGAAAAAGTGTGCCTGCAGCTGTGCTTCCTGGGCTGATATTTCACATGAAATACGAATTATTTTCGAAAGAATGATGTAAATATGCGGTTTTATTATTGGAGGATGTGTTGTTATGATTCAACCAGTTTCTTTGAATGAACTAGGTAATTTTTTAAATTTAATCATACATGCTTATGACGATTATGTATTTTTAACTTTTACTTTGATGATTGTTTTTAGTATTGCTACTTTCATGAAATATCTCGTTTCGGGTTCTCGTTGATGTGGTTTAATTTTTTATTTGGTGTAGCTATGAATGTTTCTTTTGCGGACAAAATTGTTGATGGTTTCAATGCGATCTTTAAATTTTTCGGGAAGATATTTGGCGGTTTATTTAAACTGTTGTCTAGTGGTTTTCAAATTCTAATTGATTTGTTGGCAAAGCCGTTGAAATATTTACTATATTTTTTTGAAGGGATTTTTTATTTTTTTGAAAAAGTCCTTGAGGTAGTGATTATGGTCGTGAAAGTGTTTGTTTCAATTTTTCAATTTGCAGGTTCGCTCATAATGGGCGTATTTAGAACGATAAAGTCATGGCTGACTGTTGATATCCATGGGAGTTCAAAGTTTGTCTCTGCGTCAAATGAGGGATTTAAAACGGTTATTGATTTGTTACAACCTACTGGACTATTGACTATTGTACCAATGGTTGCCACTGCGTTTCTATGGTTTTACTTTGTCATTAAAATGATTGGTTTATTTGGTGGCTCTGTACATATTCAACCTTTTGGCTCGTCAAATAATGGCGGTGGTGACAAATTATGAAAAGTTTAATTGATACAGTCTTTAAACCTCTTTTAACATGGTTAAACTTAGTTTATACTAATATAAGTGAGTTAAAAGTCCCAGTGTCTCGCCCTTTAGATATTTCATTATACCTAGGACCTTTTGCATATCTTGGCCCTTACTGGATAGCCTTTATTGGAACGGCTTGCTTACTGGCTTTCATTTATGTCGTTACCTTTATAATCATTGCTCAACAGGGCGTTATTATTAAATTTAAAGATACGGTGAAATGGTGGTGATACTTCATTCACATCAATGTGAAAGAGAAGTTCACAACCTATTCATAAGGGATTCACATCAATGTGAAAGAGAAGTTCACAACCCATTCACAAGGGATTCACACTAGTGTGAAGTGGTATTCATAATTGGATGAAAAGAATGTGAAAGAGGGGTTTTTAAATGAGTGTTTTTCAAACGTTTTTTGAAATTGGAGCTAGTCTTTCAATCGCATTATTTATATTTTTGTATCTTCCAATTCATTTTATGTTTTTACGTAAGTTTAAATAATAAGGAGTTTTTAAATTATGGCTAAACCTAAACAAAACAGAGAGTTTAAAAATTATAGTGTTTCTATTGTTACTGATGATACGTTGGTCACTTATCCGGTTTTGGATATGGTAAATGATGATTTAGAGTATGTTGACGGATTTTTACCAGTTTCAGAGGGGAAAAAGTTCTTCGACTTTTCTACTGGTGGTTTGCATTTTATGTATAACCTTGATTTACCGGCTAAAGTTGAAGCTGAAAAATTAAAAACTTTAAGACGTTCCGTTGCGATCAAAAATATTTTTTCGTTTGATAAAGATAAAGGTTTTGATTTAATGGGCTTTTTACCTTGGTTAATTATTATGTTGTTAATATTTTTTAAATAGGAGTGATTAAAATGGATGAGTCGTTTAAAAAAGCTACGGTTAATGTTCAAGACTTGATTAGTCAAGATATGTTCGAAAAGAAAGATTCCGGCGGAAATGACATGCTGGAAGTCTTGCAGTTTACCAAGGAAAACGGTGTTCCACTAACCGAAGACCAAGTGAAAGCATGGTTCATTTTGAATGAAAATGGTTTGGAAGATATCGCTATGTTTGCGAATGCTGTTCGTCCTCATATGACTCCAATGAAAAAAATATTTGACATGGTAAATAAAATAACGATGGCTGATAGAATTAGGGGGACGGCTAAACTAGATAAAATATTGAAGGCTTCTGTATCTAATCCAAATCAATCTATGCCGAGTGCTAATGATGTACAAGCTAAGGCCTTGAAAGAGAAGGACTTACATTAATGAGTAACTTGGTTATGTTTGATGGACGAATGGGGTCTGGTAAGACTGTAGGCATGTCTATAAAGGCATTGTTGTATCAAAAGCAAACAGGCTGCACTGTTTTTTCTAACTATGGTTTGAAAGGTAGTTTGCCATTTACGAAATTTGAAGATTTTAAAACAGTGGCAGTTCAACCTTCCAGTATTATCTGTTTGGATGAATCTCATATGGATCTGTCCAATCGTGATTTTAATATGAATAGCGTTAAATTTTTTGTTAATATGGTTTTCTTCTTGCGCAAAATGAGGTGTACTTTAATGATGACATCACCACTTTTTGAGAATATTGATTCCAAAGTTCGGGCGGTAACAAATTTTTATGTTCACGTTTCAAAAAGTAATGGATATTTAAACTATTATTATTATGATGTGGAGCAAGCAAGTTTTTTGCGACAAGACCGATTGTCTTTGGAAAAAGTAGCGAAGATAGGAGAAGAAATTTTTGATACATATGAAATGGTTACTCCTTTAGATTATCCGAAGAATAGACCGGAATTTGAATTGATAATGTCCGAAGTAAAGCAATTAAATAAAGCTTATATGGAACAGATTAGAAATGAAAATGCAGTGGTTAGTTAGCAAGCCAGTGAACCTGAAGGGGTCACTGGCTTTTCTTCTAAACGTGTCAATTTGAAAAAAAGATATGGAGATAAAATGGTTATCTTTATTTTTTATAAAGGAAAGAAAATAAATGAAGTAATAAAAAAAGGAACTTCATTAAATGAAATTCCCTTTTAATATTATTAACGAAGAAGCTGTAATACTCCTTGTGGTTGTTGATTAGCTTGTGCCAACATCGCTTGTGCTGCTTGAGATAGAATAGAGTTCTTAGTTTGCTGCATCATTTCTTTCGCCATGTCTACGTCACGAACACGAGACTCAGCAGCTGTTAGGTTTTCAGAAGAGGTGTTTAAGTTGTTGATTGTGTGCTCTAAACGATTTTGAGCAGCACCTAGATAACTACGTCCTGATGAAACAGCAGCAATTTGTGTGTCCAATGCATCCATAGCAGCATTTGCATTTGTATTATCATCAAGCTTTAACGCAGCAACACCGGTTTGTAAAGCAGTTAAATCAATACCAGCAGTAGTAAGGTCAATATCCATCGTTTGTCCTGAATTAGCTCCTACTTGAAGTTTAAGCGTACTCGCAGAAGAATCAAGTAGATTCATAGTGTTAAATTGTGTTGTATCTTTAATTCTTCCAATTTCTTCAGAAAGTTGGTCAAACTCGTCTTGTAGGGCTGTTCTGTCTGCATCAACATTTGTATCAGAAGATGCTTGAGAAGCCAATTCTCTTTGACGTTGAAGAATTGAATGCACTTCGTTTAAAGCACCCTCTGCGGTTTGAATTAAAGAAATTCCATCCTGAGAGTTTTTAGAAGCCATATCCAAACCACGGATTTGTCCACGCATTTTTTCAGAGATTGCAAGACCAGCAGCATCGTCACCTGCACGGTTGATACGAAGACCTGAAGCTAGTTTCTCCATAGACTTTGATTGTGCATTAGTTGCACTTGATAACTGACGATGTGTGTTTAATGCTGCGATATTATGATTGATAATCATTTTTGTTACCTCCATGTTTTATGTTTTTTGTTTGATTCACATCCATGTGAATCATTTATCAATAACCCGTTATTTGGGATTATGATTCAATAATTCTTCTCGTACAATTTTAAGATTCTTAGGCGCATCTATCCTTAAGCGCAACATATTATCTTCTGTTAAAACAACAGTGATTTTAATATCATCACCTATGTATACGGATTGACCTGGTTGTCTTCCGATGACTAAAGCCATATATTTTCATCCTCCTTGATGTATTAAGTTTTATATCGTCTATCTAACTTATAAATTTAACTATTTCATAAAAAATATTAGGGAGTGTTTAATTTGGTTTACCTTTGTTAAACTATTTTTATTGTTAAGAGGGAGGCATGTGAGATGTCTAAAAAAGATAAACCGACTATTTTAGGGTTTAAACCATCTGCGCAAGATTGGGACAAGGTTTGTGAATTGGTAGATTATTTTCAAGAACAAGCAACTATTGGTACTGTAAATGTTTCCGATGTTTTGAAAACTGCTGTGGATGATTTGCATAAAAAACATATTGATCCAAGGAAAAAGAAAGGTGCTAAGTAATGGATTTAAATAAAAATGCTGATGGCTTCAGGATGGTTCCAGAAGCCATATCTAATGGTCTGTTGTATGGTGCGATTATTTTTATTGTGATTGGTGTCGGTTGGTATTTATATGAGCGCATGTAAGTAGCTCCTTGCGTAGCTGTGTGAGTTGCTACTTATGGTCTTTATTTTGCTAACCAAAAACAATAATTGATGATTCTTTAAGAGTTAATACGCATGAAGCTATTAAATGGCTTGTGCTTTACTTTGTGGGGCGTATAGAGCGAAGCGTGACCTTTTAGCCGTCAAATACCTTAGGAGTGAATAGAAGTCAACTCCTAACGGTTTCGGGTGCTTTGTCCCGAAAAGCTTTGCTAGTGGGGTTATCGTCCATCACGTTTGAATCATGTGACAAAGGGACGAATTGCTATTATGTTGCGCGCTCCGTACGCATTGCATGGTTCGAGAGAGTTTAAAAAACTGTTATTATAAAACTAGTAAAAATTTCTTGTACTTTAGGTAACTTAAAGTTATACTAAAAGTAACTTAAATAAGGAGTTGATAGTTTTGTCTATAGATACAAAGGAATTAGATACTAAAAATAAGATGGGTAGACCATCATTGGGAGTTACTAAAAAGGTTTCTATTACTTTGCCTGATGAGGTGTGGGAACTCATTGAAAATCGTTTTGATAATAAATCTAAATTTTTTCGTTCGTTAGTAGATAAAGAAATTTTCCAAGCTGAAAATTGGAAATCTTAGAGGGGAAACTGGACTATGGAGAACAACAATATCACGGTACTACCCCCGTATACTAACAGGGGGGTAGTAAATACATTGCAAAGTGGTCTTAGGTCATGCGTGGACTGGCTTCAAGTCACTTTCAAAAATGTTCAAAACGTTCAACAAATAATTGACGTTTTAGGTCTTAATTTTGATGATTTTACAGAGTTCGAAAATGGAAAATATGGCTATCATTCGCACATTAGATTTGGTCATATTGCTATCTATTATTCTAGTAATCTGGAACATTTTCATTTAGAGATTTCTGGACAAGGTTGTCGAGAATATGAGGAATATGGAAATCATGATTGGGTCACACTTTTAGGTTTGATTTTAATGTTAGATGTTAATATAACGAGATTTGATATTGCTATTGATGATTTTGAGGGGTACTTTAAATTTCCTCAATTAATTAAGAAAATAAAAAAAGGTCACGTACGATCCAGATTTAGAACAGCAAGGATTCAAGAAAAAGTCGTTTTGAATGATGGTTCTACAGCAGGAACAACCATTTACTTTGGTTCTCCGAAGTCGGAAATTCAAGTAAGGATATACGATAAACTGCAAGAAAGACTGTCTGCCGGAAAGGAAATAGAAGATGGTATCGAGGTGTGGAATCGGACGGAACTTCAATTAAGGGATAAAAGAGCGTTAACAGCTGCGTTTGAGTTAGTCGAAAATATTTATTCAGTCGGCCCATTGGTTCAAGGTCTTTTAAGAAATTATGTTTTGTTTTGTAATCCTACTGATGATAGTAATAAAGCACGTTGGCCAATTTCGAAGTTTTGGATTAAATTTTTGGATAATATTGAACCATTACGACTTTCACAAGTTGCTCCAG
>NZ_JAEKEM010000005.1:0-129200 GCF_016651095.1 Peribacillus sp. TH16 | reverse complement strand
TGTTGTTTAAATATATGGCTAATAATTGGAGTTTATGAGGAGATGATTGTAGGGGCATTAGACATCCTTTTTAAGTTAATTGAAGAACATAATTACTTATATATTATAAAAAGAACTGTTGTTATCCATTAACAAGTCAGGAACATAACCTCAATCATGAAGGAGTTTTTCTTTTTCTTTCATCTTTGATTTCATGAATTCTTCTTCATCAATTTTCTTTTTCGCTGTAGCTTATTTGAATTTTTCAATCATACAGCCTACTTATTAATTTATAAGGTCGTACCTTAAATGCCTCGTATGGGATGCATTTTCCTGTCATTGCATCCTTCAGCCTTGATTTATATTTTTCTCGAGTAACATATGTTCCTGCGTTTGATAAGTCAATTTTAAAGAAACCGGCTTCTTTTGTTTCAGTCGAGGTTTTTAACTCTCCTTCGCTGTATTTGCCAAGGAATACAACAGAAACGGTATTTCCGTTCGAATACACCCCTGAAACCCCATGCAAGGTTACCTCAATCCCTGTTTCTTCAAAAATCTCCCTGCGCAGGGCGGAGTCTAGTGTCTCACCTTCATCAACTGCTCCGCCTGGCAACTCCCATGTGTCAGCTCTCCAATAGGTTTTAACCAACAAAGCTTCGCCTTTTTCATTCGTAATATAGCCGCTCACCGTAACTGTTTGCCTTGGATCATGATAGGATCCTGTCGGTACCAGAAAATCCTGTTTGCTATCTAGGTAGAGGTTTCCTAATTTATTGAGCTGAGTTTGCGCCTTTTTGTGCATCAAATCCTTTTTCACACGTTCTTCTATTTTCATATATTCTTCATAGCTTGGGTACTCCCATAAGGTGATAATCTCATCTTTATTTTCCGTAATCCAGCGGCCGACTAACTTCGCACCATTTTTCAGCTGATTAGGCAAAAGATAGGTATGAAAGAATCCGGCAAATAGACTAACTTTTTCAGGCGGTACTTTGTATGTTTCTCTTCGATATATCATGTTTTCTCCCCATTCGATATTTATTTTCGGCTCGAAGTATGTAGACCCAATGCGAAAGTCTGTTTTACACCATGATCGTTGAAGTCAGACTAACGGTTGGGCTCTAAGGTCCATTGTTCTTCGACCTACCTCGCCAACCATATAAACCATATAGTTAAGGGATTAATTTTAAATATATGCCAGAACATACTTGGCAATGAGGTTATTTTGGAGTGTTGGGAGTTATGGTATTAGTTGGATCTGTAATGTTGTTATGGTTTTGGCGTAACAGTTGATTTAAATGATAACGAAAAAATAAAAAGCTGATGCTAAAAGATGCAAACGCTTTTTATTTTTTCAGAATGTAGTTGCTGTAGTAGTTAATATTGTAATCGAAATAAAATTGCCACAAATAATGCAGATGGATAATCTTGAAATGGAATCGGAACTTTCAGAACCTAAAAACCTATCAGCATTGTTGGTAAAGCTGTTAGCGAATAAAATAAAGAAAGTTAAATTAATCTGTTTTTAAAAAAATATAGACATCGGTGCAAAGAAACGGTTTACCGTAAGGACAGTTCTCTCTTATGAACTTCCATGAAAATTAAATTCGGATCAAAATCAAAAAAAGGAGCACAAAACTAGAGTCAGAAAAACATAATTTAAAAGTGTTGACCCTTTTGAGTGCCTATTGAGTTTGGTAGATTGATTAAGTGAAAAAGATTCCTATCATAACAAATAAAGTGTGACGTCCTTCTTCGCCAGCCGTAGTATTAACACATTCCAATTATATCCATTTTCATTCTATGTGGTGTGGTGTAGAGCTGCTTTTTGCGCTGTCTGGAGTGCTAACGGGTGCTTGAGTTTAGGACTACAGGGGGAAGAAGGACATGGGCACAAACATTTTGTATTACAAAATAAAAAAGATGATGTTAAGTCTATCGACTATATCAAATGTTCTATGAACATGTTGGGAAAAATTGTTTATTTTTTATGTCCTTTCATTTTCATCCATATACTCACCGATTTTGCGGAACTTATCAAAACGTTGTTGGCGTAGAATTCCTTTATCAAATTGACCAAGTTCTTGCAATGCCTTTCGTAAGGTTTCTTTGATATATTGTGATTGAAGTGGGAGGTCAATATGAGCTCCTCCAGCAGGTTCTTTGATGATTTCATCAATCACTCCTAGTTCCATCAAGTCCTTAGCCGTAATTTTCAAAACTTCGGCTGCTCGTTTTGCTTGTGTGGCGTCCTTCCATAACAATGCAGCTGCTCCTTCAGGCGAAATAACCGAATAAAATGTATTTTCTAGCATGAAGATTCGATTGCCAATACCTAAAGCCAACGCACCACCACTCCCACCTTCACCAATTACAAAACAGATGATAGGTACTCCAAAACTCGCCATTTCACGTAGATTGCGGGCGATAGCTTCAGATTGTCCACGTTCTTCGGCTTCACGACCTGGGAATGCTCCAGCCGTGTTTATAAATGTAACGATGGGTCGATTGAACTTATTGGCTTGTTGCATAATTCTTAAAGCTTTTCTGTAGCCTTCAGGTTGCGACATGCCAAAACGACGATAGATATTATCTTTTGTATTTTTACCTTTTTGATTTCCTAATACAGTTATAGGCATTCCCTCGAAGGTAGCTATTCCTGAAACTAATGCAGGGTCATCCCCATAAAGTCTGTCACCATGAAGTTCAATAAAATCTTCAAAAATATGATGGATAAAATCTAAAGTAGTTGGGCGTTGTTGAATTCTAGATAGTTGAATTTTATCCCAAACTCCCATATTCTCATTAAGATGAATTTTGATTTCATTGGCTTTTTGCTCAAGGTTATTTAATACTTCGCTAAGGTTAAGATTATGCTTTGTAGACATCTCTTTTAGTTCAGCAATATGGTTTTCTAGTTTTTTTAATACTTTCAAATTCATTGTTGAAGACGCTCCCTGAAATTGAGATGATGGATTTTTAAAATGGTTGTTAATGATTGTTTTAATTCACTCCTATTTACAACCATATCTAGTTGACCATGTTCTAATAAAAATTCAGAAGTTTGAAAATTTTCCGGGAGTTCTTCTCTTATAGTCTGTTCAATTATGCGTCTACCTGCAAAGCCAATTAATGCTTGTGGTTCGGCAATATTGATATCGCCTAATGAAGCGAAACTAGCAGAAACGCCACCCGTTGTAGGATTTGTTAAAACGGATACGAAAAGAATTTTTTCGTAGTTTAGTTTTTCTAAAGCAACACTCGTTTTTGCCATCTGCATGAGACTAAGAATTCCTTCTTGCATGCGGGCTCCACCGCTTGCTGAAAACAATATGAAGGGTTTTCGTGTTTTTAATGATTCCTCAATGGCTCTTGTAATTTTTTCACCAACTGCTGAACCCATGCTACCCATTCGGAAGCGAGAATCCATGACACCAATTACAACCGGATAGCCACCTATGGAAGCTTCCCCAGTAATAACCGCATCATTTAATGCAGTCTTTTTCTTATCCGAAACTAATTTATCTTTATATTCAGGGAAGTTCAACGGATCAACGGAAGTTAAACTTTTATTGAATTCCGAAAAAGAACCACTATCTGTAAGCATTGAAATGCGGTCATAAGCTGTAACGGGGTAGTGATATTGGCACTTCGGACAAACATTCAATTCTTTTTTCATAAGAGACTCATCATAAGTTTCCCCACACGATATACAAGTAAAAGGGTTGGGGGTAGGACTTTTGTCTATATCAAAAAAAGAGTTCGATTCTATTTTTTCTCCCTTAAATGGATACATCTTCATCAATCCTCCTGTGGTAAGACCACTGTATTACAAATTACTCTCCCAATTCTATAAAATAAGGGAGCGTGATTTTTTGCTTTCTTTAAAATCAAAAATCATTCATAGAGAATGAAGATTTTATGAATGGTGCTTCATAATGATTTTTCTATTCCTTTATTCATGCATTTTTACTGGAAGATATAGATAGAAGTGAATGAATTCGAAACACAGGATTATATTGCCGGGATTTATATGGGCTTGTATTAAAACAGAGTATATTAAGCAAAAAAGACTTCTGCTTATCTTTTTGTTTCTAATTATTAAAAATGCGATATGCAAAAAAGCATCTTCTTTTAATGAGGGCGGTAAGCGGTTCGAGTCATTTAATAAAGCCATAGAAACAATAATAGGCGAAATAGAGATTCATTAGGAAATAATCGGCAACGTGCTGATGACCTTTCTATCCGGGGTAGAGAAAAAACATATGGGAATATTGGGGTGATTTTAGATAGTAGCAGGAGGTATCTAAGGAAAATTTAATTATTTGAATTATAGTTTTATTTTCGGTCATTACTTCCATCAATTGTATAAACTCATAATATGCAATTACCAATGTAATTGAATGGGTTACAATGTTCATTCTTGCATGGATAATATTGTATTGGTTTATCAGACTAGTTAAAAATTTAGATAAAGTTGAATAGTTTTCTTAGGCTAAAGGGGCATGTTAGAAAATACACATTATGAAAGAGGACCATAATAGAAAAATGAAATGTAAATGAAACTTTAAGAGCTATATAATCGTATAGACTGATAGGTATTTCAACCGAAAGTAAATATATCACAACGAACTACTGGACAATAAAGAAAAAATCAGGTGTTTAAGAAGTTTATGGCTAAGTTAGGGAAAAGTGCAGCAACTGTTCATTTGCGATACGAAAAACTGTTGATATTATGCTGGTGAGACGCTAAAAGTTTGAATCGTTGTAGTAAAATTCCAGGAGGGAAACCAACTTGTTGTTGAGAAAATATCTGTCACAATTAGGAATAGGAAAAGCCATAATCGACCTTAAATTGCCCAAGGTAATGTATGGGCTGGGAGAACGAGTAACAGGTGAATACTTCATAATAGGGGGGATTTGTGAGCAAAAAATAAAACGGTTGGAGTGTGATTTAGTGCAGATAGACAAGATGAACAATACCCAACAGATCATTGACACTACGACCATACTGACAACGAAGTTTATTGAGGAGGAGCAGGAAATCCGTATTCCATTTTCATTCCAGTTGCCGGTTTCCGCTGCGGTGTCATCAGAGCACATATCCTATCGATTCAACACTAGGTTATTTTTTGATAAAGGGGTAATAAGCGAGGACCAGGATATCATTCAAGTAGTAGACCAAAATAGTAAAGAAATTGATGTTGGACAATAATATATATCTGTTTGGATTATGATAATTATATTGCACCCGATTATGGCGGACTATCTTAATTATCTGATCCTTGCAATAAAATTCAGTCTGAATTTTGTAGCCGCACATTATCCTAGTAATAATAGATCGTTATTTTATCAGCGATATACAGAACGACGAAATAAACGGAACAAGCTATTAAAAGCTAAAGGAATACCCCTTCTTCGAAGAGGTATTCCTTTTTAATTATGATATAGGTTTTCTTTGGCACTTTGGCAGCCAACAGTTTTTTTGTCTAAATTGTTTCTGAGGTAGGATATGATAGTAAAGTAACATCTGAATTAAGTCCAAAAAGACCCATTCCACAGGAAATACTTGAAAAAAATTAGAAATAACGAGGGATACAATAAAGGCAAACTAGGTATAGAAATGTTGACTAAGTCCTTCATAAGTTAAATAAGATGTATATCTTTGATTTCCATGTATTAAATAGACATGTTGCCCCAACTACCTATTACTTATGAAACTACGGATTTATCCTGCTTCTTTTCAACAGTCGTTAACTCAGGATTATTTCCTTCCTCCTCTTTATCTTCATCAGATACTAATCCCTTGGTCGCACTCTTGAATTCGGTTAAAGTACGTCCAAAAGCCCGGCCGATTTCTGGCAGTTTTTTAGGTCCAAAAATAATCAAAGCGATGACCAGTATTAAAATTAAACCTGGAATTCCGATACTTGACAACATGTATAATCAGCTCCTGAAATTTGATTTTTTACTAGAGTCACACAAAGACGAGGCATTATTTCACCAGGGCGATACGTCCATACACCACACGGGTGCTGTACTAATCTCCAATAAGGGCATAAAGTCCTCCCTTAAAATTTAACAAAAAATGCAGTAAAGTACATGATTAACAGTCCAATGGTGAATCCTGAAAGGTTTAACCATGAAACAGATGGTTCCTTATGTGTTCGATGATCTTCAATGAGCATTTTCGTTATCACATAAATTACTTGAAGAATTGCCCCTGCACCAATACCCAGGAACAAAGCTCCTAAAATTGGTGAGAAGATGAATCCGCCAACCCAAGTACCTACAATGGCGGGGGCGCCTGCGATAACTCCCAGTAGTAAAAAGTCTCTGAATCGAGGTGAGGTTTTTAATAAAGGAGCAGCGATTCCAATACCTTCCGTAATGTTGTGAAGGGTAAATCCTATAATTAAAAAGGTACCTAGAGCGGCTTCACCTAGGGAAAAGGATGAACCAATTGCCAAACCTTCCCCAAAGTTATGAAGTCCTATTCCGGTAGCCATCAACAAAGCCAGACCAAAAGGGGAATATCCTTTCTTTTCTTGCTTTCTTTGTTGATACTGATCAAAGCCGATCAATAATAAGAAGGTTAAAGAAGCTCCAATAATGACAACCATATTGCCCTGGAAGACAGAAGGAGCTTCTGCACCGATTTCAAATCCATCAGCTAGAGTCCCGACAAATAAAAATAAAAGCAACCCAACGGTAAGGGCAAGAATCGAATTAATCCACTTTCGTGAGAAACGTTTCATAAATGGATACCACAACAACCCTAATGTAATCGGGACTATCCCAACGTAAAAGCCTATTAAGCCGTAGTTCAAAAAGTTGCTCCAGTTGGTTTCAGGAGTGAGAGTGGCAGCTGCAAGTTCACCTTCCGTGATAATCCCATTCTCTGTGATTAATTTAATGGTATGTGGATCACCTTCCACCCAGGGGTAAGTGATGGTCACCTTTCCTTCTTCAAATCGTTCAAGCATTGCTTGAGGAGAGACACTGTAATTCCATACTGAATCATTGACCATAACTTGAGAAATCGTTAATGGTTTTGGCCCCGTATTACTAACAGATAATTCGAAACCGTTTTTAGTTACCTTTATTTGTTCAATGTTCAAGACTTCTATCGGTGCAGCAGGATCTTTCTCTACACCTGCTCCATTCTTTAGCACCCACCCCAGAACTCCTATAAGTAATACTAACGGTATTAAACCAGTAATTAGCCATTTCCCCTTCATATTATTATCTCCCCTTCTTTACTCGACCTCAAAGAATCCCATCCAGCCTAACTCAGCGAATTCACTTACATGGGCATGAAACATATATGTTCCCTTGAATGGAAAACGAACTTCAAGAATTCCACGTTCTCCCTGACATTGCATGATGGTATCTGTAAACTGGGAGGGGTTATCGTTTCTACCGGTTGGATAGTACGTAAAGTAATTTGCATGCAAGTGAAATGAATTTAATAAGTCGAATTCTGTCAAATTACTTAGATAGATACGAACGAGTTGGTCTTTTTTGATTTTAATAGGGTGATTCATGTATGCGAAGGCATAGCCATTAACAGTGTAAAACTCGTTTTCGCCGTCTAAATCCAAATCAAATCCATTCATAACCATGTTTAACTCTAATGCCGGCTCTCTTGGCTTCTTTGGATCAATTATAAAATTACCATATAAGCCTTTATGGATATGGCGGGCTAAGGGGAGTACATGGCAATGGTAAATTTGTAATCCGTATGGCTTCGCTTCAAATTCGTATGTGAATTTTTGTCCCGGATAAATGGAAGTTAAACCGTCCATCTCTGGAGGATGGATTCCATGAAAATGAATAGAGTGGGGATGGCTACCCTTATTAATAAAGTGAAACCGCAAAAGATCCCCTTCCGTACAACGAAAAGTTGGTCCTGGAATAGTCCCGTTATAAGTCCAGCCTGGAAATTTAATTCCTTTGGCAATTTCGATTTCTTTATCAATCGCCACGACTTCATATTCCCGAAGTGTTTGCCCGTTTGGCAGCTTGGTAACTTCTCCATAATCAAATTCAGTAAGGAGCCGTTCTGCCATTTTATAACCTGTGGTTTTTGTTTTATCACTCATATTTGTATGATTGGAATGATTGCTAGTTTTGTGAGACGAATCATTGGATGCTTGAGCCACAGTTGGAAATTGCGCCATTTTATTTAAGTAATAAGTTCCAGCTATCCCAAAAGCTCCAGCAGTCCCCATCTTTAAAATATCTCTACGGGAAACCTTGTTCTCATCAGACATTACTTGACCCCCTCCTAAAAAGTTTCCTTAAGTAAACTTTTTGTAGTATAAGCTATACTTTAAGGTAGAGACAACTTTTATGTCAACTCTTTTTTATTAAATGTGTAAGCGCTGACAATCAAGGGCGAATCTAGGGGAGGTGTAGGAATAATTCATGCATCCACTCTATTTATAAGTGTTTGTTCATTTATAGTAGAGAAATAGTACCTTTTCTATAGTCTCCAAAGAATGAACTTTGGATGATTCTGAAAGGGGTAGAAAAACGAATATTTAGCGGGCTTTAGATGAAAATAAACTTAAAAAAAGGGGAATCATAGCATGAGCAGATAAGGAGACAGTACGATGAGGAATTAAGCGATTAGGGGAATGAAAGGGACTCGTTTTTCTTCTTGTGAGCTTGGAAAGCAAGGAAAATGAGGAAGCCCCTTAATATCGTTGGTGTAAAACGAAAGAAGAAATAGACGGATCCATCGAACAAATCAAGGGTTAAACTTACATAAAATTCAAAAGGAGATGGAGTTATTTAAAGAAAGAACTTCTGGTTCAATTAAATTGCTGATTAATGAAATAACAAGGGCTTTAGTCAGACAAGATTTCATGATCAAACTTTATCTCCCTCCATAAGAGTGTTTACTGCTACCTGCTATCTTCTACGGGACTTCCAACCTTCTTAAAATCCAATCTCAGATCCTTCTGAAACTCCATTGATAATTCCTTATAAACATTTTTCAACAGCTTTAATCAGTTGTCCTTTTTTCTTTTGTCCCATCGACTGTGATTGACCTCTAACTTCAAAAGGACCGTCCCACTTCCGTTAAGGGCAAAAGCTCCTAAACTTACATTGAAATACGTCAGCCCGTCTAATTTTGGATTTGTTGTTTGTTGAAAAAGGTAGGAATTATCCGATATATAAAGATAACTAGGGTGGTTTTATTGTGGACTCGTATAAAACAGGAGGTAAGTATATGAGTAAGGAACCTTTAATGAAATACGCATGTATAGAATGTGGCAATGAATTTATTACCCAGGTTCAAATTAAAGAAGTGGAACGGAACCTCGTATGTCCATTTCCATATTGTCAAAGTGAAGTGCAGGTGGTAGTTAGTACAAGTGAAGATAACATGGATCTGTACGAAGAATTAGGAGGCCAGATTAAAAAATGTCAGCAATTAAATGCAAGTCTTGTAAAAAAAATTTTAAAAAATAGGACGACATTATAGTTACAGACAAAAGGGTACATGAACTGAATAGTCCGTCTAAACAGTATAATTCATGTTGCTGAGACTATCTGTAGCGAAATTAAATTTGTTATTGTGTAGAAACTTACCTATTAATTTGGTCTGAGGAGGCTACAAAGATATGGAATTAATCAAAGAAATTCAGTTGGATAGCAAAGAAGTGGAAGAAGCCATTACAGCATATTTAAATAAAGAGGGATTCAAGGCTGTCTCCTTCAAATTCAAGTCAACAAACGTCTTGGGCTTGCCGTATCCCATTAGTGCCTCCATCGTTGTGGAAGATCTCGATTAACAAACAACTACATAACTGTCTGGCAAGTATTTGTGGTATACCAGAAATCCTATAAAAGATAAATTTGATATTTTCTTCTGTTGGGGTACCTAGAGAAAAAAAGGAAAAGTTGCACGAATGTTTTTTAACTATTAATCAGTTGTTTTTACAGGAACACCATGTGTATATCCATAACTCTGCAGCGGTTTTTTTTCTTATGGAACTAAAGGGTCAGGATATTTTAAGAAATAATGGTAGAATAAAGGAGGTATTCACATGGTGAGGTGATATAGTATGAAAGGTTGGCTTTATGGTTTATATGCTCTACTAATAGCAATAGTCTCTATATTTACAGGGGAATTAGTAACATTTATTATGCTGGGCTTTATTTTAATTAGCCTTCAAAATATTCATTCTACATTAAAGGATATACTGAAAGTTAATAAAGAGAAAATTGACTAACGGGTGCTTTACTTCAACGAGGGAGTTGCTTCGGCAGCTCTTTTTCATATGGAGCTAACGGGGTAGGTTAGTTCCAAAAGAATAATAAAGTAACCTCAGTGTTTATAGACTAATATTATGGTGGTTAAATAAAAAAGCAATATTATTCGGACAAATTACGGTCTCCATTCTAAACTGCCGAGAACTGCCATTATGTACTAATGATGTATAAGGTCTTCATTCCCTTCAATAATTGATTTCTCTATGTAAGGTAGATTAAACTTTTAAGTATGGGATATAAAGTTTATTATTAAGATAATACCTAGTAAAAGCTAGCCTCTTAAAAATTATAGTTTTTTAATAGGAATCCCGATCACAAGGCAAGGTGTGTGAAACAGATGGAAATTAACGATACAGATAAAAAAATCTTAGAGATATTAATGCAAAATGGTCGAACTTCGTATTCGGATATAGGAAAAGAACTAAATCTATCACGCAATGTTGTACGTGATCGTGTGCAGCAACTAACGGAAAAGGGTGTTATTGAAAAAATCAGCGCTGTTGTCAACGCTGAAGCTGTAGGTAAAAAAGTATCGGCCTTTTTTGAAGTGGATTGCGAACCTGCAGACTTAGTGAAAGTTGCAGAAAAACTAGCTAAAAATCCAAGTGTTGCAAGCTGTTACCAAATGACAGGACCTAGTACTTTACATATGCACGTTTTAGTTGAGGACTTTTCTTCCTTGGAATTCTTTATCAATAATGAACTATACGGGATAGAAGGTATTTCTCGAGTGGAAAGTCATATTTTACTACGTCGTTTCAAAAGCAGATCAGGATTAAAACTATAATAAACTCCTCTTATAATCGGGGAGTTTATTTTTTTTGAGGAATTTTATTGAAAATTAAAAACTTTTGTAAAAATATGTTTTGTTTTTCCGGAAAATAGTATATAGTTATTTTGAAATCGTGCAATTGTTAATTAATAATTGAATTTTAATTAACAAACGTTAGAAAATAACATTTTTTTCGTTCGTTTTGTAATTAAACCACTTAAAAATGAGTGCGTATTACGTTTAAAGGGAGGGGTATTATAATGGCTTTACAGTTAGATCCACATTATTCACCTTATACATCACAACGAAATGTAGTATATGCCAAGAATGGAATGGTCGCTACGTCTCAGCCTTTAGCTGCACAAGCAGGGTTAGATATTTTGAAAAAAGGCGGAAATGCGATTGATGCAGCCATTGCAACAGCTGCTTGTTTGACAGTAGTAGAGCCTACCTCAAACGGAATTGGGGGGGACGCTTTTGCGCTTGTTTGGACTAAAGGACAATTACACGGACTAAATGCAAGCGGTCCAGCACCTATGAATATCTCTATCGAGAAGGTAAAAGAAAATGGACACGAAAGTATGCCAAAGTACGGCTGGCTGCCGGTAACTGTACCAGGTGCTCCGGCAGCTTGGGTAGAATTATCAAAACGTTTTGGCCGACTACCGCTACTAGAAGTTATGAAGCCAGCAATTGAATATGCTGCAAACGGATTTCCTGTTTCACCTACGCTAGGTCGATTTTGGAAAAAGGCATTTGAACAATACAAACGGGAATGTACAGGAGCAGAGTTCGAAGCTTGGTTTGAGACATTTGCTCCTAAGGAACGAGCACCTGAAGTCGGAGAAATATGGTCGTCTCTTGACCACGCTGACACACTAGAAGAAATCGCAAGAACAAACGGAGAAAGCTTTTACAAAGGGGCACTTGCAGAAAAAATTGCAGCAGCTTCTGCGACTTATGGGGGCTATTTAACAAAAGATGATTTAGGAAACTTTAAACCAGAGTGGGTTGATCCCATTAAGGTAAACTATCGCGGTTATGATGTTTGGGAAATCCCACCAAATGGACAAGGTATCGTAGCTCTTATGGCACTAAACATACTAAAAGGATTTGATTTTACAGCAAAAGAAGAAACAAACACATACCACAAACAAATCGAAGCAATGAAACTTGCTTATACTTGCGGCAAGCAATACATTACAGACCCTAAGCATATGGGTATAACTGCAGAAGAGCTATTAAGTACTTCGTATGGCCAGCAGCGTCAAGCACAGATTGGAAGTGAAGCATGCATGCCAGCTCCAGGTGTACCGCCACGTGGAGGAACGGTATACCTTGCAACAGCAGACGGAGAGGGCAACATGGTATCGTTTATCCAAAGTAATTACATGGGCTTCGGTTCTGCGGTTGTAGTACCAGGAACAGGAATTGCCTTACAAAACCGAGGACATGATTTCAGCCTTGATCCTACTCATTATAATTGCCTTAAGGGCGGTAAGAAAACGTACCATACGATTATTCCAGGTTTTTTAACGAAGGATAATCAACCTGTGGGGCCATTCGGTGTAATGGGGGGATATATGCAGCCGCAAGGGCATGTTCAAGTTATTATGAATACAATAGATTTTCACCTACATCCTCAAGCAGCTTTAGATGCACCAAGATGGCAGTGGAAGAACGAAAAAACAGTAGAAATAGAAAAAACATTCCCATCCCACATTGCAGAAGAATTAGTACGAAAAGGACATGATATTAAAGTGGCGGTAGACTCAGGTTCGTTTGGACGAGGTCAAATTATATGGCGAAATCCTGAAACAGGTGTACTAATTGGTGGCACAGAATCAAGGACAGATGGGGCAATTGCCAGTTGGTAATCCACAGTAAAGGTGCTTCTTGGAGTGATGGCATTTCAATCATTCTATGAATCTTATTTTCAAATAGGAACAGGACACATTCTATTCTTAGGAATAGGCAGTTATTTATTAATGAAAAAAGTGAAAGTACACCCTGGATTAGTAGTATTTGCTTCACTCATATACGGTTCAATCAATTTGTAGTGTAAACACTAGGTAGAGTCTCTATTTAGAGGCTCTACAGATTACACAATAGGGTGTGTTCATAAACCCAACTACTTAATTAACAGATGAGCATTACACTTTATGTTTTGAATTTTCAAAAATTAAAGCGCTTTCTTCCCTATATTGATCTTAATTAAAATTAATAGAGTTTAGATGCTTCCTTTACTAAGTTGATTCATGTATTGAACCTATATCATTTTATTATCAAAAAAGGATGTGTTTTCTGTTATGAAATTAAAATGGGTTGTTCTAGCTTTTTTGTCCGTTCTTTACTTGATTAACTTTACAGATAAGGCGATTATAGGGTACGCAGCTATTCCTATTATGGAAGATTTGGATCTTAACTATAGTCAATGGGGTATAGTTGGAAGCAGCTTCTTTTGGTTCTTTTCAATTATGTCTATAGTTGGAGCTGCATTGTCAGATCGAATTGGAACGGGTAAAATGCTCGCTTTCATGGCTATTGGTTTGACAATAGTGCAGTTTGGAGCATTGACAATTTACGGATTACCAATGCTAATTTTGTGTCGTGTCCTGCTAGGTGCTATTGAAGGACCGTTTCATGCAACTGCTATTAGCCATATAAGCAAACATTTCGCTCCTGAACAGCGAGGGCTTGCGATTTCCATTATGAATACAGGTAGCATGATTGCTAAATTTATGGTTCCTCTTCTCATTTACATGATTGGAATTTATGGTTGGCGAATGGTATTGGTTTTTTTAGGAGTATTAAGTATGGTTTGGGCAGTGCTGTGGCTAATGACTTTGAAAGGGGAAAATGAGAGAAATATAGTGAAAAGTGAATCTACCTTAGTTTCCGAGAAAGTAAAATGGTCAGAGATATATCCACTTTTTCTATCTTCTACTTTTATCTTTACTTGCCTTGCTCTTTTCATGGCTTACTGGATTCTTACATGGTCGTTTATATGGATGCCGACCTACCTTGTTAAAATTATCCATTTAACACAAACTCAGATGGGCTATGCTGTAATGTTCATAGGCCTTGGTTCTGCTCTTGGTGGTATACTTATCTCATTTATATCAGATCGGTTACTTAAAAAAACAAAAAATCTTCGACAATCCCGTGTGCTTGTTGCTGGACCATCTCTAATATTAGCAGCTGTATGTTTTTATTCTACAACAGTTGTCCAAAGTACAATTGGAGCAATTATTGCCTTATTTTTGGGAATGGCGTTTGTAAATGGTATGTTTCCACTTGCACCCCAGATTGTGAATCACTTACTTCCTGAACGAAGAGGATTAATGTCAGGTGTTTTGCTAGGGATTGCAAACTTGTCAGGAATTATTGGTCCAGCTGTAATTGGTTTTGTTGTCCAATCTGCAGGAGATAACATTAGGGTCGGTTTTAATTACTCTGTTCTATTGACTGCCACTTTATTATTAATTGCCAGTCTTATTTTCTGCATTTTTACTAAACCTGATAATCATACGAAAAAATCATCGTTATCTTCTAAGGTTATAAATTTATAGAAAAGTAACAGATAGGAAAACTAACCACCGACCTCTCCGTATACCGTGTGTACCATCCGGTATAACGCTGGTTCAATTAAGTTAAATTCAGAATTGAAAAAGCCGAAGCACTGAATAAAAAAGAGCATGGTTTGCAAATGAAATTAGTAAGTGAATTAGAACGTTAAAAGCCTACATCCCGTTTTTAAGGATGTAGGCTTTTATTGAATTAATATTAGTTCTTTATTTTAAATGTATTTGTACATTATAATTCTAACACAACTACACAATTGTACAATTACACAAATTCATATTTTCTTCTTTATATTATAGATAATCATTCTTGTTCCACCTGTTTTTTCACTTATATTTTTCACTTGTTGCTTTGAAATAAAGTTTGATCAATAACACCTCATAAGCCGGCATTTTACGATAAATAAAAAGAATCCATTTTGAAAAAAGATTGATCAAAATGGATTCTTATCCAGCAGATTTAAGTTTCGGTTTTATAAAAAAGTTTAATTATTTTCTATCTGTCTGCTCTACAATCGTGCCATATTTGTTGAAAACATTGCAAAGCAAGCCCCTTAGAATGTTGATTCTTCACTCCCACCAATGCTTCATTTCACTGAATCTAACGTCCCATAGTTTAGCGTTCCCGGAAACGATAATCGTAATTTCGTTTTCTTTATAATAAAATGGTATCTCTACAAATTCTGCGCCTTTATTATATTGTTCATTGAACTGAGCTCTTACTTTTCCATCTGCCAGTATAGTGACTTCTCCCTTGAAATCACCATTGTCTGGAATGCCATAATAAGAATAGAGTATGACATCTTTCTTGTTCCCCAAGATGTAAGTGTATGATTTGCTTTTATCCCCTTCACTGTTATACACATTCATTTTTGGTTCTATTTTCTTGCCTGCTACGGTGATACTTGGAAGATTTTCAGTCATAGGCATGGTTCCATTCATTTCTTTCACATCGTGTAATGCTTGAATCGGGCTTTCTCTTGTCGCTACAACATAATTGATAGTTTCCGAGACCACGATTACCCCAACTAGAAGAACACCAATAGATAGAGCCGAAGCAATAAGCTTTTTATAAGAAATTTTTGAAGAAAATCCAACTCTATAGGCGATAAAACCTATCGTTGCACCTAATGTATTGGATATAACATCATCTACATCAAAGCTGCCAAGATAAGTTAAAGCCTGCAGCGATTCCAAAACGAGAATCGTTAAGACAAACAAGGATATGAACTTCCCAAAACTGGAACGATACAACAGAGGAATTACTACTCCAAAAGGGATAAAAGCAGCAATGTTTCCAAAGTTATATAACCACGAAAAAGTTGGTTTTGGAAATTGAAGCGGAACTCCTTCTGGAACAAGCATAAATACATATTCATAATCGCCGGTTGCATGATCTAATCTATTAAAAGCAAAGAACATAAAATATAAAATTAAAATTGTATATAAAATGGTTCCTACAATGATAAATTTCCGTAATTTCGCTTCCATAATCTCTCCTTAATTTCGACATATCATTTACAATAAATCTTATCCTACTAAAATATCAGCTCAAAAAAAACGGGAATATGATAATTCCTGTTCGTTTTTTGTAAACGGTTAAACTTTGTTCAAAACGGTACGACTTTCTTATAAACAATACATCTTATTTCAAACCAACAATAATTGGTAAGAGGTTATTTTTGATTTATTCATGAAATATATATTTGAGAAAAATAAAATTAAAGGCTATGCAAACATTCATCCTATAATAAAGAAGGATGAATGTTTGCTTACTATAAACAATATCTTCACTTAGTATACAACTTTTTTGTCTAGTACATAACTTTATTGTAAAGTATACAATTTTTTGTAATTTAACAGGATCTTTAATCAAACAGTATTTTAAATAATCGAACTTTGTTTTAAATGATCAATCTTTTTTATAAAACTACATCACTGACTCATTTTCATTGAGCAAACGGATTATTTCATTGGAACTATCAGATTAATTATTTGAATAGTCTGAAAATTTTTGATATAATAGAAAAAAGGTCAAGGAGTTGGTTTCCTATGGAAAATAATTTGGCTAATACACCACTACAACCTGAAATAAACGTCAAGGATTCTGAATTTGCTGAAATGGTGATAAACAAAGCCCTTCTTAACTTCCGAAAAGAGCAAATCCGAAAAGAGATTGACCAGTCATTACAGGATAAAAACAAAGAAGAATTCCTACGATTAACAGAGGAATTGAAAAACATTTCTTAAAATGTTGTTTATAAAATGAACTTAACATATTTGTAACTTTAAGAAGTACGCCAAAACGCCAATCCCATATCTATAAGGGATTGGCGTTTATTTGATTTTTATCGATTAAGCACGATATTATAAATAAGTTATTATTTGTTCCAAAACTCGTCCTTTTCTGAACACACCACTGTTCGATTTGAAAAGGACGTTTTTTATTGCCTTTATCGTAACAAAACTCTGTTCATTATTCTATGTTCAATAACCTATCTATTTTTATCTTATGTTACAATAAATATAAAGGGAAAATAAGAAAGAGTGATTTGAGTGTTAATTGGATATGCACGTGTGTCGACAGGATTACAAAATTTAGATTTACAGATGGACGCTCTTACGCAATATGGCTGTTCCAAAATTTTTCACGATAAAATGAGTGGGGCAAAAAGACAGCGTCCTGGTTTAGAGGAAGCACTTCAGTATGCACGTGAAGGCGATACGATTGTTGTTTGGCGATTGGATCGATTAGGACGCAATATGCAAGATTTAATTCAAATTGTGAATAGCTTAAATGAACGTGGTGTGGGCTTCCACAGTCTACAAGAAAATTTAACAATGGACAAAAGTAATGCCACAGGCCAATTGATGTTTCATCTATTTGCGGCATTTGCGGAATTTGAACGTAATTTAATTGAGGAACGTTCGGCTGCCGGACGAGCTGCAGCTAGAGCACGTGGTCGACTTGGAGGACGTCCTGAAAAATTTGGACCGAAAGATATTGAAATGATGAAATCACTAATTGAAAATGGTACACCGATTAAAGACGTAGCAGAAAAATGGGGTGTATCTCGAACAACGATTTATCGGTATTTAGAAAAGCAGGAATAATGAAGAAACCCAGCTAATCTTCTCTTATGAAGGTAGCTGGGTTTTAAAGTTACATGTGCAAAATAGCACTTAAAATAAGTGCAAATTATCGCCTAAAGTGACATCCTTTCAATCTACTTATCTAATTCATTTATTATACAACTTAAATTTTACACACAAAATCCACTTAAAATAGCATTTTTAATAATTTACTATGAGTGTACTCTAAATTTACAAATGTTCATTTGAAATAAGGATAAGGTTGTAACTTTGATTTAAATGGATTTCGAAAACGTTCCTATTGGGGTACTCTATTGGAACGAATTTTTGAGAGGTTTTTTTTCAATAGAAGACTCGATAAGATAAAAGCACTGAACTTAGGTAATTTGGACAAGCATGTATTTTTTCATCCCATATATATAGTAGAAAAAGGAGTGTTGTATATATGGGATGGTATAACAAAAGCTACAATCAGCGTCCTCCACAGCTTCCAATCCCACCAGAACCACCAGAACCACCAGAACCACCATCAGTATCAGTCTAAGCTTAAATTGGGGTACAGACATCAAAATGGAAATCTGCTTAGCTTGTAATGGGCTGGGCTTTTTTACTTTTTACGGTATGGCGGAAACTATCAGAACCTTGTTATTGAAAAGAAAAGAATGGAAATTAATACAAATAAAAAAACTCCCCGCAGGGAGCTTTCTAATACCAAAACAAAATCCAATCTTTCCTAATCCACGTTTTCCTTCCATCTCTAAACCTTACTATGTAATATTGATCATTTCCGATACCAACGATTATCCCTACTATGAAACTGTTCCATCTATTCTTTGCCTTGCCTACATAAACTTTCATATTTAACATTTGAATTCCCCCTCTTACTTAATCAAGTGGAGTATATTCTATTAAAATAAACCGTTTAAACCCTCTAGCCATTCAAAATAAAAAAACTCCCCTTATTTATTCATTCGCAGGATTTCATAATCCTTGAAAATATATTAACGGTTAAAAGCAATGAGTTCAGATCATTTTGGCTTCCGGAAGCATAGTTAAATAAAGGAGTAATAGAAAACTCCATATTCTACTAAGTGAGTATTCGAGAGCTATAGCTATCATACCGAGGGAGTTCAACAAACGTAGTGACTAGAACTGTTAAAACGATGAAGATGACGCAACCAAAAGATGTTTGAATCTAATAAGCTATAGTCATTTTTAATCATTTTAATAATCAGTTTATTCTGATATTATAAAAGGGATAAAGATTGGAGGAGGAAATAACATAAAAAGCTTATTTTCAATCTTAAGTACCTTTGTGTTAGTTCTGGTAGGTGGAATGGTATTAGGTACTTCTTCTGCTCAAGCAAGTGTTCCTCAGTATTCTTTTCAAACAGAAGATGGAAAATGGGATGGTGAAATTGGAAATCCTAACAATGGTAGTGACTTAGAGGTAGAACTAGTTTCCCCAATCTATTTAAAGACTTCTTCTGGAAGTAAGTTATTGACTAATTATAGTAATGTATGGTCTCGTCTCTGCAATGCTAGTACTGGAAAGTGCACAGGCTATCATAGCTTAGCAGGTGGAAAGACATTATTCACAGGTATGAAAATAGGTAAATTTTATGTTGATGTGAAAGATGGATACTCTTCTGGCAAAGTATATGGAAAACTACAAATTGTTTTCAAATAACTTGTATTACTTGCTACCCACTCTTAGTGGGTAGCTTTTTATATGAAAAGTTTCTAAAATAAATTAATATCTAAATATTTTTGTATAATTTACTAAAATTGATCTTTACCACTGCCCTTTTTTCCAGAAAAAGAAGTGAAGTTAACTGAATTGACTAGTAAGTTCACAAACGCTACACGAGCCATAATACTAAAAGATACAGTAAATGGTGTTTGTGTAGACATGAAATAAAGTTTGATACTTTGTTAATGAACTAACGGGGCAGGTTAATGGAAGATGAAAAGGGAGAAATAGAATGTTTAATAATTAAGGGGTTAAACCGTGAGAAACCAACATAATCAAGAAAAGACATCCAAATTAAATAAACTCTTTAAGATGTACGAAAAAGGATTAAAGAAGTTTTTAGACCTATTGTTTACAAGATAAATTATACCTCTTGTTAAGCTAACGGGTGCTTTACTTCATTACCAAGCGAATCAGTAGCTCCTTTTGTTATGCAACAAACGGTGCAGGGCAGGTTAAAGAAGGGATTTGGACTACGAAAAAAAGACATTCTGTTTTCAAGAATGTCTTTTATTAATTTATTATTGTATTTTAAGTTTTTCTTTTTCAACAATATCCTTAGCAATATCTTCAATGGTTACATTTCCCAGTACCTTTTCCATAGCAAATTGAGCTGCTGACAACACAGGAGTGATCGAATCTTGAATGTTCCTGCCCACAAGGCAATCAGGGTGCGGATTTTCATGCACACTAAACAATTCTTTTTCCTGCACAACATCGACCGCCTTATAAACGTTAAGTAATGTTATATAAGAAGGTTCCTTGGCTAGTTTTGCCCCTGCAATACCAGGTTGTACTTCAATTAACCCTGCCTTTTTTAACATACCCATAATTTTTCTTATCAAGGTTGGGTTCGTGTTTACGCTCCCCGCTAAGAACTCCGATGAGCTTATTCCCTCTTTATTTAATTCAATAAGAGCTAATATATGAACACCAACGGTAAATCGGCTGCTGATGGACATATCATTCACCTACCTTTTACTTCATCGCAAAGTTTATTACACAGATTAATCATGTATTTAATTTGATTACAACGTATTATACCTTAAAATTTGAAGAAAATATAAAAGGTTTATAAATTGGTTGACAAGACAACTACATGTATCTATTATAAATACATGTATTAGATATAGATACAGGTTAATGCATGTTTAATTTGAATATAAAAAATTATTGGAGGAATACCAAATGAAAATATTAGTAACAGGAGCAACAGGAAAGTTGGGAACGAAAGTTGTAGAAACCTTATTGAAAACTGTACCAGCTAATCAACTGGCTGTAAGTGTGCGAAATCCAGAGAAAGCTGAAGAATTAAGAACTCGCGGAGTAGACGTACGTCAAGGAGATTTTGATCGTCCAGAAACATTGGATACAGCTTTTGCAGGAATTGATCGCTTGTTAATTATTTCTGCGGATGGAGACAATGAAACAAGGATACGTCAGCATTCAAATGCGGTAGTTGCGGCAGAGCGTGCTGGAGTTAAATTTATTGCTTATACTAGCTTGGCCAATGCAAAGGAAAGTAAAAATTTTCTTGCTCCAACGCATCAGGCAACAGAAGAATCCATTCTGAAAACAGGCATTCCATACTCCTTCTTACGCAACAACTGGTATTTGGAGAATGAAATTTCAAGTATTCAAGGTGTTCAAGCAGGAGCTCCTTGGGTGACATCAGCAGGAAATGGCAAGGTAGGATGGGCACTACAACAAGATTATGCAGAAGCTGCGGCATCGGTACTATCTGGTAACGGACACGAAAATACAATCTATGAGCTTTCTGGCAAGTTATTGACTCAGGAAGAACTTGCATCTGCAGTTGGTAATGTATTGGGTAAAGAAGTACCTGTTCAACAGGTTGATGATGCTACTTATGCTGATATTATGAAAAGTGTTGGCTTACCTGATTTCCTTATTCCTATGCTCATTGATATCCAAAAAGGCGTTCGAGAAGGCACCCTTGAAGTAGAAAGCAATGATTTCGAAAAACTTCTTGGACGGTCAGCTACACCAATTAGTGAGGGCTTAACTCAGATCATTAAAGGTATCTCTTAAACAGCATAATTGAACTTAATTTAAACTAGAAAGGTCGGTCGGTTTTAAATATAAGAATCATGCAACGCCAATAAGAGATTACTTGTATTCAATATGTAAAATGTTCATGGGGAAGGTTGCTAAGGCAGCCTTTTTCTTATAGAGCTAAAGGGGCAGGTTAGTTGAACAAGAAAACATTATAAAAGCGACTATATAGCGTGGCGGTAGTGATATGGGAAAGAAAATATGGCTATTGATTAGTTTAGTTCTGACGGTAGTCCTAATATGGTGGATAAGTAAACTAAGCAATGATACTACCGTTGTTTAACATTTACAAGAAGGTTTTAAAGGATGTTTTAATATTTAGTTTAACCAACCTAAAGAGAAAGAACTGGAAATCATAGATGATATCTTGCTATTAGGGATAGCGTCAGGAAAATGCGGATTTACAACGTTAAGGAATTTAAATATTAAAAAGCCTAATTTCTCCATTTAGTGCGAAGAAATTAGGCTTTTTTATTGCTCTATTAAAGTTTCATTTTGTTAGAGTTAGTTTAGTAATCCGCCATATCTGATTAAAAGTTGGTGTAAAGGGTAGATTACTTCTATAAATATTAATGAGGTGATGGAAATGTCTAACATGATGAAACAAGAAGAAATGGAAACATTAAGAGAGTTAATTAAAGACGTAGACACGGCCATGCTGACTACGGTTACTGATGAAGGGCTTGTTTCTCGTCCTATGAAAACACAAGAAGTAGAGTTTGATGGTGACTTATGGTTTTTCACTAAAAAAGAAACTGATAAATATGAAGAAATTTTACATGATCAAGATGTTAATGTGGCTTATGCAGGTAAATCCTATGTTTCCGTCCGTGGAAGAGCAGAAATCGTTGATGATTTAGACAAGAAAAAGGAATTGTGGAGCAAAGTATATGAGAAAATTATGCAAACTTCTTATGATGATCCTAACGTTGTCTTGATAAAGGTAAAAGCGGAAGCAGCCGAATATTGGGAAACCGGTAATTTTACGAAGAAAATCGCCTTTCTCTATAAACGCATGACAGGGCAAAGTTCTAAATCGACAGA
Organism: Peribacillus sp. TH16; assembly: GCF_016651095.1. Classification (NCBI taxonomy): domain Bacteria; kingdom Bacillati; phylum Bacillota; class Bacilli; order Caryophanales; family Bacillaceae; genus Peribacillus; species Peribacillus sp. TH16. The sequence goes on along the minus strand of NZ_JAEKEM010000005.1, from coordinate 106,612 downwards.
TGTTAATGAAACGGTTGAATTGAATAAATAACAGCAAAAAGGGTTGTCTGGTTAAAGGACAATCCATTTTGCTATGTTGATCCATTTGTAGCTATATTAAACTCTAGGTTAATACTTCAGAAAGGAAGATGGGAACGTTCGATCCAAATCAAGAATATTGTTATTGACGTAGCTTCCTTAATCAACTAACGGGTGCGTTAGTTCTAGCGTAGGAAATTCGGTGCTATATTTTTCATAAAATGTATTATCATAGTTTTTCGTGTTTTGTCGTCTGGACCATAATTAGAGTGTTCAAAATAGCTATTATTCCCCAGAAATAGGAATCAAATTTGAAGAAGCCGACCAATAAAGGTCGGCTTTTTTCATACTATTTTTATCAGAAGCCTCCGTAACCGCCTCCGCCGTATCCACCGCCGCCACCAACAAAGCTAGCTCCAACAATGATTAAGAGTATAAACAAAACGACTATAAAGGCGAAACCTCCACCAAATCCAAAACCGTCGTCACACCTTGATTCACAACCTGACATACAGAAACCTCTCCTTATTTGTTTTTAAGGAGGAAATTAATTAAATGGGTAATATCACTTAATGCTCTAATTAGGAAAATGACACAAAAGTCTCCATCTCTGTTCATAGGATAAAATTTGGAGGTACCTCTTATTGAGATAACGGATGCGTTAGTTCTATAAGAAGAAGTAAAAAAAGCAGATTCCTTAACGTAGAGGAGATCGACTTTTCAGGTTGGAATTCTTTTAGCATATAAAATTTCCGAAATGGGCGGTATAGCATTGTTGCTACCGTTCGTAAAAGTACACTTTTTCGAACGGCTACCTATAAGAAAGATATACAAGATTATATTAATAAATAGGGACTCTGGACATTTTTAGCATAGACATAGACTTCCTGGAAGCAATTCGCGATATACATGTCGCGAATTTTTTTTGTTCAACAATGGCGCGTAGCACCCATTTCATAGATGCTTGTCCAATCCAATTTAATGCCAGTTTCATAGGATAGAAGTAATGCCTTAGAAAAGGGGTGAAAAAATTGGGTAAGGATAAAAAAGATAAAAAATGTAAAGATTGCGGCCATAGCAAATGCAAATGCAATGATAAAAAATGTAAAGATTGCGGCCATAGCAAATGCAAATGCAATGATAACAAATGTAAGGATTGCGGACATAACAAATGCAAATGCAAATCTAAACAAGGACCACAAGGCGTTCAAGGACCACAAGGCGTTCAAGGACCTCAAGGACCTCAAGGATTCCAAGGACCACAAGGCGTTCAAGGACCACAAGGCGTTCAAGGACCTCAAGGATTCCAAGGACCACAAGGCGATCAAGGACCTCAAGGAGTCATCGGAGTAAATCTTATTTATGTAGCAAATTTTAATGATAATACTGTTTCTGTGATTGATGGTGCAACCAATGCAGTAATTGCTACCATTCCGGTTGGAATCAATCCAGCGGGGGTGGATGTCAATCCGTTAACGGACCGTATTTATGTAGCAAATAGGCTTAGTGATAACGTTTCTGTAATTGATGGAGGAACCAATACGGTGATTGCTACCGTTCCAACCGGGGATGAACCGGGGGATGCAGCAGTCAATATAGCTACTAATGCCATTTATACGGCAAATTTTAATTCATTGGACGCTACTGAAGACGTTACCGTAATTAGTGGATTGACCAATACGGTGGTTGCTACCATTACCATTCCAGGTCTCAATTTAGCCACTGGGATAGGCGCCAATCCATTGACTAACCGAATTTATGTAGCCAATTTCAATTTTGATACCGTTTCTGTAATAGATGGAGCAACCAATGCAATAATTACTAACATTGCCGTCCAAGTTAATCCATTCAGAGTAGGGGTCAACCCAGTCACTAACCGTATTTATGTTTCTAATTTCACCAGTAATACTGTTTCCGTGATTGATGGAGTAACCAATACGGTGATTGCTACCGTTCCGGTTGGGACTACTCCAGGTGAAGTGGGAGTTAATACAACTACGAATGCTATATACGTACCAAATCGAACCACTAATGATGTTTCAGTGATTAGTGGATTAACGAACACTGTGATTGCTACTATTCCGGTCGGGACTAATCCTAATGGAGTAGGAGTCAATCCGATAACCAATCGTATTTATGTAACAAATCAAGACGATAATAGCGTGTCCGTAATTGATGGAGTAACCAATACGGTAATTGCAACCATTCCAGTTGGCGATCGTCCATTTTCGGTAGGAGTCAATCCTTAAGGAAGTTTTGCTAGTTTGGTTCTTTTTACATGACAAAAAGCCAAGGATTTTCTAAAAAATTGTGGCTAACTGTTTCCTTTGATTTTGATGTACGTCTCATTAGAATATACATGTAACTGACTGATTTGTTATCCCCTATATCTATATAAAAAAGTGAGGTAATTCTATATGATCAATGGTGAATTATTAGATGGATTGATCAAACTTGTTGAGGATGCAGGGGGTGTTCTTTTTATCCAAACAGGTACACTAGCTGAACGCCCTCAATCTCAACCAGTTGGAAATTTGTTTATTGATACGAAAACGCGTATCATGTATCGGTTTAATGGACAAATTTGGGAATATTTACTGAGTTCATCTGATGTGATTGCTCCTTCTGTATCTGAAGAAGTCACTGAATCAATTGAAACTGCTGAAGCTACAGATCCTTCCCCAATTATTCGGAAAAAGAGCCCTTTTTAAATTTATATAATTGAATTGGGCTCGATTCCGAACGGTGAAATTTCTCTACAAAACAGCTGTTTGTTGCTATCGTTCGTAAAAGTAGACTTTTACGAACGGTTCTTTTTTGTGCAAAATCATCTGGTTTTAACGTTCATTAAAGATAGAAATCATTTTACGAACGTTCGTGTATTTAGATACACTTTTACGAACGTTTTTGGTAGAATAAGAGAAAAGTAGAAGAGGGAGTGAAAAAATGGATATTCGTAAATTTGGATACATACGAGTCAGCAGCAAAGATCAAAATGAAGGGCGACAATTTCAGGCAATGAAAGAAAAGGGGCTTGATGAACGAGATATCTTTATGGATAAACAGAGTGGGAAAAATTTTGAACGAGAACAATATCAACTATTAAAACGGATGATCCGAAAAGGGGATGTCCTATATATTCATTCACTTGATCGTTTTGGACGAAACAAGGAAGAAATTCTAAAAGAATGGAATGACATCACGAAAAATATCCAGGCAGATATCGTTGTGATGGATATGCCTTTGTTGGATACAACTCAATTTAAGGATAGTTTAGGGACTTTCATTGCAGATCTAGTTTTACAAATCCTTTCTTGGATGGCAGAAGAGGAACGGGACCGTATTCGAAAACGGCAGCGTGAAGGAATTGATGTGGCTTTGCAAAACGGTGTGCCTTTCGGCCGACCGAAAGCACAAGTAACGGAAGAGTTTAAAGAAGTCTATGATTTTTGGAAAGCAGGAGAGATGACAGCCGTTAAAGCTATGGCGGAATTAGGCGTTAAAAAGACGACTTTTTATAAGTTGGTTAAGGAATATGAGAGAGACCTTCAAATTATCAATATATAATAGAAGAAACTCGTTAAAGGCAGTTCTGATGCAAATATGATTTGATAGAAAAAAAGGACTCTTATCCACCGTAATGACGCGAGGTTTAGAAACATGTAAAGACCGCAAAGCTTTCTTGAATAAGTGCTTTGCAGTCTTTTTGTCTCTTGTTTTACTGAAATAAAAATCAATCGTGTTTCCTTCGGAATCCACTGCACGTACAGATACAACCATTGACCTTTTACTTTGATATAGGTTTCATCGACTCTCCAGGAGTCATTTGTTGACTTAAGATGACGTCGTACTCGTACTCTTTCATCTAATTCCGGTCCATATTGATGAACCCCAACGCATAATCGGTGTGTGTGCCATCGATAAGCCACGTTCTTCCATCATCTCCACTAAATTATGAAAGCTCAAGTTGTATCATACCATTTCACTGTTAATAAAATCATGTCAGACTGATAATGTTTCCATTTGAATAAATATTTTTCCACATACTGATCACGCACCTTTTCTAGACTAATAGTATCAGAATGTTCATGATTTAGAGATTAATTGCAATTATCTTGGAGTTTTTACTCAGGAAACCAATTTTGGGCGTTTTCAAAATTCACAAAATATTTTAAATTTTATAATTGACGCAACTATATTAAAGCGTTATCATTATTTTACCGATTAGTTTGTTTAATAAACAAACTAATATTTAAAAGTGATTCTCTCGCTTTAATTTTTTTACATTAACATATGAATTACTACAAATTTATTATCTACTTACATTTTTTAAGTCAATAATGTAAGCGTTTTTATTATCAAAATCTTTGCAACCAGAATAGAAGAGAAAGCAGGGAATATCCATGTCTAGAAAAGATAGAAAGGTTACATTACGTACTAGTATCGGTTTTGGATTAACAGACATAATGGGTGGTGGGGCTTTTACCATTATTGGAGCTTGGCTACTATTTTTCTTTACAACGTTTGCTGGTTTATCACCGGTACAAGCCGCTTCTATCATTGCCATTGCTCGCATTGTCGATGCAGTTATCGCTTTGTTTGTTGGAAGTATATCAGATAATTTCTTTAAGTATAAGTTAGGTAGAATGTTCGGTAGACGTCGCTTTTTCCTATTAATCGGTTCACCTCTAATGCTTACTTATGTTTTATTATGGGTATCAGGAATGAACTACTGGTACTATCTTTTCACTTATTTACTATTCGAAATAATTGCAGCGATGGTATTAATCCCTTGGGAAACACTACCTTCTGAAATGACAAAAGATTTTAAAGAAAGAACTAAAATGTCAACATCAAGAATGTTTCTTTCTGGTACAGGTACGTTTTTAGCTACTTTTGTTCCAGGGCAATTAATTGCTTATTTTGGAGATAACAATGCCAACGCTTACTTAATTAACGGTGCCTTCTTTGCTATACTATTTGCAATCTGTATATTTATTTCGTATAAATCATCATGGGAAAATAAGCTTTCACCTGAGGAAGAAAAAGCAATCCTCGAAAAAGCAAATGAGACTAAAGGATTTGGTGAAACATTAAAAGCCATTGGTTCTGTGCTTAAGGAATTTGCTACAACTTTTAAAATCAAGAGTTTCCGAAAACATTTAGGAATTTATCTTTTCTCATTTACTGGGAAAGATGTATTTAATACAGTATTCATATATTTCTGTATATTTGCATTAGGTACATCTTCTACACTTGGTGCTAATTTACTTTCATTAAGCATCATTGGTATACCGGTGACAATCTTAGCAGGATTTTTGATTGTTAAAGTGGGACCTGCAAATTTATTTAAAGTAGCTTATTCTATAATGATCTTATGTTTAATTGGATTTTATGTTATTTATTTAACTCAACCAAGTTCAATGATCGTTTTGTTATTTATAATTGCTGGGATTTATCAAGTTGGTAGAAGTATATTGGAATTCACTCCGTGGAATGTTTTCCCATTTATTCCGGATATCGATGAAATCGTAACAAGACAAAGACGTGAAGGTCTCTTTGCTGCAGTTATGACATTTGCTAGAAAATCTTCTGTAGCAATTGCTACTATGGCTGTTGGTCTTCTATTAGAATATGGTGGTTTTGTCGAAGGATCAGCAACACAAACACCTGAAGCAATTCATACTATCGTATATACGTTAGTGATTGGGACTTCACTGTTGCTAGTAATTTCAATGTGCATAGCTTTCACTTTCAAATTAAATAAAAAAACACATGAAATCTTAGTAGATGAAATTGATCGTTTAAAAAATAATGGTTCTAAAGCAGACGTTAATCCAAAAACGAAAGAAGTTGTTGAAAGTCTGACTGGTTATGCTTATGAAAATGTATGGCCTGAGGATCCAACCGAAAAGGAGAACGCTTCTTAACTTGTTAACTATTAAAAATCGAGTAGGAGGGGGCGACTAACCCCCTCCTACTCGATTTTATGTTAGGATTAATAATATTTCGAACAGCCAATCAAGAGGGATTTTCTTAAAGTCCTTGGTTTTCCTCAAATCTCGTTTGTACCTAAATTAATGTATTTCCTTGATGTGAGATAATCGAATGGAGAAAATATTTTGATTTTTATCCGTTAAGGACAGGGTTTGTTCATAAAGGTTCAGTTTATACATATGGCCCTTGCAAGTTTCTAAAAACCCATCTTTAAAATAAGTGATTGTCATTATGCCATTTTTTTTCAATGATTTTAATATCATTTGATCATCTCCTTCCTGTCTGGTTTATAAAAGTAATTTTTATGCTAGCAATCCATTATTTATGATAAATAGTAAGAAAGCTAGTGTAACAATCGGTTGTATAACATATAGTATACACCAATAATTGCAAACGCTTTCATCGATATATGAACGTTGTGTGAAAATATCAATTTCTGTAGGATGCATTATATTATAGATTGACCTTCAAAGTAGCAATAAATAATAGAAGAAACTCATCAAAATGAAGCTTTTGTTAAACGAAACAAAGGCTTACTTCTATGTATAGAGGCTTTCACCTTCTAGTTAATAATTAATAATATTTTAAGCTGACTCAACGATTCACGAACAATTCTTTGTCCGTAATTTTTTTTCATACATTCAGAGAAAACGACTAATTTAAATTAGAATATTCAGATTGTTGATGGTGACTCTAACAATTGATTCGTATTATTACTTAGGTCTTTTTATGACTCCCGGTTAATAAAATTTGAAAGATGGTTTTTTTTAAGGGGGATTTAGCTATGACTGAGAATTCACAAGAATTTAATATGAGAATAGCATCTGGAATGTTTGTTGCGCGTTCATTAGATGAAATACGTTTTTGGTCTAGAATTATGAAAGAACACTCTTTATTTCTTAGGCTAGGATTTAGATGTGAAGATACACAGTTAATTGAAGAAGCTAATCAGTTTTATCGATTGTTTGAAAGGATTGAACAGCAATCACATTCATTTACAAATCAAACCGATCCAGAACAAATTAAAAGATTTAATTCGGAAGTCCAACAGGCTGCAACAGGTATATTCGCATTTAAGCGAAAAGTATTAGGACTGATACTAACCTGTCAATTACCAGGAGCAAACAATTTTCCTCTTTTAGTGGATCATACAAGTAGAGAAGCCAATTATTTTAGAAAAAGATTAATTGAATTAAACGAAGGGAAATTGAAACCACTACCTGATGCTATCATTAAAGAGAATGTTTTCTTTTTAAGAATAATGGCCGACCACGCTAAATTTATTGGACACTTACTTGACCCATCGGAAAGAAAGCTTGTAGATATGGCGAGAAACTTTAGCAATGATTTTGATCAATTGGTCTTTCAGGCTACTGATTTAGAGTCTATGAAACCACAATCACAGACCGTTCCTCTCTTGGATCAGTTTCTTGATCAGAATCGAGTGTCTGTAGTATCACTGCGAGATTTTAAGAAAACTGCCCGGGATCTAATTGAGGAATGTAAAATTAAGAGTATTATCCATCCTCTTTTGGCGGATCATGTTTTCCGAGAAGCCGAACGATTCCTTGCAATTATTGATATGTTTGAAGCACATTTGATGGAAGAAAAATAGCAACCTAAATAAGTTACAAATGTATGGAAAATTCATTCCTTAATTAAGAACTAGCGTTTTTTTTTGTCTTATATTGATTAAGAAGATTATGTAGGGAAATTCTTCATAGAGATGAAGGAATCAACCAATTTGAACGATAACAGACGATCTTTGAAGCAAATATAAAGTTGAAGTTTGGATAAAACCATCATTGATGAAGTTGCAGTAAGGGTAAGGGGGCGGAATTTCCCCTTTTTTTGATTCGTGTGGATTTACAACAATAAGAAGTACTTCCATAGGTATTTCAAAAAAAAACCACTAAAGTAAAAAATATGATTAGGAAATAATGACCTTTACCGTGTTTGCTTAAGGAAACTTTTTTTGACAGATGTTATTTCTATGGACTAACAACAAAAGATTGCTATAGACCCACCCACTTAATGCTTGGTAATATAATCAAGTGTTATATTTGGAGGGATAGCCATGGAACAACAGAAGTATAATGAGTTAAAAATGGGTGAACGGGGAGTTATCCTTAGTATCTGCACTTATATATTTTTATCTGCTGCAAAGTTATTTATAGGTTATTCAGCAGACTCAGAAGCTTTAAAAGCAGATGGGCTAAACAATTTGACTGATATCATTGCTTCGATCGCAGTTCTAATAGGTCTGAAAATAGCACAAAAGCCGGCTGATGAGAACCATCCATACGGTCATTGGAAATCCGAGACTGTAGCATCGATGGTTGCTTCTTTTATTATGGTGGCTGTTGGTATTCAAGTTTTATATACAGCTATCTCTTCGGTATTCGAGGGAAGAAAAGAATCTCCTGATTTAATCGCAGCATGGACAGGCATGTTCTGTGCAATAGTTATATATTTCGTATATCGATATAATAGGAATTTGGCGGAGAAAATTAATAGTCAATCAGTAATGGCTGCAGCAAAGGACAACCTTTCAGATGCCTGGGTAAGTATAGGTACGGTAGTCGGAATTATTGGTTCTCAATTTAACCTTGCATGGCTTGACCCTGTAGCAGCTGTTATCGTAGGTCTATTGATTTGTAAAACTGGTTGGGATATTTTCCGAGAAGCTTCACTTAATTTGACAGATGGTTTCGATGAAGAACTGATAGAAACTTATAAAAAAACCATTCTTAATACCTTTGGTGTAAAAGGAGTTAAGGATATCAGAGCAAGGAATTACGGTAATAATACTGTTGTAGATGCTGTTATTCTCGTTAATTCTACTTTGGAAATTAAAGATGCACATGACATTTCTACAAAGGTTGAAAATGTATTAAAAACCGAACACGATGTCTATGAGGTTCATATTCATGTAGAACCGAACTAAAAAGCCGATTATTAAGAAGTGACAACTTGTATGGTACTTTACTGTGTGGTAGTCGGGCATCTTTTGACAATAGTGGATGATGATTAGAAGGGTTTTCCCCCTTTTTTGAGACTCATATAATGTATTGATCGGACAAAATTGTTGAAGGCGTTAAACGAATGAAAAAACTGTGTGGCAAAACAAGCAAAACTAAAAAAGCAGTGGATGTCTGTGAGGGAAAAATCCAATTAGTTGGATTTGGCACATTTGAAGTGCGCGACTGGGCAGCCTGAACTGATAGAAACCCACAAACAGAAGAAGAAATACATATTGCAACTTCAAAAGTTCCCGCTTTTAAAGCAGGTAAGGAATAAAAAGAAGCTGTTAAATAAATTTATTTAATGATAATCGTGAAAAGGGCTCTGGAGATGATATAGTCACCAGAGTTTTTTTGTTTATGTAATTTTTTATTTAAGTGTACTTTTGAAATTTATTATCACTTTACTTAATCTTTACCTTTACAATTTTCCCTCCGGCTTTTTTACCTGCCTGTTCCAATAATTTCGCAAATTTTTTCTTTGTCTCTGTATCCTTCTTAATCTTTTTCATTTTTATATCCCTCGCAATTTAATATTCTTGCTAAATAGTATGACCATGGAAAAGGGAATTCATACTTTATCCGGTTCTAATGCTTGCTTTTCCCCACTATATTGTTAGTAAAGTGGAAAACTGACAAAGTGACCTTAAGGTATTTTCCCATTTTTGCAGAATGTGAGGAGAGAGGAGGGAGGGGATGTCGTCTTTGAACCCTTTTTTCAATGAATGGAAGAAAACGAATCCTAAAGAAAAAGTTATTCAAAAAAAATCTTTGGAAAATCCATCACATCAAATAACGTCGGTGAGAAAAGTGAGAAAGGACAAGCAGCATGATATTAAATTCCCTGTAGATTATGTTATGAAGGTCAAGCTCCGGACGCTTTGCCAAGCATTAAGCCCCAAATATCATCAAAAGACAGGAAAGCCTTTGACACAAACGGCCTGTAATACTTTGTTGCTGCGGTTTGGACTAGCAAGGTGGAGGGATGTGGATTATGTTATGGATTACAAAGACACGAAGGAATATATGCATACCTACCTATTGGAAACGGAATATGGTCAAAAAGGGGGCTTACATGAAGTCGCGATTTTGAAGGATCTTTCTGATCGTAGAGTCGTTTATTTCATGATCCATCATGCTGTTTCCTGGCTGGAAAGAGGGGGTTCCGTTGAAGAAATCCTATAGTCAATTCAGTCTTCTATCGAACAAGCTGCTTTATGGGACTAAGGAAAAAAGGGGTTTTTTAGATTACCTATTGCCTAAATATAGGTATCTACAGATTGAGGTACCCTATTATGAATATTTGAGAGGTGAGGTATTCGTTGAAGACATTAAGGACTTGTTTGAAGAGGCTCCTCAAAATTTGACATTGTATCACCTGATTGCCCTCTTGTATTTTGATTTTCTGGAACAAGTGAAAAAAGGAGCCAAATATGACCAGCTATGTTCCTTTTTGATTTCTTCCAAGAAAAAATTTCTTCAACGCCCGATGATCGAAAAAAGGGTGTTGAAACAGGTGACAACCAATCTTTTCTCTTTTGAGCAAAGGGAAGAAGAGATGGAGGTAACATCAGAAGAAAAACAAGCGGAGATTACACTTCGGATCAAGGAGTCAGAGATTTACCGGGGAGAGGTCTTTCTTCATGACATATCACCGTACTTAATGGATGAAGAACTCACTGTCGAGGATTTACTGGTGATTTTGTTTATGGACTTTCTACAAAGAATTAAAGAAAAGGGAAACTCCAGTCAAACCATGAAGGCCATTTTATTGAACTATGAGGATTATTTTTAATGAGAGAGCAGAGGACAATCATGAAAAAAGGATAGGTGTTAACCACTATCCTTTTTTTTTATGGACTTATACACATTGAATGAATGAATAAATGGGTCATTAAATCATTTATGTAGGTTACTTTATTGTTCAAGCTCATTTGACCGTACATATTGGAGTAATGTTTTTCTTAGTTTGAATCCTTTCAAAAAAGGGAAAAGTCCACCACTTATATTCTCAAACCTCATAAAATATTGAAGGTCGAATTAGAATTAAGACTAAGGTTTAACTTGTTTGTATTCAAAATAATAAAATTAGTAATCTTTATGTATAGAAGAGTGGTTACATGGGAATCATGAGAATAAGCAAATAGAAAAGAGGGGGGAAGACAAGGATTTAATTAATAATAATAATCTCCAAGTTACTTAGTATAATAGAAAAAAGGTTAAGGAGTTGGTTTCGTATGGAGAAGCAATTGCCTGGAACACCACTAGAACCTGAAGTGATGGCTGAAATGGTTTTAAAAAAGGCTCTCAGCGATTACAGGAAAGCCCAAATTGAAAAAAATCGATGAATCATTGAAAATGCGTAATAAGGAAGAGTTTATTCGTTTAACAGATGAATTAAAGAGTATTTCTTAAACTTTTGTACGCACAAAGTAAAAACGCATACAGAAATTTTTTTATAAAAAATAAGGCTCACAATGTAAGAAATCCTTGAATTGGTTTGATTATTAAAGTTTATAGTAGGAATATTGAAATATCCATTAAGGAACAAGGCAAGAAAAAATAAAAAAGAAGCGCAGTCGCACTTAAAAAGCTGGTGAGGTTAAATATTATTTGATATTCCTTTACCTTCAGTTTGGATGGACATAAAATTTTATTATGAGAAACATTCTAAGTAAATAGGAATCTATAGTATTATAACATTTTACATTGTAAGCGCTTTCTTGTATAATTATGATAATCAAATGGTGTGGAACCATAATGGGGTAAGTAGACCGAGGTAGGGTCTATCTTCATAATGATCTTTTAGTTTCACTAATTTTGTAAATATTTTTTGTAAGGATATGAATTAAGATAGCAATAGATGGCTGTCTCAAAAATAATAATTAATTGAAAATCGGGTAAATTTGTGAAAAGCAATTTGACGGTATAAGAGAATGAGAGTTTGTGCATCATCAAGATGAAATGGAAGTTGCGAAGGGGGGAAAAGAAATGAAAAAAAATGGTATTTCGTTAGCCGAATTTGTTCAGGAAGATCGATTTGAACTCAACTCCTACCTTACTTCTTTATTTAACAAACTTAATGACTATGTCCCCAAAAGTCTTAAAGATAAAAGAAATCAATAACAATTAAGCAACAGGAAATAGTGACTCAGGAAAAGCTTTTAAACTTCCTGGGTCACTTTCTTTATTATTGATTCTTGGTTAAGGATGCATGAACCTATTAAGATTGCATCCCCTGGTCTTATGTTATTCTTAGCAGGAATTAGTACAGTATTATGTTAATTAGCATTCGTTTATTTCATTATTTTCAGCAAAAATATACCCTAAGGGAATTCTAAAAAATGATCAGCCATTGAAATTTAGAAAGATATTTTAAAATAAATAAAAAAACAAAGGAATGGAGGGATCCAAACAATAGATTTACCTTCACTAAAATATCAGCTTTCCTGATGAATTGCCTTATTTCGTTAACACTGTTTTTCTCAGATTAGGTTTGGCTCTTGTTATCCCTAATCGATTCTCTTTCTCCTGCTATAGTACTTTTTGTGTTCACTTATTAGCAAGTTTTTCAGCATGCTCTATGCCCTATGTTGTAAGAACAGAACATTAATAAGAAGTTTAGAGATTAGAAGTCATGTAGATAGAAAGCTTTATATAAGGATGAATTTAAAAAAATGGAGGGGAAAAGGTTCTGATAATGGATTTTATCCAGGAGGATTGATTTGAACTACACCATATGTTCGATCAGGGTATAGCTTAATTAGTGAATTGGGAAAGCATGGGGAGCAGCTGGTGATGTTTTTTAAAAGAGCAGAATATTCAAGGTAAATGAACCTAGTAAATTAGTATTTGAAAATATCAATATCGAGATTGGATTTTACATCGTGCAATTGTATACAACACAATCAAGATAGTCCTTACCTACGAATTCATCTCCATATAGATGTCATGGTACTCTAAGTATTCATACTTAATTTCCTTTTAGTTATCGGTCCTCTGAATCGACAAAAAGAGGATGTTTGTTTAAAAAAATACAAAAAAGTGTTTACAAGGAAAAAAATTCATTGTAGTATTTCCTTATAAAGTAAATGAAATCGATTTCATTTTTAGATTTACCGTATAGGCAACCTTTATTCAGGAGATAAAGTGTCTAAACGCTTGAGGTAATTATAGTCATGTCGCAATGATTTTTATATTTTACTTCAAAAAAAGAAAAGGTAATTTAATAAGGCTATTAGGATTTTGAATCAATAGTAACCGATCTGAGTTTTGGAAGCTTTCTTTTCAATTAGAGATTTAGAAGATAATGAAATCGATTTCATTACTTGCTTTATTACAAATTGAGTCTATAACTACTAAACTATTACCGTTGAAAGTAAGAGATCTATTTGTTTGGTCTAAAAAAACCTGACAAAGAATTAAAATGCGGATGGTATTAAAAGTTAAATGAAATCGATTTCATTTAACCTTTAATCGCAAAAGACTGATAATTCCGAAAAAACAAGGAGGAAAAAAGCATGTCATCAGTAACACATGAGGTTAAAAAATTAAAAAACTACATAAATGGTGAGTGGATTGAATCCACCTCAAAGCAAACGGAGATCGTCGTTAATCCTGCAACTGGTGAGGCGATTGCCGAAGTGCCACTTTCAACTAAAGAAGATGTGGATCGTGCAGTTCAAGTTGCGAATGAAGCGTTTAAAAAATGGTCGCAGGTAGCCGTTCCAAAAAGAGCTCGCATATTGTTCAAATATCAGCAGCTCCTAGTAGATAATTGGGAGGAACTTGCGAAACTTGTTACCATCGAAAATGGAAAAAGTTTATCAGAATCAATCGGTGAAGTACAGCGAGGCATCGAGTGTGTGGAGTTTGCCGCTGGTGCACCTACACTTATGATGGGCAAACAGCTTCCAGATATTGCGACAAACATTGAATCGGGTATGTATCGTTATCCAATCGGTGTAATTGGCGGTATCACGCCGTTTAACTTTCCGATGATGGTCCCTTGCTGGATGTTCCCACTTGCAATTGCATGTGGCAATACATTCGTGTTAAAGCCATCTGAGCGTACACCACTTCTTGCAGCACGTATTGTTGAACTGTTTGAGGAAGCTGGTCTTCCTAAAGGTGTATTGAACATTGTAAATGGCGCACATGATGTGGTAAACGGACTTCTTGAACATAAAGATGTGAAAGCTATCTCATTCGTTGGTTCACAACCAGTTGCTGAATATGTTTATAAAACAGGTACAGCCAATTTGAAGCGAGTTCAGGCACTTGCAGGAGCAAAAAACCACTCGATTGTCTTGAAAGACGCCAATCTTGATATGACAGCAAAAGAAATTACAAGTGCGGCTTTCGGCTCAGCCGGTGAACGTTGCATGGCAGCTGCTGTTGTTGTAGTAGAAGAATGTGTAGCGGATGAGTTAGTTGATAAATTAAAACAGGCTGCAGATACCATTACAATCGGTAATGGCCTAGACGACGGCGTTTTTCTTGGACCAGTTATCCGGGAAGGGGCTAAGCAACGGACTATTAGCTATATTGAATCCGGTGTAGCGCAAGGGGCGACCCTTGTACGTGACGGCCGTAAAGACGAGGCCGCAAGTGGCAATGGTTACTACCTTGGGGCTACGATTTTTGATCATGTAACACAGGAAATGAAAATTTGGCAAGATGAAATTTTTGCTCCGGTCCTCTCTATAGTCCGTGCGAAAGATTTAACAGAGGCCGTTGAGATTGCGAATGCATCCGCTCTTGCTAATGGCGCTTGCCTATATACAGACAGTGCAGCTGATGTACGCCAGTTCCGTGAAACAATTCATGCGGGTATGCTGGGCATTAACGTGGGGGTTCCCGCACCTATGGCATTCTTTCCATTCTCTGGATATAAAGATTCATTCTATGGTGACCTTCATGCAAACGGGACAGACGGCGTGGAGTTCTACACTCGAAAAAAAATGGTGACTGCACGCTACGTGAAGTAATCGTATAAATCCCATAGAAAATAAATGAAGTCTGGTCCGTTTAGATACGGGCCAGATTAATCCAATTTTTTGCCTGAGAAACAAGGAGGTACATATGAGCAAATTACTGAAAAAACCAGGAAAACTTGAGGTTGGTGAAGGTGTTACAGTTGTTCAGGAAGTAACGAAAGTAAATTCTCCATTAGAATTTGTTGAGTTTAAAATAGTTGAGTTAGCTTCACACTCTAAATATTCAGAATCATTAAATAAAACGGAGTGTTGTATCGTCGCTTTGACTGGAAAGATCAACGTGACAGTAGGCGAAGAAACATTCCACGATTTAGGCACACGTGAAAGTGTGTTTGAAAAGGTGCCGACGGACAGCATCTACATATCGAATAACAACCATTTTCAAGTAGAAGGTATAACTGAAGCCCGCGTAGCACTATGTTATTCCCCTTCTGAAAAGCAACTTCCGACCAAATTGATTAAAGCAGAGGATGTTGGTGTTGAACAACGAGGTATTTTGAGTAATAAACGGATGGTGCATAATATTTTGCCGGATTCGGATCCGTCAGCGAACAGTCTTCTTGTGGTCGAAGTCTACACAGAAAGCGGCAACTGGTCGAGCTATCCTCCGCATAAACATGACCAGGACAACTTACCAGTAGAGTCGCAATTAGAAGAGTCTTACTACCATGAAATGAATCCACCTCAGGGTTTTGTCTTCCAGCGTGTTTATACGGATGACCGTTCGATTGATGAGACCATGACTGTCGAAAACGGAGATGTTGTCCTTGTACCGGCGGGGTATCATCCGGTAGGGGTACCGGATGGTTATGAATCTTATTACTTAAATGTCATGGCTGGCCCGACGAGGACTTGGAAATTCTACAATGATCCAGATCATGAATGGATCTTAAAGCGGTAAAAAAAAGAAGGAGCTGTTAATTGGATGAACTATACATTTAGTACCGACAAGGAGTTTGACTTGATTGCTATCGGCCGTGCCTGCCTCGACTTAAATGCCAATGAATATAATTGCCCGATGGAAGATACCATGACGTTTACAAAATATGTGGGCGGTTCACCTGCCAATGTTGCCATTGGCAGTGCAAAATTAGGTTTGACTGTTGGATTCATCGGCAAGCTTGCGGATGACCAACACGGACGATTTATCGAGCGGTATATGCGCGAAGCAGGCGTGGATACATCAAATATGGTGATTGATCAGAAGGGGCATAAAACGGGACTAGCATTCACAGAAATCAAAAGTCCTGAAGAATGTAGCATCCTTATGTATAGAGATAACGTAGCCGACCTTCATTTAGCGCCTTCAGAAGTAAACGAAGAATACATCAAAAAATCAAAAATTCTTCTTGTTTCTGGAACGGCCTTAGCGCAAAGCCCATCACGTGAAGCTGTGTTAAAAGCGGTCAGTCTGGCGAAAAAACATCATGTAAAAGTCGTATTTGAATTGGATTACCGTCCGTATACCTGGAATTCTATTGAAGAAACCTCTGTTTATTATTCTTTAGTAGCAGAGCAATCAGACATTTTGATAGGCACGCGTGATGAATATGATGTAATGGAAAACACCGAAAAAGGTACAAACGAAGAGACTGTCCGTTACTTGTTTAACCATTCCGCAGATCTAGTGGTCATCAAACATGGTGTCGAGGGTTCATATGCTTATGCCAAATCGGGCGAAGTATTTCAAGCGAAGGCTTATAAAACGAAAGTATTAAAAACCTTTGGCGCAGGAGATTCATATGCTTCCGCTTTCTTATATGCATTAGTGAGCGGCAAAGAGATTGAAAGCGCCTTAAAATTTGGCAGTGCTTCTGCTTCAATAGTAGTAAGCAAACATAGCTCTTCTGAAGCTATGCCAGTTGTAGAAGAAATTGAGGAACTAATTGCCGAACGAGTGTAAGCAAATTATCTACATAGAGGTGAGCAAAGGATGGGAAAAGTGAGGTTAACAACAGCCCAAGCATTAATTAAGTTTTTAAATCAGCAGTATATCCACGTTGACGGTGAAGAGTATCCATTTGTCGAAGGGATTTTTAATGTATTCGGTCATGGAAATGTCGTTGGAATTGGTCAGGCCCTTGAACAGGATGCGGGCCACTTGAAAGTGATTCAAGGAAAGAATGAGCAAGGAATGGCACACGCAGCAATCGCCTATAGTCGCGAAATGCTCCGCCGCAAAATTTATGCCGTTACCACATCGGCAGGTCCAGGTTCTGCTAACTTAATAGCGGCAGCTGGTACAGCACTTGCTAATAATATTCCTGTCCTTTTGCTCCCGGCAGATACATTTGCCACACGCCAGCCTGATCCGGTGCTTCAGCAACTTGAGCATGAGCACAGTACGGCGATAACTACTAATGACGCTTTTATGGCGGTATCAAGATATTGGGATCGCGTCACTCGTCCAGAGCAGCTCATGTCAAGTCTGATTCGTGCATTTGAAGTGATGACCGATCCTGGAAAAGCGGGTCCGGCGACGATTTGCATCTCGCAGGATGTAGAAGGAGAAGCATTCGATTACGATGAACGATTTTTTGATAAACGCGTTCATTATTTGGATCGGAAAGCGCCAGTGGAACGGGAACTGAATGGAGCTGCAGATCTGATTAAAGCAAGTAAGAAGCCAATCATTATCGTCGGAGGAGGAGCAAGGTATTCCGGTGCACGTGATATTTTAATCAAGCTATCAGACAAGCATAACATACCACTTGTGGAAACGCAGGCTGGTAAATCAACGGTGGAATCATCTTTTACTAAGAACTTGGGCGGAGTGGGCATTCTTGGTACAATGGCTGCCAATAAAGCAGCCCGCCAGGCAGATCTCGTAATTGGTGTCGGGACACGTTATACAGACTTTACAACGTCTTCTAAAACTGCTTTTAATTTTGAAGACACGAAGTTTTTGAACATTAATGTCAGCCGTCTTCAGACATATAAGCTAGATGGATTTCAAGTCGTCGCGGATGCAAAAATAGCGCTTGAGCAACTTGAGGGGTTACTAGAGGGATACGAAACAGAATTTGGTGAAATGTTTGCAGAATGGAAGGAAGATTGGCTTGCCGAACGAGACCGTTTGAGTAGAGTGACATTCAATCGTGAAAATTTTACACCTGAAATTAAAAGCCAATTTTCACAGCAAATCTTGAATGAATACTCAGATGCATTGAAAACTGAATTGGCACAATCCACTGCGATGATCGCAATTAATGATACAGTCAATCCGGACAGTGTGGTCGTCGGTTCAGCCGGATCACTTCCGGGGGACTTGCAGCGTCTTTGGCATACGACAGTTCCGAACACGTACCATCTTGAATATGGCTACTCCTGCATGGGCTACGAAATTGCAGGAACTTTAGGAGCGAAGCTTGCTCATCCGGACCGGGAAGTCTATTCAATGGTAGGAGACGGCAGTTTCTTAATGCTCCATTCTGAATTGATCACGGCCATTCAATATAATCATAAAATCAATATTTTATTGTTTGATAACTCAGGCTTTGGCTGTATTAACAATCTGCAAATGGAGAATGGTAGCGGCACTTATTGCTGTGAGTTCAGAACACATGACAATCAAATTATGAATATTGATTACGCAAAAGTGGCAGAAGGATACGGAGCCAAGACTTATCGGACTAATACTGTTGATGAATTGAAAGCCGCTTTGGAAGATGCAAAAAAACAATCAGTATCTACATTAATTGAAATGAAAGTACTTCCGAAAACAATGACAGATGGCTATGACGCTTGGTGGAATGTTGGTGTGGCAGAAGTTTCTGAACAAGAAAGTGTTCAAAAGGCATATGAAGCGAGGCAAGAAAAATTAAAGACCGCCAAACAATATTAAAAGGAGGAATTCAGAAAATGCAGGAGATTTTATGGGGGATTGCCCCAATTGGTTGGCGTAATGATGACATTCCGGAAATAGGGGCTGAGAATACCTTATCCCACCTTTTAAGCGATATTGTCGTGGCAGGATTTCAGGGGACAGAAGTAGGTGGTTTCTTCCCTGAACCAGCCGCTCTGAATAAAGAACTTCAGCTTCGAAACTTAAAAATCGCTGGTCAGTGGTTCAGCAGCTATATCATCCGCGATGGTATCGAAAAAGCAGAACAGGATTTCCATAAGCACTGCCAATATTTACAGGCTGTCCATGGGGATGTGGCGGTTGTATCCGAACAGACTTACAGTATTCAAGGTGGAGAGATCAATGTATTTAAGGGAAAACCTTACTTTACAGATGAAGAATGGGGAATATTGTGTGTCGGACTAAATAAGCTCGGGAAAATCGCGAGTCAGTACAATTTGAAGTTGGTATATCACCATCATATGGGGACAGGAGTTCAGACATTGTCTGAAATTGATCGTCTTATGGAAAACACCGAAAAAAACTTGGTTCATTTGCTATATGATACTGGACATATTTATGTATCAGATGGTGAGTACATGACACTGTTAAGAAAGCACATTGACCGCATTGGACATGTCCATTTTAAAGATGTAAGACATAAGGTCCTGGAGAAGTGTCGGAAAGAAGAAAAATCGTTTCAAGAGTCTTTTTTAGCTGGTATGTTTACAGTCCCTGGTGACGGGTCCGTTGACTTTGTGGAACCTTTTCATACACTTCTTGACCATCAATATAAAGGGTGGATTGTTGTAGAGGCTGAACAAGATCCATCTGTTGCCCATCCATTAGAATACGCGTTAATCGCTCGCAAATATATAAATGACAGATTGCTCCTAGTTCAAGATTAAAAACTAGAAAGAAGTGATTCATTTGAATAATGAGGGAAATCAAATGGCATTCTTACGCAAGATTATTATTATCTCGACGTTAGGCGGTCTTTTGTTTGGATATGATACAGGTGTTATTAATGGCGCATTGCCGTATATGTCAGAAGAAGACCAACTTAACCTCAATTCACTTACGCAAGGTCTTGTTGCCAGTTCACTTCTTTTAGGCGCGGCACTTGGAGCGTTTTTAGGAGGCCGGCTTTCGGATTATGCTGGTCGCCGAAAAAATATTCTTTTCCTTTCGATACTATTCTTCTTTTCTACGATTGGATGTACGCTTGCACCGAATGTTACGGTCATGATAGCTTGCCGTTTTCTACTCGGACTTGCTGTTGGGGGAGCATCTGTAACCGTTCCGACTTATTTGGCGGAAATGTCTCCTGCTGAACGACGCGGACGAATTGTTACTCAGAATGAATTAATGATTGTAAGTGGGCAGTTGCTCGCATTTATCTTCAATGCCATTCTTGGTACAACAATGGGCGACAGTTCTCATGTATGGCGTTACATGCTGGCTATAGCGGCACTTCCAGCTATCCTTCTTTTCTTCGGAATGCTCCGGTTGCCTGAAAGTCCAAGGTGGCTAGTATCAAAGAAGAAAAATGCCGAGGCTCTGAACGTTTTGAAAAAAATACGCAATACAAACCAGGCAGAATCAGAATATCAGGGAATTAAAGAAACATTCGTTGAAGAAACCAATGTTAAGAAAGCTACATTTAAAGATTTAACCGTTCCGTGGATACGGAGAATTGTTTTTCTCGGAATGGGGATTGCCATTGTCCAGCAAATAACAGGCGTCAACTCGATTATGTACTATGGTACCCAGATTTTAAAAGATGCAGGTTTTGCAACAAAAGCTGCATTGATTGGAAATATTGCAAACGGTGTCATCTCCGTTTTGGCCACGTTCTTCGGTATTTGGCTACTTGGTAAAATTGGGCGTCGTCCTATGCTTATAACTGGATTGATTGGAACAACGACGGCCCTTCTATTGATTGGCATCTTCTCTTCCCTCCTTGAAGGAACGGCTGCTCTTCCATATGTTATTTTATCTTTGACTGTTACGTTTCTTGCCTTCCAGCAGGGAGCCATTTCACCGGTTACTTGGTTGATGCTTTCAGAGATTTTCCCACTTCAAGTACGTGGGCTTGGTATGGGTGTTACCGTATTCTTCCTTTGGATAGTGAACTTCCTAATTGGTTTAACGTTCCCGGTTTTACTTGATAAAGTCGGATTGTCTACAACATTCTATGTCTTTGCGATTTTAGGTATATTGGCTATCACATTTGTGAAAAAATGTTTGCCAGAAACAAGAGGACTTACACTTGAACAGCTTGAACAAAACTTCCGTAACCATGGAAAAGATCCTGTTAAAGAAATAACAAAAATAGTATAAGAGATACAGGTTAATTGGCATAAATGCAGATACGTATAATAGGAGGAATATAATCATGACATTAAATATTGGCGTAATAGGAACTGGAGCAATAGGACGGGAGCACATTAAAAGAATTACAAACAAATTATCCGGCGGGAAAATTGTCGCTGTAACCGATGTGAATGAAGAAGCGGCGAAGCAGGTCGTAAACCAATATGGACTTGAGGCGGTCGTGTATCCGGATGACCAATCACTTGTATCAGATGAAAACGTGAATGCTGTGCTTGTGACAAGTTGGGGACCAGCCCATGAACAAAACGTATTGAATGCGATTGAAGCCGGAAAATATGTGTTCTGTGAAAAGCCACTAGCGACAACAGCGGAAGGTTGCAAGAGAATTACCGAAGCGGAAATGAAACACGGGAAGCGTTTGGTACAAGTTGGTTTTATGCGCCGTTATGACAGCGGTTACGTACAATTGAAAGAAGCCATTGATAGAAATGAAATTGGCGAGCCGCTCATGGTCCGTTGCGTACACCGTAATCCAGAAGTGGATGAGAACTACACAACGGATATGGCGGTCGTTGATACATTGATTCATGAAATTGATGTATTGCACTGGCTAATCAGCGATGATTACAAATCCGTTCAAGTAATTTACCCGAAGAAAGCAAGTCGTGCGCATGCTAACTTAAAAGATCCTCAAATCATCATATTGGAAACGAAAAGCGGGATTGTTATTCAAGCAGAAGTATTCGTAAATTGTAAATATGGCTATGATATCCAGTGTGAAGTCATTGGTGAAGACGGTGTTGCGTATCTTCCTGAACCGGCAAGCATCGTTACAAGGAAAGGCGCAAAACGCAGCACGGACATTTTAATAGACTGGAAAGATCGCTTTATGGATGCGTATGACATAGAATTGCAGGATTTCATAGATTCTATTAAACAGACAGGTCAGCCAAATGGTCCGACTTCATGGGACGGATACATTGCAGCTGTAACAGCTGATGCTTGCGTAAAAGCACAGGAATCAGGCCAAAAAGAACCGGTTGATCTGGCTGAGAAACCTGATTTTTATACGGGGAAAATCACAGTACAGTGAACTTCGTAACACAAACTAAGTGGTGTTGTGGTAAAAATAATTACATTCAAATTGGAGGAAACGACGATGAAACTAGCATTAGATCCAACGATGTATGCCAATTTATCTTTAAAAGAAATGGTCGATAAAACGGCGGAATTAGGCTATGAATATATCGAACTATCACCGCGTGAAGACTTTTGCCCATTCTATAAATATCCTAAAGTAGATAAAGAACAGATTAAAAATTTGAAGCGCTGGTGCAGCGACGCGGGTGTGAAGATCTCATCCTTGCTTCCACTTTACTACTGGGCTGGTCCTGATGAGGACCGCCGCCAGGCTGCAGTTCGCAACTGGAAACGCGCCATCGAAGTGGCAGTGGAATTGGATGTTGATTTGATGAACAGCGAATTTAACGGTTCTAAATTCAATGAAGTTGTATGTGAAGAAAAATTCATTAAATCAATGGATGAGCTCATTCCGGTTTTTGAGAAAGAAGGCGTTAAACTGAACTTACAGGCGCATCCATTCGATTTTATCGAAACACATGAAGGAGCGATGGATATGATTCGTGCCCTTGACCGCTCATGGATCAACCTTGTATATTCAACCGCCCATACGTTTTTCTACGATGATGGAAAGGGTGATATTGCCCCAATGTTTGATTCTGCCGGTGATCGCCTACAACACGTATTGTTTGCCGATACATTCAATCATAAAGCATCCAACGGACTCCGTTATATCGTCAACCCTCCAGGTGTTGAAGCAACCGTTCACCAGCACTTGAACATCGGCGAGGCAGAAGTTGACTTTGATACGATCTTCAGAAAGCTGAATGAAATGAATTTTGATGGTATTGCTACAAATGCAGTATTTGCTTGGATTGACAAAGCAGACTGGTCAAGTAAGCTTATGCTCCAAAAAATGAGAGACGGATTAGGTTTAGCAGAAAGAATTGGAGGTTGACATAATGAAACTTTGTTTTAACCAAGCGACGACGCTTGAGAATTCCAACTTGGACAAAGATCTCAAGTACTGCGAAACACATGGTTACGACTATATCGAAATCCGTACAATGGATAAATTGCCTGAGTACTTAAAAGAACGCTCAATTGATGAACTAGCTGAATTT
Source organism: Peribacillus sp. TH16 (assembly GCF_016651095.1). Taxonomy (NCBI): domain Bacteria; kingdom Bacillati; phylum Bacillota; class Bacilli; order Caryophanales; family Bacillaceae; genus Peribacillus; species Peribacillus sp. TH16. Next base: position 83,190 of record NZ_JAEKEM010000005.1, on the reverse strand, counting down.
TTCAATACGAATCATATTAAGCCACTTGCTTTCAACGCTCTTGTATTTTTTAATAATCGTGATGAAGTCGGCTATAAAGCGATTATCGATGAGTTTAAAAAAATGATGGTTATGGCGGAGAAGCTAGGTGTGAAATACGTAGTGGCGGTTCCACTTGTAACAGAAGATAAAATTTTGAAAGAAGACATTAAAAAGAGCTGTGTCGAAGTGTTAACGGAGCTATCTGAGATCGCAAAACCGTACGGTGTGAAAATTGCGGTGGAATTTGTTGGCCATCCACAATGTACAGTAAATACATTCGGTCAGGCATACGATATTGTTGAAACTGTCAATCGTAACAATGTTGGATTAGTGCTCGACTGCTTTCATTTTCATGCAATGGGATCTAATTTGGAAGACCTGAAAAAAGCGGATGGATCGAAAATCTTTATTTTACACATTGATGATACAGAGGATTTTCCAATCGGTTTCTTGACAGACCAAGACCGGGTGTGGCCGGGGCATGGCACTATAGATTTAGACAGTATATTATCTACATTGAAAGAAATCGGTTATTCCGACGTTGTCTCTGTTGAATTGTTCCGTCCGGAATATTATGAACTAGATGCAGAAGAGGCCATTAAAACAGCAAAAGAAACAACAATCCAAGTGATTTCAAAATACTTTGCGCTTCAGACTGTGTGAGTGAATCATGATAATTTCGGGAAACAGAGGTGATAGAATCATGCCTTTAGTATCAATGAAAGAGATGCTTTTAAAAGCAAAAGCAGAAAATTACGCAGTGGGACAATATAATATTAATGGTTTGGAATTCGCCCAATCGTTTTTACAGGCAGCCGATGAAGAACGCGCGCCTATTATCCTAGCGGCTTCTGACCGGCTTGTCGATTATCTTGGCGGATTTAAGACGATTGCTGCTATGGTGAAAAGTCTTATAGAAGAAATGAACATTACTGTTCCAGTTGCCCTACATCTTGATCATGGAGTGAATGTGGAACGGTGCAAGAAAGCGATAGATGCCGGATTTACATCCGTCATGATTGATGGTTCCCACAATCCAATTGATGAAAATATTGAAATGACCAAGCAGGTTGTCGACTATGCCCAGCAGAGAAACGTTTCTGTTGAAGCGGAAGTAGGAACCGTCGGAGGGACGGAAGATGGGCTCGTCGGTGGAATTAAGTATGCAGACCCCAATGAATGTATGCGGATTGTAAAAGAAGCGGAAATTGACGCACTTGCAGCTGCTTTGGGTTCCGTTCATGGTCCATATCAGGGAGAACCGAAACTAGGCTTCGAGGAGATGCAGCAAATTACCAATATGACGAACGTACCTCTCGTTTTACATGGAGGCTCAGGCATTCCGCTACACCAAATCAAAAAAGCGATAGAATATGGGCATGCTAAAATAAATGTCAATACAGAAAGCATACAAGTCTGGTCAAAAGCGATTCGGGAAGTTTTAGCAGCTGAGGGAAAAGTGTACGAGCCACGTTCTATTATAACACCTGCAAAAGCAGCTGTTATCGCTGGCGTAAAAAGTAAAATGTTTGAGTTTAACACAAGCGGAAAAGCGTAAGTTAAAAAGGTGTTCCCAATTACCGTTGCGGGCACCTTTTTGTATATGCCATGTTCAGAAATATCGATTAAAATGATTTTGCATAAAGTGGAAGTGATGTTGCATTGAATACGTTACATACAGTCCCAAATAGGTTTTTATTTTTAGTACTTTCTTTTGTCTTTTGGTTTTCACATTTTATTTATGTTCCTATTTTATCGCCTTACCTTGAATCAATGGGAGGAGATTATACATTTATCGGCATTGTATTAGGTAGTTATGGACTAATGCAATTTCTCTTCAGGCTTCCATTTGGCATATTTTCTGATCTTGTAAAAGTAAGAAAGCCTTTTATCATCTTTGGAATGGTTGTCAGTACGTTGAGCTGCATGACATTTGCATTGACTGATAGTTTAGGGTGGATCCTATTATCCCGCTCGCTAGCGGGTGTTGCCGCAGCAACGTGGGTAGCGTTTACTATTTTATTTTCTAGTTATTTTGCTGAACGTGACCTTCACCGCGCTATGGGCAGTATCTCGTTTGCTGTGGTTACAGCACAGCTTCTTGGAATGATGGTCAGCGGATATATCGTTGATGAATGGGGGTGGCACGCGCCGTTTTGGATTGGCGGAACTATCGGTTTAGCTGGTATCGTCCTTTCACTTTTTATTTTCGAAACGAAAGAAAGGGTTCAAAGAGAGCCGGTGAAATTGAAGGAACTGGTATCTGTTATGCGTGAACCGGTGCTTTTAAAAGTTTCATTTCTATCGATTTTGGCGCATAGCATTATTTTTACGACAATGTTTGGTTTCACCCCGACGTATGCGTTAAAAATCGGACTGCAAACGAGTGATATAGGCATTATTATCTTTTCATTTATGATTCCTCATGCCATTGCCACCTTATTTAGCGGGAAAATATTTGTACCTCTATTCGGTCAATGGAAGTTACTGAAACTAGCATTCGGTCTTACAGCCATTTTTACATTCTGTACGCCATTTATTGATACAAAAGGGATGCTTTGTTTGTTTCAAGGATTGAATGGGTTCTCATTAGGCATTCTTTTTCCATTGTTTTTAGGAATGGCGGTGGAGTCGATTCCCCTTGAAAGAAGAGCGACAGCTATGGGGGCATATCAAGCAATCTATGCGCTCGGGATGTTTGCAGGTCCTTTTATTGCTGGACTTTTGAATTCATATCTCGGGATTTCAGCAGGGTTTTATTTCTCGGGATTATTAGCTGTCGTCGCAGTGTTTTTTATTATTGTATGGAATCACAATGAAAGTACATTAAATGAACAAAAATTGAAATTGAATGGATAAAGCAGAAGTGGAGCATTAACTGATGAAGATTGGTATAGTCACAGATATTTTGGGTTACATGCCATTTGAAGAGATTCTTGATACATGTGTGGATTTGGGGATTAAAGCGCTGGAGTTAGGGTTCGGCAATTGGTCGAAAGCTCCACATATCAATTTGGAGGCATGGTCGGCATGAATTTTGACCTGAGTCATTTATTTTAGATGGGCGGTGACCCCATTTCTGCTCTAAGAGAATTAGGAAGCGCGGTGTATCATGTTCACGCGAAAGATGTCCGGTTAGAAAGAGGAATATATGGTGTCGAGGGATTGATTGATGTTAAACCAATGGAGCGCTTCGGCGACCGGACATGGAATTACGTTGCGCTCAGAAATGGGCATGACATTGGCTAGTAGAAAGAGTTTTTTACTATCATTAAAATGATAGGTTATGAAGGACCGATTGTTCTCGAAATGGAAGATTTAACAATGAACCCATTAACAGGCGTGAAAAAATCTATAAATGTTTTGAAAGAAACGCTCCGAGATAATTAGATATTTAAACATAATGTCTAAATTAATTTATAATAGACTTAATGAAAATGATAAATAGATAAAATAGGCAGGTGGAGATTAGAATATGAAAATGAGCGATGTGGCGAAATTGGCCAACGTATCTCCTGCAACCGTTTCAAGAGTGCTCAGACAGCCAGATTTAGTCAGCGAAGATACAAAACAAAAAGTGCTGCAGGTGATTGAAGAGATGAATTATAAACCTCACATGATTGCCAGTCAGTTTAGAACGAAAGAGACAAAGATTATTCTAGTTGTTGTTCCGGATATCACAAGGCCCTTTTTTTCCGAAGTGCTTCGAGGCATTGAGCATACAGCTGTTGAAAATGGCTATCAGGTTATTTTGGGAGATACGGAAAATGATATCGAACGGGAAAAAGAATACATTGATTTGCTGTACAAAAAGCAGGCGGACGGAGCACTGCTACTAACGGCAAGAATGAATAAAGAGAGCTTGGAAAACCTTTCAAATCAATTTCCGATTGTGCTGGCGTGTGAATACGTTGATGGGCTGGATATTCCGACTGTCTCGATTGACAACGTTAGTAGTGCTAGAAAAGTAACAGAACATTTAATTAAGCTAGGACATACACAAATTGCCCATATTACCGGACCCATGAACATCATCCTTAGCCGGGATCGTCTGGGAGGATTTAAGCAGGCAATGATGAATCATCAATTAAAGGTCAACCCGGAATTTATCCAAGAAGGGGATTACGGCATCGACTCTGGTTATGACCAGATGGTGAAACTATTATCGCTGAAAAACCGGCCGGAAGCAGTGTTTGTCTTTAATGACGAGATGGCCCTGGGAGCCGTTAAAGCGATACAAGATCATGGATTAAGCGTTCCGGAAGATATTGCAGTCGTGGGTTTTGATAACTTGAAGATAGCCTCGATTTTTAGTCCTCATATTACGACCATTGATCAGCCTAAATATGAAATAGGAAAAAAAGCGACGAATTTATTGTTGACCTTAATGAAAGGCGGAACGGTTGAAAAGAAAAAATTTGTTCTGAAGGATGAGTTAATCATTCGGGAATCATGTGGTTCCAAAATGGAGAAAAGCATAAATGCCTAAAATGTTTTGACAGATACTTTTGCCATAAAATTAAGGGCTTCCTTTATGGGTAGCCTTTTTTGGTCCCAAATAAATTAAAGAGGAAAAATTATCGATGTCTATACCATACACCATAAACCTCGATAGAATATATTAAACCTATGAATCTAGGTCGGTTTCAATTTTTTCTCCTAGATTTACTGTCTAAATGATGGCTTTTTTGTCTTCGTAAACCTGTGCCTACTTTTGTTATGAGAAAAAGGGGAACATTGATCCAACTATTCGTAAAATCTTGATTTTACGAATAGTTGGATATAAGAAAGATGTTTGGTATAATATTCTTATAATCATTAGGGAGCGTGCCTTATGAAAACAGAAATGTTTCAAGCAATTCAAGATTTCCTAATAAGCAAAATCAAGCCGACTTTCATTATTGTTTTTGGTTCTTATGCTAAAAACTCTACACATAAAGAGAGTGACATTGATGTGGCATTCTATTGTGAGAATCAGTCACTTACTACATATGAAATATTCAGACTCGCTCAAGATTTAGCGGATAACTTAAAAATTGAAGTTGATTTGGTTAATCTTCGTACAGCGTCAACTGTTTTCAAAGCACAAATTTATACTACCGGTACGGTTATTTATTCAAAGGATGAAACAATACTTAAAAACAATCAAATGACTGCCCTTAGCATGTACGCAAAATTGAACGAGGAACGCGAAAATATCTTAAAAAAAATAGGTGAAAGCGGGTCTATTTATGAAAAATGATGTGATTTTAAACAAAATCAGTGTTATTGAACGCTGTATCAACCGCGTTAAGGATGTTTATGCGAACGACCCAAAAAACTTAAAAGATTATACGAAACAGGATTCCATTATCCTCAATATACAACGTGCATGTGAATCCTCTATCGACTTGGCCATGCATATAGTAGCTGAACAGCGTCTTGGATTGCCTCAGACCAGTAGGGATGCCTTTGATATGCTGCAAACTCACTCGATTATCGACGAAAACATAGCCAAACGCCTTAAAGCTATGGTTGGATTTCGAAACATTGCAGTACATGATTATCAAACCCTTAATTTAGACATCTTGGAAAAGATCGTCGATAACCACCTCGGTGATTTTACGGATTATACAAAACAAATTCTATCTTTTAATTAAGGGGGTTCGATGAGATACAAAATTCGAGACTATCATATTAATACGAATGACGAAGCAACAACGGTACGTGAAGTTTTTGAATCTAGAGAAGCGGTTGAAAGCTATAGCGGATCTAATATCAAATACCCTGGTGGATATGGTTATGTCAAAGTCCCCGTTAGATAAGCCGGATTTTTAAAAATGATTTCACGTTCTTTTCACATCCATTTATACGTAAAAATTGTATTTTACGCAAAAATGATAAATTTTAACAAAGGAGCTACCGTATGGCCAATACCAGACAACATCAAGTTCATGAACAAAAATTGGAACAGCTGGTTAAGTCCATGCCATTCTACATCGCTGAATATGTCGATAATAAACTGGATACTCGATCCCCTTCCACTCTCTTGAATTATGTTCTTGACTATAAATTATTTTTAGAGTGGTTGATGGCAGAAGGTATTGCTGAACAGAAACTTATTAAAGATATCCCTCTTTCAGTGTTGGAAAAATTGAAATTAGTAGAAGCTCAGTCTTTTATAAAGTTTTTGGAACGGCGAAATATTCCCATCAATAAGGAAGAAACGAAAAAGGCTGAAAGGGTATCCGTAAATCGGAAAATTTCAGCATTACGATCCCTTTTCAAGTATTTAACGACTCAAACAGAAAATGATGAAGGTGAACCTTACTTCTATCGAAATGTCATGCTTAAGATTGAAGTGAACAAAGTGAAAGAAACATTAGGGGCGCGCGCTTCCAGAATATCGACTAAGATTTTTCACAACAATGACGATGCTAGATTCCTTGATTTTGTTAAGCATGACTATGAAAAGGAACTACCTGAAAAATCTAGGAAACTAATCTATTTTAAAAGAGACAAGGAACGAGATTTTGCGATTTTATCCCTCTTCCTAGGAAGCGGGATTCGGGTAAACGAATTATCTAACTTAAGGTTACGAGACTTGGATTTTGAGGAAAAACAAATACATGTTTTACGTAAGGGCGGAAAAAAGGATGTCGTAGCTGTCTCTCCTCCATCCATGCAGGACATTAAAGATTACCTGGCTGTACGACAAGAGCGCTATAAGGGGTCAAACGATGATACGGCATATGTATTCTTGACTAAGGTGAATGATGGAGCAACCCCTATTTCCAACCGTGCCATCGAGGCTCTTGTAAAGAAATACACGAAGGCCTTTAAGTCCAATAAATCCATGTCCCCACACAAACTAAGACATACTTACGGCACAAACTTAATGGAGCAATCAGGGGATATCCATTTGCTGATGACTCAGCTTGGTCATACTTCAACCACTACAGCAGCCCTTTATACAAACCCTGAACAGGAAAAGGCCAAAAAGGCTGCAGAACAGTTGGGAGAGCGCAGAACTAATTATAGTGATAAGGATTAAATGATGGAAAAAAGAGAAGATTTTCTAGTCTTCTCTTTTTTAGTATGGAGTGCAAACTTTGAGAGAGGTGTATTCAACCTTAATGTCTAATACTAGTTTCCATCTCACTGAATGACTAACCGTCTACTATCTCAGTACGGTCCTTTGTTAATTTCTTGAAGCCCAATTATTCAAATAACTTCTCATTGTTAAACCTCCGATAGTAGTCTTGGTGCTAGTGAGGAGTTCTCTCTGTGAATGTTTGTAAATCGATTCCACTTTTGTCCGTGTCAATTTTCTTTTTGAGACATTATATATTACGAGACTACTTGTCCAAATTTGAAAATGAGAGAGGGATTTAATATGAGTCATAATGATATTCTATCAACCGGTGTATTAAGAAGACACTCTGCTACTTTATTTCTCACTGTTGAAGCCATGAATGTTGATCCAGATGACTTTCGTACAGTAACCGTTCAAATGTTTGACTGGTCATCAGGTTCTCCTGTTTTATTACCAATGGTAGATCCGGCTTCACAAACACTAGCCCCTAATCAATATGTAACTTTTAGATCAACAGCTCTTCCCGTTACGACTTTTGCTTATGAAGTAAGAATAATCCATCCGGATGACAAAGATGTTGTTACAAATGTTTTTGGACTTAATGATGTTGTGTTTAATCCGCAAGAAGGAAATAATGTTTTACAACATGACTTAGCTAAATTGAAATTGAAATAAAACATACTCGCGAAAAGTATATATTTATAGAACGAAATGTTTAGCAAAAACTATGTAATGAAGGATTAGTAAACCCTAGATTTATAGGTATGATCCAATTTTTTTGATATTTATTTTATATTTAACGATTCACCTGATTTGAATTCCATTTAAATTAATCACAGTATCAGACTGATTGGCTGATATTTTAAGTGAATTTGGACGGGCATAAATGATAATAACAAATAAAGAATATTCTTGGTGATGTAGAACTAAGGCTTTACTTGTTTGGTTAAGAGAAGGTAGAATCCAAAATCACTAGATTTTGTTCCATAATTTATTTTATTTTCATTCTACGAAAATGATACAACGCGATTGGTTGATTAAACTTTGACATCACCATAGGGTCAGGAGAACCATTTTAGACCGGACAGTAGGCTCTGAAAAAGAGCATCTCTTTAGAGGCCATTATAAAATCCAAAATAACTATTTTGGTATTTTTGTTAGCATGTGCCCTCGCATGCTCGTCCTCATATGAATATACTACCAAGAAACAAAAAAATAAGGACTCCATCGTCAGGATACTAATGTGCTTCGATTCCCATCGTTTACCGTGAATATTTCTGTTCTGTCTCAATATTTGAAGAATACTTTTCATTTTGATACATTATTTCATCCATAGTACTACCTAGAATAAGTCTTATGTAAATTAGATATTTCTTTTAACACAAAGAGGATTCCCTCCTTACACCCTCTTGATTCAATCGATATATCCATTATGAATAGCATAGTGGAACAAGATCTTCGGGTTAGTTACGATTAAAACTCTTTATGCACACAGCTAAATCCATTATTTCTGGAGGTTCATTCATAAACTTTTCGAAATTACTGCATATAGATTCCAATTGGAATCTATATGCCTCGTTCAACTGCTTGTAATCTTTGTACCAAAATTCGAAAGTTTTTAGGGCTCAAAGCTGTACTTACATTAACTGTGGCCAATTTTGTTTAAATAATGACTAAAAGCACACTAAAAGCTCCTCGTTAAACTTGCAAACGTGTTTTTTTCCATTTACTTTAAATACAATTCACATGATTTCTGGGGGGCATCGTTTCGATCCTCCAAATCATCACAAGATTATTGAACGTCGGCGAAACTCTACCCTATCAGACCACGTAATTCAACCACAGCATTTTGAGTGATAGTGATGGTGAGGATTTTAATTGGGGCTTCTACATTGCTCAATGTTATTATAGGAGTAGACGAAGATATGCTTGCAGCTTATGAAAAGGCATAATTTAAGTTTCTTGTAGCCCCGGTTGCACCCGTGGCTTCTGTTGTCCCAGAAGGTAGGGTTTTTTCATCCACTTCAATGTTCATTTGCATTTGTATTTACATTTACTATGTCGCAATCCTTAATTTTTTTCAGGTGAGTTTACATTCACTACAATGTTTTGCACTACCTTTTGTCCGTTGCATTGGCATTTTCTATGTCCACAATCCTTACATTTTTTACCCTTAGGCAATTTGGTATCCTCCTTTTAACAAATATTACTGTATCTTATGAACCTAGTATTAATTGGATTGGATGAAAACACCTAATTTTCAAAAATGTAGAACATTTATTAAAACTCTGAGTAAGTGCTTAAAATTCACTAGACTAGGTCATACTTTATTCAGGTTTTGTTACCCAGCCATTAAAGGGGCACACGACTTTTTATAAAAATAGAACAATGTAGATAAATGTTTTAGTGTGACACGAGGCCTATAAACATGAAAAGACCGCAATGTATTCGTGAAGAAGAACGTTGCTGTCTTTATGCCTCTTTGTATCTGATGTGAAAACCAGTCATGTTCCATGTCTACTACGTGAAATAATTCATTAGCTGAAGGAAACAGAACGTAGGTCGATTTTATGGTTTTTTCGGTGGGGACCTTTTGATTCAAGATTTACTTTTAATATTTTGGTACTTGCTTAAGAAGGTGCATTTTAAATTCCTAGAAACCAAAACAACACTCAAGCTGCAGCTGGGTGTTGTTTTGGTACATCTTCAATTAATTAGGCTCTACGGCCGTCCCATCAAAAGCAGATTGATAGATTTTTCTAATATCGTCTTCTAATAAAGGTAGAGGGCTTCTAGCCAAGATTCTCGTTTGCTTCACGCCATCTTGGGTTAGGCTCTCTACAGCTGATTCCGGTACATCAAAACCAGATAAAGTAGGTGGGATACCAACATCTTTCACAAGTCTCTCGAGTTCTTCTACGCATTTGTATGAAGCTTGTTCTTCAGATAAGTAGGTTGAATTTCCACCTAATGCATTCAAAATATCCGCCATCTTCTTTGTGCAGCTTTTACGAATATAGGCCATTACATAAGGTAAAAGGACCGCATTTGATTCACCGTGAGAGATATGGAATTGTCCTCCTAGTGGATAAGCTAATGCATGCACACCAGCTACTCCAGCGTTAAAGAATGCAAGGCCAGCTATATAACTTCCATTACTCATGTCAATCCGTGCTTGCTTGTCACTTCCGTCCTCTACCGCCTTGCGAAGGGATCGTCCAATTAAGCGAATCGCTTGAAGAGCTAAACCGTCAGTCGTCGGGCTTGCATTTACTGAAATATAGGCTTCTACTGCGTGAGTTAGTGCATCAATTCCTGTTGCTGCTGTTACTTTTGACGGAACAGATACAGTCAGCTCTGGGTCAACAATCGCAACATCTGCGAGTAGATAATCGTGTGTAACAACATCTTTTGTCGTTTCTAAGGACAGAACAGAGATATTCGTTACTTCTGAGCCTGTTCCAGACGTAGTAGGAATGAGGATTTTAGGTAATCCCCTCTTCTCTATACTTTTTGTACCAGTTAAATTTAAGTAATCAGCTGCAGATCCTTCATGGCCAGCCAAAACTGCTGCTAATTTTGCTAAATCGAGTGCACTTCCTCCACCGACACCAATAACCATTTCAAACTCACCTGTTCGAGTAAAGGCAACAAGCTTCTCTCCTGTTTCTACAGGTGGTTCAGGGATTACATCAGTGTATAAAGTGACAGAATAGCCTTGCTCTTCAAGTGGAGCTGTTATACGCTCCGTTAGACCAATCTTCGCTAGCATTGGATCTGTAACGACAAGAATTTTCTTTGGTGAATATTTCTCAACTTCAGGTAACAATTGCCTCAAAGCTCCCCACCCTGTATAAGTTAACGGAGTAAAAACTAACTTTGCAATATTCATAGATATCCCCTTCTCTCTTACTCGTAATAGCCTTCATTGGATTTACGGAATGTTTTAAATTGATTAGCATCATGCCCAAACCATACTTGGGAATTTGTTTGATTGGCTATTCTCCGTATTTTTTCAACTGCATTGGAATATCCAAGAGAATCATAGATAATACCAGGTGGCTGAATGGGCGGCCCAAAGCTTTCAGCTGTATAGATAGCGTCAGAAGCTAGAATAATCCCACCGGTTTCTGGCATATTGATTTGAAGCCCCAGCATTCCCCATGCATGTCCACTTCCGAAATTTAGGATATTAATTCCTTCTGCTAATTCAAGATTGTCTTCACTGCGTTTTACTGTTTTCCATTGAAGGTTATTTTTTATCCAGGCATCAATATCTCCCCAGATATAAGCACCCTCTTTTTCGTTTCTAGCATACGTTTGAAGCGCACCGTTTAGCTCATCTTCATGAACAATAATCGTAGCATTCGTAAATAACTCTAAGCATCCAGCATGGTCAAGATGAAGATGGGATGCTACTACGTATTTAATATCTTCGGGTCTTACCTTTAGCTCCTCTAGGCGATTATGAAGATAGCATTCCTCTCCCATATCAATTGGAAACATTTGTTGAGTTGCTTTTCCCCATCTGCCTTCTGGTCCCATAGAGTTAGGGTTACAAGCAGTATCGAATAGGATTTTACCTGCCGGATGGTCAATAAGAACAGTATAGACAGGGAACTCTACAAATTCAGTTTGTGCATTCGGATTGCTTACTGTCGCTGGATTATGCATTGCAATCATCCAGTTTTTATCCATACTCATACGACCGTTGTCCATTACATAAAGTTTCGGGTTAGGCTTAACAATATGAACCATAGTGCACTCCTCCTTAAAAAGTTGTTTTTATTGTAACGAATTTTAATTCGGTCATTTCTTCAACTGCATATTTAATACCTTCACGTCCGTAACCACTGTCTTTAATACCACCATAAGGCATATGATCCAGTCTAAATGTTGGGATATCATTAATAATGACGCCACCGGACTCTAGCCTTTTGGCAGCATTCAATGCATTCATGATATTTTGGGTATAGATGGCCACATTCAGTCCATACATGGAATCATTGACCATATTAATTGCTTCATCGAACTCATTATAGGGAACGATTGAAACAACTGGAGCAAATGTTTCTTGGCAAGAAACAGCCATATCATTTGTGACATTCAGTAAAACCGTTGGTGTGAATACGGACCCTTCACGTTTCCCACCTAGACCAATTTTAGCGCCTTGCTCAATTGCTTCCTTGACCCATGACTCGATTCGGTCCATTTCTTTACGATTAATCATTGCACTTATATCGGTTGTTTCTTCCATCGGATCACCGATTGTTAATTGTTTTGCCTGTTCTATAAAGTGCTTACTAAATGCCTCATAAATGGATTCATGAACATAAATTCTTTGCAGCGAAATACAAACTTGACCTGCAAAAGCAAATGCACCTTCTACGCATCGGGGAATAATTTTTTCTAAAGGTACGTCTGGTTCAACAATTAACCCAGAATTGGAACCTAGTTCTAACGTAACTTTTCGCAAACCTGCCTTTTCCTTAATCAGCTTGCCTACCCCAACACTTCCTGTGAACGTCACTTTTTTGACTCTTTCGTCTGTAATAAGAGCATCACTGAGTTCTCTTCCATCTCCTGTAATCACTTGAAGAGCACCGTCTGGAAGTCCGGCTTGCTGGAAGATCTCAGCAATCAAATACGCACTTAAAGGTGTTTGTTCTGCAGGCTTCAAGACAACTGTGTTTCCGGCGGCAAAGGCTGGTCCTAATTTATGGGCGACGAGATTGAAAGGGAAATTAAATGGGCTAATGGCCACCACAACACCTAATGGTTCCCTCCAGGTAAACCCTAGTCGATTTTCACCACCAGGCGCGGCATCCATAGGAATGGTTTCCCCGTAAATACGTTTCGCCTCTTCTGCTGCAAATTGGTATGTAGCGATGGTCCGGTCTATCTCTCCACGTGCTGCTCGAATAGGCTTACCAGCCTCAAGCACCAAAACGTGAGCTAACTCTTCCCTTCGTTCATGAAGGATTTGAACAACCTCAAATAAAATCTCTGATCGCTTATAGGCAGGCATCTCTTTCATCGTTTCATAAGCCGCCTGTGCCCCTTCAAAAGCCTTTTTGACATCAACTTCGTCTGCCATACTAATGTTACCTATAACATCTCCACTATATGGGGAATGAAGTGCATAGGTTCTATCTTTTGTTTCCCATTTACCATTAATGAATAAACCTTTCGTCTCCATTCAGCGCCTCCTTAAACTTTTTAAAAATTACAAAATATTTTAATGCAAGAACCGTGCCAACATCCGGAATGCTGTATTTTACAGATGTTTATTCATTGTCGAAATCTGATAATGGTGATAAAATTCACCACAATAGAGGCGGTTGTAGTAGCAATAGGCTTTTAAAGGTGGTGAAATAATTCACCAGATGGTGATTATATTCACCATGCTTGGAAGGAGGCTGATGTTCCCCTGAACAAAGATATTTTAGAAAGCATTTTCTCATCCATGTCAAATGGGGTCATTCTTGTGGACCATAATGAAAAAGTTCTGTTAATGAATGCTTCGGCACAAAAGTTATTAAATTATGATCATCAAGACTACATCGGTAAAGATGTTCGCGAGTTTGAACCTAATCTACAAATCTCTCACTTTCTTCAAAGTGGTGAAAGTACAATTGGAGTGAACATGACCATTGCAGGGTTACATTGTATGGTTAACCAGACCCCCTTATATCAGGGTGACAAGTTGATTGGAGCTGTATGTGTTATTCAAGATATATCTCAAATGGAACAGTATCGCTCCCTCTTAAGTCAAATGGAAAAAATCATCGAATTTTCCACAGACGGCCTTTATGTCGTTGATAAAGAAGGATTGACACTTATTGTCAATTCGACCTACGAGGAAATGTCAGGGTTCCAAAGGGAAGAGCTCATAGGTCATAGAATGAGCGATTTAGTGAAACAAGGTCATTTTGACCAATCCGTCTCACTCCTTGTCTTACGGGAAAAAAAGCGGATATCTATTCTGCAACAAATTGGTCAACATAAAGATGTCATGGTAACAGGAAATCCCGTTTTCGATGAGGAAGGCAACATTCATATGGTCGTCACAAGTGTCAGAGACATTACTCAGTTAAATGACCTGACAAATGAGTTAAAAAAGGCAAAAAGTTTTTTAGAAATGAGCCCAAATCGTTACACCTTTTCCTCCGACGGAACGGATGAAAAGGTAATATTTCAAAGTAGTCAAATGAGGGAAATAATCGAGAAAGTAAAACAAATTGCTTCGTTCCCAACAAGTGTTTTACTTTCTGGCCCTTCAGGAGCTGGAAAAGAGGTTATTGCCAATTTAGTTCACCAATTAAGTGATCGAAAAGATAAGCCGTTTATTAAAGTAAATTGCGGTGCTATCCCTGAACAGCTATTAGAGTCTGAACTATTCGGATATGAAAAAGGAGCGTTTACCGGGGCGAGGCAGGAAGGTAAAGTCGGCCTCCTTGAGCTTGCAGACAAAGGAACAGTTTTGCTGGATGAAGTGGGCGAACTGCCCTTTTCCTTGCAAGTCAAATTACTTCGTGTCCTACAAGAGAAAAGAATTCAAAGACTCGGTGGAAGCAAAGTAAAGCAATTAGACATTAGAATTATTTCGGCAACTAATAGGAATCTACAAGAATTAGTGAGAAAAGGCGAATTTCGTGAAGATTTGTATTATCGACTACAAGTTATTGAATTATCTATTCCTCCATTAAGTCAGCGACCAGAAGATGTTGAAATCTTACTTGATCACTTCTTTGCATATTTTTGTAAATTATATAATGTCGAAAAGCATGTATCATCTGAAACAAAACATATTTTACAAAGCTATCATTGGCCAGGGAATGTGAGAGAATTACGGAATTTAGTTGAGAGTATGATTGTTTCAGTCCCATCGTTTACGATTGAGCCCGTGGATCTCCCCCCACATTTCAGCATTCATAGCTACTCAGAATCAGCTCATACCTTAAAACTAAGAATGGAACAGTTTGAAAAAAGAATGATTATCGAAGCTCTACAAAAGAAACCTTCGATAAGAAAAGCAGCTGAATATTTAGGTGTCGATCACTCAACCCTTGTGAAAAAAATTAAAAAGTGGAATATGACAATTCCTCCTAGAGCTTGATCACCTTTCATACCATTGACTGGGATAGTTTTTAAAACTATAAACTCTGATTATTATAGAATGTAGGATTATTTCATAATCCTACATTCTATAATAATCAGAGTTTAGATTCCTTCCCCTATACCAAGGTAGGCAACTTTTGAATAATAAGAGAAAAGGAAATCAATAATGGGGATAATTAATGAAAATATATTAGGGATATGAAATTATATCTTATACCATAAACCTCGGTAAAATATATTATTAGAATAGCCTATAAATCTAGGACACCCTGACATTGTCCTAGATTTATAGGCCATTTATCTCCGAAAAAAAGTAATATGACTTTGGATAAATGAGATTATTTTTTCTTATTCCCTTTTTTCAACGGCAAATGATAGATGTTTGCATTATCAATCATTTTTTTTGCCAACGCAGCTGCGTCCTCTTTTTTCATAGACGGTTCTCCTCCCGATTGTCTTTTTATTCATCTTGGACAGGCTTTTCAAAAGTTATACATGCTTCCCCAGCCACTCTCATATAAATAGAATTAGCCGGGGACTAAATGACAGTGTCCTAACTATAAAATGAGATTTGGAGGGAAAAAGGATGTTAAAAGAAAAGTTGAGATCCACCCGATCGGATAAAAAACGAGATGTCAGGCCAACAATTCCGGTTACGCTAAAGGAATGCATCTACCGGATTTCCTATATCACGAATACACCGGTTAAGGATGTGTGTGTGGATATTTGCGAGGCGGGTGTCGTTTCGAAGAAGGTCATGGAGCATATGTCCGTCTATTTCCGTCGCCAGATTTGGTTGGATCAAACGTTATATAGAGGAGACTTAGCTAATGCCTCAATCAAGAGTGAAATTCCAGCCGGACAGAAGGAACGAATCACCATGCGGTTTTCCCAACGATCTTTTGAGAACATTAGGACCCTAGGCTACGCGTTGGATGTCACACCGACGACGGCTGTTGCCTTGCTGCTGGACGCCAGTGTGAAAAACTCGGATTTCATCAATGAGTATGTCCGGATTTTTTTAAGCAAACACGTGGATGAAGGTAGAATGAGGGAGCTGAAACAGGTCATGACATTCGTCAATAAGAACAATCCATATGAGGAACAGATATCCTGGAGCGCGATTACCTCGTTCATAGTGGATGAAATGAAAATCGGGACCAGCAATTTATCGCAATCAATCAATGGGTGGCTGGATAAACTGAAATAGCAGTACGTTTACGTACTGCTAGACTCTTCGTCAGACCATCAAACAGATACTGGGACTAAAAGAAAAACAACACAAGATTCTCCTGGTGAAGGCAAAACGCAAAAAAAATCTCGACATGTATATCCCGAATTGCTTCCAGGGTCTATGACTATGCTTAAAAAGTATAGACCCCTATTTATTCCAGTCGTCCAGGAAGAGAGAACAACCCCTTACCCCTACTTAGGCCTATCGGCAGTTAATTAAGCTGCAGAGAGTGCTGGCGTCGAACATGCCGGCAACTATACTTTACGAAAAACGTTTGGTTATTGGTTTTACAAGGCCACGAAGGATATCGGCATACTGAAGAAAAAACCCACAACTATTGTTCACTTTATTGTTTTTACACACTTGACTTGGATAAGGAATAAATAAACAGCAAAGACTAAGGCTTTTAAATCCCCTTAAGAGCCCCTTTTAGCGTCCTTACTTTTCGACTCATTGAAAAAATACTCAAAAAAATTCAAACAAATGAGATAGACCATTAAATTGGTTTAACAATGGATTTTTAACACCTCTCTAAAAAAAGAATAAGAAAACGACCCTTTTATTCACTGTCCAACCATCTCCCCATTTCCTTCAGAAAAACCGGATCAACTATCCCCACCAAAATTAACAGCCTCCAATAAATAAAACACGCAGCCTCATCTAACCACGTTAATTACCTCATCTCTCCCAATTCCTTACCTTTACTACACTCTTCCTCCCCACTCTCTCTTACTTACTAATTCTTGCCCAGCCCGTTTACTCCATTTATACATATAACCTACTCTCTACTCCAACAAAATGTGAGTCCCACATAAGCCCACCCTGAATGTTGTAAGTCACACGTCATCCCATTTATAGTGAAATGTTGATATCGTTAAAACATAGGTTTTGCCTAGATATCACCCTCGGTGATATCAGTTTTTCCTTATCCTCTTCCTTTCTTTATTCATTCTTTCCAGAATTTCATAGCCTTTTTATTAGAAGTATAGACGGTGACGTGTTTTTGTTTTGCTGAAGCTCTTGATGCTGTTTTTCAACCCGATTTAACTGCTTATTAACTTCAAGAAAATTAGCTTTTTCTATCTTCACTCCTCTTTTCATCTTGACTTAAATTAAAAACACAATTTAATAAATCCTCACATGTTGATTTATTAAACCGTTTCAAAATGGAAACCTATTAATAGAATACACGTATCCAACATGCGATGATCGACAGCTCATCCCTTATATAAACAGGGCGCAATTTTACATAGAATAAAATCTGCGTTTTTTGAACCAAAGAAGTTGGTTGATTTGCTAAAGCAAAGTTGTATAAAACGGACAAATCTCTTGGCAATTTACACTTTTATTTTTACAAAAGGTACTTACAACAGCGCACATCTTATGAATTGATATAAAAAAGGGAATATCCTTTTCGACTTGAAGAAGAATTGGTGGAAAACAAACTTTTTCTTTAAGAGTTTTCTATGGGTGTCCAATCTAGTATAAAACCAGATTCATATAATATCTCAGAGTTTATAAAGGGGGGAATTAATTTGGCTAAGGATAAAAAATGTAAGGATTGCGGACATAGTAAATGTAAATGCAATCATAAAAAATGTAAGGATTGCGGACATAGTAAATGTAAATGCAATCATAAAAAATGTAAGGATTGTGGACATAGTAAATGTAAATGCGAATCTAAACAAGAACAAAAGGCAGAGCAAAACGTTAAAGTGATTGTAAACGTACCTGCTCAAGCACCTCAAGGTCCTCAAGGTGTTCAAGGACCTCAAGGTGTTCAAGGAGCTCAAGGAGCTCAAGGACTTCAAGGACTTCAAGGTGCTCAAGGAGCTCA
Organism: Peribacillus sp. TH16; assembly: GCF_016651095.1. Lineage (NCBI taxonomy): Bacteria > Bacillati > Bacillota > Bacilli > Caryophanales > Bacillaceae > Peribacillus > Peribacillus sp. TH16. Next base: position 64,902 of record NZ_JAEKEM010000005.1, on the reverse strand, counting down.
AGGAGCCCAAGGTGCTCAAGGACCTCAAGGAGCTCAAGGTGTTCAAGGTGTTCAAGGAGCTCAAGGTGCTCAAGGACCCGGCGTAACCCCTGCATTTGGGTCATTATATTCAAGTGATGATGATGGTAAATTAGCTAAAGAAGAAGTTGCTATGGATTTTGACTTCCCTGGTCCAGTTTTAAATGTGCTAGCAAATCCAGCAACAGATTCAGTAATTATACTGATCGGTGGAGTATATGAAATAAGCGCAGACGTGTTAATATCAACTTTTGAGGGAGTAGTACAATTTGATATTAGAAGTAATAATGTAATTATGCCCGGTTCGCGATTTACAATATTCGGCAACGATATCTTCAATACTATCATCACAACCGGAAAAACGTTCCAAGTTCCTTTAGTTATAGGCGATAGCATAACAGTAGTTCCGTCGTTTGTATCCGGTTCTGTTTTTTATTTCTCCGCATCACTTACTGTAAATCGTATAGGGCCTTAAGGTCATGGCAAGGCTCCCGTTTTTCAGTTCGACTGTGCTTGAATCCCGTTACTGCCAGCTTTTTTATGTAACAATCCTTTATGCTATGTTATTAGTTGAAACGGCTGCCAACTTTAAACATATACAAGGACTTTTCTATTAATTTTTTGATTTTTAATCAAATTCCCTTTGTGATTCACGCTTTGTCAAACATCAGCCCACTATAGGGACATAAAAGGGATATTGAACAATAGCCAATGATCTCATCAAATATCTTCTTTTTTATGCTAAGTAGGTGTCCTATGTCAGTAAACTTTAAAAAAATGCGAGTCCCCATAAGCCCACCCTATCAATGTTGTATGTCCCACGTCAGCCCATTTATAGTGAAACAGTGATATCAGTATTTCCTTATACTTTTATTCCTTTCTTTATTCATTCTTTCCAGGACTACATAGCCTTTTTATCAGAGGTATAGACGGTGACTTGTGTTTGGTTTGCTGTTTTTCAACCCGATTTAAAAGCCTATTAACTTCCAAGAAAATCAGCTTTTTCTTTCTTCATATCTTCCCCCTTTTTCATTTTGCTTAAAGTAAAACACAATTTATCCTCTACATGTTGATTTATTAACCCGTTTCAAAATGGAAACCTATAATAGATTGACATATCCAACATGCCAAGATCGACAACTCATCCCTTATAAATAACAGGGCACAATTATACATAGATTAAAATACGTTTTTCAAACCAATGAAGTTGGTTGATTTGCTAAAGAAAAGTTGTAATAAAACGGGCCAATACCTCGGCAATTTACACCCTTAGTTTATCCTGACTGAATCGGTGATTGAAAAAATTTAAACACCGAGAAAGCCGTTTAAATCGTTCTAACTTTATAAAATCGTTCAAAGACCATCTTAAACACGCAAAAAAATATGTACTGGTTTCCTCTTAAAAATATCAATTATTAAAAGTTAGTAGAATGAAATGAGCTCCCTTTACGTTTAGGCTGTTCTTTTTTGATAATTATTTGTGATAATATGTAACATTTGATTTTGCTTCTGTAAATTGTAATAACCTTTCTAAACATAATAAAATTGCTGTGTAGCCCAGAGACAAGTAAGCCTAATAAACCCGTGTTGAGCCCGTAATTCCTTGATTTAATAAGGGCCATAATCTAACCTCAAAATCAACTTCACTTAACAAAAAAGTCATCTATTAGGAAGTTAGATTCCTGATAGATGACTTTTGAAAAGTTTATTTGATTTTAAAGATAGAAATCCATAGTATACCAAGAGAGTTTCATATTAAATGCAAGAATCATCGAATGTTTTACTGATAAAAAAGATATAGTGTCTGAAAGTGAGTACTATCATTAATACGTACTATTAATTGTATATAATTATCCCTTCAATGTCCCCTCATTCTTTCAATATAGGGATTAAAGTATTCAATCTTTAATGTCCTTCCATCCTTTACTTGTCTAGTTCCATTTCTTTTTTTAACCGGTCTACGAAATTCTCATTGATATAATCTCGGACAAATTTGTCCTTTTTCTCCAAATCGATGTCTTTTCTGAAAAATCCAATTCGCTTCAGGCGCTGATCGTCAGGTAACCTGGTCCAAGCCTGGTTCGCTTCTTCTTCCAATGAGCTCTCAATTTTCCTTTGAATCACCATGGCTTGAAAGCTTTGATTCTTTTTTTCTTCTGTTGACGGTGGCTTGGGTAGGCTTGTGATTAATTGTTTATATTGATTTTTCAGCTCTTCAATTTGGCTGGCAGCCAACTCTTCATAGGTTCTTCTAACTTCCTCGGATATCTGCTTTTTTATGCTCTCTATATCGTCTACATGTGGTGCAGGTTTGTCCTCTTTTACGGGAAACGGGCGTAATTCAAAGTGATTGGGGAGATCTCTTGATATGGCGGAAAGCGCCCATTTCTCCCCCCTTCTTTTTTTGATGAATATTGCTATTTTCAAATCCAAATCATCGTATATCTTCTCTTTCGTTTCCATCGTTCGATTGATGTAATGAATGCTGCTCTTTTCCAAACGTTTAAACCAGCCATCAACCGTATTGATATGTACATGTTGATTATCGAATACTTTGTTCAGCTCTTCTACAAAATCGCTTATTCTCCAATGCCTATTTTCTTTCATGTATTAACCCTCCCCTATTTTTAGGTGCAATGGTTTATGTATTTCTATAAAAAATCGTAATTTGTGTTCCATATGTGTTTAGTGGAGTACATATTGTGTACAACATGTACATAAATGTTAGAGAACAATCTATATATGGTCCACTAATAACTTCATCATACTCTCTATTTTAATATAAAGAATAAAGAAGTTAAAACAAAATGAGTTGAATAAAATGATTCATGTATTCTAAACCAAAACTTTTCACTCCAATTGTAGACTACATACTATATATAGACCACAAAAAGTGAACGGATTATTGATTTGTGTAGACTATTTATGGAGTGTTGACCATAAGTGGTGCATAAAAATAGCGTTGTTCTTAGTATTAGACATCCCGTCCTGTTATTCCTCTATATTAGTTAGAGGGTTGGGCGGGACCTAGCATATTGTTTAGGATTTTCTGTAAAGTAATTTGAATGTGACTTTAAAAACCCCCATCTATGGATGGGGGTTAATCGTCTTCTTCGTCGAAATTCAAGAATGTTTTCTGGGCAAAGCTCTGAATCATGGCATTGGTCTTGAAAACAGGCTTTTTTTCCTCCACTGGATCTGTAAGAAGTTGCTGATCGAAATTTAGTGGGGTAGTAGGCTTTGTCACTACCTGATAAAGAAGCTGACTGATCAATGCCTTCGTATTGGGGTGCTTCACCCATTCTTTTTGATCGGCAGTTAAACCCTCGGGTAGGGTAATGGAGATTTGCGCATTATCTGCATTACCCAGGGCTTTTTGCGAAACGGCCTCAACAAAAATAGGAGCAATTTCGCTGCTAAATTTCCGGCCCAATTCATTCTTCTTTTGGGTTAGATAGTCTACAACATGTAAAGGGGTATCAGGTGGCAAGCGAAAAGAGACCGTTTTTCCAGGTTCAAAGCGTTCAGTCATGGAAAATCACTCTTTGATTAGGGCTTGTTTTTGTGTGGAAATCCCTTTACTTTGCAAATACATCAACAATATCTTGAAATATGCACGGGTAATCATCCAAATGCTATCATCTTCAGATACAAAGCGAAGAGGGTAGTTCTTTTCAGATTGATTCAATTCAGATAGGTAGGGCTTCAATACAAGCGAACCACCGCCAATTTGATAAGCAAGTCGGGTATCTGGGACATTCCGCCACATATCCTTGATCAATTTATATTCCTCTTTTGCAAGAACGGATAGTTCCTCATCGATGATGTCCTTGATGGAAACCCGATTTCCATTTACCCAGATATGATATTGTTCTTCAGGTTGCTCATTTGTAATGATTTCGACCAGGGTCCGACGGCTTTTAATCGTGTATTTGAATTTGGTATACACTTTGCGAATGATGTTATCAAGATAGGTAGAAACACCTTTCTTGATACCGTTACTGTATTCGTTATCAACCTCTGCTTCAGCTGAAATGATAGCAGAATCTGTAGAAAGGCCACCGATATCATTGATTAAGAGGGTTTTTCCTATCAAATCCTCATTTTTGGTGGATCCATCATTGTTTGTTGTTAAATCAACGAATGCCGCGAAACCTTCCGTGTTGACCAGAACTTGTTCAAATTTAATCCGGACGATTTTACCTTCCAAAGATGGTGTTTTCAGGAATTTTACCTCATGCTGTGAACTTTTCAGTTTCTTTCTGAATTCTTTGGCTTTGCCTTGTTTAGTTTCGTCCAGAGGCAGCCCGGTAGATAAATAATAAGAAGCCTCGATCACGCCATCTTCTTCTGTGAACTGCCCGACAGCATCATAGGCAAGGGATGTTAATAGCATGATAACGGGCTGATCGCTATCAGCTTTATCTTGGTCTGGAGTCAATTCATCGTTATTAGGATATTTGGATGCCAATTTTCCTACCGCAAAACTGCCATTTTTATTTTTTAACGCAGAAGAAGTGATTTCTACATGCAAGGCATTCAGAGGGTTCTTTTCCATTTCTACGATTTCTCGGTCTTGTACATTTGCAATAACATTCGGTATGTAAAGGCGGGTTTCAAGGTCTCCCAAAAATCCTTTAACTGCATCATTACCTATATCGATTGATACGAATCTAGCCATATTAGTAAGATTCCTCCTTGGTATTTTTGGATTTTTATTCTACATTCCTTGCAATTGTATGCAATTTGCATACAAAAGTCAAGGGTGCATGCAAATTGCATACACTTATCATTTAATTAATTCTAATAAAGAAGACGTCTTAAGATAAGGTGGGAAATGTAGTTTTATTTTCAATCATGCTGCTCAAAAACGAAGAGGGTTTAAAGAACTGGTATTTTTTGGCTATTAGGGATAAATAATAGTCCATGTCTTGTTGAGTTAGATTTTGCTCGACAAATGGGACAGTATAATTGAAACAGGAAATGAGGGAGAGTTTAATTTAACAATCTTCTAATAGAGCAGATTTAATGATTATTAAAAGAACAATAATCCGTGGTGTTCTTTTCGTCAACGGACCATCGTTTTACCAACGGTTCTATAATTATTTATGAAAGGGGAGTTACTTCAAAGTAGTAAAGCTCATTTTTTTGTGCTGTTGATTTAAGAAGGCCACATTTTCAGTGGCCTTTTTTTCATCTGAATTTGTCAAACTTGTTCAATGTGTAAAAATCATACTATATTTTTTTTTTCTCTTTTAGCCATTCGAGCATCTTTTCGTCATTTTTATTATTCTGGCGTTTGTTTTCTCTCCTGAGATACCGTGAGAGGGTAGTATGGGCAATGCCAATTTCCTCTGCCGTTTTCCTAATGCTCATGTTCAGAGAATCCATAGTCTCTATCATCGTTTCCGGAGACAAGCTGATTTCCATGTCCATTCCAAAATTGAATGACTGTTGGATGTCTATAGAAGGTGTCGCTGAAGGCATATCCAAGATAAATCCTGAATCATTGGAAACAGCTGATTCAACTTGAGCTAATTCTAAGTTCTGGGAAAGAGAATAAGGGTTTTCTTGATCGATAAGGTTCATTCTTTCAAGGATTTCTTCATTGACAAGCCGGTTGGAGTTGATCATCAGTTTTTTTTGATTTTCTCTTACGACCATCTCTGTCGGTAAAATGATAACATTGACCTTTGACCAGTAATTGTTCACCCATCCTTTTTTTCCAACCCGTTCTTCGTCAATCTCTTCGCTATAGGTCCAGCTCTCAATCACGCTGTCCGCCTTCAATTGATCCAAGACGTTTTCGAATTTATCCCTGATTTGTACCCCGTTATACCTGGGTGAGAAATCCATCACTTTCAATAGTGTGGACACTTTAAAGGGCTGCTGCAGAGTCCGTTTAAGGGTCCTGATTTTCCACTGGAGGTTCAAGTATCGGGTTAATCGTTTATGTTCCCTTTGAGTAAAGTGGCTGTATTGGAATACTTTCAGATCCAATACTCCAAGTGATTGGTTTGGTCCATCCAGGTAGGGGGTCAAGATAGGGGAGGGTTTCACTTGCACCGCATAAATCCCTTTTGGCTGCCCCGTCTTTTTATCATAGGCAACTCGCATCTTTCCAATCTCGAACATCCTTTGAAAGTCCTTGAATTCATACAGTTCATTGTCCTGGATATCTTGTGTCTGGACTACTTTTACCTGTTCATCACCAAGAGATACCCATATGCTTGAAAGGGCAGCCACCCGTTTCATGATATTGAAGCGATCCTCTTCACGAAAATCAATTTCTCTACCATGTGCAGACCGTTTCTTTAAATTTCGAAGGCGGAGGGCATCATTACTATGAAATTCGATATATCCGTCCGGGCTCTTGGGTGTCACCATCCATAAGTATGTAATTAAATCAAAGAGGTCGGCTGTCATTTCATCTAAGGAATTGATGGTGGATTCAATCAGCTCTAGCCACATTTCCTGTTGATCGGAGGTGATCTCGGTTGTTTGTAATTCATGGGGACGGAGTTCAGCCAACCCTCTGAACTTTCCTCTGTTGTCGATTATCTCGGTTGCCAAAAGACCAGTCTCCCCTTCTTTGAAGTCCTTTTTCTTCGTTACGATGTCCCTCATTAAATGAAAATCCATATCCATGCTGGAATAAATGTAATCCCGGTGTAGGGCTTCATCAATTTTTTCTTCGTTTACGCTACGCTTAATTTCATCCGTTGGAAATTCATTGATAAAGTGTCCGGCTAAAATGACCTTTATTGTGTCTTTATAGGTGTTCACAGCTTTTTTTATCATGTTTTTGCTGATAGGTTGTTCAAAGTATAACGTCTGGGTGAACAAGGAGTAGAGGGCGCGAAAACTCAATCCCATTGTATAGCCAGGAGCCTGTTTCCTCACTTCTTCCTCAGTCATATGGTAGGCTTCCTGTTTCCATTTCTCCAGAATATAACGCCGGTCATCAAATAAGGTCTTATTTTCTTCGTATATTGATATTTTTAAAAGTTCATAGTTTAAAATCAGAGAATCAGGTATGTTTTCATACTTCATCGATAACATCCTTTCTAGTACATGCAAGGCATTCTATAAAACTAGTAAACGTGGTGCATTCTATTAGATTCATGCAATAATGCACCACTCTTTTGCTATTATAGCAAGGATTTATGGTTTATCGTAATCAAAATGCACCAATTAGTACACAGAGACCGCAGTTTTTTTAGAAAAAGCACCAATACAGTTCAAAATAGAGCAATCATACTGGTATGTTCAATAAATATATGTAGAGTGAATGCACCAATTCATCTCGTGCTATATATCCGTAAAATCATCTGCGTAACAAATTGAATGAAAGGTGTATGGAACGATGTGCACCAAACGCACCGTTTTTTTGATTTTGAGCGGAACCTGCCTATATAAACCAATCTTAAATGCACCATTTGTAACACATGAATGGAAAGTTGAGCGGAACCTGTATACTAGATCAACCCATTGGTATATCTAGCTTTCAATCATTTTTGTACAGACATTATTCATAGGAACCCTCCTGTGAAATTGCAATTTGAGCGGAACCTGTCTATCTGATATGCACCACCTTCTTATATAGATGAGCGGAACCTGTGTAGTATTTATCAGAAGAGAAATAACTCAAACCCCTGCCATTACAAGGTTTTCATTGTTTTTCTCTATTCCGTACTTTAATCAAAAATGGAACATTTCGACTCATTTCGGTGCAATACTTGAGCGGAACTTGCATAGAAAAAAAAAAGTGATTTTTTTTTACCCCTTGGGGCTCTAAGCTTCAAGGGGCTTTTTTTTTTGGTGCATTTCCCTTAGAGAGCACCATTTTACAAAATTCGATTTCGCTATACTGATAGGAGCAAAAAGATGTACGACAACTGTGATCATTTCAGCGATTGAATTGGGGTCACGGTCGTAAATTGCCAGCGACATGGATCGTTTTTTGCACCACTAATTAAACTACATAACTTCAAAAGGGAGAAGGTGACATAGATGGGGATAAGGGAAATTGGGAATAAAACAGGCCATGTTGTTTCAATCGTTGAAATCATGCAGTTCATGACACATAACAGTCTTTTTTTATATAAGAAAAAGGGCTCTACGGCCCTCTCTGATAGACTGGCAGCCTATGAGGCAAGGGAAGGTAGTAATCTACACAAGAAGGGCGCTGTCTTTGTCTCTCCATCGAAAGCCGACCTCACAGAAGGAAAAGGCTATGTTGTCACCTCATATGAAACGCTTCAGGAGAAACATCAAAAATTGACTCACTGGACACCCAATACCTATCGCGGTGGTGCATACTATGACTTCAAGAGACGACTGATCAAAGGTCATACCCGTGAAAATCTGAAGCAGATCAATGTCATGGGCTTTGATATCGATACGAAGGAAGTAGATTTGTACGCGCTTTATTTGGGCTGTGAGGAGCTGGGGCTGCCTCGTCCAAACCTATTACTGGAAACACCGAGAGGTTTCCAGGTCTTTTACATTTTAGAAACGCCATTTTATATACATAAAAATCAAGATTACAAGTCTCTGAGAGTTGCAGAACGATTGTCCGACAATATTCGTAAAGCCGTTTCCAAGTATGTACCGGTGGACAAGAACTGTGTGCCTTTCGGCTTTTATCGAATCCCAAGGGAAGATAATGTCCTGGATTTTTTTGACGAGCCAGCAAACACTAGAGAACTTCTTGCCTGGTCCAAGCAATTCGAAGAACAGGAAAAAAGGAGCTTCCTTCGGGTGGTTTACGATAAAAACGATTCAGCATTTGACCAAACATCTTCAGATTGGTATCGTGCACTAATCCTTTCGACAGGCATCCAAAAAGGATATCAAAGCGCCAGCCGTAATAATGCCCTGATGACGCTTGCCCTTGCCAATTATTCGAGTGGCCGCCCTTTGGAAGAAGCCTATGATGAACTGGACCAGTTTAATAGCCAATTGGACCATCCTTTGAAGAAAAGTGAGTTCGAGCGCACGTTGAGGAGCGCATATTCCGGTAAATATAAGGGCGTAAAACGCGCCTATGTAGATGGATTGTTGGAACTATGGACAGACGGTCGCGTTCAATTCCAAGGTAAAGAAGGCTGGTATAAATTCAAAAAACCACGCGAAGAGCGTGTCCGTTCCCATTATGATGAAAGGGAAGAGGACATCCTTGCCTATTTGACGGTTCATACGAGCCCTGTAACGCCGTTTTTAGAGGGGTCTTTACCTATGCTTGCCAAAACCTTCGGGATGGCGGTATCAACGCTAAAAGAAGTTTTGAAGCGCTCCACTAAGGTAATCAAGCATTCAGTCGGTCAGGGGAGGGGCGCATACACCCAATTAGCGAGCCGATCGATGATGTTCAGGAGTTTGTTGCAGAAGCGACAGGAACGGATTAAATATGCGCAATTGACATTTTCTGAGCTATTGCCTAAACCTAATGCATTTCCACAAAGGCTGATTTCCCCTTCCTTACAAACAGAATTCCTTACTTATGAGGTGGATATTCTATATAGTTCAGGGGCTTCTCCTCCTGGGAAAAGACAGCTAAAATTAATAAGCCAGTCTGCCATTACATATCTATAGTATCCTCTTCTTTGGTTATATAAGAATGCATGCTTAATTCGTCTCTTTTACTATTGTCAAACATATGTACGTTTATTAGATTTACAATGAGTTAAAGTTTTTATTAATAATATAGATTCATATACGTACATGGTGGGCTACTGATTGTCTTTATTATTTGCGGTTTAAAATGATGCCAAACCGCATCTTATAAAGGACAATACCTTCAACAGGAATGGACGGCAGTTAGACGTCATGCAATCATCCGAATCAATCGGGCGTCTGTCCGGAACTATTAGAGACCTTGAATATTCCATTCAAATTGGTGTGAAACATTTTGCGGAAGTGATGAAGCAAAATGTTATTAACCTTGCTTTTCAAAGCTACAATTAGAGTGTGGGAGATATTCTAACGAGGTAGCCACTTAAATATGTGGTTGTTAGGGAAGGGTGGATAGGTTACGAATTATGTGAACTATGTTATGCACTATTACAATGGTGGAATTGGCAGAGTGGTTGTCGTGGGAGACGGTTAGCAATTTTTTGATGTAGAAGAAGCACATAACATGATGAAACAATATCTTGTCGATCCTACATATCTGGCTTTGTTTTATTGCGAATGATCGGTGTACATTCGCAGCTTTCCCGGTTGTAGGCTTTGTATATCCACTATTGAGATTTTAACAATTCCTAAAGATTGGGTAAATCTATCAATTTCTTAACTTTAATAGATTATGATGAAAAAAGTTAGTTGAAAAATGGAAAGTGAATCTTCACATTAGGATTATCTCTATTTGCATCAACATTTGTATTTGCAGAAAGGAACAAATATAAAGACAAAAAGCCTTCCTTTGAATTTGGGCTTATTACCGATATCCAATATTGTGATTGTGATGCAGCGGGTGTACGCTATTACCGGAATTCGATAAGCAAACTGCAGGAAGCAACAGATGAACTCAATCAGCATGATCTTAAGTTCACGGTACAAATGGGCGATATGATCGACAGGAATGTGGACAGTTTTAATACCATTCTTCCTTATTTTAACAAAAATGAAGGTCCCAAATATAATGTGCTTGGCAACCATGATTTCGCAGTACCAACAGACCAAGTGGTTGACATTTTAGGCATAAAAATCAATATTATGACTTTTTTGAACAAGGCTGGCGTTTTGTCGTGTTAGACACCAATGACCTGAGCCTGTATGCAAATGAACCGGGTTCTGCGAAATATCAACAAGCCGAAAAGATGTATAATCAACTACATGCGTCCGGAGCGAAAAATGCTCAGACCTGGAATGGCGGAGTAGGCTCCGAACAAATGACATGGCTATATAACGTTCTTAAAAAATCGGCTAAAGAGAATGAAAAAGTTGTGGTGATTGGGCATCATCCGGTATATCCTGCCAACGAGCACATTGCATGGAATGACGCTGAAATCATGCGGGAACTGTAGTCTGCGGGCAATGTAGTGGCTTATTTCAACGGGCATAATCATGCAGGCAATTATGGCGAGAAAAACGGAATCAAATATGTGAATTTCCAAGGAATGCTGGATACATCCGATACCAATGCGTACTCTGTAATCCAAGCTTTCAAGGATCGCTTAGAGATTGATGGTTTTGGCCGGGAGCCGGACCGCACAATCAAGGTGAATAGTATCCATGAACACGATCAAGAGCAACAAAATGAAAATGACGAACATTAATAGATAGCATCGTTTACCAGAATAAAACAACCAAAGGGGCGAGCGGAAATCCGTTTGCCTCTTTGGTTTGTTTGTCCTAACAATTTCAAAGTATTTTATTTTCTAGCACTGTTACGCAGAATGTTGATTTTTTTCTAGTCATTGTAGTGTTTTTCATATATTTTACAAGAGGTTTAATAATGTGGAATATAAGTTTTAATATGTATGTTGATATTAAAACAATATATTTGCTAGAAACAGTTTATTCTTCGAAACTATGATACTGGAATAAAAGAAGAACAGTTTTTATGCCCTAAATTTTAAATGTAATAATAGTTTTTTTAACAAGCTTTACAAACAAAGACCGTCGATTTTTGGTCTCTTTTTTTTGATTACAATCAACAACTAAGTTTAATAGATCTAAAAAGAAAGGCTGGTTATGCAAGATTCCAAAATCTATTACTACCGAAAGGGGGCTGTATTCAGCTATAAGATACCTGATGATTTGGATGAAGATGTTATATCTCAAACAAAATTCATGCAGTTGACTAGAGAACCTTTTACTATATTAATGCATATAAAAAGATAGGGACACTGGCACTTTTTATATCATTGACATCTGTTAAATAATCATTATAGAGGCGTTCGTTTTTTTTAAAAGAGTAGGTTTAAAGTTTGCCTCTAAGGAAAACACTTCAGTGGTATTCTGTTGATTATAGTAACTGCTTTTTGTTTAGCTGTGGTAGTGTTTTCAAAAACGTATAGTCATAATTGTTATTTTATTAATATAGCAGGTTATTAATTAATAACTCTTATCGAGAGGTGGAAAATATGAGGGCTGATGCTGTTTTTGAAGGTGGTGGAGCCAGGGGAATTGCTTTTGTTGGAGCGATTCAAGCTATGGAAGAGGAAAACGTAGAATGGGAAAGACTGGCTGGAACATCTGCGGGAGCTGTAATAGCTGCTCTTTTAGCGAGCGGTTATAAAAGCTATGAAATTAGAGACCGATTAAGTGAAATTGATTTTTCAAAGCTTCGAGGGAAAACGATTTTAAATCGGATACCTATTTTCGGTACCTTTTTAGAGCTTATGGTTCATCTTGGAATTTACAAAAACGATTATTTGGAAACGTGGATGGATTCACTTCTTTCGAAAAAAGGTATTAAGACATTTGCGGATCTTCCAGATGGAAAGTTGAAGATTATTGCTTCTGATGTTTCGAATGGCCAAATGCTAATTTTGCCAGATGATTTAGATCGCTATAGTATGACTCCTGCTGATTTAAAAGTTTCGACAGCCGTTATGATGAGTGCATCCTTGCCATTTTTCTTCCGTCCGGTTATTTGGAGATCAAAAGACCGTAACAAATCCTACATTTTAGATGGTGGCTTACTTAGTAACTTCCCAATATGGATATTTGATACAACAGAGCAACCTCGTTTTCCAACGTTCGGATTCCATTTTGTTAAAGATGAAGTTAACATAGATGCGGTTATACCAACGCCGATCCATCTTTTCAAAAATATATTTAAAACGATGCTTCAAGCCCATGATTTAAGATATATGAACGAAGAAACGATTGAACGCACGATTCAAATTCCAACTGGCCACATCAATGCGACTGATTTTGAACTGAATGAAGATGAAATTGACTTTCTCTATAAATCAGGCTATAACTCTGCAAAAGAATTTTTGGCAAATTGGGATTTTGAACAATATAAGATCAAACGAATAACAAATAGGAAAGAATAGATAGAGAAAAGAAAACGCTATGGCTTAAAAACTGAGCAAGAGTGGTACAAGCTGAGCTGTTACAACGGCTCATTTTTTTATTGTGCCGAGGCAGGTTAGCATTCTTGTAGAGCGATAATTATAGGCTTTGAAAAATATAGAGCCCCCTTCTGCATCGAAAACGTTGTAAATTGGCCAGTATGTTTACATCTCGTTTTTTCATCAGTCCCAACACCTCGAATATAGCATCCACAATCTCAGTATCATCATCACTTTCATATTCTTTGGTGATCTTGTAAAATGAGATCTTTTTCAGTCCAAGTAACCTCAGTTCCCTTCTTTGATATATCTATAGACTCCATAGTCTTTTTGATCATTAAATAAAAACCTGTCATATAAATGACAGGTTAATTCCTAAATTGGAAATATTTTTAGATGTGGCGATTCATTTCCTGAATCGTTCGCCTACCCATGAAACAAATAGCCAAATACAATGCTCGAGTCTTTTTATGAAGGAGTGTAAGATAGACTGGCGCTAAACGAGAGCTGTGTAATATCAGCTGCTGAGGGATCAGTCGATGCAAGCGTCCTTACACGAATACCAATACGATCACCCGCTGCGACTGTTAATGATCCGAGATTTATATTGGTTGCTGTACGGAAAGTACCGGCAGTAATAATATTATTAGGAAATCCAAATCTAAGCGAGCTAGTCAGCGGAGTTGTCACGTAAGGTGAAGAAAGATGATCAATCCCATTATTAGGAACTGAAGGTGCGACGAAAACTGTAAAATCATATTGAAGACCTAGAGTATTTATAGAAACCACTGAAGCAACCAATAAATCTGCGCTTATTTGTAAATTTTGAACGGTTCCCGCAAAGGGAATTGGGAAAGCAAAACCACCTGCTTCTGGTGGCATAGTTGATTGTCCAGAACCGTCAATAACTTCAACCGTGTGATTACCGAAGCCCATTAAAATTGGAGCAGCTGATACTACTGTAGCACCACTGAGGATAATACCCGTTGAAAATGGAATTAATCCTCCAGATCCTCCAGATCCTTGAGGTCCCTGATTGCCTTGAGCACCAGTAGCACCTTGTGGCCCCTGGAATCCTTGAGGTCCCTGATTGCCTTGAGCACCAGTAGCACCTTGTGGCCCCTGGAATCCTTGAGGTCCTTGATTGCCTTGAGCACCAGTAGCACCTTGTGGTCCTTGGAACCCTTGAGCACCAGTAGCACCTTGTGGCCCCTGGAATCCTTGAGGTCCTTGTTCGCCTTGAGCACCAGTAGCACCTTGTGGTCCTTGGAACCCTTGAGGTCCTTGTTCACCTTGAGCACCAGTAGCACCTTGTGGTCCTTGGAATCCTTGTGGTCCTTGGAATCCTTGAGGTCCTTGTTCACCTTGAGCACCAGTAGCACCTTGTGGCCCCTGGAATCCTTGAGGTCCTTGTTCGCCTTGAGCACCAGTAGCACCTTGCGGCCCTTGTTCGCCTTGAGCACCAGTAGCACCTTGTGGCCCCTGGAATCCTTGAGGTCCTTGTTCGCCTTGAGCACCAGTAGCGCCTTGAGGTCCTTGGTCACCTTGAGGTCCTTGAACGCCTTGCGGTCCTTGAACACCTTGTGGTCCTCCAGAGGGTCCTTGAGTTCCTTGAGTCCCTTGAGGTCCTTGAGTTCCTTGAGTCCCTTGAGTCCCTTGAGTCCCTTGAGTTCCTTGGGTTCCTTGAGGTCCTTGGGTTCCTTGGGTTCCTTGGGTTCCTTGGGTTCCTTGGGTTCCTTGAGTTCCTTGAGTTCCTTGAGTTCCTTGGGTTCCTTGGGTTCCTTGAGGCCCTTGAGTTCCTTGAGTTCCTTGAGTTCCTTGGGTTCCTTGAGGCCCTTGAGTTCCTTGAGTTCCTTGAGGTCCTTGAGTTCCTTGAGTTCCTTGAGATCCTTGAGTTCCTTGAGGTCCTTGAGGTCCTTGAGTTCCTTGAGCACCTTGAGATCCTTGAGTCCCTTGAGGTCCTTGATTACCATTAGCAGGTACGTTTACATTCACTTTAACGTTTTGCTCTACCTTTTGTTCTTGTTTAGATGAGCATTTACATTGACTATGTCCGCAATCCTTACATTTTTTATGGTCGCATTTACATTGACTATGTCCGCAATCCTTACATTTTTTATGGTCGCATTTACATTGACTATGTCCGCAATCCTTACATTTTTTATGGTCGCATTTACATTGACTATGTCCGCAATCCTTACATTTTTTATGGTCGCATTTACATTGACTATGTCCGCAATTCTTACATTTTTTATGGCCGCATTTACATTGACTATGTCCACAATCCTTACATTTTTTTTGATCGCATTTGCATTTACTATGTCCACATTTTGAACATTTTTTATCCTTACTCAATTCCTCACCCCCTTTCCATTAATTACATAATATGGAGCTACAATTAAATTTGATTGGATTAGATTGGTTAAGTTGATTAAATTGGACGAATAACTATTATGTAGGTGACTAGCGCCATTGTTCTAGGAAGTCTATGATTATGCTAAAAACTTCCAGAGTCCTTATTTATTCCCGTCCGTCCAGGAAGGGAGAATACCCCATTCCCTCTTCTCAGGCCTATGGGCAGTTAAATAAGGCCGCAGAGTTCACTGGCGTGGAACATGCCGGCAACCATACTTTACGAAAAACGTTTGGCTATTGGTTTTACAAGGCCCACGAAGGATGGGAATGCTGCAACAGATCCTGCAGCATTCCCATTCTTCTGTCACACTTCGTTATATTGGCATTATGGAAATCTATTAATAGATCGATATATCCAACGTTCCAAAATCAGCGATAGTTTATCCCTGGTAAATAAACAGGGCGCAATTATATACATTGTTTAAAAACTACGTTTTGCGAACCAAATGATGTTGGTTGATCTGCTAAAGCAAAGTTGTAATAAAACGGACCAATCCCTCGGCAAATTACACCTTTAGTTTATCCTGGCTAAATCGATAAAAACTGAGGTATGTAGTTAGAAAGAGCATAAGGAAAAACTGCCCCCAACTATGTTGTGGAACTAGGCAAAGCCTAGTGTTTAATGGGTGAATTAAATTCTTATAGTTGCTGACCTGGGGCATCTAATTTTATCAAGTGGGTTTACATAGGGCAGATGTGCAGGGGAAAATAATCTTAAAGTAGAAGAACATCTCTCAAAATAAAAAAGACTTGATTTTCAAGTCTTTTTTATTTTCCCGGATTTTATTTCCTCTAAATTATTTAACACATAAATGGAATGATAGTAACAAACGGTAAACCACCTACTTAAAATATAGAAGGTTTTACTGGGGACCGTCAGCAAAACGCGAATTTACAACGTTAACGGGATCTGGATACAAAAATAGCCGATTTTCACCACGTTAAGGATGTAATCGGCTTTAGAACTATTCTTGATTTAAAGACCGCAATGATTCTAAGTTGGTAACTCCTTTTGGATCGAAGCGATACTCTCCAAGGAAGTTGATATGTTCCCATCCTAATGGAGATATATGCTTTAATAAATCCTCCCGTAACATTCCTTTACTTTGAAGTAATTCGGTAGGTTTGCCTAGATAAATTGTATTCCATACACTAATTGCATTAATCAAGATGTTTAAAGCACTTGATTTGAGAAAACCGATTTCTCCCGTATTGAGAAATTGGTTTTTTATTATTCATAAAAACTGCCTTAAATGCTTAGACTTAGCAAGTGTAAAGCTGCCCAAATAAATGATATGAATAAAATTACTTGACACATTCCTCCTACTTCGTAATACTATATAGTAGTACTAAGTAATGATAAGTAGTTTGTAAGGAGGATATATGAAACATCTAACGGAAATGCTTAAGGGAGTTCTTGAAGGTGTGGTGCTCCAAAAGATTCAAGCAGGAGAAACCCGGAACCTACATGTACAGCTGCTGGATGGGAATGATCCGCGGTGTAATCATTTTGAAAGAAGCATAGGAGGAAGTAAAAGCTCCATAAAGAAAATCGGCTGTATCCAATGGGGATAGCTGGTTTTAAAAATATTTAGAAAATCCAGTGTGACCTACTACGTGTTATGATATACCTGTAGTAGGTCACACTGGATACCGACACCACTGAATAGTGAGGTTGCAAAAATATTTTTAAGAAAAATAGTTGACACCTCCGCTACTCGGTGTTACAGTGTACATGTAATAAGCAATACTGAATAGCATGATTTCCCAAAAGCTATTCAGTAAAAATTTCCCTTAGTACTATGTTATACTGAATATAAGTCAGACAAAATAGAGGAGGCTCTGAACATGGAAAATTTAACTGAAATGCTGAAGGGTTCTCTGGAAGGCTGCGTGCTGGAAATCATCAGCCGCCATGAAACCTATGGCTACGAGATTACCCGACGCCTGAACGAGCTTGGGTTTACTGAAGTCGTGGAAGGGACGGTCTACACCATCCTCGTGCGATTAGAAAAGAAAAAACTGGTAACCATGAAAAAGAAACCGTCAGATATGGGGCCGCCCCGCAAGTTTTACTCACTTAATGAGGCTGGCCGCCAGGAACTTGAATTATTTTGGGGAAAATGGGATTTTCTATCATCAAAAATCAACGTCTTGAAGTCAATCTAGCTTCATAAGATATTCCGTACGATATTTTTGGCGTGTTTTGTTCAGCTTTATAAAAAAGGAGGAAAAATAACATGATGGAAATGTTCAAAAAAATGATTGGTGATAAAAAAGAATACAAGATGATGATGGCACGGGTTGAAGCCCTGCCAGAGGACTACCAGTTTGTATTTAAGAAAATTCAAACCTACATGTGGAATTTCTCAGCGGGCAGCGGGATGGATATGCTGCACATTCAGTATGAATTAATCGAGTTGTTCGAAGCCGGTGCGGCGGAAGGCAGACAAGTGCTGGAAATCACTGGGGACGACGTGGCGTCCTTTGCCGACGAACTAGTGGCAAACGCTAAAACCTATGCCGCCAAGTATCGTGAAGATTTGAATCAGAGTATCATGAAGCGATTGGGAAAAAATAAATTCAATAGATAATACCGACTGAATAGCTGGTTACAAATGTGAATTGCCACCTTCGCTATTCAGTCATATTTTCAACCCGGTAATAAGTTATACAGATTATCAGTCAGACTATATAGAAGAGTATAGGCAATCTAGCTCCGCAAGGCGCTTTTTATAAGGAGGAAAAATAACATGATGGAAATGTTCAAAAAAATGATTGGTGATAAAAAAGAATACAAGATGATGATGGCACGGGTTGAAGCCCTGCCAGAAGACTACCAGTTTGTATTTAAGAAAATTCAAACCTACATGTGGAATTTCTCAGCGGGCAGCGGGATGGATATGCTGCACATTCAGTATGAATTAATCGAGTTATTCGAAGCCGGTGCGGCGGAAGGCAGACAAGTGCTGGAAATCACTGGGGACGACGTGGCGTCCTTTGCCGACGAACTAGTGGCAAACGCTAAAACCTATGTCGCCAAGTATCGTGAAGATTTGAATCAGAGTATCATGAAGCGATTGGGAAAAAATAAATTCAATAGATAATACCGACTGAATAGCTGGTTACAAATGTGAATTGCCACCTTCGCTATTCAGTTATATTTTCAACCCGGTAATAAGTTATACAGATTATCAGTCAGACTATATAGAAGAGTATAGGCAATCTAGCTCCGCAAGGCGCTTTTTATAAGGAGGAAAAAAGTATGAGCAATGCAGCGATTTCTGTAAAAGGGTTAAAAAAATCCTTTAAAGACAATGAAGTCTTAAAGGGGGTGGATTTTGAGGTGCGGCGTGGCGAAATTTTCGCACTGCTGGGCTCAAATGGAGCGGGCAAGACGACGACGGTCAACATCCTCTCGACTCTGATGAAGGCCGATGGCGGCGAAGTAGGTATTTGCGGCTTTGACGTCCAGCGTCAACCGGATCATGTTCGCCAGAGCATCAGCCTGACAGGGCAGTTCGCAGCTTTAGACGGCATGCTCACAGGGCGGGAAAACCTGATGATGATCGCCAAGTTGCGGGGAGTTTCCAATCCCGCTCAAGTCGCCGACAATCTGCTTGCAAGATTCAGCCTGACCGATGCGGCCAACCGCCGGGCGGACAAATATTCCGGCGGGATGAAGCGCCGGCTTGACATCGCCATGAGCCTGATCGGGACGCCAGCAGTCATTTTTCTCGACGAACCGACGACAGGGCTTGACCCCGAAGCACGGATTGAAGTCTGGGATACCGTCAAGGAGCTTGCCGGCGGCGGCACGACCATCTTGCTGACGACCCAGTACCTGGAGGAAGCCGAACAACTGGCGGACCGTATCGCCATCCTGCACGGCGGAAAAATCATCACGACCGGTACCCTTACCGAACTCAAGGAGATGTTCCCGCCAGCGAAAGTGGAGTACATCGAGAAGCAGCCGACATTGGAGGAAATTTTCCTCGCGATCATCGGCAAAAAGGAGGAGATGTAAATGAAAAGCAAAACAGGGGTATTACTAGGGCGTTTAATGCGCAACATCATGCGCAGCCCGGATACGATTATCACGGTGGCGATTACGCCGATTATGATGCTGCTGCTGTTTGTCTACGTATTTGGCGGCGCCATAGAGACAGGCACGGACAACTACGTCAATTATTTATTGCCGGGAATCTTGCTGATGGCTATCGCATCCGGCGTCGCTTACACTTCCGTGCGGCTGTTTACGGATGTAAAGAGCGGGCTGATGGCGCGTTTCATTACCATGCCCATCAAGCGCTCGTCGGTATTGTGGGCTCACGTGTTGACCTCGCTTGTTTCCAATGCGCTTACTGTCGTGGTGGTTATCCTCGTCGCGCTCTTGATGGGCTTCCGTTCCAGCGCTGATATCCTGGATTGGCTCGCGGTAGCTGGGATACTCGGGCTGTTTACGCTGGCGCTGACATGGCTGGCGGTCATTCCCGGATTGACAGCGGGGTCTATGGAAGGGGCGACAGCCTACTCGTACCCGCTGATTTTCCTGCCGTTTATAAGCTCAGCGTTTGTACCAACCGAGTCGATGCCTTCGGTAGTTCGCGCCTTTGCCGAAAATCAACCGGTAACCTCGATAGTGGAATCCATTCGTGCGTTGTTGTCAAATCAGCCAGTGGGTAATGATATATGGATTGCTCTTGCCTGGTGCTTTGGGATTATGATAGTGGCTTATATCTTTGCAATGAGGGCGTATAAAAAGCGGGTATGAAGAATATGACGGAAAATATAAAATTAGCAAATAATTGATATTCTCGGGCTTGATTTAACAGAGTTTGAAAATGGGAAATATGGTTATCACTCTCACATTAGATTTGGACATAAAAAACGAGCTCTTGCACACCAAGGGCTCGTTTGCTTTCTATATTTCGATTATGCAGATTTTTATACAATACTAATAATCAACGTTTCTCATACAGCACATTTGAAAATATTTGCATAAAAAACAGTAGTTTTATACATTTTTAAAATTAGTTTGATTTAAGAAACAAATCTAAGTAATAAAGAAAATAGCATTACAATCGCACAAATACTTACAATAACAAATGAAAATTTAGATTTATTTTTAAAAGCGATATATGTGAATGTAGAAGTGGAAAATAAAAATACTACTTGCATCCAGATAGGCTGTTCAAAAGGACCTATACGCAATAATACAGTTATAGCCAATGCAGAAACAATTAGTATTATAAAAAGTGGAAATATTATCCTTCTCATTTTTATCACCTCCCTATTCTATGCACAAGGTCTTGTTCCATAATACCAGCTTCCAGTCTTGTTAAAAGATTTATTGAATTTCTTTCCAGCTAAAGTGAAATTAATTCTTGGATTTTGATATCTATATTGATACAAATTTTCACAACCAGTAAATTTCTTTGAACCACTTCTATAATTATCCACTTTAAAAGTACCACTCATTAATTTTGAGGAAAAATATGTTCCTAATCCAACAACACTCATCCAATTACCAATTGCACTAGAAAATTCTGTTTTAGCAAATTTAAAATTAGTAAGAGCAGCAGCAGAAATTACACCACTAATTACTGTTACTACAGCACTTAAAGAACTTACATGTTTATTTAAACTAAGAGTTGTAGTAGACATATACTTAGGTGACTTTGCAGCAGCAGCCATTGTAGAAACATTAGATTCTGAATTTACTAATTCCGGATCTATTGATTCGTCAATCTTTAATTCTCCTTTTTCACCAAACATGACTTCTCTTTCTTCTATAGCCTTTTTAACTGTTTTATAAATTATTTCTTCTAATTCACGCTTCGATAAACGGATTTCATCTGGGAAAACGCTAGGCGACTTAATGGAGTTTTCCCCTCTAAACCCATTGATACAACTGCTTTTATTGCATCTACAAAGGATATATTATTAGCAAGTAATTTTTTTAGTTCTCTAAGCGCTTTAAAATCGCGTTCTTGATAAATTCGCTGTTCCTTTTCGTTACGATCAAAAGTATATCCTAGTTTTTCTAACTCAATTGACCACCTTCTTAGTATAGAGGTGGTTATTTCTAATTCTAGAGCAGCATCTTTAGAAAAATAACCAAAGGGTTGGGAATTACCAATGCGTTTTTCACCCCGTTTAGAAGAGGGGTCTATATTGTAAATAAAACCCTTTATAGTGTTTTATTAAAAGTTCAATAGCCTCATCTAACAATTTAGACTTAGCTATTTTTGTATTCTTTGCTAGTTCATCAAATTGTTTAGATAACTCTATATCAATTGCGTTAGAAATAGTTTTTCTATTTTTGAGACCACGTTTTTCCATTCTACAATGCACACCTTTTTCTTTATACATAGCGCTTATTTCAGCGACTTTTGTTCTGATTAAAGGTTCTAATACAATCATGCGTTACTTCGGTGTAGATGTTGGATTAAAAGAAGGATTTGGACAAATGGTAGCTGCATTTGCACTTGGTAAAGCAACGACAGGTAGCTTTAACAAATTAAAAAATATCGGAAATTCTAAAAAAAAAGACAGTCCTAGTCAAGATACGCTTGGTAATAATGAGAATAAAGATAAGTTAGATAATCAAGGAATTAATAAAGGTAAATCCATTCATAACAGTTCTTCAGGAACTAATAGCAACCCAATTAAAAATAGAAATCAATTAAGTAACTTTGGTGGTTCTTTGAAAGAAAAGTTGAGTGAAGGTATGGGCACCAGTATTAACTCTGCTAGTGAATATGTAAATGAACTACTGCTGCTACTTTAGAGCTTCAGGAGTGACTGAGAACGAAGGAAATACACTTCAAGGTGTAAATGCTTTAAATAAGCAGAATAAACCGTTACAGAGCGTTGGTGACCCTTCTAATGGTCTTTCTACTTTGGATAATAGTAGTTCAGAAGAAAATCAGATGAAAAGCGTTGGCCAACAAAATGTTCGCTCAATTAATGGCCAAGAATTACAAGGGAAGAATGTAGCAGTAACGCCAACGAATCAAAGACAAACGATTCAACAAGTTATCGTTAACAGCTTTAATAATCATCCAAATGGTAACAAGAAAAACGAGCAAATCTTAGCAAAAATGAAATTAAAAGAAGCGTTAGATCCTCCTAAAAACTTAGATGCTACAAGTAATGTGCGATTAAATCCTGGGAATAAGTCGATCAATCAAAACAAGTGGGGGAAGCACTAGCGATCATTCAAGACAAGAGAATATTCCATCTGGAAGTAATGCTACTCACTCCTTACAACAAGATGTCTTACAAAATGTTCAACCGAAATCTATGAATAGTCATCCAAATCAAAAAGATGTTGTTCAAAATATTAAGCCCAATAAAGTGAACAATAATCCATTAAAACAAGAAATAGAACAAGATATAAAATCTGCTCCACAGTCTAATCACACAGGTAAACAATCCATTGTTCGAGATGTTCAGTCAGGAAACAGCTAGGTAGTTCCGAATCATCAAACGGTGATTCAGGACATTCAAAAAGGTTCCGAAATGGTTCCGAGTAAACAACGCGTGATTCAAGAAGTAGAGAAGGCAAATGTGGCTACACCGCAATAAATACAACAAAATGTACAGAAAATTCTTACAAACGTAAGACTGCCACATGAAGCGCGTCAGACTGTTCAAAGAGTCATGGATGATGTTCAAAAGCAAAGGGGTAGTGCTCCCGAAACAGTCAAAACAAAGTGATCCAGGAATTAGAAAAGGTTTCTTTCGGAGCAAAAGAGCCTATTAAACAAGTAATTTTACAAGATGTCCAAAAAGCATTTACTGCTACACCGGAACAAGTACAACAAAATATAAAACAAGTAGTAGAAACAACAAATGATGTAAAAACAGCAACTACATTGCAACCGAAATGAGAAGAGAAATCTGGATATTTCGGTACATTATTCGGTGAAAAAGTAAATGAATATGAAAGTAAAAGTACAGAAAGGAAGGATACTAGATTCGATTTTATAAAAAATCTATAAGATCCAAAAGTTGAGTAAAATTGTTGACTATATCTCTAGAGATATTCCTATTTTAGACTATATCTTTAGAGATATTTAACTATATCTCTAGTATATCTACGCTATATCTAGACTATATCTTTCGATTGAAAAGTGACCCTAAAATGATATCACTAAAAAAGTACCTTGAACCCAATAGGCACAGCCTATTTAGCACCTTCCAAAATGGAAGTGATATCGGGTTCCCTTATGCTCTTTCCTAAAAAAGAGGTATTGAAAGAATGAGGTGACCAAGTGAACATCAACTAGCCGATATTCATTAACCATAAACAGAAAATAATTGAAGAATGGAAGGGATATTTAATAAGTGAGTACATTGGAAATTAGTTTTACGCAAACAAATATAGACATCATGGATGATCTAATTAAAAACAAGCGGGCATTAATAATTATGCTGATGCTGTTAGATTTGCAATTTTATCATTAGAGGATGATTCGAATTCTGATAGTAATACAAAAATATAAAAGTAAATAAATGCTCTGTCCAAAAACATAGATATTCTTACTGAAATGGTTGCAGGAGGATTTCATGAAGCAGATGTGAAGGCAATCGGTAGGGCTGAAGACACTTATATTTATGCTGATTCTAAAAAGAATGTAGCAAACAATATACAACGATCTACCACGATTAAATCAAAGAAGGATAATTCCAAAAGTAATTTTTCTCGACTATGAATGGTGGATTTGAGTTAACTAAGAGGGTATCTTCCTTATAAAACCTATATAAAAAATATCCAGCAGCAAACAAAACTGGAATGATCAAAATCGTACATTACAAAGACAAGAATTTTAAAGGGAACACAAAAACGACATATAGTGAATGGTGAAATCATGAAAAAATATTGGGTTTTTAAGATTTTAATAATTGTTTTACTTATGACTGCTTTATCAATTTTTTATCTTAAAGCTTTTTCGAAAACAGGATTCGTATTTTTAGTAGTAGCAGGTATAATCGTAGCTGTTTTAAATTTTCTAAACAACAAAGCGTATAAAAAAGAGGCTGATTTTTGTTTAAATCTCTCGGCTTATTCAGTCAAAGACTATTGGATTTTTCCATAGTCTTTTTTTTGCGGTTAACCGTTTTGTGTTTAGGGGGGGCAGGTAGCTAGTTAACCGTTGATATATTTAACTGCGGGGAAAGCCTTAAGATGGCAAAAAATCTCTGTATGGTGTCTGTCTACGGTACCGGACCGTAGGGAGGATAAGGAGTGGACAGACGCACTCTGCCACCCCCTATGATAGTAGTCTTGCCGTATACCGCTACGTACAGTGCGGTTGTACAGACCCTAGGGTGGGTCATATGAAGGTGCTAGCATTAGGAGGTGTTTGTGGATATGGTGGAATTTTTTCGAATCTGTACGAGGCCTCATAGAGTGCCCTATAGCCATAAAGAAAAGTTTCTGTAGATGGGTTAGACCTCCGCGTCACCACGAATGCATAAGAAAAACAGACATATACCTATGTCTGTTTTTCTTAAAATATATTTAACTCTTTAACACTTTTTTTAACATCTTATCCATGATTCCATCAGACGAATATCCTTGAAGGATTTCTTCAACTTTAGCTGAACCTTACTTATAGGCTATAAGTAAGGTTCACTTAAAGGATATGTTCAAGATGAGTGAAGGGAATTCACACCAGTATGGAGAATATGTGAAATAACAGTCATAACAGTGTGAAGGGAGTGTGAATAATGAAAATAAAAGAGGTATTAGACGAGCTATCCATGAAAGGAAATACAGTAGCCAAGATTGCAAAAAACAAGGCAAAGATTGGAGAGAAAAAATTAAAGGAAGCATTGCATAATACAGGGTATGAGTATCATAACAAAAATCCTAAAGTCTGGTTTTATGCAGGTGAAGGAGAACAACCCCTTTATCAATCAGTGTTTGAGTTTATTAACGTACAGACTAGTTTACCCGTTGTGAAACAGGATTCACCTAGAAAACCACAAGTTAATTCACTCGATGTGAAAAGCGTAAGAAATGAAGGTGAACATAATGTTCACACGGGTTTCACACCAGAAGAAGTAGCAATATTGAGGGACCTGATAAGGATATATGTTCTTGATGAACAGCATAAGGAGAACCAGGGAGATAGAGACGATTTATATCAGAGGGTAATCACTTTAGAAAAAAAGGGTGACAAAGTAAGGAAAACCATAGTCATAAATCGAGAAGTTGGGTCTTTACTAGATAAGTTCGCAGACCAACAGAAGTTTAATAAGAGTGATCTCATAGAGATAGCAATATTGGATTTAATTAAGAAATATCAGTGAAGCATAATAAGAAGCTACAGGAGCCCCTATATAAGAGTATTTTAAATTGAAGGGTTACTATTAGGGGTCAAGGCCCCCCTAACAGTTTTTCATTCCCGTATAAACGAGGACCGCATCTCTTAAGAATTTAGCTGTTCCAGGCTGTTTAGCGTCATAGTATGAAGTGAATCTTTCATCGTCTACATATAACTGAGCAACTCCTGCATGTGCTTCTTTCGTATAGCTATCCCAATAAAAGCTTAACCACTGACGATGTAAATCAGCGCCTTTTTGAGCTAATTCTCCAGCAGGATCACCAGTTTTAAATGCAGCATGAAGTGTTTCAAGCACCTCTGTCTCAAGTTTTGTAACCTTTTCATATTGTTTTTGCGACATACCTTTTACTTTTTGATTAGCCTTGTTAACCGCGTCATTCCCGTATTTCTCACGAGCTTCCTTGCCATACCTCATTTCATTGTCATCAACTAACTTCTGCTTAAACCCATCAAACTTTTCTTTATTAGACATTGTAATTCTCCCTTCTGTTAACGAAATGGTTTTATCAACATTTGAAATCAGTAAATCCAATTGATCTCTTTTTTCAAGAAGCTTCTGGCGATGTTCTCTCAGTGCTTTCTCTCTATCAAAAGAGGGTGCGGTAACTATATCTTTAATGCTTTCTAAGCTCACACCTAGCTCTCGGTAAAAAAGTATCTGTTGTAGCTTATCAACTTCATCTTGACCATATATGCGATATCCTGACGAGTTAATTCTTGCTGGTTTAAGAATCCCAATTTCATCATAATATCTCAAAGTCCGAGTACTAATACCGGCTATCAACCCTAGTTTTTGCACTGTATACTCCATTGTCGTTACCTCCTGACAAAATAACTATAAACCTTTACGTTGCGTCAAGGTCAATAGTTATTTGAAATATTTTTATAGTAGATAAACGGCCTGTAGAACCCCCACAAAGTGCGTATCTGCATCTTTGAGACTCACGATTCTGTCTTTTACCGTGTAATCTATGGTTGGTGCGACTTTGGTTTTAAGATGTTATAGGAAGACGGAAGCTGAATTTATTTATGACTTTTAGTTTACCTCGGAAGGTTAATAATGTGGTTGCCTGAAAAAGTTATTGTCAAAACGTCACTTGATTATGTAAAAGAGCAAGGCTGCAAGGTTGATGATATAGGTGGGTTCTCTATTATCGCAATTAAAACCATTCATAGTTTCTCTTCATTCACAATTCATGGATTAAGCCTGGGTGTTTTTTGATGGTCAATGTTTTCCCATTGCAGAAATTTATTAAATTTTAATAGATGCTAGCCCGTACAATGTCTTACATTTTTGAATTATATATGGGGAGGTTATAAATTTGTAATCTAGCAAGGAAAAAAGGTAAGAAAGAATTATGTATCTTTTTTCATGAAAGGAGAGAATTTGTGGACACGCAATACTTAAATCAATGCATACAAAATATACAAGTTCAAAATGTGGATAATGCAGACGTGGAGGTAGTCAATAACTCGCCATTGGTTATGATTGGTAAAGGACGTCAGGGAGCGGTTTTTCAACTTTCTGACGACATTTGTGTGAAAGTGTTTGGTAATACTGAAGACTGTGAACGAGAATACTATGCTCTTTCCCTTGGGCAACACACAACCCTATTTCCAAAAGTCTATGCGAATGGACCGCTTTATATAGCGATGGAAATCATTAAAGGGGTCGATGTACGTGAATACTTGCAATCGCAGCCCCTAACTATAGAACTTTCCACTAAATTGATTGAGATGCTAATCACGTTTAAAGAAATAGGTTTTGAGCGAATTGACCATCATAAGAGGCAAATTTACCTGCTACATGATGGCAGTCTTAAAGTAATTGATGTTGCCAGGACTGTTTGGCGTGATCGAGTCTATCCCTATCCCCGTAAATTATTAACTTCCCTAGGTGAAGAAAATAAGGAATTGTTTTTATCCCATGTGCAAGAACTAGCCCCCGAGTTGTATGGAGAATGGATGCACTATATCCGAATGGAAGAGATATCCCGTGAAGTGTACCAAGTACTCATGTCAGAACCGAAAAATACCAATGCTGTCAAAACTCTAAATAAAAGGTTGTTGACAACAAAAGATGAGAATAATTATGTTGTTCAACTAGAAGGCTTAGTACACAAAGTATTTAAAGAAGAATGGGTTAAAACGATGCTCGCACGGGGGGTTGATCCAGATACGGTAATGGGAAAAATCGATGAGTATTGGGACTACCATGAACAGGCATGGGAAAGTGTACTTGAAAAGGGAGGGCATAGTGAAAAGGACAAACAAAAAAAAGGGACAAAAAACGAGATAAGTACAAAAAGCAAAAAAACGGAATTGTTAAATAAGTATTGGGACTTTCTTGAAAAGGGAAGACATAGTGAGAAAGATAAAAATCGAGACAAAGACAAAGACAAAGATAAAGACAAACAACAAAACATGACAAAAAACGAGCAAAATCAGACAACAAATAAGGATAAGAACAAAGATAAATCAAACAACAAAAAAGGACAAAAACGAGATAAAACAAAATAGCCTCGTCATAAATAAGCGTGAGAACCCCGATGATGCTTACAATAAATAAAGAAAAGTTCTATTTCTAAAGCTAAGTATTTGAGGCGGAGCCCAAATGTAAACGAGGAGAGACCAATATGAAAGTACTTGTTATCTGGCGTTTGCTCACAGTTGGAGGGGTAAATGCCGGATGGAGAAACCGCGCGATCTATTTTAAAAAATATGGAATTCAGACAGAATTTCTGTACACGACAGATCACGGTGGGCTACACATTATGCAGGATATAGCTCCTGTTTACTTAACCAAAAACGAACAGGAGATTATTAAAATAATTAAGAAAAACGCCTATGACGCAATCATTGTTGTAGACACAGGTGCTGCCTATAAATGGATTCGTAAAGCAAAGTATATGGGCCCCATAATTGTGGAAGCTCGTACACCAGAACTTATGAAGTTAAAACCTCACTTAAAATCCTTTAAAGGAATTGAACCGGTATCCATCGTTGTTCCTTCACAGTATCAAAAACGGTTAGTGTCCATACTGACTGATTTCATCCCCATCAATGTGATTTACAATGGTGTGGATCCTTCTTTTTTCCGCCCTTTATCTACTGAAGAAATTGATTTCGAGAGTACCCCGATACTACCAAAAAACAAAAAGATTATCGGGTGGATTGGCAGGTTGGACAAACGTAAAAACTGGCCAATGTTGCTTGAGGTTGCAAAAAGGATTAAAAGTGAGCGCGATGATATTGAAATTTGGGTTATTGGAGGAGCACAAAGCGTTCAACGTGAAGAATTTGAAGCCAAATGGCAAGAGGAACAGCTCACAGATATCATCAAATGGTTTCCAATCATTCCCTACCAACAAATGCCGCATGTCTATGCGAAAATTCGTCAATCAGGAGGATGCACTCTCGCTACCACAAAATCAGAATCATTTGGCAATACCTTTATAGAATCGATGGCTTGCGGTGTACCTGTTGTTGCTTCAAATATGATGCCAGTCACAGAATTGGTTGTAAAAGCGAAAACTGGACTGCTCTTTCGTGGACAAAATGTCGAAGACGCGGTTAAGCAACTATACGGTATCTTAGATCAACCAGATTCTTCCTATCATGATATGTCGGAAGCAGCCATAGTTCACATTCAAAATAAATTTGCAATTAATGTGGTGGCTGATCAGTATATTCATTTGTTACAAAATATTTGCGATATGGAAAATGGAGCGAATGAGGAGGGGAATGACACATGATAATGCCCACTGTTTATCAAAAGAAACTGGAAGGGAAATCGAACGCACATCTCATTACATTTAGTGATGGAAAAGATTATGTGGTGAAGTATTTTCAACCAGGCTTTGAAAAAACTTTACCAAATGAATGGGTCGCCTACTGTTTAGCCCGTTACCTCGGACTCCCTATTCCATATGCCCGATTGGTGGAAATTCCACAAGAATTTTCTTCCCAAGTTCCGGAACTGGCGCAGATGAGTCATACCAACTTTCAATTTGCCTCATCGTACGTACCCAATTGTATTGATGGTCACCAAGCTTTCCATGTTTCCAATATTAACAACCACCAGTCGCTAGCCAGTATTATTTTATTTGATTACTGGTTGTGTAATGGAGATCGAACCCGTAAAAACATTCTCCTACATGAAGAAAATCTGAATTCCTACCAATTGTGGGCCATTGACCATGCAGAAGTGTTCGGATCTTACAATTGGCTTCTACCTGATTTAGGAAGGCTTCCAGTTGGGATTCTGAAAAGTGCAACTCACCAAATAATGGCACTATTTATCGAAGACGAGAAACAATTTACCGAGCAACTGGAACTAATTCAGACGATGCCTATTCTATTAATCGAAGAAATTGTTGCTCTTATACCTGACGACTGGGGTGTATCAATGGAGGAAAAAAAGGGAATGGTTACTACGCTGCTGAGCCGCCGCAAAAACATTCTTCCAAAGCTCGTGCAGAAATTCATCCTAAATATATATCGACCATTACACCAAGACCGTGGATAATTCCAATGTTTATTGAGTAACAGTCTTTAAATTTGGCACGAAACAAACAAGGGATTGAGCATTATGTACGATTAAATATTTTCTAGGAAGGAATCAAAAGAATTATTTTCGTTATTGAAACCGTTTTATTAGCAAAAAGACTAGCCTTAAGGCTAGTTCTCTTTACTTTGTTCTAAGAAAAGTAGTTTGAAAGGGAATTTTATTCAAAGAAAAAGAAACGCTCTCGATAAGATAAGGATTTGTTTCCTAGTAGAAACAAATAGAAGGTTAGGGGAATTAATATTTAGAGTATTAGAAGATAAAAAGAGACTTAAATTGTAAACTTGCTTTTGTATATAATACATTTAAGTGTTTCGAGTGTGATGTAAAAGAAAAGATGATCAAAACTTTTTTCCTAGTTGATGTATGAGCCCACATAGGGTTCTTATCTATGTTTTGTTTCCCAATCAAAATTAATTTCTTTATCATCCCAAGGAATTCTTTTTTCATCTGGTTGGGAAGCGTTATACGACTTTGTCGTACAATACAGAACAGTTGCTGGCTTTTCGCCAAGCACGCGGTAACCGTGAGCCACACCTTTGGGTATGAGTAAAATACTAGGATTATTTTCGCCCATATAATAAACATTTGTTTCACCCTTGGTAGCAGAGTGTTCTCTCAAGTCATGTAAAACTACTTGAGCATTACCTGATGATATAAACCAAAGGTCATCTTGCTCTTCATGGTAGTGAAATGCTTTGATGACGCC
Source organism: Peribacillus sp. TH16 (assembly GCF_016651095.1). Taxonomy (NCBI): domain Bacteria; kingdom Bacillati; phylum Bacillota; class Bacilli; order Caryophanales; family Bacillaceae; genus Peribacillus; species Peribacillus sp. TH16. Next base: position 33,801 of record NZ_JAEKEM010000005.1, on the reverse strand, counting down.
TGGATAAGATGTTGTCCATGAAAGTTGACCAAAATGAGATAAAAGATGGTCATCATCTCTTACCACTTCTGCAAAAAATCCTCTATCATCACAATGCTTAATTAATTTTTTTGATATAACGCCTTCAATGGCCATTTTTTTCATCATCTTCCTTTTTTAAGTATTCATATAATCCTTCTTTCCAATTTCGCAAAAAGATCCCATTGGAATTCAACTTTTTTTGACTTAAAATAGAATACATGGGTCTGGGTGTTTTAAGACCGTATTCTTCCGTAGAAACTGGGATGACCACTGTTTGTGAGTTTAAGAAGGTTACAATTTCGGTTGCAAATTCAAACCAGCTGCAACTTCCAGAGTTTGTGACATGATAAATGCCATGCGGTCTTGTTAGTAGTTTATTAATTGCTATTCCAAGATCTTTAGTGTAAGTAGGACAACCGTATTGGTCATGAACAACACGGATTTCTTGTGAATTACCCGCCAACTTTTTTATGGTATTGACGAAATTTTTCCCCTCATGTCCGTATAACCATGACGATCTAATGATTGTGGTACTATCATTAGCAGTTAGTGCTAATTCTTCGCCTAGTAGTTTGCTTTTTCCATAAATTGTTTGGGGGTCAGGATAATCCTCTTCTATATAAGGTTCAATTTTTTCACCATCAAATACATAGTCAGTACTAATATGAAAAAACTTCACTTTATTTTCCTTTGCTTCACAGGCTAGATAATAAGGTCCAATTCCATTAATTAAATAAGCTTGATCTATATCCGTTTCGCAAAGGTCAACTTGTGTAAAGGCTGCAGTATTAATAAGATAATCCGGCTGGATTTTCTCAATCATTTCTTTTATTTTCGTACGATTAGTAATATCTAATTGTTGTTTAGTATATGGAAATACCACATAACCTTCCTCTTTAAATAACTGAATGAGTTCTTTTCCTAATTGGCCGCCTGCACCTGTAATGACAATCTTCATATGGAAGTACCTTTAAATTTGTTCATGTGCCAACGAACTGTTTTTTCTAACGATTGATCAAAGTAAGAGGTTTGTTTCCAGCTTAACTCGTTTTGTAACTTAGAAGAATCAATGGCATATCTTCGGTCATGACCTTTTCTGTCTTCAACAAATTCAATCAAGTGGTCAGGCTTCCCCATTATTCCTAAAATTTGTTTTACGACATCGATATTTTTCCTTTCATTTCCGCCACCAATATTATAAACTTCACCCCAATTTCCATTTTCAAGAATAAGAGAAATTGCTTTACAATGATCTTCTACAAACAGCCAATCTCTTATCTGTAGACCATCCCCATAAACGGGGATTTTAAGGTTGTGAAGCGCCCTATTTACAATGGTTGGAATGAATTTTTCTATGTTTTGGAAAGGACCGAAATTATTACTGCATCTTGTCGTAATCAAAGGTAATTTAAATGTTTCATAGTATGATCGTACTAATAAATCTGAGCTTGCTTTCGTAGCCGAATAGGGATTGTTAGGTGAAAGAGGGGATTCTTCTGTGAATGGTTGTTGAGTCGAGCTTAAAGTACCATATACTTCGTCTGTTGAAATATGAATCATTTTTTTAGCATTGCCTTTGAGTAATCGTTGTAATAAATGATAAGTACCGACAATATTCGTTTGTATGAACTTATCTGCATTTTTAATACTGTTATCAACATGGGACTCCGCGGCAAAATGAACAATAGCTTCATATTTTTGATCCATCACAGCTTCGATATCTGTCTCATCTACAATGCTTCCTTTAATAAAGCGTAACCTAGAATCAGATGTTAGGGTACGTATTTCTTCAGGATGACTTGCATACGTAAGAGAATCTATAACGGTTATATTGTATAAAGTATTCTTTAGCAAGTAATGAACAAAGTTGAGACCGATGAAACCAGCCCCACCTGTAACTAGAAGATTCATAATTGCCTCCTTTCATTAAATAGCTGTTAATTTTCTATTAATCTTACAAGGTATTTCCCATATTCATTTTTCTCTAATGGTTTAGCTAAGTCCAGAAGTTGTTGTGATGAAATAAATCCTTTTCGAAAGGCTATTTCTTCTATACAAGCAATTTGAACGTTTTGCCGACTTTGAATGGTTTGGATAAATAAAGAAGCGTCAAGTAGTGATTCATGAGTACCGGTATCTAACCAGCTAAATCCTCTACCCAATAACTCAACATTCAACTGGTTTTTCTTGAGGTAACATTCATTCACCGAAGTAATTTCATATTCTCCACGAGAAGATTTCTTAATACTCTTTGCAATATCAATAACGTTATTATCATAAAAATAAAGGCCTGTAATTGCATAATGAGATTTAGGAGTTACAGGTTTTTCTTCCAAAGATATCACTTTCCGATTTTCATCAAATTCTACAACACCAAATCGTTCAGGATCTTTAACATGATAGCCGAATATAGTCGCACCATTATTTCGAGTAACGACTTCTTCTAGTGTTTTAGTGAAATTATGTCCATAAAAAATATTGTCTCCTAATATTAAAGATACAGAGTCCTTTCCTATAAAATCCTCTCCTACAATAAAAGCCTGTGCGATACCATCCGGTTTTTCCTGTGATATATAACTTATTTTGATTCCTAATTGTGATCCATCCCCTAATAAATTTTTAAAACGAGGTGTATCAAGAGGGGTAGAAATGATTAAGATATCTTTAATTCCAGCAAGCATTAGTACGGACAATGGATAATAAATCAAGGGTTTATCATAAACAGGTAATAACTGTTTTGAGACAACTTTCGTTAACGGGTATAATCTAGTGCCATATCCACCAGCTAATATGATTCCTTTCATTATTAAATGCACCTCCTCGAACAGAGATTTAAAAAACAAAATGAATGTAAATATTATCAGTTGCTGAACTTCACTGAAAAATTAATCCTTTTCATCATATGCACCAAGAATGTGATTGGATTCAGTGCAAATGAAGTGCGATTTTTTAAAAATGTATATAGATTTCTTATGAGATCGAGGTTTAATGACATAAAAAGGCTACAAAGCTAAGTTGAAAACGTGCTTTGTAGCCTTTTATTCTTTTCTTTTGGTTTGCTGAGATAAAAGTAAATCGGGTTTCTATTGATAAAATAATCAGTAAGTGTAAGTATCCTTTAACCCTGTCTATTAGAATAATAACAGGCTGATATGTTATCAATTAAATGAGTTTTCATTGTCCATTCCATAAAACTATTTTGAAATTGTCTTGGGCTTAATTTTTTTCACTGGAACCCATTTAGTTTATAACTATATGTTAAGCGTTATTAACCTACATTCTAATCTAAATCTTTTTTTAACTGTGCAGGTACCCCCGCATAAAGGGTTTTCGCAGGAACATCATTCTTTACAAATGCTCCGCCCCCTATAACCGACCAAGCCCCAATATTGATTTTTTCACGTATAGAGGAACCAATGCCAATGTATGCTCCTTCACCAATTGAAACATTACCTCCAATATTAACTCCAGGACCTATCGTGACATAGTCGGAGATGATATTATCATGGCTAATGTTTGAACTCCTATTAATGATAACAAAATTCCCCACCTGAACATTTGTGGTTATAATGGTTCCTTCACAAATAATCGATCCAACTCCAAGTGTGCTCCTCTTTGATATGAAAACAGAAGGGTGCACTATTGTGTCAGCAATCTCAAAACCTGCATTTTTGGTTTTGGTGACAAACCGCTTTTTTAGAGATGGGTCTCCTACACCAGCACAAACAATTTTAACCATGTTCCGAAGAGAATAAATATCATGAAGATCGCCCAATACCGGTACATCATCTATTATTAACCCCTTCATTTCCGATCTTTCATCAAGAAATCCTATAACCTCATAATTTGAATTTTCACACAGATGATTAACCTCACGTGCATGCCCTCCGCATCCCCAGATGACAATTTTCTTCATGGTTCCAATCCTTTGGCAAGTACTTGCGTTATTTGCACAATATCACTTTGTTTCATTTCTTCCCATAGAGGTAAACTCAATATGCGTCCTGAAATATTATTGGAAACAGGCATTAATGTCCGGTTGAATGATGTGAAAAAATTTTGTTGATGACAAGTAGGGGAAAAATAGGTTCGTGCTTCTATTTGATTGTCAGCCAGCAATTTCACATAATCTAGATTACTTTGATTTTTAGGACAGAGAACAGGCATAAATTGATGGGCAATTTCCCCTTCTGTTTTTTGGAGTTGCCACTCATTTTTTAACACAGGGGTTTGTTGGAATTGCTCTAGGTACCATTGATAAATTTGTTGTCTCTGTCGACTTTTTTCAGGAAAGGCATCCAGAGTTGCAAGAGCAATGGCTGCGCTATATTCTGATAGTTTGCTATTAAGACCTTGTGATATAGTTTCCCTATTAGTCGAGAACCCAAAATTTCCTGCTTGGCGAATTTGACTTATTAAGTCTTTGTCAGCGCTATATATTAAGCCGCCTTCACCAATACCAAATGATTTAGTAGCATGAAAGCTGAACACGATAGGGCCGGAGAAATTATTACCAAATGATCCACTACGCCCTGATGTTCCAAAACTAGGGGCAGCATCAAAAACCACCGGTATCCCCGACTCATGGATTTGCTTATAAAAGGATAGGTCTAAGTCTGTTCCAAAGGTTGCGTAGGGAACAACGACCGCCACTTTATCTCCTAATTTTGTTAATGCATCTTTTACAAGTTCCTCATTCATACACCAATCGTCTTTGTTCACATCTACAAAATAAGGTTCTAAACCACACCACATAGCCGCTAAAGGGGTGGCTGAAAAAGTAAAGCTAGGCATTAATGCAAACTGACCTTTAGGCTGTTTACTCTGATTAATAGCTAACATCAGTCCAATAGTAGCATTGTTGACCGTGAGCACCGCTCCGTTTCCTTCATAGTATTCGGTTAGGACTCTTTTTTCAAAAAGAGTATTCAATGGTCCGTAATTGCTGTACCATCTGGATTTTTCAATCTGGGATAAATAATTGGCATATGTGTCTTGTGTCACCAAGTTGGGTCGTAAAAACGGAATTTTAAGGATACTTTTCATCTCCGTTTCAATTAATCTATAAATTTAACTTCTTTCTTACATAATTGCCGCTAATTATTCGATTATCTATCCGAAAATATATTTAAATTCCGAATCAGGGCTGGTTTTTTCTATAAAGTAGGATTGTTGGAAAGACAGAACTGTATAATGTTATGACGCTGATACTGCTGAGCGATTTAATTAGATCTGAGCTTTTTTTTTAAAAACCTCTCTTGAACTCTTGAATTAAAAATTAAGTCTAGTCATTCATGATACGATTTATGATTGATGGAGATTTTTTGCAATTTTAACCACAATAGTTCTTTGGTGTACCTTCCATTAATATTCCTTGTAAATAAATTTTATGGCTATAAATTGGCGATTAATAGGAATCCTATAATTTTCAAATTTCTTTAGTCAAAAATGATGAACAATGACATCCGTTTAGCTATATAAGAGATATCAGCTATAGTGTCAAGTTATGGTAAAAAGCAGGGTGGTTTTAATCGGACTAAAGTACATATACCAAGGCTGAGTTTTCATTATATTTCTGAGGAATTGAAAGATGATTTTTAGCATAAGATTACATTGCGGATTAAGAGAAAATCGGACTAGAAGTAGAAATATGTCAGATAAACATATTTGTTACATTCTCAGTGGAGATAACTTTTAGGTTTATTGAGTAACCCGATAGTTTATAAAAATTTCCGGTCTAAGAATCATTGTAGTTTTATGGCTCATGTAGAGAAAAAGCAAAGTAAAACAAAGATTGCTTTGCAACAAAAAAGGTATTTTGCTATTGGTCTGAAAATGCCAGAATCAAGAAATTCGTGATGATCTGTATCCATTAGAATTTAGGAATAGAAAAAAATGATCATTACTAAACTACCTCAGGAACAGTTATTAAAAATTATACTCTGCATAAATGTGGATAAAAGGTGATAAAGAAAACGTATGTCAAAATGATCGCGCATGAGGAAAGCGACAAGTACTTATCATGCTAGATAATTATAAGACTTAGGTGATTTTCGTTAAAAGCGGGAGAAATAAAGGTTATCGGAAAACCAAAAATGACCGAATAAGGGGGCATTTTTTCTCCCCTTGAAAACATTATATCTAGGAGAGCCAGCATAATACACATATTGCTTTCTTCTGGATAAAAAGGTGGTAATTACGACATGCAAGATGAATTAGCCTCAATCGAAAGAACATTAAAAGAAAGCCTGATTAACGATATACATGATGTGGACTCCTTGTTGCAACTTGGTGAGATATACTATACCAGTGGTCGACAACAGTTATCCAAAATCTGCTTTTCAAAGATTCTTGATATTTCCAATGATATATATGTAAAAGAAAAGTCGAGAACACTGTTATTTAAATCCGAACATGATATTCAAACTAATCAAAACAAGGTTCAACCTGTTCCTGATTTCTTAGATTTACTTATCAAAGAGCTACTCGAGCATTCAATGAATGACTATTACTATAATATCGATATGGAACTTTTTGAGCTTATGGCTGTACCAGTTTCTATTGATCGGATAGTTGTTAACACACAAAACGAGAAAAAGGAAATTCTTAAACACATACAAGGAATTATTGAACTGTTTTACCATCTTGAAGATCAAGCCTCGCGGAATTTGTTGATGAAAGTTTTGGCATTTAGATTACTGGGCAATAAGAAAGTAAAGCTACCTCTAAATACTAATGAATATTGGTCTCAAAGGCAATCCCTTCAAAATCTTATTCACGCGAATGAGACTATTAAGACCAAATATCACGGATGGAACCTTTCCCTTTTTGATTTGAGAACAGTAGGATATGACCTCCAGCTATTCTGCATTTCTATTGGACTGAGCGCTACTTTTATGGATCGGCAATATGAGTACGATAAGATTGCACCTGCAATTAAAGCAAGGAAAGCTGATATTGTTATCGATGCAGGTGGGTGTTTTGGGGACACCGCACTTTACTTCGCTCATGAAGTTGGTGAAAATGGGCATGTTTATACAATAGAATTCATACCAAGTAATTTAGAGATTATGACTAAAAATCTAGGCCTGAATGAAAATCTTAAACAGCGCATTACTATTGTTGAGCGACCGCTTTGGAATGTATCAAATGAAAAACTTTATTACATGGATCAGGGAGCTGCGAGTTCTGTTTCATTCACCAAGACGGACGATTTCAATGAAGAAACATTAACGATTTCTATTGATGATTTGGTCAAAGAAAGAAATATTCCTAAAATTGATTTCATTAAGATGGATATAGAGAGCGCTGAAATGAATGCGCTGAAAGGGGCTACTCAGACTATCCAAACTTTTCGTCCTAAACTTGCCATTGCAATCTATCATCAAGTTAATGATTTTGCCAATGTTGTAAACTTCATTGCAGAATTAGATTTAGAATACAAGTTCTATTTAGGTCACTATACGATATATGCCCAAGAAACGATTCTTTTTGCAGTCCCGGAGTAAGAAATGGAAGGAGTTAAATTGAATTGGATATGAAAAATGGTGCTTTGTCTGACATGACACGTCGCCTTGCGGTAATCGATACCACTTTTCCATGGAAACAAAGTGGTTTTCGCTATTGGGAAAATATTGAAATTTTCAAACAGAGACCGGATACTCTTTTTTTTGCAACGGACTTAAATATGGATGAATTTCCTACACCAGTTTATAAGTTTGAGTTTTTTGAAATAATTGCAAAAAAAGAAGGGATTACTGATATATATTGTGTTTTTTTAAATCTTGTTTTAAGTTTGCAAGGTGCCTGTTATCTCTCTGATGGTACCTATATGCCTGGATCAAATCCAAGATTTAATATAAGTCCATTTATAAAAGAGAATGATATTAACATCCACACAACATTGTATCCTGGTGGTGGCCTGGATCCTTCCACTTCTGATCAATTTCTTCGTATGGCTGACCAAAATTGTAAAACGGTATTTACGAACATTGATGAAGTATTAAATGTTATCCCAACTAGCATTTATTTTCCGGTAGTAATCAATACGGATTTCTACTCTTATGTTCCAAAGTCTAAATCTAAACGAATACAATTAACTTTTTCTGCTCATCGTGCTGAACGTAAAGGTTTTCCATTATTGGCACAAGTATTTAATCAACTTGATGAACATTTTCATCTAAATATTATAGGTGATTGGCAGAATGACCTCCATTTACTAACGAATAAAAATTATACTTTTTTTGGTCTACTAAATCCTGAAAGAATAAAGATTCTTTATGAGCAATCCCATGTATTCATTTACTGTGGTACTCAAGATCAGTTTGCTCTGGATGGGTTTCCAACAACAGCAGCAGTTGATGCGATGGCAACTGGATGTGTTTTAGTTTCCACCAATCCTCGTAATGACCAATTTATACTTGAAAGCGGTGTAGACTATCTTGAGGTGGAAGCAGATTTGAACTCAATAACAGACACTTTGATCTGGATCAAGGAAAACTTCCAGCAAGCTATGGAGATTGGGATAAAAGGTGCAACTAAAATCAAAAATAATTTTGATTCTAAAGTTATTGTGAAATCAAAATTATCGCACATTTTCGGCAACAATCAATAATTAAATAAATTATACAGAATAGGAGCATATAAGTTAGGAGAAACGTTTTCTTGATATAGATGATACTGTCGAAAAATGGGGGTCTAAAGTGGATCATCATCTTGAAAAGAGACTCATATTCAAAACGTTCATCAAATCTACAAATTTTATCTGTAACTTTTCTCTTTACAAGTAAACAAAATCCAACAAGACGTAATACTTTCTTCGATCTCCAACATTGGTTTTCGACTTATTCGAAAGGTATTTCTTTAATGTCGGTATAATCCACATCATTTTGTAGGTGGACAACTCACATAATTACTCACCGGACTAGCCTTCAATTATTTTTTATTCCCTATAGAGCAACGTAGTCATTGATTGTAACCAATTTTATCGTTATTTAAAAATGAAATTTGATCGCCAGTAGCGATATCTAGAACTTGATTACCATTTACCAAAACCTAAATTCTTTTCATTTATTAAACCTCTTGTGTCCCAATTGTTTCAGAACATGAAAAAAAGGGATTTGTTGCAAAATTCAGCTTTAAATCAACAGTTATTCAAGGGAAATATGAATCTGACATTACATTGGAAATGGTATCTGCGCTATAACCAAGTATTCTCATTTTGATAGATAATGGAGGGATTTAGCTTATCAAATGGCTCCAGCATAATTTATAATGGGGACGATATGATGATGGAGTATGACGTCATCTTTTAGCCATCAAATGATAACTGAGAGTCAGATGAAATATAAATAAATGTAAATCAATTTAATAGCTATTGGATGAGATTGTATCACGTTATAGATTCCTAAGAAAACACTATTGATTTTCCCCTTAGAAACAACAAGATAAAAGGCAGCAATGTTCTTCTTCAAGAAAACATTGCGGTCTTTCTATGTTTCTAGGCCTCGTGTCATACTTCACTATCTCTACTGTTCTATTTTAGTAGAAGATCATGTTGTCTTTATTGGCTGGGTAACAAAGGCTGGATAAAGTGTGACTTAGTCTAGTGAATTTTAAGGATATGCTCAGGGATTTTAAAATGGTTCTGTATTTTTAACAATTGGGCGAATTTTATCCAAGCCAATAAACTCCATATTCATAGAATAATGTATGTTTTGTGAAAAGGAGGATACAAAATTGGGTATGGATAAAAGAGATAAAAAATGTAAAGATTGCGGCCATAGCAAATGCAAATGCAATCAAAAAAAATGTAAAGATTGCGGCCATAGCAAATGCAAGTGCGATCATAAAAAATGTAAGGATTGCGGACATAGTAAATGTAAATGTGACAATAATAAATGTTCGGATTGTGGACATAGTCCATGCAAATGCGAATCTAAACAAGAACAAAAGGTAGAGCAAAACGTTAAAGTGAACGTAAACGTACCTTCTCATTGTAATCATGGACCTCGAGGGAATCAAGGACCTCAAGGGAATCAAGGACCTCAAGGTAATCCAGGATCACAAGGAGCTCAAGGCCCACAAGGGTCTACGGGTGCCCGAGGAGCCCAAGGCCCACAAGGGTCTACGGGTACCCAAGGAGCCCAAGGCCCACAAGGGTTTACGGGTGCCCAAGGAGCCCAAGGCCCACAAGGATCTACGGGTACCCAAGGAGCCCAAGGCCCACAAGGATCTACGGGTACCCAAGGAGCCCAAGGTCCACAAGGTACTCAAGGACCTTCTGGAGGACTTCAAGGTACACAAGGTACACAAGGTCCACAAGGTACTCAAGGTACTCAAGGACCTTCTGGAGGGGATCAAGGCCCACAAGGATCTACGGGTGCTCAAGGGGATCAAGGCCCACAAGGATCTTCAGGTGCTCAAGGGGATCAAGGCCCACAAGGATCTACGGGTGCTCAAGGCGATCAAGGCCCACAAGGTGCTACTGGTGCTCAAGGAGACCAAGGCCCACAAGGATCTACGGGTGCTCAAGGAGACCAAGGCCCACAAGGTGCTACGGGTGCTCAAGGAGACCAAGGCCCACAAGGATCTACGGGTGCTCAAGGAGACCAAGGCCCACAAGGATCTACGGGTGTTCAAGGCAATCAAGGCCCACAAGGATCTACGGGTGCTCAAGGCGATCAAGGCCCACAAGGATCTACGGGTGTTCAAGGCAATCAAGGCCCACAAGGATCTACGGGTGCTCAAGGGGACCAAGGCCCACAAGGATCTACGGGTACTCAAGGCGATCAAGGCCCACAAGGATCTACGGGTATTCAAGGCGATCAAGGCCCACAAGGATCTACGGGTGCTCAAGGCGATCAAGGTCCACAAGGATCTACGGGTGCTCAAGGGGACCAAGGCCCACAAGGATCTACGGGCGCTCAAGGGGACCAAGGTCCACAAGGATCTACGGGTGCTCAAGGGGACCAAGGTCCACAAGGATCTACGGGTGCTCAAGGCGATCAAGGCCCACAAGGATCTACGGGTGCTCAAGGAGACCAAGGCCCACAAGGATCTACTGGTGCTCAAGGAGACCAAGGCCCACAAGGATCTACGGGTGCTCAAGGAGACCAAGGCCCACAAGGATCTACTGGTGCTCAAGGAGACCAAGGCCCACAAGGTGCTACGGGTGCTCAAGGAGACCAAGGCCCACAAGGTGCTACTGGTGCTCAAGGAGACCAAGGCCCACAAGGTGCTACGGGTGCTCAAGGAGACCAAGGCCCACAAGGTGCTACGGGTGCTCAAGGAGACCAAGGCCCACAAGGTGCTACGGGTGCTCAAGGAGACCAAGGCCCACAAGGTACTATTGGTGCTCAAGGAGACCAAGGCCCACAAGGTACTATTGGTGCTCAAGGAGACCAAGGCCCACAAGGATCTACTGGTACTCAAGGAGACCAAGGCCCACAAGGAAATACTGGTGCTCAAGGAGACCAAGGCCCACAAGGAAATACTGGTGCTCAAGGAGACCAAGGCCCACAAGGATCTACTGGTGCTCAAGGCGTTCAAGGCCCACAAGGAGCCACTGGTACTCAAGGAGACCAAGGCCCACAAGGTGCTACTGGTGCTCAAGGCGTTCAAGGTCCACAAGGCGCCACTGGTACTCAAGGAGACCAAGGCCCACAAGGTGCTACGGGTGCTCAAGGCGTTCAAGGCCCACAAGGAGCCACTGGTACTCAAGGCGTTCAAGGTCCACAAGGCGCCACTGGTACTCAAGGAGACCAAGGCCCACAAGGTGCTACGGGTGCTCAAGGCGTTCAAGGCCCACAAGGAGCCACTGGTACTCAAGGAGACCAAGGCCCACAAGGTGCTACGGGTGCTCAAGGCGTTCAAGGCCCACAAGGTGCTACGGGTACTCAAGGAGACCAAGGCCCACAAGGTGCTACGGGTGCTCAAGGCGTTCAAGGCCCACAAGGAGCCACTGGTACTCAAGGCGTTCAAGGTCCACAAGGCGCCACTGGGAGTGGTGCAATTATTCCTTTCGCTTCCGGTACCCCAGTAACATTGACTAGTGTTCTAGGTGGATTACTTGATACTGGAGGTCTTATTGGGTTCGGAAGTTCTTTTGAAGGTGTTACTATTGGTGGAGGAACAATTACACTAAGTCCTGGTATTGGGGGCGTGCTTGACTTCGCATTTGTAGCACCTCGTGCCGGAACTGTATCATCAATATCTGCATTCTTTAGTACGACAGTGGCAGTAATTATAGGTACACCAGTTACTATTAGAGCAGAAATATATACGGCACCTGCAGCTAGCAATACTTTTTCTCCATCAGGCGCCTTTGTACTATTAACACCAGCTTTAGGACCTGTAATTTCCATTGGAAATACAGCTAGTGGTACTGCTGCAACTGCACTAGGGGTTACTGCAGGGGAAAAATTATTACTGGTTTTCTCTATAGATACTGCAGTTTCGGTTCTCACTGCGGTTGAAGGTTTTGCAAGCGCGGGTATAACGATTAATTAACATTTTGTTAGTATTTTCTAATTCAAGACATCAGTTGCAGTTTAACAAAAACCGATTAGAAATTGCCCCATAACAATTTATTTGAAAACGGGAAGGATAATAATCTTCCCGTTTTTTTTGTCTATTCAGTTTAAAATTAAGAATTTATCAGTAAGAATCTCCCTCTCCAAAAATCATTAATACAGTTCATCGTATAGTTTGATAAAAAGGGGAATGGGAAGATATTTATGAAAAAATTCTGTTCCAGTTGGTAGTGATGTTGCATGTTCAGTGCAGGTTCCTTTATTTGGTATTGGTGTTACCGGGAACCTTGCTGGTCCTTTATTGTTACCGACAGACCCATCAAGCACAGGTGGGGCACAGGTATTTGTAAACGGAGTGCCTGTGGGTCCAGTCTTTACTTCACTTGCTGGTGCTCCAATAGTTGGTACTGTAACAGCTCTAATACCTTGCTGCAGGTACAGTGGAAATACAGGCTGTAGGCATTGGTACAAGAGCTACTTCCGGTCGCCACATTAGTAGTTGAAACTTTGTTGTAATTTATACCAGAGAACCCTGTAACAAGTTTGGGATTTTCAATGTATATCCAGCTTTTAAACATGAACGAAATCAAAGGCGTAATACTTATATAGTTACGCCTTTGGCATCATTCAATTTCAATACAAGAGAAGACTGCAAAGCATTTCTAATAGGAAGCTTTGTGGTCTTTTCATGTTTCTAAATACTGACATGAAAATCGGTAATAAACTTCTCGACTTAGTAATTGAAGACGAACACAGAAAAAACGGAATATCCAATGAAGGTAAAACCGATACATTATATACTGTACCAAAAGGTGAGAAAGATAGAGATTAAGCAATTTACAGTGATTTACTCCCCTTATGATGAACTGATTAATCCGTAATTAGTGATAGAAACAAGCATTTATTCGCTTTTTTACATATTGTCGAACAAACATCTTTATCTCTGACGATTACCAAACGTTCGATGTCTTGTCCTTTTGTGTATACATAAGATTAACAAATTCTCGAAAGCAGGCTAATTTCTTCTTTATTAGAATTCGTTTTATTTTACGAGATAATTAAAAGGCTCTCTCAAGTTCAGAATCAAGGTAAAGATAACCGGCATCTATTAAAAATGTTATCCATACATTGTTATAATAGGAATAATTTTTAAAAAATACCAAAAGACAATCCAAGGTGAACAATTAAGATTCACTTAATAACTAATATCCTTAATCCCTTTTTTAAAAAGAAATTAAGTCTTTGTAATTTTATGAACAACTGGCGCACATAGCTAGATTTTTAGTCCAAGGTTGTTAATATCATTTCAATCTGCTTGATATCTTCTACAAATTCATGATAATCCTTTACGCGCTCACAATAAGAGTGAAGAGCAGATTTGAATAAATCGTTCGTATCAAGAAATCCATCTTCTCGTGAGGCAACTATAATATCTAACCATTGACTAAATGTTTTTAGACCTAGTATGTTGTTATTTTGATTCGGATGTCTTCGAAAATAACTAAGAGCTTCCGGAATATACACAGCTTTTCCTTTTGATAATAATGACAACCAGGCAGCTAGATCATTGATAAGAGAATACTGTTTCCCTTTGTATACTCCATAAAGTTCGGTAAGATCTTTTTTTCTAAATAACACTGTTGTCGGTTCACCGATGACATTGAGACAACGGGTTAATGCAACGTTCCCCAACATCTTTCCATCTAAAATTCTTGTTTCTTCATATAACCTAGCCGTTGCACCGATAGGAGGGAGAAACTGACCTGATTCATCGATGGTTTGTCGATAAGAGGTAACAAGTGAAATATTTTCGAATTCATTAAAAAAATAGATCATTTTTGCGATTTTTTCTTTTTGAAAAACGTCATCATCCATCAAGTAATTGATATATTCCCCTGATGCTAGATCAAAGCATTTGTGCCAATTTTCAAGAAATAAATTCCGTTCGTTTTTATGATACTTGATCTGAGGAAATGAATGTAAATAAGGAACAAGCATATCTTGTACTCGATCATCTGAACTATCATCACAGATGATGATTTCTATATTCGGGTAGGTTTGTTCTAATACACTATCGATGGCTATTTTTAGAGTATGTGGTCGGTTATACGCAGGTATGACTATACTTACTAATGGAATTACCACGGATACTCCTCCTTCCTAAATAGTAACATTCCCTCCGATATGGACACTGGGGCAACTGTCACAAAATCTACAATTCGATTATCGCGGCTCTCCTAAATGATTTCGTTTAACAATGAACATAGAAGGATGTACTAACTAACGTACCTGCAAATTGAAAACTAAACTTCTTTGTTTTTTCAACTAGACGTTACTTTAGGAATGGATCCTTTGTGCTAGAATATATAATTTTTACCTGTTTTTAGTAGCGAAGAGATATTAGTAAATCACCTAAAATAGGAGCATTATCTACGATTAAGCCCTTTTAATTCAAGTCGTTCATCCAGAAATTCTGTCCCTTGAATTCCGATTTGCTCACAAAGTTAAAGAACTTTACGACCATTACTACCACAACACCAAATCACCAACGTCTTTCTGAAGGAACCATCCTTCAAACGAACATCTTTGTTTGTGATTTATTTCCATATAGATAAACTTAAGATTCGACTGGATATATTCTCCGGAACTAGCCAAGGCGTATAAGGATACCTATAAAAATGGATGCTGATAATAAGGAGGAGAAAAATAAGTCCGTGATTGGATGTTTTAACTCGTAAGCGAATGAATGATGTCATCGTTTTGTGGACCTTCTGGACCAAATAGGCATCCCGTAGATAAGGCAATTTTCCTTTCAGCTTTTTGAACTGTCCAGTCATTACCTAGAAATCTTTTTGATATAATTGTTTGAGGTACCAAGTATAAATTTGAAGTATCCTACAACCACTGGTACACCAGATTCGTGGATCTGTCGATAGAAGTCGAGGGTCATATATGTACCAAAGGTAGCATATGGAATAAACGTGTCCACTTGATCGCCCAGTATTAGCTACTCACTAAAGGCTCTTCTCATCCATACACCAGTTATCCGAACGAGTATCTACAAAAAATGACTCTATTCCACACCATATCGTAGCCAGGAGTAGGGTTGTAAAAAATGTGAAATTCGGCATCGAGACATAGCTATTTCCCCCTTGAACGCTTACTTTGGGAATAACTAATAATAAGCCGGCTCATAGGTTATCCAATACTCGTTGTTCACAGGTTATTGAGGGTGCCGAAAGTACTGTAAATTCGAGATAATTTTATTTCGGACAAATACGTGATCAACGACTCCTTGCTTCATCTAAAATATATTGCTATCGCTTTGGTAATAGACTTCAACTGATGAAAAATTAAATTGATCTTCCCTGAAAATGAATGCTCTCTCTGCCACCGTTTCAAAAATAGCTCATGACCATGCAGTGATTGTGACCATAGACGTCGTTTTTTGCTTGGTGGCTCTAAGATGGAGAGGGGCATATGCATTCTTTTTGAACATCAGCCTCCGTTGATATTGTAATGTTACTGATTCGTTCAAAATGAACGTCTGGGTTTGTCTTTGAGTTGCATGGAGTAATATTTTCTAATATTTCCTATATATATAATCGATGTAAAAAAATTCATATGATGAAGAGAATGAGTAATGGTTATAAAAACTTACTCATGAATCAATACGAATCTATAGTTTGTGTTGGATATTCTGAAAGGGGGATGGATATGTCATCGGATCATACTCCACTATTGACAACTCACCTATTTATTTCAAAGAAAAATTCATGGGATGGATTGGAAGATATGTTAATGAGACTGGCTGAAAGTGGAATCACAGTGAAGTTGTATGGACCTGATGATGCATTATTGGATATAAATCCTAAAAATCCTCGTGTATATGTTTCATTGGGAACGGAGTGGGAAGAATTTAGAACACTGAATGCGTTACCTGTTCACGAGAGAAAACGTTGGTTACATTACAATTCTTCAACAGAAATTCAACCATTCAATTTATTTTTCTGCTGGCTCAAACGGACCGATCCTCTCCCTGAAAATAAAGCGCTACCTTCGACTCGTTTTTCTTCAGATACTCCTTTAGTGTCCGTGTTCACAGCTAGCTACAAGTCCAAAGACAAAATTCAGCGACCTTATCGCTCTCTATTGAATCAGACTTACTCTAATTGGGAATGGGTTATTGTAGACGACTCCGGTGATGAGGATGAGACATACAACCAAGATTTACTGCCTCTAGACGATCCCCGTGTGAGGAGGTATCGCCAAGATTCCCGCAATGGCTACATAGGGGCAATCAAACGGTATGCAGCAGGTCTATGTACAGGGGAAATTTTAGTGGAAGTAGATCATGATGATGACCTAACTCCAAATTGCCTGAAGAAAATCGTCGATGCATTTCAACAACACCCTGAATGTGGCTTTGCTTATGGGGATTGTGCAGAGGTGCACGTAGGGAGCCACCATGCTCATTGGTATGGTTGGGATTGTGGTTTTGGATTTAGTATTCATTATCGAGTCTGGGTACATGAAATGAATCGATGGCAAAATGTGCAAAGACACACTACCATCAATGGGAATACAATCCGCCATTTGGTTGGTTTACCTAATCATCCTCGTGCGTGGGCGAGGGATTTTTACCATCTAATTGGAGGCCACCGCGAAGAACTATTGGTTGCAGACGATTACGATATGCTAGTTCGGACGTTTCTTAGTACGAAGTATGTATCTATTCCCGATTTACTCTATATCCAATATCGAAATGAAAATGGAGATAACTCTACTTTTCAGAGAAATAAGCAGATTCAAATCCTCGTAAAAGAACTAAACAGTTATTATTCCCAGAGAATCTACACAAGATTGGAAGAACTGAATTTACCCGAGAGTGTGCCATATAGTCGTATATGGGAGACAACTACAGATAATCCAGCACGAAAAACTGCTCATATCATTAATGAAGAATTATCTAGAGTTTCCATACTATTTCCTATTCCTCACTCCTGTCTTACAAATGAGCACACCCAATTATTTAAAACTCTTCAAAAGGGCATAGATACCAATTTTAATGAAATCGAGGTTGTTATTGTTGGTCGTATTCCTGCTGGAATCGAAAGCTTTGCGTCAAGGGCGCCCATGGGAGCCATCCGCTGGTGGCCAATGGAGGAGAATGATTCAATAGAAACGTGTATCCAATATGCCAAGTTTTGCTCTTCATGTTCTGAGAAAGTAGTAGTGTTGCCTTAACCTCTGCAAGGATGATAAGAGTTGCTGCTATAGGAGCTAGTTAACAAAAAATGCCCAAACTATGACTATTTCAACTTGAATCTTACTTTTATTATCACGCCTGATGACAAGTAAATTAAAAACGGGGAGGGTTAATAAACCTTCCCGTTTTTTTGTCTTCTCAATTATTAGATTAAGAATTTATCAGTAAAAACCTCCCCTTCAAAACCATAAAACAGTCAATCATATATTTTGATACAAAGGGGAAGGGAAAGGTGTTTATGAAAAAACCCCCTCATTAATTATTCGTCACAATTTTTAATATAATTTTAAAAAATAATCAATTTTTTTCACACTCAAGTTATTCGCTCCGTTTCTCATCTCAATAACATACCCCATAACTGAAGGTGTGGATCACATGTTGAATAAATTTTTTGCCTAGATCCTTGGTTATTTTCTGACTCGTTTACAAGAGCTAGGCGATACCATATATGGGCTAGTTGAATTCTTTGTTTACTTTATATAAAATTCCTAATATTCAAGAAGCATCTTGGGGTGGTACATCATAATTAAATCATCACAAGTGATTCTTGATTCTTTTTCTTTTATTAAATCTCTAGAACACTCCCCTATGTCTTTTCATGCACAAATTTCATCCTCAATCCATCCTTTTTGTAGTTTAGAATTTTCGATTTCCTTAATAATCCCCTTTTCTCGTTGGTTAAAGACGACGGGGGTGTAACCATAGAGGAAAAAAAGATAATCGTTACTACGATATTGAACCGGCATCGCCCAATACACCAAACCTTGGAAACTCCATCTAGCCCCATACTTAATAGTGTAATGGATCTTAATTTGGCACTAACTAACAGGTTGCGAAGCTCGGGATTCTTTCATATATAGCCGACTAAACCATGTTAAATAAAAGTGAGATTAAATGCACTACCTTTTGCATAAAAAAGACTATGGGATGCTAAATTTTACAATCGATAACTTTAAAGGAGAAATATGGCAGCGACATCCAAAAGGCAGTGAAATATCACATAGTGGAACAAACTTATGGGCCTAAGCGAGTTCGTTCAAATTTCCTACATATATATCAGGTGTTCACCACTTCCAAATTTAATTTTATATTCATAGGATACAGTAATGTCTGATAGAAAGGAGGATAAAATTGGGTAAGGATAAAAAAGATAAAAAATGTAAAGATTGCGGACATAGTCAATGTAAATGTGAACATAGTAAATGTTTGGATTGTGGACATAGTCAATGCAAATGCGAATCTAAAAAAGAACAAAAGGTAGAGCAAAACGTTGAAGTGAATGTAAGCGTACCTGCTAATGGTACTCAGGGTACTCAAGGCTCTAAAGGGGCTCAAGGACCTCAGGGATCTCAAGGAGTTCAAGGCCCTCAGGGATCTCAAGGAGTTCAAGGCTCTCAGGGGCCACAAGGTGTTCAAGGGGACCAAGGCCCACAAGGTGCTACTGGTGCTCAAGGAGACCAAGGCCCACAAGGTGCTACTGGTGTTCAAGGGGACCAAGGACCACAGGGCGTTCAAGGCCCGCAAGGTGCTCAAGGCCCACAAGGTGCTCAAGGCCCGCAGGGCGTTCAAGGCCCACAAGGGGATCAAGGCCCGCAAGGTGCTCAAGGGCCACAAGGTGCTCAAGGCCCGCAAGGCGTTCAAGGACCACAAGGTGCTCAAGGCCCGCAAGGTGCTCAAGGACCGCAGGGCGTTCAAGGTCCACAAGGTGCTCAAGGCCCACAAGGCGTTCAAGGCCCACAAGGTGTTCAAGGACCGCAAGGTGTTCAAGGCCCACAAGGTGCTCAAGGACCACAAGGCCCACAAGGCGTTCAAGGCCCTCAAGGTGCTCAAGGACCACAAGGCGTTCAAGGCCCACAAGGCGTTCAAGGCCCTCAAGGTGCTCAAGGACCACAGGGCGTTCAAGGCCCTCAAGGTGCTCAAGGCCCGCAGGGCGTTCAAGGACCACAAGGGGATCAAGGCCCGCAGGGCGTTCAAGGCCCGCAAGGTGCTCAAGGGCCACAAGGTGTTCAAGGCCCGCAGGGCAATCAAGGGCCACAAGGTACTCAAGGCCCACAAGGTGCTCAAGGCCCGCAAGGTGCTCAAGGCCCACAAGGGGATCAAGGTCCGCAAGGCGTTCAAGGCCCACAAGGTGCTCAAGGCCCGCAGGGCGTTCAAGGACCACAAGGGGATCAAGGATCACAAGGGGATCAAGGATCACAAGGGGATCAAGGCCCGCAAGGTGCTCAAGGCCCGCAAGGTGCTCAAGGCCCGCAAGGCGTTCAAGGACCACAAGGTGCTCAAGGACCACAAGGTACTACTGGTGCTCAAGGAGACCAAGGCCCACAAGGTGTTACTGGTGTTCAAGGGGACCAAGGCCCACAAGGTGTTACTGGTGTTCAAGGGGACCAAGGCCCACAAGGTGCTACTGGTGCTCAAGGAGACCAAGGCCCACAAGGTGCTAGTGGTGTTCAAGGGGACCAAGGACCACAAGGTGCTACTGGTGCTCAAGGAGACCAAGGACCACAAGGTGCTAGTGGTGCTCAAGGGGACCAAGGACCACAAGGTGTTCAAGGCCCTCAAGGTGCTCAAGGACCACAAGGCGTTCAAGGCCCTCAAGGTGCTCAAGGACCACAGGGCGTTCAAGGCCCTCAAGGTGCTCAAGGCCCGCAGGGCGTTCAAGGACCACAAGGGGATCAAGGCCCGCAAGGCGTTCAAGGCCCGCAAGGTGCTCAAGGTCCACAAGGTGCTCAAGGCCCTCAAGGCGTTCAAGGATCACAAGGTGCTCAAGGCCCGCAAGGTGCTCAAGGGCCACAAGGTGCTCAAGGCCCACAAGGCCCACAAGGCCCGCAAGGTGCTCAAGGCCCGCAGGGCGTTCAAGGCCCACAAGGGGATCAAGGCCCGCAAGGTGCTCAAGGCCCGCAAGGTGCTCAAGGCCCGCAAGGCGTTCAAGGCCCACAAGGTGCTCAAGGTGCTACTGGTGCTCAAGGAGACCAAGGCCCACAAGGTGTTACTGGTGTTCAAGGAGACCAAGGCCCACAAGGTGTTACTGGTGTTCAAGGAGACCAAGGCCCACAAGGTGTTACTGGTGTTCAAGGGGACCAAGGCCCACAAGGTGCTAGTGGTGTTCAAGGGGACCAAGGACCACAAGGTGCTACTGGTGCTCAAGGAGACCAAGGACCACAAGGTGCTAGTGGTGCTCAAGGGGACCAAGGACCACAAGGTGTTCAAGGCCCTCAAGGTGCTCAAGGACCACAAGGCGTTCAAGGCCCACAAGGCGTTCAAGGCCCTCAAGGTGCTCAAGGACCACAGGGCGTTCAAGGCCCTCAAGGTGCTCAAGGCCCGCAGGGCGTTCAAGGACCACAAGGGGATCAAGGCCCGCAAGGCGTTCAAGGCCCGCAAGGTGCTCAAGGTCCACAAGGTGCTCAAGGCCCTCAAGGCGTTCAAGGATCACAAGGTGCTCAAGGCCCGCAAGGTGCTCAAGGGCCACAAGGTGCTCAAGGCCCACAAGGCCCGCAAGGTGCTCAAGGCCCGCAGGGCGTTCAAGGCCCACAAGGGGATCAAGGATCACAAGGTGCTCAAGGCCCGCAAGGTGCTCAAGGCCCGCAAGGCGTTCAAGGCCCACAAGGTGCTCAAGGTGTTACTGGTGTTCAAGGGGACCAAGGCCCACAAGGTGCTACTGGTGCTCAAGGAGACCAAGGCCCACAAGGTGCTAGTGGTGCTCAAGGGGACCAAGGCCCACAAGGCGTTCAAGGCCCACAAGGCGTTCAAGGCCCACAAGGCGTTCAAGGCCCTCAAGGTGCTCAAGGACCACAGGGCGTTCAAGGCCCACAAGGTGCTCAAGGCCCTCAAGGTGCTCAAGGACCACAGGGCGTTCAAGGCCCACAAGGTGCTCAAGGACCGCAGGGCGTTCAAGGGCCACAAGGTGCTCAAGGCCCACAAGGTGCTCAAGGACCGCAGGGCGTTCAAGGCTCGCAAGGCGTTCAAGGCCCTCAAGGTGCTCAAGGGCCACAAGGTGCTCAAGGCCCGCAAGGCGTTCAAGGCCCGCAAGGTGTTCAAGGCCCGCAGGGCGCTCAAGGGCCACAAGGTGCTCAAGGCCCTCAAGGTGCTCAAGGCCCGCAAGGTGCTCAAGGTCCACAAGGTCCACAAGGTGGAGTATTAGCCTTTGCAGATTTTTTTGCATTGATGCCTCCTGATAATGCAGCAACAGTTGCTGCCGGTACAGACGTAAGTTTTCCGCAAGATGGACCTACTAGTGGTGCTGCTATTTCCCGTACTGGTCCTAGTACATTTAACTTATTAGAAATTGGCTTTTATCAGGTCCTGTTTCAGGTGAGTGTGACCGAAGCGGGCCAACTGATTCTAACTCTCAATGGCGCTGACCTAGCCTATACGGTGGTCGGGCGAGCAACCGGTACTACTCAGATAGTAGGAATGGCTCTTGTGCAAACGACAGTGATCAACTCAATACTCACTGTACGAAATCCTGCTGGCAATACCCCGGCGCTTACCATCACTCCTTTGGCTGGAGGAGCAAGGCCTGTTTCAGCACACCTTGTTATCACGCGACTCGGATAGACGGAAAAATAATTAATATGACATTCTGTATCAAACCTGTTGGCTGGTTTGGTAGTAGCATTTAGCCCAATTAAAAACAAGGTACTCTCAATTTTAAAAATTAAACCTGTGATTAAAATTATAAAAGATATGGATTAGTCTGATTGCTATTTTTAAGAATCCTCAATTTTTTTAATAATGGGTGCTTCGTACTATAAAAAGGTCAAGCAGATATTTAAAATGTACCCTTTGTAAAGGACATTAAAAAAAGGTTAGGCCACATTAAGAAGATGATTTCTGTGTATTCTACAGGGGGCATCTTTTTTTAATTCCATTGGTATCTAAACTAGTTATAATACGTCATATAACTTCTTATTTTCATTTTATGTACATTTATAGTATTACAAGGTTTAATATAGGCTTCATCTTTGAAATGACCAAAAAAGGAATCTATTAGAGGTTATCCAACAGTCCCTCTTTTTTACATTTATTGCATAATTCCTAGTTTTTTTACGTGTTTCTGAAATGTGGGACTAGTATAGTGTACTCCTTGACCAGAGTGCATATAGGTCCCTTCCGCAAACTTTACTCGTTTATTCTTCATTAAATTTACTAATGTATCTGTAGCTAAATCTAATGTCATTCGACTAGACACATTATAGGCAAGTATTTCATTCGTTGAACTATCTTTAATCGTGGATAAATAAATAAGCCTTCTGTCCATTGTCATAATATAAATATGTAATATCAGTAAGTAATACTTTTCCTGGAATTGCTTGTTTAAACTCTCGGTTTAGTAAGGTCGGCAGAACGGTGTGTGTTCTTGAGTGGCTTTCAACGTCTTCTGATTAGGGTTGGTTCTTCTAATTGGACAAACAATCTTGTATTCATTATCAACAACATTCCTGACAGTTGGAGTTTTTCAAAGAAGGAAAAAAGGAAGACCTTACTAGGCTGCTGAACCGCCAAAAAGCTCACACAGAAGTTTATCCAAATACGTATAGACCATTACACTAAATTCATGGATAACTCAATTGCATAAAAAGTGTAATGGATTTTTTAATTTGGCACGTAAGTAACCAACAGATTGCAAGGCTCGGCCACGGCTATTTTGGGATTATTTCATGTATAGCTGGTAGACCCCGTTAAATAAAAATGAGCTTACTAGGGCTAATAACTAGGCCGGAAGTTGTCCTTTTGCATATAAAGGATTAATGAATGACAAAAGGGAGGCAGCTTATGAAAATCCGAAAGGCCATTATTCCGGCCGCAGGCCTCGGGACTCGATTTTTGCCTGCAACAAAAGCCCAGGCTAAGGAAATGCTGCCGATTGTTGATAAACCAACGATTCAATATATTGTAGAAGAAGCAGTAGCTTCGGGTATAGAGGAAATTATTATCATAATCGGTAGAGGAAAAAGATCAATAGAGGATCATTTTGATAAATCCTATGAGTTGGAAGATGCACTTTTAAGAAAAAATCAGCTAGATGTTTTAGAGGAAGTTCAGAAAATATCTAGTTTGGCAAATATCTATTATGTCCGCCAAAAGGAACCGAAGGGGCTAGGACATGCAATTCTCTGCGCGAAAAGCTTCATTGGAAATGAACCTTTTGCTGTTTTATTAGGAGATGACATCGTTATGTCTGAAACACCTTGTCTGAAACAAATCATCAGTGTTTTCGAGTATTGTAACAGCTCCGTCGTAGCTGTTCAGAACGTACCGGAAAAGGATGTCAGTAAATATGGAATTATTAAGCCAAAAGGGACAATGATTGAGCCTAACCTTTTCCATATCGATTCTTTGGTGGAAAAACCCAAAAGGGAAGAGGCTCCTTCCAGATATGCGATTATGGGGCGTTATGTTTTAAGACCTGAGATTTTTGAAACACTAGCAAAGCTTCCAATTGGACATGGTAATGAATTACAGCTAACAGATGCCATAAATGAGCTAAATAAGCAGCAGGCCGTATTAGCATATAACTTTGAGGGAAACCGATATGATATTGGTGATAAAGTTGGATTTATTAAGGCAACAATAGACTTTGCCTTGCAAAGGGATGATATAAGAGATGAGGTACTTTCCTATTTAAGTCATGTAAATAAGAAAGAAAACCTTCAGATTATAAAGAGAGAGCTTGAATAATATGAAAATAGCTGTTTTAGGTACAGGTTATGTCGGGCTGTCCACTGGTGTTTGTTTGTCAGAAATAGGGCATAGTGTCATTTGTATCGATACAGATGAACAGAAAATTAAAAGCCTACGTCAAGGGATTTCTCCAATATATGAACCGGGTCTGGAGACTTTGCTTGTTCAAAATGCTGCAGCGGGTAGACTGCTATTTACAACTTCTCATCGAGAGGCATTAATTGGTGCCGAGATTATTATTATTGCTGTAGGAACACCGCAAAGGGATGACGGGGGAGCAGATTTATCGTATCTTGAGCAAGCGGCGAAGGATATTGCTGCCCACTTAGTACAGAGTGCTGTGGTCGTCTTAAAGAGTACAGTGCCTGTTGGTACGAATGAATTTATTAAAAAAATTATGGAAGATCAATGTAACGAAAGGTTCACCCTTGAAATGGTTTCAAACCCTGAATTCTTAAGACAAGGGTCTGCCATTATGGATACGATGCAACCAGATCGAATCATTATCGGTTTTGAAAATGAAGAGGCGGCAATGAAAGTACAAGAAATGTATCGTCCGTTGAATGCACCATTTGTATTAACAAGTATTAAAAGTGCGGAAATGATTAAGTATGCTTCTAATGCCTTTTTGGCGACTAAGATTAGCTTTATCAATGAGGTTGCCAATTTATGCGGGGTAGTAGGAGCAGATGTTGAAGATGTAGCAAAGGGAATGGGAAAAGATAAAAGGATTGGAGAATCCTTTTTACAACCCGGTATTGGTTATGGAGGATCTTGTTTTCCTAAGGATGTTAAAGCTTTGCTTCATACGGCCAATTTGCATGGAATACAGTTCTCCCTTTTGAAAGAAACAGTAGCGATTAACGATTTCCAGCAAGAACTCCTTGTAACGAAAGCTATAAAACGTTTTGGAGAATTAAAAGGAAAAAAGGTTGCGATGCTTGGTCTTGCTTTCAAGCCTGAGACTGACGATATGAGGGAAGCGCCATCAATCAAAATTGCACGTTCATTAGCCAAACTGGGAGCAGAAGTGGTAGCTTATGATCCCGTTGCAATAGATAATGCCAAGAAAATATTAAGGGATACAATTAGGTATGCAAGCTCAGCCCACGAAGCGGCATTGTATGCGGACGCAGTATTTATTGTCACAGAATGGAATGAGTTTAGACATTTAAATCTTGAGGCATTGATGAATATAATGAAACAACCGATTGTTTTTGATGGAAGAAATTGTTTTGGGGAAGAACGAATCAGAGCTTGTAAGAAAATTGAATATTATCCAATAGGAAGACCATCAATAATAATTGGAATGACTTAAATATGACTTAAATGATCAACATTTTCTAACATCTTCATTAATTCTAAAATGATTTTTTAAAGCCGTAGTATAGACTATTCTATAGGCGGGCAAACCGGCGAAGCAGCACCTTTGATAGTTCTTAGGTGCTTTTTTGTATTCCTTAAAATAGAAGTAATTATCTTTGAAGATATAAAGCGAATTATAATCGCTAAGTGACCGTCATTTCTTTGTGTCGATTTGCTTGGTATTTGAGAAACATAGAGGAATACAATAACTCCAATAAAAAGACCCTCTATTTAGTTTACTCTCATTAGTATTACCTAAACAATGGAAATACATAGAGAATCCACGAGTCTATCATATATTGACTTTTTATTAAATTTTCTTTCTTTTGTCAGTCATACTCGTTTTGTTATGTTTCTGGTCCTGATAGTCTATTAATCATTCTTCTCGGCCATTGAAGCCATAGATTAACATCAACTATTAGCATGTTGAATTATTAGCATCATTTGTCTTTTAATTAACATTATGTCATATCACTTACTTCAATCCTCTTTGTATTATGCTACACATACTCACTGCCATTAGCTTTACCGTATGGTATGAGCGCCAGCTATAGCTAATGAATCTTCAACAACTGCTATCTCACTTTTAAACGATTCCAAGGAAATTCGATTCCATTTAGTCCATGCGTACCTATATAGTCGTACATAATATACTTGAAAAGGACCAGAAAATTTGCTTACTATGCTTGAAAGGAGAACATTTACTTGCAAACAGTTATGCATTTGAATTTAAGAGTTGACCCGACCCAATATATCTCACAGATTCGAGAAGTTCCTGATTATGATTATATTCATATGGTACGACAACCTAAGTATATGATAGACCTTTCCCTTCTGGATGAGAAGGTTCATTACCTCAATGAAATTTTCTCTCCAAAAGAATATGTGGAAAGAAATAATATCTCCCTCTTACATGCTCACCATGGTCAATTAGGGATGTTATTACTTCCTTTTAAAGAGGAAACAAACCTTCCGTTGGTAACAAGTATTCGAGGCAGGGATGCAACCCTGGCTAATCAGCCTATTGGCTATCTTGAGAACATGAAAATGCTTTTTGAGAAAGGTGAGCGTTTTTTCCCAGTTTGTCAATATTTAGCTGATAGATTAATTGCTTGGGGCTGTCCTCCAGAAAAGATCAGAGTGTTATATGGGGGGGTTGATCTAAACCAATACAAGTACCGAACTCCACATAAAGAGGGCTCTCAAAACATTTTATCCATCGGAAGATTAGTGGAAAAAAAAGGGCACCACATCTTAATGCAAGCTTTTCAAAAAATCAGAGGTGAATTTCCAAATGCCACCTTGACGATTATTGGCAGAGGGGAGCTTGAAGAACAGATCAAGTCTTTGGCAGATCAACTTAATTTAGGAGATTCTTTTCGATTATTAAATCATCTCCCTAAAGATCAAGTACGAGAACAAATGACCAATGCAGATATATTTTGCGCTGCTAGCTTAGTGGCTGCCGATGGAGATGTAGAAGGTATACCTAATACATTAAAAGAAGCTATGGCGATTGGGGTACCAGTGATCTCGACCAATCATGCCGGCATCCCTGAATTAATAACAAATAACAAAGAGGGAGTTTTAGTACAAGAAAACAATGTAGATGAACTTGCAGAGGCTCTTGAATTTATGCTAACTAACAGAGAGCTGTGGGAAACATATACAGTAGCGGCTCGTCAAAAAATCGAACAAAACTTTAACCTCGTCCAACAGCTTCAACAACAAGCTGAATTTTATGATGAACTAGTAGCCCCTTATACAAAAGGTGAACAAAATTCAGTAGCACCTCGCAAAAAAGATAAAAAGAATAAAAAAGATAAAAAAACCCTTAAGAATACTGAACAGCCTCAACAGCAAGTTAAGTATGATGGCGAATCAGTAGAGCCTAGTAAAAAAGATAAAAAAGATAAAAAAGATAAAAAAACCCTTAAGAATACTGAACAGCCTCAACAGCAAGTTAAGTATGATGGCGAATCAGTAGAGCCTAGTAAAAAAGATAAAAAAGCCGAAAAAGTCAAAAAAGCCCTTAATTATATTCAGCAGCTTCAACAGCAGACTAAAGATAAAGATAAAGATAAAGATAAAAAAGATAAAAAAGATAAAAAAGATAAAGATGAATTAGTAGTAGCATCTAATAAAAAAGACAAAAAAGATAAAAAAGCCCTAAATAAAATTCAACAGCAGGCTAAAGATGATGATGAAACAATAGCATCTCGTAAAAAAGAAAAAAAGGCTCAAAAAGCTGAAAAAGTCAAAAAAGCCCTTAATTATATTCAACAGCTTCAACAGCAGGCTAAAGATAAGCAGTCAGGAGGATGATCATGGAGGATTTTAAAACTATTACGGTAACCAAAGGTGAAAAATCCTTAGAAATTCACAATCCCACTACCTATCCGCTGATAGGAATGGGTGCTCAAGGTGCAGTATTTAAACTTGCAGAAGATAAATGTGTGAAAATCTATTCAGATCCGGTACAAGCGAGAATGGAGGAAGAAGCCCTTAAAGCAGGACAACATTTACCCTTTATGCCTGTGGTATATGATACAGGTTCAAACTATATAGTCATGGAATATTTTAATGCTCCAACCTTAAAAGAATACCTTAGAAATTGTACCTATATCCCTGATTCTATAGTAAAGAAACTTCTCTATATATTAAAGGAATTAAAACAAGCAAAATTCACCATGATAGATGCACCTTTGCGCCATATTTTTGTCCTTGATAATGAGGAACTTAAGGTAATTGACCATGTAAATTCCTTCAAAAGAATGCACCCTGTACCATTAAAATTATTAAGAGATTTAAAAATAATCCTGTTAAAGGACTCGTTCTTAGCCCAAGTGAAAACGCTTGAACCGGATACCTTCAATGAGTGGGAGAATTATTTCAATCAAAATAGTTTGGACTTTAGAAACATTCCTGTCCTCTCTGGAGGGTCAGGGAGTGGAGTGAAAGTGGATAGCGCTATTACACAAACACTAATTGGAAAAGGACATCAAGGTGCTGTTTATCGAGTGTCTGAAGACCAATGCGTAAAACTTTACGGGAAAACTGAACATGCAAATCAGGAAAAAAAGGTTCTCTTATCAAGTCAAGACTTGCCTTTTATCCCGAAAGTCTTTGAAACAGGACCAAATTATATTTTAATGGAATATCTATTAGGGCCTGATTTAAATACGTTTCTAAAAAAACAATCTGTACTTTCTGAGGATATAACAAGACGATTACTCTATATATTGAAAACAATGGAAACATCAGGTTTCAAACAAATTGATGCCCCACTTAGGCATATTATTATAACCAGAAATGGTTTTAAATTAGTCGATCATGTGTACTCGTTTTCACGTGAACAAAAAAGACCTCTCGAGTTATTTAAAGACCTGCGAGAAAGAAATTTTTTAGATTCTTTTCTAGAACAAGTGCAAGCAATAGATCCTGATACGTATGCTGAATGGACAAAAACACCAATACCATTAGATGAAAATGATAATACGCTTGTATAGTCATATAAAATTATTATGAGATTTAAAAATAATCCTATTAAAGGACTCGTTCTTAGCCCAAGTGAAAAGGCTTGAACCGGACACCTTCAATGAGTGGGAGAATTATTTCAATCAAAATAGTTTGGACTTTAGAATATTACCGTCCTTTCTGGAAGGTCAGGGAGTGGAGTAAAAGTGGATAGCGCTATTACACAAACACTAATTGGAAAAGGGCATCAAGGTGCTGTTTATCGAGTGTCTGAAGACAAATGCGTAAAAATTTACGGGAGAACTGAACATGCAAATCAGGAAAAAAAGGTTCTCTTATCAAGTCAAGACTTGTCTTTTATCCCGAAAGTCTTTGAAACAGGACCAAATTATATTTTAATGGAATATCTAATAGGGCCAGATTTAAATACGTTTCTAAAAAAACAATCTGTACTTTCTGAGGATATAACAAGACGATTACTCTATATATTGAAAACAATGGAAAAATCAGGTTTCAAACGAATTGATGCCCCACTAAGGCATATTATTATAACCACGAATGGTTTTAAATTAGTCGATCATGTGTACTCGTTTTCACGTGAACAAAAAAGACCTCTCGAGTTATTTAAAGACCTGCGAAAAAGAAATTTTTTAGATTCTTTTCTAGAACAAGTGCAAGCAATAGATCCTGATACGCATGCTGAATGGACAAAAACCAATACCATTAGATGAAAATGATAATACGCTTGTATAGTCATAGCTAGGCAAAGCTTAAACTATTTATTATGAGTAAAAAAACCTGGTGAAAAGCAGGGTGACATTTATTCCGCTACGTTCATTATTTTCAATATGGAAAACCTTGTTTTTCATTCCCTCATTCAGTTGGGAAAAGTATATGGTTCTCGTTGTCTCGTTACTGCACCTGTAGTGACAGAGGGCTATTGATTTACTATTTTCTTCCCTAATTTAAAAGAGCATTGCCAAAGCCAGCATTCCCTTTCAAAAGCAAAAAAGACTTAGCACTTGAATTGATTCAGGACTATCCATCTTCAAAAAATGAAATCTTTTTTGTGCTAGTTGATAGCTGATATACGAGTGAAAAAATCATGAGGTTTGAAGCGAAAAAGGATTTCATGTCATTGGTGGATTACGAATGAATTGTAAAGTCAATCCCCCTGAGGGTTGGAATGGAAATTTCTGAGTTTGCCTCGTCTAATATCCAACAAAATGACCTTTGCTCTGTTGCCGTAAAGGATCGAAAGTATCAGTGTATGAATACGAAGGCTTACTCAGTATTCTAGATAATGTCAAAGTCCTATTGTATAGAAAGGATCGGAATAAATACTATGAAAATTTTAGTGACGGGAGCGGCAGGTTTCATTGGTTTCCATCTAACAAAACGTTTGTTAGCTCAAGATATCAATGTTATAGGTGTAGATAATACTAATGATTACTATGATGTTAATTTAAAGAACGATCGTCTCAAGATATTGGAAGAAAACCCTAATTTTGAATTCTATAAAATAGATATATCAAATAAAGAAAAATTAAATCAAATATTTAAAGACAGAACGATTCAGATTGTCATCAACTTAGCAGCTCAAGCTGGAGTACGTTATAGTATAGACAACCCAGATTCTTATGTTAATTCCAACCTAGTTGGGTTTGTTAATATTTTAGAGGCATGTCGACAATTTAATGTAGAACACTTGATTTATGCATCTTCTAGTTCTGTTTATGGAGCTAATACTAACATCCCTTTCTCAACTAAAGACTCAGTGGATCATCCAGTAAGTCTATATGCTGCCACAAAAAAGTCAAATGAATTAATGGCTCATACTTATAGTCATTTATATAATATTCCAACCACAGGACTCCGATTCTTTACGGTGTATGGTCCTTGGGGGAGACCTGATATGGCTTATTATTCTTTTACTCGAAATATTATTGAAGAGAATACAATAAGGGTTTTTAATAATGGAGATATGAGAAGAGATTTTACTTATATTGATGATATTGTTGAGGGAATAATCCGATTACTCGATAATCCACCGATATATAACGAAACATGGGATAGAGCTAATCCTGATCCAAGTTCAAGCTATGCCCCATACAAAATTTATAATATTGGTAACAATAATCCCATAAAATTAATGGATTTTATTAATACATTAGAGAATCTAATTGGCAAAAAGGCAAGAATAGAATTCTTACCAATGCAACCAGGAGATGTTAAGGAGACCTATGCAGATATTTCCGATTTGCATGCTGATGTGGGATTCTATCCTGCAACAACAGTAGAAGAAGGTTTAACACAGTTTGTAAATTGGTACAATAAGTACTATATGAAATAAGAAAAAAGGAAGTAGTGAAGAAGTGAAAAAAATATTGATGGAATCTCTACTTCATTCAGTAAGGATAAAACCGCCCGTATCACTCACCTCAACTTTGTTAATGATAACAAAGTTGAGGTGAGATACTATGGCTTAAGATGTTCTGTGTGAAGTCGATAACTGTACCTATTGGGGTTCTGGAAACAAATGTAATGCTGATGCTATTTATGTAGTAAGTCATAAGGGTAAACAAGCATCTAAACATTTAAACCAGAAATTTAATTTTTTTAAAGGGTAACCAATATTTTGGTTATCCTTTACTATTTTTAGTATTGATAATAACTATCATTTTCATTCGCATTTTTTGAATTACTTTTATTTTTATATCTGGGTTATGCTAAGGTATTCCAAGAAGAGTTATGAATGAAACTGTATCTTTTTTTTGTTTTTAAATAGCAGGAAATGAGCATTTTCCACTTTTTCTTCTATGTAGTCGAGCGAATTATCACCTAATGGATCAGATAAATCGCCAATTGCGAGCTAGGTTATCTATTACTGGTATTAAGGTATCAAACTGTCTTTTCTCTTTCCTTGCATTCATCTCATCCATGATATCATGAGCTAGATGTTGGATTCGACGTAAGCGCATTTCTTTTGTTTGCATGATATACTCATCCCCTCTATATACCACTTTATCATTACCCGCCAGAAGACTCCCTCTTCAAGCGTGTGAAGGGCGAAAGGTAAGGGGGAGATGAATGGCTGTTGGCATAAGCCAAAGTGGACTTTTGGCAAACGTATGTTCCTTAGTTAATAATAACTATAAGGGGGTGAAACCAATGGTCGTAAACAAAGCTTATAAATTTCGAATCTATCCATCTAAAGAACAACTAGTTCTAATCAATAAAACGATCGGCTGCTCCCGTTTTGTCTATAACTTCTTTTTAGGCAAACAAAAGGAGAAAGATGCCTACTTGTATATCTGTGAAGAAATGAAGCAGAACGGCCAATTACCTTCTAATGAATGGAAAGGTTCTATTCTGAATAAATACGCAACAATCAAAGAACTTCCCGCTTTAAAGAAAGAGTATTCTTTCCTGAAAGAAGTAGACAGTATTGCCTTACAGAAATCGGTGGGAAATTTAGCAGATTCCTATAGTCGATATTATAAAAAGCAAAACAAGTCACCACGCTTCAAATCGAAAAAGAATCCTATCCAGTCCTATACGACTAAACATACGAATGGGAATATTGGAATTGTTGGAAACAAAATCAAATTGCCAAAACTCGGTCTAGTTCGTTTTGCTAAAAGCCGCGAAGTCGAAGGGCGAATCATCAATGCCACAATCAGGCGGAACCCTTCGGGTAAATACTTCATTTCCGTTTTAGCCGTAACCAATGTACAAGTACTTCCTAAAACGAATCGTTTGTGCGGTGTAGATGTTGGTTTGAAGAACTTTGCTATTCTTTCAGATGGTACGGTCTATCAAAACCCAAAATTCTTCCGGACGGTCGAAAAGAAATTGGCCAAAGCACAACGGATTCTTTCAAGGCGACAAGAAATAGCCTTGAATCAAAATAAACCATTGGCTGAAGCCAAAAACTATCAAAAACAAAAACGAAAAGTAGCTATCCTACACGAAAAAATTTCAAATGCCCGAATGGATTACTTACATAAAGTTTCTACCGAAATCATCAAAAACCACGATGTTATTGGAATGGAAAACTTTCAAGTGTCGAATATGATGAAAAATCACAAACTAGCTAAAGCTATTAGTGAAGTATCTTGGTATCAATTCAAAAAAATGTTGGAATACAAAGCAAAATGGTATGGTAAACAAATCGTGACCGTATCTAAAACGTTTGCTTCTAGCCAATTGTGTTCTAGCTGCGGTTACCAAAATAAAGACGTTAAACATCTGAATCTTCGTGAATGGGATTGTCCTTTTTGTTCTACTCACCACGATCGAGATATTAACGCAGGACTCAATCTAATGAATGAAGCCATAAGGCTTCTAACCGTAGGAACTACGGGAGTAGCCTAATTAAAAATTGGCCGATAGGCTAATGTTCTTAGGAATCCCCCACTTCAATCAGACAGTAAGGTCGATGAGTGGTGGGTA
>NZ_JAEKEM010000004.1:0-13101 GCF_016651095.1 Peribacillus sp. TH16 | reverse complement strand
CCCCAGTGACCGTGACCGTGTCCACCTCCGTGTCCATCCCATTGACCGCCACCGTGTCCACCGCCATGTCCATCCCATTGACCGCCACCATGACCACCGCCTGGGCCTGGGTCTGGAGAATAATAAGGCATAATTTGATAATAATTATCGTAATAAGGCTCTCGTTGTCCATCTGTATAATAAGGCACATTATAAGGATTAAAAGCGTAGTTATAGTTATACATTTAGAAATCCTCCCTTTTTAGTTACAACAATATAAACTATGTAAAAAGACGATTTAAGTCCTATATGGACAAAGATGAACAATTAAAGTGGGCTGCCTATTTGGATGGCCTAGATAAAAAAAGAGACAGCCAAGTAATTGGCTGTCTCTTTTTTGCGTTTAGAGTGCTTTTTAATCAATGTATCAAAATATACATTATCGTACATTCAAATTGAACTATAGATATCCTTAAATGTCCTTCGGTTACAGATGGTTTTTTTAGCATCTGTAACCAGTTGTGAGGATTTTGGGTTCCCTATTAATGGTAGGGATTCATCTTGGCCTAGTTCATCCAAAAATCTTTGATAGAAACCCCTTTTTTTCTTTCTTTTGGCTAGTTAATTGAGCCTCAATTAACTCTATTTTATCCTCTAATTCAGTCTGTTTTTCTTTTTCTTCCTTCTTTTGTTCTTTCATGTAGACATTAAAAGTATCTTTTAAATCTTTATCAGAACTAATTAGATCTTTAACTAAACCCTTAAGAACCTCATTATCCTCCTGGAGCTTACTTATCCTGTTATCTTCAAGTAATTTTGTTTCATTTTGTTTTTCTACTAATTGAGATAAGCGATTTACTTCTTGCTGCATACGTTTAAACTCACTACCGATTTGCATAAACATTTCATTGGCGCCACTTTGTTCAAAGGCTTGTCCAAGTAGCAAGGCCATTTCTTTAGATTTTTCCTCTTGTTCTTTATCTGTTTGCAACTGATAATATAAATTCTCCTTAATTAACTCTTCTTTCACATCATCAAACGTGACATTACCACCACGATTGAAGACTTCAATAATCTTCTTGATTTTTGGAAACTCTGTATGTGGAATCCAACGACCGGTAGTTCGTTTATCAAACTCAATTAAGCCTTTGTCGCACCAAGTTCGTAATCTCGGAACTTCAATGCCAAATCTTTCAGCAACCGGGCCTATGGATTCCCACTTTATATCGCTCATTTCAGATTCCTCCTACGAATAATTTTACGTTTTAGACTCAATTGAGACTAAAACTAATGTAAAACACCTTTATATTAGATAATTTATATATGGAATTAATTCATTGGTTTAAATGTATTTTATTTTTAATTTAGTCTTATTATTGCATGTTTCAGTCTTAATTTATATAAGTTAAAACACAAAAAAAGTACCCTTATAAGGGATACTAATACTTAAGTGAAGGCATCCCGAATTTTCGCTTTGATTGTTGTAGCTTCCGGTAAGGTGCTTTATGTAAACTACTGTAAAATAGAAAAGGGTTCTTATCTAAAATTAGATAAGAACCCTTTTCTATTTGGCGTCTGTCAACGGTACCGGACCGAAGGGAGGATAAGGAGTTGATAGACTCACTTCACCAAGAGGTATTTATATACAAATGGAGATAGATTAGATCGAGTAGCGATAACAAAAAAACACCTTCTTTCTAAAATTAACTTTATACCAATATAATAGGAAAAGGTCCTTTATCTTTACAAAAAAAAGCACTCTCCTATGTTAGAAAAGTGCCTTTTAAATGAAATAATCTTTGTTACCAAGTATTATCTATAAACGAAAAATTATTATAATCAACATTAGCTGAATCAATAAAGTTGTACGGTGTAACTAAGTCTGTTGGTTGATAAAAGTTGCCAGAACTATTACGAGTTTTAAATGTTTTACCTGCCTTATAGTAAGAATACCAAACTAATTCACTACAATATATATTTGTAATATTTGTTGGATTCGAAGTAATTTTATAAGGTATTGTTTTACCTTTAAAATAGTATTTAGCTTTCTCTGCAGCCTTAGATCCTATTGTACTTGAGTCCGGTCTAACAACTTTAGATTGAGCATATCTACGATGCCATTCACTTTCTGTATCGATTCTAGGATATGGTTCAGTTTTCCGACCTGAAGTATGAAGAATATGTGTAGTATCAATATATATACCACTATGTCCTACAATTCCACTACCGGCAGTACTTTTGGTTACAATAATATCTCCAGGTTTATTGTTAATTGCGGCTTCTGCTTTATTTCCAGAAAAGATACTCAAAGATAAAACTGCTACAAGTGGTAATATTGCTAATTTTTTCATTTTTTTCAACTTCCTTCCCGGAACTATTCTACCATTTTATGAAAAAAATACAATATTAATATAAATATATCCAAGAATACTACTTTTTTAATTGCGTTCAAATGAATATCCTGCTTTTTCTAGTTCTATCAAACATAGCAAAACCCAGATTTCGACCAATTTGAAATTTAGGGTTTAGCTATGTTTAGTAGCTTCCGGTAAGGTGCTTTTATGTAAACTACTATAAAATGAAAAAAGGGTTCTTATCTAATTTTAGATAAGAACCCCTTTCTATTTGGCGTCTGTCAACGGTACCGGACCGAAGGGAGGATAAGGAGTTGATAGACTCACTTCACCAAGACCCTCTTGGTGTCTCAAAAGGCAACACCTTTTGAGCTGCCTACCGGCGAGGGAGCCCCCAAGAATTGGGGGGGTGGGGGGTGATGTTTTTATTGCGATCCAACGTGCTACGTTGGCTAGGTGTGGGCGAGAGCCCGCGGTCTTGTTTTTTGCCATGCTTTAGCATGGTTTCGGCCTCGCAGAGCTTACCACTTTGGCACAAAGTGTAGTAAGCTCCACTTTACAAATAAAGTTCTTTCTCGGACAATGGTTAGAGGGAGATATATTTGGGGGTGGTCTTGATGAGTTTTGCAGTCATACATATGAAAAAATTTAAGAGTGCGGACGTCAAAGGCATGCAGATTCATAATCAACGAGAAAAAGAGAGTAAGACGAATATGGACATTGATAAAGAACGTTCTTCGTTGAATTATGATTTGTTGAATCATGCTCCGATTGATTATGACGAGCGTATTCAACAAGAAATTGATGAACGCTATTTAGGGGAACGAGCGATACGGAAAGATGCGGTCAAATTATGCTCTTTTGTCGTCACGTCAGACAAAGCTTTTTTCGATGGGCTAGATCCACAAGAAGAAAAACGATTCTTTGAAGAAAGCGTGAAGTTTCTCCAAGATCGTTATGGTGAAAAAAATATGGTGTATGCGGTTGTACATAAAGACGAAAAAACGCCCCATATGCACGTTGGGATGGTTCCGATTACTTCGGAAGGTAAATTGGCAGCCAAACAGTTTTTTGGCAAAAAAACAGAACTGCAGCAACTTCAAGATAAATTTCATGAGCATGTGACGAAAAAGGGATTTGATTTAGAGCGTGGTGTTTCTAGTGACCGAAAGCATATAGAAGCTAATCGTTTCAAAGCGTTAAGCGTAAAGGAAGAAGTAAAATCATTAGAAAATGAATTGAAAGAAAAGCTAGATGATAAACAATCACTGGAGACGTCCGTTAAGGACATAGAGGGTCGCTTAAGCGACCTAGGAAAGTCTTTAAATCATGTTAAAAAAGTGGATGAAGTGGAAGTAAAAGAGAAGGGTGGCTTAGTTCGCTCTAGAACGGTTGAATTAGCCCAAGAAGACTTTGAAGGTATTAAAACCCTAGCTAAAGTTTCGGAGGGCCTTAAAATCAAATCTGAGCAGCTTGAGGGCTATTGGATTCAAGAAGTGCAAAAAAATGATCAGTTAAAAGATGAAAATAGCATTTTGAAAAAAGAGAATGATCGTTTGAAAGATGAAAATAAAGAATTGGTTAGAGAAAATACTTTTTTAACCCGAACTCTGGAGAAGGTAAAAGATTTATATAAAGACAAAATAAAAGATTTCAGTCAAAGTCTTGGGACTGTGAAAGCTTTTGTTCTAGATAAGATGGGGGACAAGTTGTTGCAACGGCATTTTACGGATGATGACGAGATTAAAGGCGGTCAAAAATTCCTCTCTAATAAGAATTTGGAACAGGAGAGAGAAAAGCAGACCCAACAAACTAGGAAGAATCGAGACTCCGGAATGGAAAGATAGGACTGTACTTAGATTAAATATAAAAAGCCCGACCTATTTAGTCGTCAAATAAACCGACTAATAAAGGTCGGCTTTTTTCATACTATTTTTAACGGAAAGCGTCATGGGTTATATCATCTTATGCTCTGATCAGCGTTAATTGAACAAAAAGATCGTCAATAGTTGAAGAAGGACAATTCTTTATATTTTCTTATCTCTCATGAAAAAAAACAGGCTGGTTAGCCTTTTTTTTATTAGATTTCGGCGAAGCGAAATCTGTTTTTTTCTTATCTTGATACATATAGAAACAATTCAAGGCGAAAAAGTTAGCTTGAAGCCTTGGTATGACTGGCTTGAATAACACTCAGATACAGGTCAAATGTGAAAATTTATTGTAATCCTCTCTTTATGATCTCATTCACTATTTCCGATACCGTCCGTTTTTCTCTAATAGACTTGATCTTTAATTCATCATGAAGCTGTTCTTCAATTTCATAAGTTACCTTTTTCATAGCCGGTTTACTGGTTTTATTCTTGGTAAGTTGGATTGTTGGTTTTCCAACTTGTTTATTTATTTGTTTATTGGTTGGATTACTTATTTGTTTGTTTATTGGATTAACATCTTGTTTATTTTCTGGTTCATTGGAAAGTTGGGAACTTGGGTTAGTTACAACCGTGGCTTTTTCTAATGTTGCAGAAACCTCTTTTTGGGCACTATCAACCCCTCGTTTGCTTGGTGTTGAGTACTCATAAATAGATTGTTCTAACACGCTAGATTTACCATCAAAATGCCACCCACGTTTGCCACTAATTGAATAGCAACCGGCTTTTTTAAGTGCTTCAACTGTTCTCTTTTCACCTATATCCAAACTTTCTTTAGCAATGTCAGCTAGTTTCTTGCTTTGGGTTAACTCTAGTAATTCAGATATTTTCATAAGATCACCTCGGTTAATTATTCGCCTCAGCTTTTGCTATTCCCTCCAAATTGGAGTTTATCTTGTTATCCGTGTAGTAATCTCTGCCCCATGTCCCCAATTCCTTAGTTCGGAATATACATATAGAGTCACCTCAAATTAAATAACCTCTGTTCTCAGCCTAAAAAGTTGGTCAGGGGTTATTTGGCTTAATTGAGTAGCAACTTCATATTTAAGGAAATATCATATGAGAACTTTCCAAAGTTGAAACTCCGATACCCTTGTACCAGCCTAAAAAGTAGGTTCAGGGGTTTTATTTGTTTCAAGACATGCTAAATATCTTTGAATAATATTCTGGTTTGGTGGAATAGTATTGATGTCTGAACGGTTTAACTGCGAATGCCCTTGTTAACAGCCATAAAGAAGCTGGTTCAGGGGTTCTTTTTTATGACTCCATTCCAGACCCACGCAAGTTCTTTATCTTTGAATATAATAGGACAACTCCTTACAGTTTTTTTACCTTTATCCACCTTTATTCCCCTTGTATCAGTCTTTGGTGCAGGGGTTTTTGTTATGGCTGCCCTTTCTTTCCCCAAGTAAATAGTGAACTGTATGGAAGGTTCAACAGATTGTTTTTAACATTCGGGAAACACCTGTCACAGTAAAAAAAGGATCTAAGGAATAAAACGGTGCAACTTTATTTTAAATCCACATATTAATATCGTTATCAATTTCACTCGATATTTTTGATATGTGTATCTATCCAATCATTCACTTTTTCTTGCATGGTTTTCGTGGTATCTATTACCTCATGTGCTACAAATGAAATTACTGCAAAAAGTGAAATATGTTCGTCATTCAGTTTTGAAATGTATTTCTGAATCATCTTTAAACTTTTAATCCTTCCAGGATCGAGTAACCGAATTACCTCTGAATCCACCATTTGATTAAAGACCTCACGATTTCTAATACCAGCAATCAGCAGCATAGTTGTTGCTAAACTGACGCTACAATCCATTGAATAAGCCAAGGCTGAAATTCTTTCATGTTCGCAAGCTTTGAATCTTAAATGTAACCTTTCCTTTTGGATTACATTCCTCTTCTGAATTACCTCTGCTTCAAGATCCCCTCTAAAAATCGTATTATCATGCCTGTAGTCTCTTTTGAAATACATGGACAAGCTATCAATGCATTCCCTGGAATTGATAGCTGCCATTATTATTTTTTCCCCTATATCCTTTATAGGCTGATTTAAAATGTACGATAAGTTATGTACACATTCATTTAAAGTAGCCGAAATTGTTGGTTTGATATCTCTTTTCTTGTCAGACCTGACTTTTCTTTTTGTTATATGGCTTCCCTCTTTCATAAGTCCTTCCCCCTCCCAAAAGTGAAAATAAGCTATGTACACTATCCATATGAACCTGAAATATGAACTATTCCAGTAGAAAGGGAGATGTTTAATAATTCTGAATTTTGACCATGCTTGTACAATCAAAGTACATAAAAAGGAGTATGGATCATGGCTAAACAAAAAGTAAACATGACTAAAGAAGAAGGCAAAGAATTATTAAAGAAGATTCTTGTTCATTCAGAAAAAAAAGGAATCCCAACTTTCCCTAAAAAGAAAAAAGCCTGAAGCACTTTCACTCCAGGCTATCTTTCATGAATCCTTATATAGTAAATATAAGATTATGTAGTGGTAATGCCTAACCTCCGTTATCTTAACAGCAATTTTTTCAACTATTTTAGATAATTATGCTTGACTGGTTTTAGGTTTTTTGACTTGCTGAAGTGAAGCATTGAAACGGCTGGAAGGCAGTCTTATCCCCTATGCTGAAAGAAAGCTAAAAAAGCAATCTAACAGAATAGGAGGGATAAGTGTCTAAAGTTACTTGCGTCAGTTCGCAATGTATCCGTATGTATAGACCCTATTCACTCAACAGTTTTCACCGTACACGCCCTTTACCTAAAGGCTTGTCCTCTACATAAAGCCACCCCTATGCGACAAGCTGAACGTGTTCCCTAGCACCGTAATGCTAATGGCTACCACCCGAACCTTTTAAGGTAGTTCTCACCTTCCCCCAACAGATGAATAGGAATCCATTGAGGGTTGCCCACTTTGTAAGAGTATACTAGGTACTCTCTGCACGAACGTAGACTATCCAATCAGTTTTTAAGGTGCTTTCAGGCAATTGCACCTGAACAGACACAAAAAAGCGTTATCTCTTTAACCTGTCATCTTACCAAGTTAAAGAGATAACGCCTTTTAAAGAACTTTGTCGGATATGTATGAAAGATACTAGCATTTGCTAGTTGAAATCCAGTAGACAAAGAGTTTATAATAGGTGTATCAAATTTAGTCCTGTTGCTTCAGGGCTAAAACTTTAACCAGTGGTAGGACACTAGGTTAATTGAGAAAGTCATTTCCGTTAAGAGGTAGGACTCTTAACATCAGGAAGTGGCTTTTTTGTTTATCCGTTCGTTATTAAGTTACTAATAATTTTACCTCTATCAAACTGGTAAAGCAACCATAATTAACAAGGTTCTACTTTAGCTTTGAAACAAAGTTTGATCAAATTAAAACAAGAAACCTTGATAAATGAAAAAGAGTACTACTCAATTAACAGTAGCACCCTTTTTTCTTACCTTTTAGATTCTCTATAACCAGCAGACTTTGCTTCTCCTTCAGTACAAAAAGTCTGTTCTGGATTAGTCTTGTCATAGAATTGTCCACCTGGTACATGGTAGATTTTTTCTCCCGAGCTTGATGTATTACCTTTAATATTAAGGCATGCTTTTTCAGTTTTAGCCTGATCTGCTTCCTTTTTATCCTGTTGTGCCTTTTCTTTTTCCTCTTGTTCTTTCTTAGATTGTTCAGCTTTATCCTTTTCTTCTTGTTCCTTTTTAGCTTGTTCGGCTTTTTCTTTTTCTTCTTGTTCTTTCTTAGCTTTGTCCTTTTCTTCTTCCTTTACATTGACGACTTTATTATCTACCTTTTTATCGGAATCATCTTCATCGGTACCACCAAATAGTGCAACACAGCCCCCTATGAGTACTATTAAAATGAAACCTAAACAACCGCAACCACCACAGCCCCAATACCACTTTTTCTTTTTCTTTTCTTCGCCTTCTATAGGTATTGCAACCTTTTTCCTATCTTCCTTTTCTTCTGTCATAACTATGTATCCCCTTTAAGTAAGTAACTAACTTTCCTTTGAATATAGCATAGTATTTGAATAAATAGGTAATCAGTCTGAGATTTTCCAATTTAAATTTGCGAAATTTTTTGCCCAAAAAAACGGATATACAACGTAAAGGGGTACCACCAACAATTTTAAATCAAAAAATCGATTTCCTGTACATTAAGAAATCGAATTTTTATTTTTCTTATAGAACTAACGCACCCGTTGGTTGAATAACCAATCCTATTCTTTTACTTCAATTTTTATTGCTCCAGCTTGGACCTTTAAAATAACCACCAAAGTAATATCACAAAGTTACGCCGATACATTCTGGTCGGAGTTTTTTTCACGAGTCTTTTTACCTTGGTATTTTGTCAATTATGGTAAAATTGAGAAGGTTTAATATATAAATATAAAGGTTGTGATTGCCAATGGATATGCGCCTTTCCCAAAACCATTGCTTTTTGTGCGGCGAAGAACTGACAAAAAATTCAGGCGAAGAACTGACAAAATACTCAGACGAACACCTCTTTCCAAAATGGCTGCAGAACAAATTTAATCTTTGGGATCAAACCATAACATTATTAAATGGGACGAAGATTCCTTATAGGATGGTAAAAATCCCCTGCTGTAATACGTGTAACAGTGAGCATTTATCTCAACTGGAAAACGAAATATCGAAAGCTGTAGATGGCGGTTATGATTCATTTATACAGTTGGATCAAGACAAAATCTTTTACTGGGCTGCCAAAATCCTATACGGTCTGTTCTTCAAGGAATTGTCCCTCAATATCGATCGAAGGGACCCGATGGCTGGAACGATTATGAGTCCTGAAACGATGGAAAAGTTCCAAACATTACATATGTTACTACAGGGTATTAGGTTCCCAACTCAATACGTCCCCGTAAAACCTTATTCAATTTTCATCTTTAAAATGTATGAATATGGGGACGAGGATTGGGATGAATCAAACTTCAATTACTTTGACAGCTATTTTTCTACCGTTTTTGGAATGAAAATGAACGATATTGGCTTTATTCTATGTATCGAGGATTCAGGCGTTCAATCTGAATTTGGCAAAAATTATTTTGATAAGTACAAAGATAAAACTCTTCATCCCATCCAGTTAAAGGAGATCTATGCCAAAATCAATTACAAGCAACTTTTAGCAATTTACCCTCCCCGGTATATAAATATTAAAACGGATAATGAACGAATTGTTCAAGTCAATCAGCCTTCTGGAGATGTATTTGAAGATTGGTCACAGGAACTATATGCGCGTGGTTTAGCGCATATCTGGAGTGCGTATCCCAATCTTCGGTTCGAAGATATTTATTTTCCACCTGATCAGGTCATGAGTTATTTAAATAATGAAGATGGCTCCTTTAATCAACTGCCGAAGCATATCTTAAAAAAAATTAAGTAAAAACAGAGTTTGTATAATCAAACTCTGTTTTTTTTCAAATAACGGAAATTGACTTTTTCAATATTTTTGTGAAGAAATGTACTTCAACTAACCTGCACCGTTATTAGTTGCATAAAGAAAGAGCTGCCTTAAAGACAGCTCCTATCTTCAGCTAACGCACCCATTAGTTCAATAAGGT
Organism: Peribacillus sp. TH16; assembly: GCF_016651095.1. Taxonomy (NCBI): domain Bacteria; kingdom Bacillati; phylum Bacillota; class Bacilli; order Caryophanales; family Bacillaceae; genus Peribacillus; species Peribacillus sp. TH16. Next base: position 3,238 of record NZ_JAEKEM010000004.1, on the reverse strand, counting down.
TTTATTACATTATTGAATCGTAATGACAAGTATTTTAAAAGTGCAAATAATTTAAATTCCGTAGAAATGATGATATAATAGTGTTGTCGAAACACATTTGTGTCTAATGGAATTGGCTTACCATTGCTGATGATGACTGGCTTCTTGATTATTTTCCTTTTCATTTTTTGTATTTTTTTTGATTTTAAAGGAGTGAAGCCTATGACAAATATTACTATTTTTTTAAATTCGTTATATTCTACTGTTGCAAGCATCATCGCAATTAAAGTAGCCTTTCCTTCTTATAGGTTTAACCTACTGACGAGCTTGTGAAATTCAAGCGAAAAGAAGGATGTATATAAAAATAGCTGAACTTTACTTAACAGTTGTTCAGCTATTTTTATATACTCTGGATTAAGTTCTATTGTGAAACTTTTCTCTAAATGTAACTGTTCTTTTCCCCAGGCTCTGCTCCCAGATGCTGTCCAGACAAGCATCCTAGCGAAAATTTTTGAAAAGGGAGTGGTGTTTATGAAACATCTATTTTTTACGCCAGAAGGTCTTAAAATCATCTTCAGCACACTTGTTGTATTACTAGACTGTATCATCTTCGGAAACACCATCGCTGGGGTGTCTGGGAAAGAGAATAGATTTACATAATCAATTACGCAGTTTACGTCTAAACTCTTCTTCTTATTGAACAATTCTGCCCCGTTAGTTGCATAAAGAAAAAGGCTAACACTATTAAAGTCTCGCCTCTTTCGCTTTAGCGTAAATAGTGGAACGTGGAACGCCTGTCATTTTAGCTATCTCATTTACACTTAATCCATTAGATTCTCTCTCCTGATACAGCTTCAAAGCCTTTTTAACGGCCTTCTCGTCCTTTCCTTTACGTCCCATATGAGTTCCTTTAGCTTTTGCCCTTTCACGTCCCTCAGTGGTCCTATCTTTGATTAAATCACGTTCAAACTCAGCAATAGCCCCCAGCATAGTAAACATTAGCTTTCCAGATGGTGTACTAAAATCAATCTGTTCTTTGATGAATACTAAAGCTATTCCCCGTTCTTCTAGTTCCTTAGCAATCTTTTGTAAATCAAATGTACTCCTAGCTAGTCTGTCTATTTTGTAAACAACCAGCTTGTCTCCTTCCCTTAAAAAGTCTAACGCCTTAATCAGTTCCTCACGATCACTTTTAGCACCACTTTGTTTCTCCATGAATATCTTCTCACAGCCATATTCTTTTAACTTCTCTTCCTGTAAATCTAATGATTGATCAATGGTGCTTACTCGTCCGTATCCTATAATAGCCATTATGTATAACCTCTTTTCATTCGTCTAAAAGTTAATTAACTTCTGTAATTTCATTCTATACTAACTTCTGGACATTGCGAATGGTTATTTTGAGGGGAAATTGAGGTGTTTTTTCAAGTCTCTAGAACTTATAACTTTTAGACAAGTTCGTAAAAGTATAATTTTACGAACTTTTTTTGATTGTTACTTCTTTAAAATAGACTCTGTTAAACAATGCTGCTGATTTTTCTTCTTCAACTAACGGAGCAGGTTAACTTAATTAGAAATCAACAGGACAATAACCAGGTGATACTAAATAGAAGTCTAAAGAACTTGAAATATATAGATATAAGCCTTACTAATTTGAAGAAAAATTAAAATAAATACATAATTATTCCAGTTGTGAGATAATTTGTGGAAAAAGGGAGGCTATCATAGTGGCTGATATAAATGGTTTTATTTTTCTTGGTGACAAAATAAAGTTGCCAGAAGAAATGCAAGAGGTTCAAATCATACAAAATTATTTCTTGAAAAAAGCTAATAGACAACAGGTGGATATGATTAAAACGGATTTATCAAGTACAGGGAATGAAGATTTTTATATATTAAATTTTGAGTCAATAGGACATGAAACTGATAATACAGTTGGTATTACAGTTGGTAACATTTCACCAAATTTTGAGGATTGGAATTATTGGATAATTGAGCATAATGAAACACAAGTAAGACCTAATGTTAAATTAGCTTTACTACTGTCCACTTGTAATTTGTTCAGTTTGTTTGAGAAAATATCCAATACAGGAAGAATTAAACATAAATATGCTTATCATAGCTTTATAACTGAAAATATTGGAAGAAATAATGTTAAAGAAATTTCCCATGCTGACATTACCGAGATTCAAGAAATATACCTTTTATTAGAGAAGTTTAATAAAGATGAAGATAGATATACATATATAAATAAAGCTCTAAAAGATTATTGGCAACTGCAGTCTATCCCAAGTGATTCTCCATTTTACATACTTGGAATGTTTTCCATTTTAGAAGCTTTATTAGTTCATAGAAGCAAAACTGTCTCTATTGGTCATCAGATAACAACAAAGTTAAGTTTATTAAATAATCGTTTTGAACATCCAATAAATTTCTCGGAAATCTTTGGGGCCACAAAATACAAAAAAGTTATTGAAAAGTTATATGAATATCGTAGTGATATTGCCCATGGTGATTTTTCGGATTTTAATGGAGATTTACAAGTTTTAGGTGATCCTGATAACGTTTCAAAAGTTATTCATAGGATTTTAAAGGCAACATTGAAACAGGCCCTTAAAGAACCACAATTAATTACAGATTTAAAGAATTGTTAAGCACTAAAACCCTACCGTTCGTAAAAGTACACTTTTACGAACTTTTTTTGATTGTTACTTCTTTAAAATAGCCTCTGTTAAACAATGCATCTCAATAAGAGGTACCTCCAAATTTTATCCTATGAACAGAGATGGAGACTATTGTGTCATTTTCCTAAGTAGAGCATAAAGTGAGATAACCCATTTAATTGTATTTCCTCCTTAAGAACAAATAAGGAGATGTTTCAGTATGTCAGGTCGTGAATGTAGAGACGAATTTAGAGACGAATGTAGAGACGAATGTAGAGACGAAGGTTTTGGATTTGGTGGAGGTTTCGCATTTATAGTCGTTTTGTTTATACTCTTAATCATTGTTGGAGCTAGCTTTGTTGGTGGCGGCGGTGGTTACGGCGGCGGTGGATACGGCGGCGGTGGATACGGCGGCGGTGGATACGGCGGCGGTGGATACGGCGGCGGTGGATACGGCGGCGGTGGATACGGCGGCGGTGGATACGGCGGCGGCTGCTAAAAATAGTATGAAAAAAGCCGACCTTTATTGGTCGGCTTCTTCCTATTTCTGGGGAATTATAGCTATTTTGAACACTCTAATTTGGTCCAGACGACAA
>NZ_JAEKEM010000003.1:0-374812 GCF_016651095.1 Peribacillus sp. TH16 | reverse complement strand
TTGTTAATTAATAATGTGAAGATTTCCAATTAAACTATTGGGTCGTGCGTTAGCTGAAGATTGGAGTTGTCTTTAAGGCAACTATTTTGTATGAAAATATATTCGTGAAAGGCCATACAAAATAAGCCCACCATATTCTAATTTTTTGAAGGACGTAAATGTACCATGTCGTTATATTAACTGGTTATGCAGTTTGTTGTTCAGATGGAGCGATTGTATAGCCTTTCTTTTTTAGGTATTCGATCATTTTCTTATGGCACTAAAGGGGCAGTTTAGTTGAATAAGGTAATATTTGGATTAAGATAGATATAAGTAGAAAAGTTAATAACAAGGGGTGATTTTTTGGAGAAAAATATTGGGGATGTAGATTTTTTTAAACAAGTAGTAAAAAGACTTTGCAAAAAAAACAATATTTCCCCTCAGAAACCTAAATTTGAAATCATCGAGAACGTAATGGTTATTAGCATTAAGAACCATTTAAAAGATGGAGTAGACTTAGATTGTTTTAATATTTTAAACCTTATTTACCGAACAATTGGACCTTTAGAAGAGAGCTGAACAAACAAGAAATAGAATTATTGAGGCTTATGCAGAGTGTCAAGGCATTTTATTTTGATTATAGCAATGAAATGAATACCATTTGGCGATGATTATTTTACTAAGTTTTTAATGTTTTTACTGATATATGCAAAGTTAGCAGTACACTAATAAAGTAATAAGGTTTACTTCAGTAAAATAAGGTATATTATATTTGTTGAATAGATTCTCTTTAAAGACATGAAAAGTAGGTGAACAAAGTGGGAAAATATCAATTGGATTACAAAGGTCAGGTAGCTGTGACAAAGTTTCATGAAAAACAGACGCCTGCCAAATTTGATAAAAAGCAGCAACTTGAAAAAATACGTGCGGAGTATTTGAAAAAGAAGCAAAAACAAACAGATAAATAATATGAATGAAAACATAGGAAGACTAAAATCTCCCTATGTTTTTCTTATTCGAAGTTCTTTTTTCAATTGATGATAGAGTTTATTATTCCCATAAATTTCAGATTCGGTGACAAAAAAATCGTCATCAGATATCCATTCCTCACTAAAAATTTCAGTAGCAGAATCAATAGACCAGCCGTTATTTTGGATACACCAGTAATCTCCAGCAGAATTTTTAAAACATTTGGATACTCACTTGGCTTAGGTAGCTGAATAAAAAGATAAGTATAGAAGAAAGACGTTTCTAAAAAATTATTCACTTCCATAAAATAAGGTAAATGAATGACCGGAGAACTTGCTTAGGTGATTTTTTGTACATCAACAAAATAGGTTCAAGGTGAACAAACGTCATAGTTTGTTAATTTATCAATTCCAAGTTGACTATTTTAAAAAATAGAAGTATGATAATGAAGTCGCTTAATTAATAGGCGATTTTATGAAACTGAAATTCTTCGCAGAAGTTGACAACTATTCGTAGCTATGTTAAGATGAATAAGTCGAAACAAACCGACAACGAAATTGCTCTTTGAAAACTGAACAAAACAAAGCGCCAACGTTAATTTTTAAAGTGAGCACACACTATCAAAAGCAAAATGAGCAAGTCAAACATTTCTTCGGAGAGTTTGATCCTGGCTCAGGACGAACGCTGGCGGCGTGCCTAATACATGCAAGTCGAGCGAATCGATGGGAGCTTACTCCCTGAGATTAGCGGCGGACGGGTGAGTAACACGTGGGCAACCTGCCTATAAGACTGGGATAACTTCGGGAAACCGGAGCTAATACCGGATACGTTCTTTTCTCGCATGAGAGAAGATGGAAAGACGGTTTACGCTGTCACTTATAGATGGGCCCGCGGCGCATTAGCTAGTTGGTGAGGTAATGGCTCACCAAGGCGACGATGCGTAGCCGACCTGAGAGGGTGATCGGCCACACTGGGACTGAGACACGGCCCAGACTCCTACGGGAGGCAGCAGTAGGGAATCTTCCGCAATGGACGAAAGTCTGACGGAGCAACGCCGCGTGAACGAAGAAGGCCTTCGGGTCGTAAAGTTCTGTTGTTAGGGAAGAACAAGTACCAGAGTAACTGCTGGTACCTTGACGGTACCTAACCAGAAAGCCACGGCTAACTACGTGCCAGCAGCCGCGGTAATACGTAGGTGGCAAGCGTTGTCCGGAATTATTGGGCGTAAAGCGCGCGCATAGTGGTTCCTTAAGTCTGATGTGAAAGCCCACGGCTCAACCGTGGAGGGTCATTGGAAACTGGGGAACTTGAGTGCAGAAGAGGAAAGTGGAATTCCAAGTGTAGCGGTGAAATGCGTAGAGATTTGGAGGAACACCAGTGGCGAAGGCGACTTTCTGGTCTGTAACTGACACTGAGGCGCGAAAGCGTGGGGAGCAAACAGGATTAGATACCCTGGTAGTCCACGCCGTAAACGATGAGTGCTAAGTGTTAGAGGGTTTCCGCCCTTTAGTGCTGCAGCTAACGCATTAAGCACTCCGCCTGGGGAGTACGGCCGCAAGGCTGAAACTCAAAGGAATTGACGGGGGCCCGCACAAGCGGTGGAGCATGTGGTTTAATTCGAAGCAACGCGAAGAACCTTACCAGGTCTTGACATCCTCTGACAACCCTAGAGATAGGGCGTTCCCCTTCGGGGGACAGAGTGACAGGTGGTGCATGGTTGTCGTCAGCTCGTGTCGTGAGATGTTGGGTTAAGTCCCGCAACGAGCGCAACCCTTGATCTTAGTTGCCAGCATTCAGTTGGGCACTCTAAGGTGACTGCCGGTGACAAACCGGAGGAAGGTGGGGATGACGTCAAATCATCATGCCCCTTATGACCTGGGCTACACACGTGCTACAATGGATGGTACAAAGGGCTGCAAACCTGCGAAGGTAAGCGAATCCCATAAAGCCATTCTCAGTTCGGATTGTAGGCTGCAACTCGCCTACATGAAGCCGGAATCGCTAGTAATCGCGGATCAGCATGCCGCGGTGAATACGTTCCCGGGCCTTGTACACACCGCCCGTCACACCACGAGAGTTTGTAACACCCGAAGTCGGTGAGGTAACCTTTATGGAGCCAGCCGCCTAAGGTGGGACAGATGATTGGGGTGAAGTCGTAACAAGGTAGCCGTATCGGAAGGTGCGGCTGGATCACCTCCTTTCTAAGGATAAATACGAGAGCGCTTTTGTTTTGTTCAGTTTTGAATGAGTAATTCATTCATATAAGAGAGAATACATCACTTAGTGATGCTCTTTATACTTTGTTCCTTGAAAACTAGATAATAGATAGAAGGTAATTAATTTTTTCAAAGCATCAGTAAGATCTTTTTTAACGGTTAAGTTAGAAAGGGCGCACGGTGGATGCCTTGGCACTAGGAGCCGATGAAGGACGGGACTAACACCGATATGCTTCGGGGAGCTGTAAGTAAGCTTTGATCCGGAGATTTCCGAATGGGGAAACCCACTGTTCGTAATGGAACAGTATCTTTACCTGAATACATAGGGTACTGAAGGCAGACCCGGGGAACTGAAACATCTAAGTACCCGGAGGAAGAGAAAGCAAATGCGATTTCCTGAGTAGCGGCGAGCGAAACGGAATTAGCCCAAACCAAGAGGCTTGCCTCTTGGGGTTGTAGGACACTCAACATGGAGTTACAAAGGAACGGGGTAAATGAAGTGATCTGGAAAGGTCCGTCAAAGAAGGTAAAAACCCTGTAGTTGAAACTTCGTTCCCTCCTGAGTGGATCCTGAGTACGGCGGGACACGAGAAATCCCGTCGGAAGCAGGGAGGACCATCTCCCAAGGCTAAATACTACCTAGTGACCGATAGTGAACCAGTACCGTGAGGGAAAGGTGAAAAGCACCCCGGAAGGGGAGTGAAATAGATCCTGAAACCGTGTGCCTACAAGTAGTCAAAGCCCGTTAATGGGTAATGGCGTGCCTTTTGTAGAATGAACCGGCGAGTTACGATTTCATGCGAGGTTAAGTTGATAAGACGGAGCCGCAGCGAAAGCGAGTCTGAATAGGGCGAATGAGTATGAGGTCGTAGACCCGAAACCAGGTGATCTACCCATGTCCAGGGTGAAGTTCAGGTAACACTGAATGGAGGCCCGAACCCACGCACGTTGAAAAGTGCGGGGATGAGGTGTGGGTAGCGGAGAAATTCCAATCGAACCTGGAGATAGCTGGTTCTCTCCGAAATAGCTTTAGGGCTAGCCTCAAGATGAGAGTATTGGAGGTAGAGCACTGATTGGACTAGGGGCCCCCAACGGGTTACCGAATTCAGTCAAACTCCGAATGCCAAATACTTATTCTTGGGAGTCAGACTGCGAGTGATAAGATCCGTAGTCGAAAGGGAAACAGCCCAGACCACCAGCTAAGGTCCCAAAGTATACGTTAAGTGGAAAAGGATGTGGAGTTGCTTAGACAACCAGGATGTTGGCTCAGAAGCAGCCATCATTTAAAGAGTGCGTAATAGCTCACTGGTCGAGTGACTCCGCGCCGAAAATGTACCGGGGCTAAACGTATCACCGAAGCTGTGGATTGACACCGTATGGTGTCGATGGTAGGAGAGCGTTCTAAGGGCGTTGAAGTCAGACCGGAAGGACTGGTGGAGCGCTTAGAAGTGAGAATGCCGGTATGAGTAGCGAAAGAAGGGTGAGAATCCCTTCCACCGAATGCCTAAGGTTTCCTGAGGAAGGCTCGTCCGCTCAGGGTTAGTCGGGACCTAAGCCGAGGCCGAAAGGCGTAGGCGATGGACAACAGGTTGATATTCCTGTACCACCTATACATCGTTTGAACGATGGGGGGACGCAGAAGGATAGGGTAAGCGCGCTGTTGGATATGCGCGTCCAAGCAGTTAGGCCGGAAACGAGGCAAATCCCGTTTCCATTAAGGCGGAGCTGTGATGGCGAGGGAAATATAGTACCGAAGTTCCTGATTCCACGCTGCCAAGAAAAGCCTCTAGTGAGATGTAAGGTGCCCGTACCGCAAACCGACACAGGTAGGCGAGGAGAGAATCCTAAGGTGTGCGAGAGAACTCTCGTTAAGGAACTCGGCAAAATGACCCCGTAACTTCGGGAGAAGGGGTGCTTTTTAGGGTGAATAGCCCAGAAAAGCCGCAGTGAATAGGCCCAGGCGACTGTTTAGCAAAAACACAGGTCTCTGCGAAGCCGCAAGGCGAAGTATAGGGGCTGACACCGCCCGGTGCTGGAAGGTTAAGGGGAGAGGTTAGCGCAAGCGAAGCTTTGAACCGAAGCCCCAGTAAACGGCGGCCGTAACTATAACGGTCCTAAGGTAGCGAAATTCCTTGTCGGGTAAGTTCCGACCCGCACGAAAGGTGTAACGATCTGGGCACTGTCTCAACGAGAGACTCGGTGAAATTATAGTACCTGTGAAGATGCAGGTTACCCGCGACAGGACGGAAAGACCCCGTGGAGCTTTACTGCAGCCTGATATTGAATTTTGGTACAGCTTGTACAGGATAGGTAGGAGCCTGAGAAGCCGGAGCGCTAGCTTCGGTGGAGGCGTTGGTGGGATACTACCCTGGCTGTATTGAAATTCTAACCCGCGCCCCTTATCGGGGTGGGAGACAGTGTCAGGTGGGCAGTTTGACTGGGGCGGTCGCCTCCTAAAGAGTAACGGAGGCGCCCAAAGGTTCCCTCAGAATGGTTGGAAATCATTCGTAGAGTGTAAAGGCACAAGGGAGCTTGACTGCGAGACCTACAAGTCGAGCAGGGACGAAAGTCGGGCTTAGTGATCCGGTGGTTCCGCATGGAAGGGCCATCGCTCAACGGATAAAAGCTACCCCGGGGATAACAGGCTTATCTCCCCCAAGAGTCCACATCGACGGGGAGGTTTGGCACCTCGATGTCGGCTCATCGCATCCTGGGGCTGTAGTCGGTCCCAAGGGTTGGGCTGTTCGCCCATTAAAGCGGTACGCGAGCTGGGTTCAGAACGTCGTGAGACAGTTCGGTCCCTATCCGTCGCGGGCGCAGGAAATTTGAGAGGAGCTGTCCTTAGTACGAGAGGACCGGGATGGACGCACCGCTGGTGTACCAGTTGTCTTGCCAAAGGCATAGCTGGGTAGCTACGTGCGGACGGGATAAGTGCTGAAAGCATCTAAGCATGAAGCCCCCCTCGAGATGAGATTTCCCATAGCGCAAGCTAGTAAGATCCCTGAAAGATGATCAGGTTGATAGGTCAGAGGTGGAAGCGTGGCGACATGTGGAGCTGACTGATACTAATAGATCGAGGACTTAACCACGCTTTAAAAAATGAAATACCTTCTTATTATCTAGTTTTGAAGGAACAACGTTCCTTTAATGTTTGGTGGCGATAGCGAAGAGGTCACACCCGTTCCCATTCCGAACACGGCAGTTAAGCTCTTCAGCGCCGAGGGTAGTTGGGGGTTTCCCCCTGTGAGAGTAGGACGCCGCCAAGCAATGTTTATCACATGAATTAGGATTCATAAACCCGTATAATCAGGTTCAAATCCTATCTACGCATTCTAAACCTTAGGATTCTCCTAAGGTTTTTTTGTATAAATTCCACGATTCGTGTATTGGATAGGCGTATTAATAGCATGATTTTGGTAGGGGGGCTTCTCGATGACCAGTAAAGAAGAGATCCTGGACAATAAACAAATTCTTCATTCTTTTGCGGAATGGTTAATGGGTCAAAATAAATCCGATGGTACGATTAAAACCTATGTGGGAGTCATCTCCCAGTTTCTTCAATGGTTTAAAGAAGAAGCGGAAGAGATTGAAAAATCCCACGTGCAAACCTATTTAGACGATATGGAACAGTCAAATAAGAGTGGAGGAACGATTGAAAAACATTATTCAGCCATTACGATGTTTTCCAGGTTCCTTGATAAACCCGAGATCGTCCTCAACATCGACCGTAAAGCAAAGGAAAAGAAAGAAGATCCGCCAGAAGCCCTGAACATGCTTGAGCAAGCTGATCTCCTAAAAGAAATCGAGGCCTCTGGGCATTTCAGGAATATTGCCATTGTCTATACACTGATCCATACGGGTATCCGGGTGTCCGAACTTTGTGATTTGAACCATAGCGACATTCAAAAAGAGGGAGACAGGCAATATATCCTCATCCGGGATTCAAAAGGGGATATAGACAGGAAGATTCCACTCTCCATGGCTGCTAGTGAAAAGATCAAGGCATACAAGGAATTTTTAAATATGGAAACGGAAGCGATCTTCATATCCAGTGTGAATCAGCGCATCACGCCAAGGTCCGTGCAATATATGCTGACTAAATATAATGCGACTCCCCATAAGCTGCGGAATACGTTTTGCCAAAAATTAATCGATTCGGGGATAGACCTTCAAACCGTTTCAAAATTGATGGGGCATAAAGATTTGAACATGACCAAACGTTATGTAGGAGAAGGAAAAGAAGAATTGGAATTAGCCATTGAAAATACTTTTGATGATAATTTATTAAGGTAGGAAAACCTTTATGCCCTATCTAGATGTATATCGGGATGTATTCCCCAGGCCAAGCCAACTCCATAAGCCCCTTTACACCCTCTCCTATTTGGAGGGGGTTATTTTTATTAATTTGGGAGACCTTAAAAGATATCACAATTAGGAGGGATATTGTGAAAACGGAAGATGAAAAAACCTCAGATGGCTTAAATGAGATCTTTGAAATTATTAATGCTAAAGGTGATACAGGAGAACTAAAAGAAATCATCCAAAAATCAGATGAACAAATAATGTAGACAAATAAACTTTCTGCGTCTATCAAATCGTAAAAGCCTTTCTCCTAAATGAGAAGGGCTAATCTGTTAATCTTCAAACAATTCATCCATCAAGTCATTGATTTCTTTTCTTACTTTTCAGTGCCTTCTTTGGATCTGGTAATCTTATCACCATCAATAATCAGTATATCCCCAACCTTCTATATATTTTCGGTTTATGAAATTTGTCTACTCCTTAGATGTGAAGGGCTTTTAATATAATAAGGGTCACAGAAATGATCAAACTTTACTTATTTCATCTCATATTAAGTATCTTTAATCTTTTGCTCGTTCTACCAATTGTAGCAATTCACCATTAGGTCCATTGAATAAAATCATACGTCCACATTCAAGTGTTGGTTGTGGTTGAGGGGATAAAAATTCAATTCCTTTATTCCGGTAATGGTTAATTGCTATATTAATATCTTCTACTGTAAAAGAAAGGTGGTTAACGATTCCACTTTTGTTATACTTACCAATAGGTTCAATGTCTTTGATTAGTTCAATTTCCATACTAGGCTGTTCTTCCAAGTACAAAAATGCCATCTCTCTTGTTTTTGAAGATCCTCGAAGGCGAACCTTAAACCCAAACATATCTGAGTAGTATTGAATAGTATGATCCATATTAGTAACAATAATAGCTATATGTTCCATTTTTTTTATCATTTGTATTCTTCCTTTCAACATAAATAATAAATTTAAATAAATATACACCAACTTAGTAAACATTTATTTTGGTTTATCAAAGAATTAATGCGTTTACTATTTTTATTTATCTATCTATCATCTGTAAAAAGATAAAAACGAAGTGAAAGAAAAGGTAATTATGGAACTTAAGACCCGTTAGTAAAAAAATTAAAGGTAAGGTTTTTTCAACCTTACCCCTTAAAGATTGTCTTCCTATGGTGCAATATCTTCTAGAACCTTTTCACTAGTTTCAATCATTCGATATGCTATAAACGTACGGATGGCAGCTACGCAAGCAAAAAGAACAAAGACAGAATTAAGACCTTTAGCGCCAGTCTCGCTGAATGAATCATTATTTTATTTATTCAACTAAACAGCTTCTACGTTACTAGGTTGTAGAGCTATTTGTAGTGCTATTTTTTCTTCATTGTTTAAAGGGACCAATGGTAAGCGGACACCTCCAACATTTAATCCTCGCATATTTAATGCCGATTTTACCGGTGATGGGTTTGATGCAGCAAATAATGCTTTCATAATTGGAAGAAGGTTACGATGTGTAGAAGCAGCACCATGGACATCACCATTTTTAAAGCTATTGATCATTTCTTGCATTTCATTACCAATGATGTGTGAAGAAACCGAAACAATGCCTGTTCCACCGATAGCTAAAACAGGTAATGTTAACCCATCATCGCCGCTGTACAACGTAAAATCACTAGAGGATTTGCTTATGATTTGTGCCATGGCATCTAAGTCACCACTTGCTTCTTTTACTGCGACAATATTGTTAATCTTTGAGAGACTAACAATCGTCTCTACTGACATGTTTACAACACTTCGTCCTGGAATATTATAAAGCATTACCGGTAATGATGTTGATTGGGCAATCGCATTAAAGTGCTGAAATAATCCTTCTTGAGACGGCTTGTTATAGTATGGGGTGACGAGCATAATTCCATCGACTCCTGCTGCCTCTGCTTGTCTTGTTAAGCTAATCGAAGCTTTCGTGTTATTTGAGCCAGTTCCAGCTATAACTGGAACTCTTCCATCGACAACTTCCCCAACAAATTTGAATAAATCTACTTTTTCTTCTGCTGTTAATGTAGGCGACTCTCCAGTTGTACCAGCTATAACTAATCCATCAGAACCATTAGCAATTAAATAATTTACTAAAGTTCTCGTAGCATTAAAATCAACCTCATTATTATGATTAAACGGGGTAACCATTGCGGTTAAAACTTGGCCAAAATTCATAACTTCACACCCTTTAGTATAATTTTTTAAAAAAATTCAGAGGTGGTCAGGGCCATTCAGGAGTAAACGCAAAAAAGCAACAACGAGGATTCGCTGCTGCAGTAGAAACAATATTTAATAAAAAAAAATCGTTTCGGCGCGTAAGATAGCCCTCCATATAGTTTCCTATATGACAGTTCTGTATTTATTCAATAGCAGAACCAGCTTCAAGAACATGAGATTCTTTCCGCTTCGGCAAATTCCCCTTTCCACAATAGTCATAGGATCTCATTCTCCTCAAAATGTGTACTAATGGTCTTTGCTCCTCTATCCTCACTTCAAAAAGTATGAAGTAAGAAAATATTTAATTGACTGTAATATAACAGGAAATCCTTTCTATTGCAAGGCCAATTTAGAAATATTTTTTTAAGAATACATGGATAATCGATGGAAATGGCTAAGGTATTGGGGTGGATTCATCTATTATGTAAACTCAACAGATTAATAGTTTTATAAAACAAACTGTTTGAAAAGTTTTTCACCCTTTTATAGTCAGTTTTTACAATTGATATATCTTATAGAAGGAATTAGTATTTATCTTATGAATACCAAGAATAATGATCAAGGAGGGGGCACAACATGACTAATACAAAACTAACAAAGGAAAGAAAAGATATGAAAATCCGTGAAGTTTGGGAAGCAAGAAAACGAATCGCTTCAATTGTAAGTAGAACTCCATTGATTCTTTAAGCTGTATTGTGTAATCGGGCAACTTTACCAAAGAGTAAACGCTATCCAAAATGAGATTGAACTGATTTATAATTTGTTTGAGTTAGTTGTCCAATGGATCACTAAAAGGTGTTCAATGACAATAAAGATAATTAATTACAAATAAAGATGTTTAATTTACAATAGACTTGTTTAACTCTTAACTAATAAGAAAAGGAGTATTGAATTTGAATCGTGTTGATGTTGTGTACACACTTTTGTTTAACGAGGATACCAATAAGATTTTAGTGGTACTAAATAAAAAAAATAACACTTGGTCCTTACCAGGAGGAGCAGTTGAAGCAAATGAGACTCTAAAAGAAGCAGCCATCAGAGAAGTTAAAGAAGAAACGGGCTATGATGTGCAGGTAAACGATATTATTGCATTAAATGAAGCATTTATAAATGAAGATCATGTATATTTTATTATGTTTGAAGGGCAAGTTCTAAAATCACCTGAACAAATTCCAAAGGAAAAAAACATTTTAAGAGTTGAATGGGTAAATTTAGAGGAAGCAGATAGACTAATGCCTTATTATCCAGAAGGAGTATCCAAACTAATTAGCAACTCCAGAGCAGGATATACATTCCAAAAATAATTAAAATACAATGGTATTAGGGCTAAATTGCTTGAGGGGTGTCTTGTCCGTCCGGAATGGGTTTTAAGACGGTAGACCTTCGCAATGCTTTGATAGGGGAAACGCCAGGCAGCGAAAAGATAAGTAAGGATGAGCCGGTGTTTCTGCTTAATCTCGATGAGCTGACGGAATTAAAAGCACCGTACATGGACGAAGAAAAGACGGAAACTTGCTTTCGAAATATAAGTCGGACGACTGGCGGAATCATTGTTTCCGAAATCCCAAGGCTTCCAAGTCGAACGAACCCCCCACAAAAGTAATGTTATCTTTATTATACAAAATAAGCTTATAGACTTCCCCTAAAAAGGGACTTTGTCTACAAGCTGAGAAGTGGATAACAAATCCACTTCTTTTATTTTTACAGATTTTTAATTTTGTATTCTTTTCCAATATTGTTGTTAGTGTTATTTATCTTCCATACTTTTAAACAGTTATTTTAAATTTATTACCATACTTGAGCTATTTGAGCCAATTCAGCTGCCTCCCAAACCGGTAATACGGTGAAGCCATCTTGTTTAGCCAACTCCCAATTTTCATCACCAATTCGGAGACCAATGACTACATCAATTCCGTGACTTCTAAGAAAATTCGCTCGTTGCTGTCCTCCATTATCTTGATATCCAAGAATTGCAACTGTTTTATTGCTATAACATTTTAAAATTAATTGTTCAAATTCTTTATCATTCATAATTTTAACCTTCTTTCCTAAAAACTATAAATATAAACTAGTAAATTAATATTCCCAATTTTCTTATTATTATATACGTGTAATTAACACCCGACAAATTGATGATTTTAATTGAGCCTATAAAAAAAACTAATATGGCCAGCCATGCTAATAAAGCTATTAATATTTTCTATGAGACAGATAAAAAGAATCAATTTGAAAACGCTTTAGTTATATCCGAAAATGAAAATAGAACATAAATGAAACCTAGGAGGGGAATTAATTTGTTATCTAGTAATGATAATTATTTATTGACAAGAACTGGTCCTGAAACACGTATGGGGGATATGCTTAGACAATACTGGATCCCAGCACTTTTAGCAGAGGAACTTCCTCATCCGGATTGTCCACCGGTACGAGTTAAGCTTTTAGGTGAGGAATTAATCGCATTTCGTGATACAAATGGAAAACTTGGAATAGTTGATGAATTCTGCCCACACCGTAAAGTGTCTCTCTTTTTCGGTCGGAATGAAGACTGTGGCGTTAGATGCGCATACCATGGGTGGAAATTCGACACTGAAGGCAATTGTGTAGATTTACCTTCTGAACCGCCAGAAAGTAAGTTTAAGGATAAAGTTAAAATTAAGTCATATCCTTGTGAGGAACGTGGTGGAGTTATTTGGACATATATGGGACCAACTGAATCTAAACCGGAATTACCAGAACAAGAATGGATGCTAGTTTCTGATAGTCAACGCCATCTATCTAGAAAAATACAAGAAAGTAATTTTTTTCAAGCTTTAGAAGGTGGAATTGATTCAAGTCACGTTTCAATTCTTCACTCCGGTTCAGTTGGAGGTTTAGGAGTTTCTAAAAACAGTAACAGCACATCACTCTTAGCGAAAGATACTGCGCCCCGCTTTGAAGTTGCAGATACCGATTATGGATTATTAATCGGTGCAAGAAGAGAGGCCGATGATGAAAACTTTTATTGGAGGATTACACAGTTTCTTATGCCTTTTTATTCCATGATACCTCCGTTTGCAGGGGCTCCACGAGGAGGGCATGCTTGGGTGCCTATTGATGATGAAAACTGTTGGGTATGGAGCTGGAGTTGGACACCAGATCGTGATCTGACAGAAGAGGAAATTAAACAGATGAAGTCTGGGGCCGGAATTCATCCAACACTGATACCAGGTACATTCCGTACAAAAGGAAATAAAGAAAATGATTTCCTTATCGATCGAGAAATGCAAAAAAGAGGCGAATCTTTTGCTGGTATATTTGGTGTAGGTATGGAGGATCATGCAGTTCAAGTAAGTGCGGGGCCAATTGTTGACCGATCACAAGAAAAGTTAGGAACAAGTGATACAGCTATTATAAAGGCTCGACAATGTTTGTTAAAAGCAGTAAGGGCTCTAGAAAACGGAGAAAAGTTACCGGCTTTGGATCCTAGTAGTCATAGAATTCGTTCTGCTTCTGTCTTACTTCCAAAGGGCGTTCCCTTTCAAGAAGGAGCAAAAGAGGCTTTAGAACTAAATGAAAAGGACTTCGAGGCTGTTTAATAGATGAAGTAAACAATCTATAATTACATTTCTAATTGATTTTAAAACTTTTAAACACCTCTGTAGTACATATGAATGTTAAGGCATTCAAATTACGCCTACGACACAGGGGATGATTTTGGTTTCAAGAACCACTCTTTAAAGATACCTAAAACACATTGGGGTATTAGAGGAAAATTGCGTCGTATTTAAACAGATAGTCCTAAAAAGGGTCTAGAGATGAAGAGAGAAGAATGCAAATGACTATTGAATTCGTTCTGCTTGTACCGGATTCACCCCGGGTGTGCTCATAAAATGAAATTGTTGTGAGAAACTTTTGTATAAGTCAATCTTATTCTATCAAAAAAATTAGTAACGAAAAATGTAAGCGCAATCTCTTACAATAATAATTATTAAAATGAAATTTGATTTTATGGAAAATAAAATTTCATAAAGTGTAGATTTTTATTAATTATTTTTTTATATATAAAAACTGATAGGGGGAATAAGAAAAGATGAATACGAAGGTGAAATCAGCTTTTGTCGCTCTATCGATTGCGTGGTTGGCATATTTACTTTCATATGTAAGTAGAATGTCGTGGTCTCCAATTATTCCGATAGCTTCAGGTGACTTGGGTATAAACGCTACTCAAGCTGGAAGCTACATGACAGCTTTCTATATTGGCTATGTTGTTACACAAATTCCTGGTGGTTTTTTAATTGACCGATATGGTTATCGAAAAGTTTTACTAGGTTGCTTTTCGATAATTGGTTTGTTTACATTTCTAACAGGAGTTGCACCTAGTTTCGAAATAGGAATTGCAACTAGGGTTATTGCAGGAATTGGTTCTGGGGCTATTTTTTCTGCTGGTCTTGTAGTAATAAATGATTGGTTTCCTGAAAATAGACGTGGACTTGCTAATGGAATATTTATGACAGCTACTTCTTTAGCTGTTTCATTGGTAAACTTGTATGTTCCTACAATGGCAAATGGATTTGGTTGGAGATCTGCATTTTATGTTTCAGGTATCCTTCCTTTGATAGGACTAGTTATCGCATTCTTTTTTCTTAAGGAACGCACTCCTATTTCTCAAAATTTAAAAGGAGGTAATAGGGATAAAGTATCTGGTCGTGATATTTTGTCTCTATTTAAAAATAAGAATCTAATGTTAACAGGCATAGCAGGTTTTGGTGGGCAGTGGGCTACTATGGCAACGGCAACATGGGCCAATTCGTATTTAAATAAGTCTCTGCATCTTTCTCTTGTCCAAGCTGGTCTATTTATGTCTATCTTTGGATTTGCAGCTTTACTATCTAAACCAGTTACAGGAATTTTGTCAGACTATTATGATCGTAAAGCTCTAACATTTTGGATCCTTATATTATTAGGACCGGTGTTATTATGGTTTGGTCATAATAAAAATCTTCCGTTGTTATATTTGCTAATTCCAGCGATGGGGATTTTAGGCTATGCATTTTACCCTGTTTTGAATACTGTAATTGGTCATTCGGTAGAAAAAAGACTATTGGGAACAGCATCGGGCTTAGTAAATGCAATGTGGCAATTAGGTGCTATGCTGTCGCCATTAGCTGTTGGTGCTGTAATTGATGCGACGGGTAATTACTTTTATTGTTTTGCTACAATGGCTATTGGGCCATTTTTAGGAGCATTGATATTCTTGTTTATTAAACTGGAAAAAAAGGCATCTAAGATTAAGCAAAATAGTATAGAAGAAGTTCAATTGATGAATGTTCGCTGAACCTATTAATATTAAATAAAAAAATTAGGTTTAAGACCTAAAAGTGTTATTAATATAGACCCAATGAATAAGTTTTACTATTTTCTAAAGTTTAGGTTTGTGTTATGTCGAATAAGGATAAACGATCTGGCCCTGTTATTGGGTTGTTGTGCCCTGATAAAGCCTTGAGTATCTAAATATGTAAATATTGGTAGGTTAATTGAGGTTGGTCATATATATGTTTATTGACAATGAAATCAAGTATAGCAGTTTAGTTACTTTACTCCACATCTCTGTAGAGTGAAGTAAGAAGTGGCAACCATTACTTTTATTGAGGTGGACTTTATGGAAAAAAAAGTATTAGCAGCGGTAGCAACCGATACAAAACATACAGAAATCCAAGAAATTCTTTTACCGGATATCGAGATAGATACAGGTATTTTAAAGGTGGAGATTGTTGGTGTCTGTGGAACCGATGTTTCTTATTACAATAATTTAAAAGAACCAATGATTTTAGGTCATCATGTAGTGGGTCATATACACAGAATTGGTGATTTGGCCTCTAAACGCTGGGGAGTTAAAGAAGGCGATCGTATTGTCATGGAAGAGTATATCCCTTGTGGTCAGTGTGAGCTATGTCGGACAGGTTTATATCGCTTATGTTCCAACACGAATCCAAGAGTTAATGGAATAAGGTATGGTGCTACTCCAATTGCTATTGAACCATCGCTTTATGGTGGTTTCAGTCAATATATGTACCTACATCCTAATGCAGTAATCCACAAAATTCCTTCACATGTTCCGGCTATTGAGGCAGCATTAACATTGCCTTTATCTAACGGATTTGAATGGATGAGGATTGTAGGAGGAGTAGGTCCTGGTGATGTAGTTGTTATTCAAGGTCCAGGTCAACAAGGGCTTGCATGTGCTTTAGCGGCAAAAGCAGCTGGAGCTGAAATGGTAATTATTACTGGAAGAAATAGTAGTGCTGAACGCTTGAAGTTGGCATTAGAATTAGGCGCTGACTATTCGGTTAATGTTAGTTCAGAGGACCTAATTGAAAAGGTTTCTGAAATTACTTATGGGAAAATGGCTGACTTAGTTATTGATGTAACTAGCGGAGGAACTGATCCTGTTGTCTCTTCATTAGAAGTTGCTAAAACGGGAGGCACGGTTCTATTAGGAGCTTTGAAAAACCAACGTTACAACGAATTTGATCTGGATATAATTTACAACAAAACTTTAACTATTAAAGGGGTTCGCGGACATAGTTATAAGTCGGTACAGATGGCGGTAGAATTCATCTCTTCCGGAAAATTCCCTCTTGCTATCATGAACTCCCATAATTATAAATTAATCGAAACTGACCTGGCTTTAAGAACCGCTGCAGGAGAGTTAGACTCTTCTCGGTTATTAGTGACCGTCTCTCCATGGATGTAAATAATAAACAACAGGAAAAGCTCCTTTAGACAAAGGAGCTTTTCTAGTAATTACATTGTTCAATTAAGTAAGGGGAATCGTTAGCGTATAAAAATTAATAGATTTTTTAATATATATGGCAATACGTACGCTGGCTCTGATGTAAATCTCGAATGTTTAAAAATATGAACGAAAATATAGCTTAAATTCCAGACGTTTTAGATATGTTCTACAATGAAAGTATACCCTAAACAGATGCATGTATTAGTCAATGTTTATTTAGATTTTGCTATCTGAATTTTGCACCAGAATCAATGGATGGCTTGCCTAAGTTAAAGGAAAAAGGGCGGTGTAATGATTCTGACCTTGTCGAAAACTCAGCCCAAAGAAATAAAAGACTGGAAAATTTAATAGAAAGGTTACTAGGGAAGTCGGTGATTTCCCTTTGTAGGATAACTGGATGAAAATACAAGGCTTCTCGATTTATGGAAAACGTATTATTTTAACACTTGCTGTAGTTCTATTTCTTGTCTTTCAACTGGTTCCATTTAAAGGATTAGGTTTTATATTGTCAATTGTTTCTATATTTGCTATTGTATTCTCTCTCCTATCATGTAATTTTTTTACCCGAGTGATGTCTATTATATTTTTGACTTTTGGGACGTTAATGGTTGGAAGTAAAGGAATTAGTTTTTTATCCTACGTGAAGCTTTATGGAGACATGCTTTATTTACTCTCCCTCTTTGCAATCGTTCCTTTATTGTCTATACCGATACAAGCAGGCGGGTACAGAGAGGTTTTTAAACAGTTATTTCAGGGGAGGATCCATTCATCTTCTCACTTATACCGAACGATAACGGGTTTATCATACTTTCTAGGCTGTTTTTTAAATATGGCGGCTGTTCCGATCACACATGCCAGTGTGAAAAGTACAGTGGATGCATGGCCTATTAAAAAGCCTGAACGCTTTCTGGCCAGCAGTATTATTCAGGGATTTTCTTTGCCTATTATGTGGACACCTTTATCCGGCATTTTGGGCGTGGTACTTTATGTAACGAAGGTGGAGTGGCTGAATATTTTTCCTGCACTATTATGCATCAGCTTAGTTACACTCGGGTTTAATTGGCTTATTTTCACTTTGGTGGAACGTGTCAAACAATCCGGTGTTGATCAAAAAGAGGTTGCAGCGGTTGAAGCCTCTCCTCTTTTCTACCGTAAGATGTGTCAAATTGTCCTTGCGATTGTCTTACTTTTATTTTTAATTGTTAGCGTAGATGCTATTTTTTCATTTGGCTTAGTGGTGAGCGTTACCCTTTTAACCTTGCCTTTCGCATGGATATGGTGCCTTTTACTAAGAAAAAGTACCGATTATTGGCCGGGTGTAAAACACCACTTTACTCACAAAATAGTGGATATGAGTGAATCGTTTTCAATCTTTCTAAGTGCTGGTTTTTTTGTGCAGGCTCTTCACTACTCAGGAAATGACCTTTTGGTGAACCAGCTGTTTGTTCAATACGATAAAATAGTGGGTGTTCATCTATTTTTGATCACTCTCCCGTTTCTTACATTGCTTTTCTCGTTTATAGGGATGCATCCAATTGTTGTTGTAAATTTGTTGGCCCAATCATTAAAACCAGATGTTCTTGGCATAACACCGGAACAGATAGCGGTGGCTTTTTTGGGCGGTGCTGTTTTGACATTTTACTTGGGACCGTTTAGTGGGACGCTCGGCCTTATGTCATCCATCATTAATGTGCGGCCGATGCGCATCGCCGGATGGAGTCTGTTGTATGCGGCTGCCTTTTCACTTGTTTTAACTATTTCTGTTTTTTTAATTTAGTCTTACAATCGCGAAGCACATTACTTAAGGGGTATGGAAAATGAGAAAGATGACGTTTAAACGGCTGGATAGTTTAAGTTTAATGTGTGTATTTTAGGTTAATCACCAGTGAAGGTAATTAACTTGCTAATACAACCTCCAGTCAAGAAAAATCATCTGCAGAGTAAAAAATGTACTGCACTTTTACTCTGGATAATGAAACAGGATTTGCCTGGTCGGTTCCGATGCAATAAAAACTATCAAACTTGGACCTGTAGAATCATATAAATCTGACAGTAGTTTCGCGGCAGAACCGTTTTTATCATGAAAGATTACTATAAAATGTTCAATTACAAATAAAAGGAAAATGGACGCATTTATTAGGTTACGTCCGTTTAGATGTGTTATTTGATTTTTTTACGAGAACCCTACTTCTCAATATTCTAGTTTATTTAATGGAACTGAGGAATCTATACAGGCATGGGAAATGGTTAAGTGGCTGATTTATATGGTTATATAGTTCTATTATGTTAAATTTTATAGTCTCTGGTATGAATGGAATTTAATTTCGCACATTCTAATTAGTAAATTAATTTATAAAATGTAAGGGGAGATTTTATATGATGTTGAATAAGGATCTGGAATTGACTAATAGTATCCATAACTAGAGTAAAAATGTATTATATTGCTGAAATTTAAGGAATATCTTTTTTCAGAAGTATTAGAAATTAGTTGTTTATTAGACAAGGAAATTCTCTCTTTACAATAATATTTTAACGATCCTTCGAAAGAAGTTCCCTTTCTCAAGCGTGTGAAGGGACGTAGCCAAACAGTAGGGAGGGTCATTCACTAAAGGTATCTTAGTAGAAATATTATGTGAGTGACAATCCTCTTGACTAGTGTTGAAAGGATACAAATAATCATAACTCCATCTCTACCATCGGTTTTCCATGAAGAATATGATTTTCTGGAACCAACTCTTCTAAATCCGATGGTAGAAATAGTTGGTCCTTATAATAATCAATAAACATGAAAATTGATCCTTTTGTAGGTGTTTGGAGGTATTTACCTTCTAACATAAGAGCGATTTCCTTATATATATTTCATAAAAGAAGGGAAGGTCTTACCTATTAGTTTACCCTTATTACTTTTAAACAAGCCAGTGACAACACAGAAAATAGTAAGAACTGGTATACAAGGATATAACTATTGGCTTCTAGAATCAAGAAAATAAACGAGGGTGCCCCAAGACGATTTCGGGAAAGTTAAGAGAAATATAATAATTATAGCTACACCTAGAAACTTCTGCTAATAGGTTAAACAAAATGTTCTTCTGAATCTTCATTTTGTGCTTGTCCTGTATTTTGACTACAGGAAGACAAATGGATAACGCTTACAAATACCACTAAGTAAAAATTTTTTATCATACTTATCCTCCTATTTTTTATATTTTTCACCATGCCTTTCTCACACAATTTAAACCTTTATTAACTCTAACATTTATTTTTCAGTACCTTTAACCTATTTTTGCATTATTCTCAATTTAAATAAAATTTAAATTAGTAGTTTTGTGTGTTATGTATTAAGATTATTAATAGGTTAGTGTTATTAGCAAATAAGGAGAGAAAAAACAACTATGGAATTAAAGAACATTGAAGCATTCCTAATGGTAGTAGAAAAAGGTAGTTTTTCAGCTGCAGCAGATGCTCTATATATTAGTCAACCTACTATCAGTGTTCGTATTCAACAACTTGAGAAGGAGCTCAATAGTACGTTATTTGAAAGAGTAAATGGCAAGAAAACAACATTGACCCATTCCGGTAAAAAGGTTTATCCCTATTTTCATGAGGTCCTTCACCTCATTGAGAAATCACAAAATATCGTTAAAGAGGAACCTCTACATCATCAAAAAATTAAAATATCTTGTACAGATCATATGGGTGTAGAAATAATGCCAGAAATATTGAAAATTTTATATGACTGCTTTCCTAGCTTAGAATTTCCAATAGAAATTAGATCGACGGAGCAACTCGCTGAAGATATTAGCGCTGGTAAAATTGATATTGGATTTGCTTACCATCATACGAAAGAGAACCATCCAGATCTTTCGGTAATTAAGATAGCTAATGAACAAAATATTCTTGTTTGTGCACCTGACCATTCTCTTACAAAGCTAGATAAAATTGTACCGTCAGATTTGGAGAACGAACGTATTATTGTGTACAATCGTGAGTTTGTTACCACTAAGATCATAGGTGAATTTCTAGAGAAAAATCGTTTGAAAGATTATAAAGAAGTAGAAATTAATAATGTGGGATGGTTAAAAATGATGGTTCGTAAAGGATTGGGAGTTGCCTTTTTACAAGAGATTATTGTAAAAGAAGAAATAAAGAATGGAAAACTTTATAAAGTTCCTCTTAGTAAATCTCTCCCACCAACCCCAATATACTTATTCTTACATTCTGAATTACCTCAAAATATTAAAAAAGCAATTATACAAACCTCTAAAGGAATTTTTTCGCAGCTATAAAAACCTTTACGAAATCTGATTTCTTAAGTTAAAACGAAAACAAATGCAATTGTCTGAAAAAAAACACAATTTTAAATAAAGTGTTTCATTAGTACTATTAATATTCAATTTTTGACTATATCCCTATCGGACTTATATTGAGGAGACTGTTCAAAAAACAAATCCAATGTGGAAATAGTGACATATGGTGTGCCAAATATATTGGGTTGGGTTGCGAAGGAGAAACGAAGCGATTGCCTGGGCTTGATAATGAGAGCCGGATGGGCTGGGAGGCTCATGTTTGGTTCTGAGTGAAAACTTCTTAAAAGAAAAACTTATTCTTCAATATCTATTGTGACACTTTTATCACTTATTCAAGCACCTTGTAAATTTCCTTGGATTCTATCGTTGTTTCCAATACTTAGAAAAAAAGCGATATGAAAGTAGATAATAAAAGCCAGAACAGTAAATTACTATTCATTGGATCTAACCTTATGTCGATTTCCCGAGAGAACACGTAGACTCTTTTGGGTTTGTGCATCTCCGTCGTTTTCTTTAAACCTGTACCCAATCAAGCGGTAATTATATTTTGAAACAACAGGTCATTGCAATCAAAATTTCATCCGACAAAAGAGTCCATTAAAGAGTCTGTTAGGTTTCTAGCAGAAATAGCGCAGATGCTTCAAAACGTCCTCAGAGATTAGGAATTCATTAAACTATATGTCGAAAAAGAAAATCAGTTATAGATATTTTAAAGTTCTTGAGGGTTCTTCGAAAGTGTGGACTTCTATTATTCTATTACACAAAGACGATATGTCCTACTTAATATAGATTGCTTTAAAAGTGTAAGTGAATAATTATCATATGTACCATTAAATTATAAATATTTCCATGAAAAAAGGCGTCATCCACCAAATAAAAAGGGAGGGCGCCTTTTTATTATTATTTATGTGCATTTTCTAAGTTGATCAAACTGTTTACAGTGTTTTCATGGTAATTAGCTGGTGGACAGGTACATAGATTAAAAGGGAAGTAAGAGCAGGGCAGGATTCATTTTGCTCCGACGTTTCGGTAGATAAGCTTGGTTTGTCTCGTTCCATAGTACATTGTCATACCAAAATTTTTTCGATATTCAGTTGGCGGAGCACTCAGGGCAGAGGAAACTTGTGTCCATCTTTTATACCCTTTGGTGAGGCGGCCAATTTGATAAGGCAGAAATCCGCCACCATGTCCGATCAGGATTTTTACATCTACATATCAAGCAGGTTGCTTAACAAGATATCAGCAGCACAGACGGTTGTTTCCCATGGTACACCAATTAAGTTTGGCAGCATTCCCCGTTTTAGGCGTGGGTCTTCGGAAAATAGCGGGTGAATGAATAGAATTACATTTTGTGCGTTTGCTTCTTCCCAAAAGGGTGTGAATTCTTCATCTATGAGCATTATTTTGTTGATACCAGAGTCGATAACTAAGCTCCTTAGCTGCCTGAGCAGGTTCATTTAAAGATACAGATACAATCGCAAGTGCCAAAAGCCTATATTTGTCAGTCTAGCAAGGCCGGCCCAATTACAGGTTACTAGATTAGCAGATTATATGTATTTATGACTATCGAAACTAAATCTCTCAATGTCATCTGTTGATGCTATTCATCCAGGATATGGATTTCTTGCTGAAAAATGCTTAGTTAGCACAAAGTAGAGGAAGACAAAATAGATATTCTCTTAAAAAAAATCAAAACTGTGCCGCATAGAAGAATTCATTGTTTCGATTAGAAAAAATCCGGGTCATAATAATGCTATAAACAGGGAAGAGAAAGGATGAAATATATGTCGAAATTAAATTTAAGTTTTGCGTGTTGGGATTATGACCGAATTCAACCGTTAACTAATGGAACTGTCCAGGCAAAAGGTATTGATTTAAACTGGCTGAATATGCCGGTTGAAGAAACGTTTTGGAGAATGATGCGTCACCAGGAATTTGATATATCCGAATTATCGCTATCCTCTTATTTAATTGCAAAAGACCGAGGTTATCCTAACTTCACCGCTATCCCTGTATTTATGTCTCGTTTTTTTCGCCATTCCGGTATTTATATTAATAAGCATTCTGGTATTGAAGAAGCAGCCGATTTAAGTGGGAAACATGTTGGAATTCCTGAATACCAGCTGACGGCCTGCCTTTGGATTCGCGGTATTTTACATCATGATTATGGTGTGCATCCATCTGAAATGAAATGGTATACAGGAGGACAGGAAGCGCCGGGGCGTGTTGAAAAAATCAAACTCATGTTGCCACCAGATATTAACATACAACCAATAAATGACGAACAAACCTTAAATCAAATGCTTGAATCTGGAGAGATCGATGCACTGATCGCTCCAAGGGCACCTTCTTGTTTTTTAAATGGTTCGCCTCATGTACAGCGATTGTTTCCAGACTATGGATCTGTCGAAAAAGATTACTACGAACGAACAGGCATTTTTCCGATCATGCATGTCGTTGCAATTAAAGATGAAATTTTGGAAGAGCATCCATGGGTCGCAGCCAATCTTTATCAGGCTTTTGTTGAAGCCAAGCAAAAAGTATATGACGGTTTTAACCAAACGGCGGCCTTAAAGGTCACTTTGCCATGGTTTGTTTCGGAATGGGAAAATACCCGTCAATTAATGGGAGAAGATTTCTGGCCGTATGGGCTGGAGAATAATCGAAAAACATTGGAGGCGGCTGTAACGTATTCGTATGAGCAAGGAATGATTAAAAATCGTTTAAACGTGGAGGAATTGTTTGCCCAATCAACGTTGGAAGCATACACACTTTAAAACAAGAGGAGGGGTTGAATTGGGCCAAAAAGTTTTGTCAGCAGTCGCAGTTGGTGAAAGTAAAACGGAGCTGCAGGTGTTTGAAATGCCCGAGTTATCTCCTGAAGAAGGCATTTTGCGGGTGGAAATTGTTGGCGTCTGCGGGACGGATGTTTCGTATTACCGGAAAAGCCAAGAGCCTAGAATTTTAGGTCACCATATTGTAGGTCATGTTGAAAAAATTGGTGAAAATGCGGCAAAGAAGTGGGGAGTGAAAGAGGGAGATCGAGTCGCTCTTGAAGAGTACATTCCTTGCGGGCAATGTGAACATTGCCGGACGGGGAAATACCGTGCCTGTTTATTTACTGATCCACGTGCAGGCGGAATCCGCTATGGTGCAACGCCGGACTCGTTGAAGCCTTCTTTATGGGGAGGATTTAGCCAATATATGTACCTCCATCCCAATTCGGTCGTGCATCGAATGGCTGATCATGTCCCTGCGGAGGAAGCGGCTTTAACGCTTCCGTTAGCAAATGGTTTTGAATGGATGATCATCGAAGGAAAAGCACAGCCAGGTAAAGTTATCGTAATACAGGGTCCTGGGCAGCAGGGCTTAGCATGTGCTCTGGCAGCCAAAGCAGCCGGAGCAGAAGTCATTGTCACTGGCCGAACGACAAGTCTGCGTCGCTTAGAATTGGCAAAAGAACTGGGTGTCGATTATATTATCAATATTCAGACTGAAGATCTCCAAACCCGTATACATGAAATTACGAATGGCAAAATGGCGGATATCGTTTTAGATGTGACTTCCGGCGGAATGACTCCCATAACGTCTTCTTTAGAGATAGTAAATAAAGGCGGCATGGTTATTTTGGGAGCTTATAAATATCAGGAAATTCCAAACTTTAATACGGATTTAATTATACAAAAAACGCTCACTGTAAAAGGCGTCCGGGGGCACAGTTACCAATCGGTAAAAATGGCGACAGAGTTTATCGCATCCCAAACGTTTCCGCTAAATAAGATGCACTCGCATAATTATGGATTGCATCAAGTTGATGAGGCATTGAAAACGGCAGGAGGAGAAGGTGAACCATCTCCGCTTTTGGTTACCGTATCCCCTTGGTCTTAATAAAGATTAGAGAATCATAGTGAAAAAGCACCCTTTATTAACTTAGTAAAACTAAGTTAATAAGGGTGTTTTTAATCGACTTCCCTTATTCTTTGGGGCAGTGGGCAGGTTGGCAGGGGTTTCAGCGATTTTCCTCTTCCCTCTAGTGAAAAAGAAGATGAACTAACGAAAAAAACAACTTAAAATGTACAAAAAAAATCGACCTGTTCTGGATGAACTGGGCACTGGCCGTTTTCTTCGTTAACTGATTTTCATGTCTTCCGTAAACTATGAATCTGCTATTCTAATCGACTCTGTTGGCATCCTTCAAAAGCTTCGTCCAAGTCATCAAGTAAAATTCTTCGATACTTCCGCTGTACCATCATTTTCATCCAAAATCATATAAGCGATGCCCTCAAACACAGTAAAAGAAAAAATCCGGTGCAGCCGCTCCGCATGCAACAAAAACGATACAGGTGTCTTGATCACCCTGTGAACTTTGTCAGATTAAAGATCTCCTTAAATCTGTAATAACTTCTTTTAAAACTTGTACTTTGTCTTTTTGGTTTTCCATTAAGCTTGTGCTATTATGTGTTCGCACTTTAGCTGATAGTTCAGTTATAAACTTCTTTTGCATGCTTACTGCAGGAGCCGCGCTGCTTCGCCAAATCCAGTCGTAATCAATTTTATTTTTCCTTCATACGTGCAAATGTCTCCCACGGCTTAAATGCCTTCCATATTAATCGTTACCATATTGGAGTTAACTTCTCTCCTACCACACATCCTTCTATTAGCTATTGAAGAATCCCCGTACAAAATGTTCCCCTATCTATTACTTACTGATAAATAATTTGAATAATCAAATATATTAAAAGGAACTAGTTTTGAGGTCTGTTGTGCCCTTAGGGAATTTCTGTTAAATTTGAATTGTTCTTAATTATAATATATTTTTTTCAGAGCAACTATATTCCGATTTTGGAGGGGTTTTTATGTCAGTAAAAACAGAACGGCTATCTTCCGTTCATAATGCTATTCGTATTTTACAAACATTTTCATTATTAGAACCTGAGTTGGGCATAAGCGAGTTGAGTGTACGCCTCGGATTGGCGAAAAGCACAGTCTATCGATTGATGAACACGTTAAACGAATCTAAATTGGTTGCTCAAAATAAAGAGACACAAAAATACTATCTAGGTATTGCGGCTTTTGAACTTGGATTCACGGTTTATCATTCGATGGAACTTAGAAGAATTGCACTCCCGATTTTGGATAAGCTTTCGATTTCACTGCG
Organism: Peribacillus sp. TH16; assembly: GCF_016651095.1. Classification (NCBI taxonomy): domain Bacteria; kingdom Bacillati; phylum Bacillota; class Bacilli; order Caryophanales; family Bacillaceae; genus Peribacillus; species Peribacillus sp. TH16. Next base: position 348,839 of record NZ_JAEKEM010000003.1, on the reverse strand, counting down.
AAAAGTCGTCAGGCTTGCGGTATACGATAATGGCGGCGTTGTCTATATATGTAAGCGTGTACACAGCGAGGATAATGGAACAATTTCAAAAATTGGAGATAGGGCTCCAAGTCATTGCACGGCGATAGGAAAAATGTTATTAGCCTATCAAAACGAACAAGAGGTTGATAGTGTATTAAAGAGGGATTTAAGTGTGCATACAAGCAAAACCATCACCTCTCCCATACAATTAAAACAAGATATTATTGAAAGCAAACATAAAGGATATGCCATAACAAGAGAAGAGCTGCGAGAAGGTATTTCTTCTGTTGCGGTACCGGTCTACAATGATTTTGGAAAAATGATTGCATCCATCAGTGTAACAGGGCCGAAATATTATTTTGAACCTGACCAAGTTGAGCAATACGTAAAAGAAATGGGAACTTGCAGCCGTTTGATCACAGAAAGGTTAGGGATGGGTTATTAAGAACATTTTACCGTCAAAAAAGTGTATGCTCATTTCCTAATGGGTGGCTGATGCCACTCATTTTTATTTTTGATAATTTCGTTAGATCCATGTGAAGAATGGAAAAAAACATAAAAATCTGTTCTGTATATAAGAACGAGATTATTGTTGTTGAAAACGTTTGTGAGAAAATCAATATATAAATTTGAAAATACCAAAAAGGAGTGTGTAATGATGATATTAGGCGTTTAGAAAGATTTTGAAGCACCCGTATACACCTAGTTATTCAATTGAAATATTCATTTTTTCTTGGTGTTGCGTATAAAAGAATGCAGTTGTTCACATTTCAACGATTTGTGATAAAGTAAATTTTACCAATACGATTTTCCAGTTTAATTGAAGGGATTTTAAAATTGAATGTTGCAATGATTAAATAACAAAAAACTGTAACCGTTTACTTGTTCAATTGAATCTGTCATCCATAGGTACAGAGAGGGGAATTATGTTATGAATAGATTTTCAAATAGAGCGTGTATGAGTCTAGTGGCTTTTTTTCTTCTGGTTGTTACAGTTTTAAGCGGGTGCAACAATCCCAACAATGCTGAATCTCAAAACGAAGCAAAAGGAGTTTCCGTCGAGAACAAAGGAGCAACGATCCAAATGGGTCTTCCTTCTTCAAATGCCAGTTATCTTCCGTTATTTGTGGCTGATAAAAAAGGATTTTTTCAGGATCGCAATTTGAAAGTTGAATTTACAAAAGTACAGGGCGGGGTGACAGCGATTCGCGGCTTGCAGACGAATGATTTTCAAGTCATCTCAAGTTTGCCTGAATCAGTGATTACCGGCGTTGCGCAAGGTGCTGACGTTAAAATGATTGGAACGCTGGATGATCAGTCGATGTACAGTATATACACTACACAAGATATTAACAGCCCTGAGGATTTACGAGGTGAAGTAGTCGCAACAAACCGAACAGGAAATGGAACGGATATTCAACTACGCTGGTGGCTTAAAAAAAATGGCTTGGATCCTGACAAAGATGTTCGCATTATTGAAGCAGGAGAAAATTCAACACGCCTTCAATCATTAATAACGGGTCAGGCGAAACTAACAATTTTAAGTCAGCCAACGGATTTAAAAGCGGAAACTTCAGGAATGAAAAAGTTGGCTGTGATGCGTGATGAATTGAAAACGTATAATCATAATATGCTGATGGCGAATGGGGATTTCTTGAAAAAGCAACCAGAAGTGGCAAAAGCGTTTGTTGAAGCAATAGGAGAAGGAACGGAGTACGCGAAAAACCCCGATAATCGTGAAGAAATGGTTCAGCTGATAATAGATGAACTTCAAATGGAAAAACAAGATGCAGAAAAATCGTTTGATTTTGTACTCCCTGCATTAGCAGATAAAGCAAAAATCAACCGTGAGGGTGTTCAATGGGCCATCGACACAACAAAGGAAACCGGCATGTTAAAAGAAGATATATCAACGGATCAATTAATTTATGACGCTTCTCCCAAGTAATTCTTGAATAACATTTTAGATGATCGAGGTGATTTTTTCATGAAGAATATAATAGTCAAAACCAAAACACCCATTCTGCAATTTCAATCCCTGAGCGTCATTTATAACGAAGGGGAGCCAAATCAAGTTCATGCATTGAAAGATGTTTCTGGAGAAATCCATGAGGGTGAGTTTATTTCAATCATCGGTCCTAGTGGCTGTGGGAAAAGTACTTTGCTTCATACGCTGGATGGCTTGCTCAAACCAACATCAGGAACGATATTTGTGAACGGTTCTCCAGTGCATGGTCCGGACGGTGACCGGGCGATGGTCTTTCAAGATTTCGCCTTAATGCCATGGCAAACTGTTTATCAAAATGTCGCATTCGGATTAAGGTTAGCCGGGAAGAAAGGTCATGAAACCCGTGACCAGGTTATGCACTATATTAAGCTTGTCGGTCTGGATGGATTTGAACAAAAATATCCGCATCAGCTTTCAGGCGGGATGAAGCAGAGGGTTGGAATTGCCCGTGGTTTTGCAGTAGAACCAAAAGTATTGCTAATGGATGAACCATTTTCAGCGATAGATGAACAAACAAGAGAGATTATGCAGGAAGAAGTTTTAAAGATCATGCTTCATGAAAAGAAGACTGTGATTTTTATTACTCACTCAATTGATGAAGCTGTCTTTTTATCTAGCCGCATTTTCTTAATGTCAGTCAGGCCGGGGAAAATTGTGGAAGAAGTAAAGATTGATATACCATATCCGAGAACATTGGAAACAAAATCATTACCTGAATACCAAGAATACAAGAAGATTATTTGGGACCACCTTAAAGGAGAAGTTAGACGACAATACCGGAAGGGGGAAGCGTAATGGAAAGGGTAGATGCAACGATCAATGTTCCTTCATCTTCTCTGAAAAAGACAAAAAAAATTCCTCAAAGTGTTTCTTACCCTGTCGGAATATTGGCCATCCTATTATTTGTTTGGGAGCTGTGTGGGCGTTTGAACTTGATTGACCCATTTATGTTTAGCTGGCCAAGCAAAATTTTCGTTGAAGCTAAGGATTTTTTCTCTACTGGAGAGATATTTAAACATCTGGCGGTTAGCGGAATGGAAGTTGGATTTGGATTTGCGATGTCGTTGATCGGCATTCCAATCGGTTTAATGATGGGTTACTGGAAAAAACTAGAATTAGCCTTTGATCCATATGTCACAGCCCTTTACACAACACCGATGATCGCATTAACACCATTGTTTGTACTATGGTTTGGTTTGGAAACGTTATCAAAAGTAATGATGGTGTTTGCTTTATCCATATTCCCTATCTTGATTAATACGATGGCGGGCGTCAAAATGACCGATGTATCATTAATAAAAGCTGCCCGTTCCTATGGAGCGAGCGAGCGTCAAATGTTTAAAGAAGTTATTTTCCCTTCTGCGATTCCATTTATTATAACGGGTATTCGATTAGGAATAGGCCGAGCCTTAATTGCTGTTGTCGTTGCTGAGATGCTGGCTGGAAATATCGGGATTGGTTATGCAATTAGACATGCTTCTGAGCTTTTCCAAACGGCTGAATATTTAGCTTATGTGGTTGTTCTGATGATACTATCTGTTTTATTGACGGAATTATTAAAGATCTTTGAAAAGAAATTGGCACCTTGGCGGGATCGTTAAGTTGTTGAGGCAGTGCAGAGCACTGTCTCTTTTTTATTAAAAAAACCTTTCATAATGTTCCACATAAAAGAACCGTTTATGTAGACAGTTAAACTGGCGTTTTATAATAAAGTTATGCAAATAACTGTTTAGAAATGAAAGAAGGGGTGGGAGTTATGTTAAAGAAAGAAGATAATGAAAAGCTTTGTCAAACGGGTTCAGGAACACCAATGGGAGAGGTTTTCAGGCGATACTGGATTCCGGCGTTGTTAACAGAAGAAGTCCCAGAAAAAGACTGTCCGCCTGTAAAAGTAAAATTGCTGGGTGAAGAGCTTGTGGCTTTCCGTGATTCAGATGGAAAAGTAGCCATTTTAGATGCATACTGTCCTCACCGACGGGCCCATTTGTTTTGGGGGCGTAACGAGGAGTGCGGACTTAGATGTGTTTACCACGGATGGAAATTTGATAAGGACGGAAAATGCGTAGATATGCCAAATGAGCCGGAGGAAAGCAGATTTAAGCATAAAGTTCAATTGTCGGCCTACCCGACATGGGAGAAATCAGGTATTGTCTGGACGTATATGGGGCCAAAAGAAAAACATCCGGAAACGCCGGATTACGAATGGTTGCGTGCACCTTTGACTCATTTTCAGGTATCCAAAACTTACGAGGGCTGCAACTGGCTTCAAGGACTTGAAGGAGGAATTGATACCTCTCATTCATCATTTGCCCACAACAATAATATTCAAGACAAAAGCTCAATGAGAAGCCGTGCAACCAATCCAAAGCTGGAAATGGATAAAACGGATTACGGATTCAAGTATGTGGGAATCCGAGATTTAAAAGAAGACGGAAATTACATTCGTGCCTATCAATTTATCATGCCTGCCCAGCAAATGCGCGGGCAAATGATGAAATGGCATGATGGAAGTCGTGAAGATTACCCAACGATTAGAGGTCATATATGGGTGCCGATTGACGATGAAAGCGTGTGGGTATGGAACTTTAAATACACGAGTGAGCCAACAATCCCATTAGATCCTGAGTTTTCCCAGCAACAAGAAATTCTTTTTGGGCGGGGACCGGATGATATGTTGGATGGCTACCGCTTATTACGAAATCCATCCAATGACTTCTTGATCGACCGGGAACTTCAGCGCACCAAAACGTTTACAGGGATTGCAGGCATTAACACGCAGGATTATGCACTTCAAGAAACGATGGAAAAGCCATTTCCGGACCGTACAAAGGAGCGTTTAGGAACAGCTGACTTGGCGATTATAGCTGCCCGGCAAATGTTACTGGAGGCCACCAGAGATATAGAAGCGGGGCGACAACCAAAAGGTGTTGATCCAGTATCATATCGCCATGCACGAGCTTGTGACCAATTCCTCCCAAAAGGGGTGGACTGGCGAGAAGGTCTAAAAGAAGATATGTACGCGAAATATTAAAAAGAATGATAAGTTGTAAAGGTTAGATTGGCAATTCTTACAATATAAGAAATTTCTTCCTTTAGAAATGGAGGCAGGAATTTCTTCTTATGAGGAGACGGAATCGTAGGATTACCTCCTGAACGACTCCGCCTTTTTATTGGAAGCAAATAAGGGGTACTATCTATCAGGAAAATAATTTGAATGTTAAATTCAGGTATGTACAAAGAGGGTTATTGAACGAAGAGGATTACAAACGAAAGACTTCCATTTTATCTCATCCCTAAGTCGTTTAATACAGGTGTGGCTTAAGAGGCTAATGTAAGATCATTGGAACTTTACAATTATTCTATGATTTCAATTTATATTGTGAAGATAAAAAAAGCTCAGTAATTTAAGGGAAAGATTGCGATTGATGTAGTCACTCAAAACGGATACAATATTCCGAATTGAATATTGGGTGCAGAAGCAAGGATTAGGAATAAAGACGTAAGAATCATCTTGTAGGAGATAATGCAGATCGGCTGCAGGCACGCAAGGCCAGGCAGCAGTTACACCGAATGACTTAGTAGCTGACGGGTTAGGTCTACAATTTTTTAAGTGAGATGAACTGTGGGAATGGAGACGTATTTGAAAAATGTCGAGTTAGATCTGTTGGAAGACGAAAGATTTCATGCTGAATAATAATGGTTTAGCGTGAAATAGTCTTAGCAAAAACCATTGCGTAAGTGGAGATGCAATGGTTTTTTATTTTTGATATGAAAAAATAGAAATTGTTCCGTATATAAGAACCGCTTTCACTGCTAGATTACTTTTCAATATAAAATAACCCTACTAAGTATTACAGAAAAACAAATATAATAGGAGGTCATTTAATATGTATCAAACAGATCAATTACACATTCCAGAGTATTTATATGGAAAAACAATCGCAATTTTAGGCTACAGCAATGAAGGAAAGGAATATGCACAGTTGCTGCGGGAGCATCAAATTCCGGTGGTTATTGGATTGAGGCCTGTTGATGATGTATGGGCTGACGCTGAACGTGATGGGTTTGATGTGAAAACCCTGTGGGATGCGGTAGAGTTAGCCAGTATTATTCAAGTGTGGTAGAAAGGTATCATGGGAGAATCATTTGCGTTTTTGGCTGCATTTTCATTTGGATGTGCAAATGTAATGGTAAAGAAAGGGACTAAACCAAATTCAATCGATAACGGAACGTTTTTATCTATTTTAATCACCTTTTTTCTTGCGGGGGTCATAGCTCTTGGAAGAGGAATGGTAAAAGGATGGGTTATTTTTACTGCTGAAGGCATTGGGTGGTTTGTCATAGCTGGGATACTGACGGCATTTATCGGGCGAATTCTTTTATTTAAATCCATTCAGCATTTAGGTTCTGTCAGAGCTTCCGCCATTAAGCGTTTAAACCCTTTGTTTGCCGTTTTAATCGGCATATTCTTTCTTCATGAATCTTTAAACACTTGGAGTATACTAGGCATCATTTTTATTTTCGGAAGCTCTGTCGTGCTCATGTATGAATCGTTCATCGTTGCAAAAAAGAATAATAAGAATGTACACGCTTCCAAACAGGCGAAAGCTGGTGACGGCTGGTTCATCCGATTGAAAACGATTGCTAGTTTCAGTTATGTTTATGGAGTCATTTCTGCTTTCGCTTATGCGATTGGGTACGTGGTGAGAAAAGAAGGATTAGACGAAATGCCTGATCCGTATGTGGGGACAATGGTTGGCGCACTTGTTGGCATTCTGGTCTTTTTAATCCTTTCCTTATTTCAGAAACGATACAGACAGTCCATTCAGTCCACTTTCTCAAGTTTTCAGCCATGGTTGTTTGGCGCAGGAATCGCTACATCAATGGGTCAAATCTTATATTTCGCCGCATTATCACAAAGCGGAGTTTCTCAAGTAGCTGTTATAGCTTCAACAGACGTGATCTTCACGTTATTTTTGTCTTCCTTGGTTTTTAAAACTCATGAGGGGATTACAAAAACGGTCATCTACGCTTCGATTACGGCAATGGTGGGAGCGGGGTTAATAGCCTTAGGTTAAAGAAAACTGTGGTGGGTGAGTAGTATGCAAAATCAAACCTTAAAGGAACAGCTGGCCATATCAATCCGTATGATGGAACAAGCAAACCATATCGACTTTAACGGTCATATGAGTGCCCGTGTTCCTGAAACTGACTTTATTTTGATAAACTCCGCTGGAGCGAGTAGAAGCACATTAACTGCTGACGATGTAATAATGATTGATTTGCAGGGAAATGTCATTGAAGGGGATGGGAGACCACCAAATGAATTTCCGCTTCATACGCAAATTTACAAGCGAAGAAAAGATATTCAAGCCATTGCTCATACTCATCCCCGGTGGTCCACAATGTTTACAATCGCTAAGATCCCATTGCGGCCGGTCGTTATACAAGGTGCAGTATTAGGAGATATTTCGGTATTCCCCAAATCACAGTCAATCAGCGAACAAGAAATTGCGAATGATCTGGCTGAAAAATTGGCAGGGCATCACATTATACTATTGAAGTCCCACGGAGCGGTCATTACTGGTACAACAATAGTAGAAACGTTCGTGCGCAGTGTATTTTTAGAAGAGAATGCTTATCGTCAGTACATGGCAAGTCAATTGGGGTACGCACATTCCCTCGAGGACGAAGATATACAACTAACAAAAAATGTGATTTGGCAGCCGAATAACATTAAAAAAATATGGGATTATCATTACAGCAAGCTATAATGATAATCTATATAGATCCACATGGCTGGAGGATAATTTTTTTCTAAAACAGAAATGGTGAAATAGTAGGCTGGTATAACAGAAAAAGGAACTTAGCAGTATTGCTATCAAACATTTACTCAAATCCAAAGAGATTTTACCAAAGGTATTGAATTACTAGAAATTGAGTATAGTGAAGGTATATTTATAAAATTTGCCTACGCATATCCCGGAAGAACATCCACTGTAAATCAATCGCCTGACATGCAATAAGCTTCAATAATACTCAAAATCCCTCTCGAATAGATAGGGATTATTTATTTATTTTTTTCTCTTTTTTCATAGTTTTGACTAGTAAATCTACTTTAAATAACAAAAAAACCTCACCGGCTAGATGCCGATGAGGTTTTCTTGTGGTGTACATATAGTTATCGTTTTTTCTACTAAATTATTGTTTTTTATCTATCAAAACATACCGCCAATTACTACAAAAAGCAGCCATGCGAGTCCGGGGCCGAGTGTGATGAAGATACCAGTAGTAATCAAGAGTTGTCTGAAGAATACTCTTTCTTTCATTCCCTGTACATTAGCCAGTAAAAGTGCTCCAGCAGATGAAAGAGGACTTAAGTCAACAATGCTGGAGGATGCAGCAATCGATGAAATAATATTGATAGATGAAATATCTGGATCCTGCAAAAGTGGTGTTGCAATTGGGATAATAGATGCTAAGAAACCAGTTGTCGAGGCAAAGGCAGACACAAATCCACCAACGTATGAAACCGCCAGAGATGCTAAGAGTGGGTTATCCATCCCGGATATAAGCCCGGTCACATAGGTCATTACACCTACTGTTTCCATCACATTTACGTATGTCACGATCCCCGTTACGAGGAAAATAACACCCCATGGCATTTCTTTCAATACGCCTTCTTGTTTTCTTGGGGCTAACAATGCTAATGCTGATCCGACTATAATCGCCGCAAAACCAATATTTATATCAAACTTAAGAGTTAAGATACCTAAGACGACAATCGCCGCAAGACAGGCTGCTTTATATAAATCTAATCCGCCTTCACGCCCTATTGCCGGATTGCCATCTGGTTTGATGGCCTCTACTGGGAATCCTGTAATACCTAGAGTAGCCGGTCTATTACTAAAGTAACGATGGCCGCCAAACATGAGGTATACAATCATTGCGACGAGTCCGAAATATATTAAGCAATTAATTAATAGCAATGCTGGGGAATATTCAAGATCCCTAGATTGCATACCGCCGTTTATAATAACTCCAAAGACATTTAGTGGTGAGAAGGAACCTGCTTGCATCCCCATAATAATCATTATACCCATCATTAACGGACTGATTTTATTTTTGTGTGCTATTTTTAATGCGATTGGAGCAAGAAGAGAAACAACCGCAATTCCATACGTACCAACGCCTGCAAGTACCAATGCCAACAGGAACATTAGCCAAGGTACCAGACCAAGATTGCCATTGACTGAGCGGAGACCGTATTCAGCGATTAGATCTACGACCCCACTTTTTTGGATTATCGTGAACAAAAATGTGATCCCTACAATAATGATAAACAGTTCTACTGGAAATGCGCCATAAATTTCATCCATGCTAAGTTCACTTACTAGGGAACCGACTATAAAAACAGCCAAAAAGCCCCAAACACCTATATTAATCGGTAAGCAAGCGCCCAAAACAAATATAATTAGAAGTACACCGATTGCAATTATTTCAATACTCATTAAATCTCCTCCAAATAAAAAATGTGAAAAGAAGAATACTACAATTTAAGCATTCAGTATAATAGCGCTTACATTTATTGATTGTACACTCTCCCGTGAGTGATGCAAAGATGTTGACTAACACCTCCTGTATTATTTGAATATAGATTTCAAAGACTAGGAATTTCTTTCATAACTAGGATTATTTATAAGTTAATTGATATTTGTCTTTCATACAACACTAGTATTCTGATATATGCAACAAATGATATAATTATAAATTTTTGAAATTATTAGTTTGATCGCGATATTTTTTATAAATAAGCTTCACAAATTCTTGTTGCATCTTTTTTTTAGTATAAACCAGTATTTTATAATGTTAAAATCGAATAAAAATTATTGCTCTACTAGAAGTAATAAGATTATTTATATGTTGGTGTGGGAGGTAAGAAAAATAATAAATATATTTGTTGCTTATAGAAGAACGAGGTAGTTGTATCGTGAACAAGTTTCCCTTATCATGAATTTTGAATAGTAGAAAATTATTCAAATATGTATATATTTTGTTTGATATTTGTAGAAGAATTTTATACTTCGTGTAAGCGCTTTACATGAGACAAGATATTAATAGGAGGGATGGAACCTCGCTAAATATTTTTCTGCGACCCATTTCCACCCCATAACCAGGTATAGAAAATTAAAAGATATACACATTAACTTGCCAATCGTATTCTCTTTATTAAAAAGGGAAGCAACAGTAGTACGTAAGAATATAAAATTATTATTTATTTTAGCAATTACGGGTGGATAGCTATAACTTATTTATTATTGGTGGTGAATAATACATTAGCAATCAACAGTAGTTTGCTTAGTAGATATCAGCCCTTTGCATGATATTCACGTTGTCTTTCATCCGTATAGAAAAAAGAGTATGCACCCAAAACGTACAAATTTTTAGGTCAAATGAATTCAGAAAAGAGCAATATATAATAGAAGAAAGGGGGATGAAAGATGGGAGAAATGCTCGCTCTGCTGTCCATGATATTGTTTTCAGCGAATATCATACTTACAAAGTTGGCGATTGCCCGACTGAATTTAAATCTCGGGTTTCTGATATCGGTAGCGGTTAATGTGTTATTTGCTTTTTTTCTTTTTTTTATTCAAATTATCTTTTTTGATGCAGGTGATCTAGCTTGGCATACAAAAGGTTTTTTTCTTTTTTTGATAGCAGGATTCTTTGGTACATATTTGGGTAGATGGTTTTTCTTTGAAACGATAGCTAAATTGGGACCAACACGCGCAAGTGCTTTCCAAGTGACAAATCCAATATTTACAACAATCATTGCCTGGCTTTTTTTGAAGGAGCAATTAAGTTCAAGGGACCTATCTTCTATCCTATTAATACTGTTTGGCTTATTACTAGTATCTTATATCCCGCAACGATCAAAAAATGAAATAGTTAAAAAAAGAAAAGTGATAAACTTTCAACCGTTCCCTGAGTTGTCCTTCAAGGGATTAGTACAATCAGGAATCCTTGTGGCTTTACTTAGTTCATTAGCCTATGCCATTGGTAATGTTATAAGGGGAGCTGCCATTTTAAACTGGGATCAACCTATTTTAGGGGGAGCACTGGGTGCATTACTTGGATTTGTGTTGCATGTAGCTACGAGTAAAAGTAAACGTAACTTTTGGCGACAATTTAAAGAGGCTGATATCACCGGTGTTTGGCTCTATGTTATCAGCGGAATTATTACCATATCTGCTCAAATTTCTGTAATTGCATCGATGCGATATATACCCATTTCTGTAGCTAATCTTATTACGCTCTCAACACCAATTTTGGTAACTCCAGTGAGCTATTTCCTATTTAAAAATCAAGAGGGTATTACTTATCAGACTTTAATAGGCATAGGCTTAGTTTTAAGTGGTTTAGTTTTTATTGTCTTATAAAAATACAGACTATTCTGTGTATGATATGATGAAGCTAAATCGTTCTTAAAAAATAAGGGGAGGGAGGGGTATCATGGGTAACGAATTAAATAAAAACTATTTACTTTCTTCTGTGAAGAATGCACTGCTAATTATGCGGAGTTTCACAATAGATGAGCCGGAAAAAAAAGTAACAGACCTAGCACTTTCGCTAAATTTAGGAAAAAGTACTGTCAGTCGCTTATTATCTACTCTAGCAAGTGAAGGCTTTGTTGTAAAAAATCCTGAAACAAACAAGTATCGCTTAGGCTTATCTATCTTAAATCTGAATACCATCGTGACAAACAATATCGAAATTAATCGAGACTCTGAGCCTATTTTGAGAGAACTTGTAAATGAAGTCAAAGAAACTGCACATATCGCTGTCTTAGAAGGAACGGATGTGGTTTATCTATATAAAGTTGATTGTAAGCAACCTGTGCAAATTTTAACTCATATTGGAAAAAGAAATCCGGTTCATGCTACCAGTTCCGGGAAAGTTCTAATAGCTCATCGGGCGGAAGATGTTATTCTTAATTTAATAGATAATGGATTGTATGGATATCAGAATAATACCATTACTAATCCTGAACAGTTACGTGATTGTTTAAACCTCGTCAAAAAACAGGGATTCGCAACAAGTTCGGAGGAACTTCTTGATGGTGTAGTATCTGTAGCGGCACCTATACGTGACTATACCGGAAAAGTGGTTTACTCAGTTTCTGTTACAGGTCCCGAACATCGTATGAATCCACAGAACCCGGCACTAGTAAATAAAGTAATAAAGGCAGCGAAAGATATATCCGAGAATTTGGGTTGTTGGAAATATTAGGTATATTATAGATATTACTTAAAAGAGAATACGTTATAATTAAAGTTAGGAGAGAAGACCAATTTTTAGGTGGTTACTCTTTTTTAAAGGTGCGCTAGAGGCGGAGCATCGAGGAGATTTGAACAAAACCAATAGAAAATAAAAAGCATTACTATCCCCTAATAAGGGTGGTAATGCTTTTTTGATTTTCTGTTATCTAATTTGTTTTACTTGTTGTTGTTTATTGAAACGTAATACAGTGTTCCAGCTTCCAGATAACTGTCCTGCTACACCTATAGTAGTTTTTTTTTGATGATCAAATACACTTAGCAGTATCGCGAGATAACGTCCGCTGAATTTGGACCAAAAATCCGTCAACAAGATTGACAACATCGTCCTTGAATCATCTGCTTCTTGCAGAATTAACACTGTAGCCGTTTCATTACCTTCTGTAAGGCATGGGCGCAAAAATTTTTGAACGCTCTGCTAACGTCATTTTTTTTCCACGGACCGTTCAGTGTTTGCCGTGCTTGAGCAAGATCCACGTCTTCTTTTCCGCCCTCTGCTACAGTGCCAACCACATATTTATTTTTTGCTGCACATAAAAGAACAACGCTGTTGTATAGTTTGTATTTATTAATTAACCTTTAAAAGAAACTAAATGTAGCATTCGTACAATCTCGTATATTTTCTCAAATAACCTGAAGAACCTGATAAAAAAGGTAATGAAGCTGATAGAAAAACTTCGAAGGGTCTTCTTAACAAATGAAAGATGTTTTTCATCGTTCATTTTTCCACATCTCTGTTCCGTATCCAGCCATTATTGGACAAAATTACTGGAATCAATAAAAAAGTGCAGTCAGCCGAATAATGGCGACGGCGACTCTCGCCAGTGATGACTTTTTCTATAAAAATAAATTTCCGCTTGGAATTTTCGTTTTGGTGCAGATTTTCATTTGATTTTAGCATATGTCCGCCTGATTCAAGTGCAACGATAGGTTCCTATTACCTTATTTTATAAGATTAGGGATAAAAATAGTTTCAACTTATACTGATAAGAAAAAAAAAATGAAGTGTTGCTTATAGCAGAACATGGTAGTTGTATAGAAAACACTTAATCCTTAGAATGGGAACTACAAAAACTAAAACAGAGGTGATTCATCAGGGGTTAATATCTGATAATTGTTAAAATTAAAAAAACTGGAAACGCATACAGTTGGTTAATTAGTAATTAGTTATCATAAAAAATTTTCAATAAACTTATTTTCTATTAAAGGAGAGATGACAATGTTAAGCAAAGAACAAAACGAAGACTTGATTCAAGTTGGAGCTGGAAAGTCGATGGGGGAGCTTTTAAGAAGATATTGGCACCCCATTGCTATTAGTACAGATGTGGAAAAAATCGGTACCATTAAGAAATTAAAAATTCTTGATGAAGAACTTGTTTTATACCGTGATAAATCTAATAATCTTGGTTTAGTAGCTGATCGTTGTGCTCACCGTGGGGTATCACTTGAGTATGCCATACCGGATGAGTGTGGATTACGCTGTCAATACCATGGCTGGTTATACGATCAAACAGGACAATGTGTCGAACAGCCGAATGAGCCAGAAGATAGCACATTTAAAAAACGAATCAAGATCTCAGGTTATGAAGTAAGAGAGTTAGGCGGTTTAGTATTTGGTTACATGGGTCCTAAACCTGCTCCTGAATTGCCAAATTGGGATTTATTTGTTCAGGAAAATGTTATTCGAACCGTTGGATATGCAGAGATACCATGTAATTGGGTGCAAATTATGGAAAATTCACTTGACCCAACACATTTAGAGTGGTTACATGGACATTATTTTGAGCATGTATTTGAGCAACAAGGTCGCCCGCAGAATGAATGGCCTATAACAAAGCGACACCTGAAAATTGGATTTGATGAATTTGATTATGGAATTATTAAACGTCGAGTTTTAGAAGGGCAAACAGAAGAAAATGAAGATTGGGCAGTCGGCCACCCCATTGTTTTTCCAAATTACTTGAGAGTCGGAGATAGTGGAGCACACTCTTTCCAAATCCGGGTACCAATAGATGATACACATACATTACATTTTTGGTATACATGTTTTGTTCCAGCTGAAGGTGTCAAAGTACCTGAAAACTATCCTATATCATCCTATGAATGTCCAATTTATGATGAAAACGGGAAATTTGTAACGGACTACATCGATGGACAGGATATGATGGCGTGGATTACGCAAGGTCCTGTCGCTGATCGAACTGTGGAACGACTTGGAACATCTGATAAAGGGATTATTATGTATCGCCAAATGCTGAAACGAGAGTTGAAGAAGATGAAAAATGGGGAAGATCCAAAGTGTACAATTCGGGATACACAACAAAATCAGTACATTGAATTGCCGCAGGAAGAAGACAAATTTAGTGAGGGTGGGTTATTGTCAGGGGTAGCTATTCATTGGAATACACGCTATGCGCCAAACCTACATGAGATTATTGAAATCTGTAAAGGTGAACCGATTTCTTCTAATAGTTAATTTATATAACAGCCCTTCTATTAAGAGGGAGGGGCTGATTGTCCCTTTAGGAGGTTTTTAAAATGGCGGAGAAGACAAAGTGCAACATAAAATTGAAATACTGTCCGAATTGCGGGGAGTCATTATTAAAAGCTGGCAGTCTTCTGAATGAATATTGGATCTCTGAAGATACAGCTTACTTTTGCTGGTGTGGAGAGTGTTCATGGAGAGGCGAAATTATCGAGGTAACACGTGTAACCGGCCCAGAATTAGTTACATCATAAAAGAAGGGGTGGTAGGATGAATGACTCATTGGAAGAGCTTAGAGAAAAAGTAGCTCTATCTTGTAGAATTTTAGCCATGGAAGGATTAGTGGATGAAACATTAGGTCACGTAAGCGCCCGTATTCCGGGAACTGATGAAATGTTTATACGCTGCCGTGGTGAATCGGAAAAAGGGCTTAGATATACGACGTTTGAAACAATTAGGCAAGTGGATTTTGATGGTCATGGAGATGATTTGCAGGGCGTGTATCATGTCCCGAAAGAACTTTCTATACATGGTGAAATTATGAAATCGCGTTCTGAAGTTGGCTGTGTTATTCATGCCCATCCGCCAGCGACTTTAATTTGTGGTATTACCGACCTGGAATTCCGGCCAATTTTTGGTGCATTTAACATACCAGCAATGCGAATGGCCCTGGAAGGTGTTCCTGTTTTCCCTAGATCTTATTTAGTAACACGACCAGAACTGGCAGCCCCTATGATTGAAACAATGGGAAACAAAGATATTTGTTTAATGAAAGGGCATGGTATTACAGCTACGGGCGCAACGGTTGAAGAAGCAACGATTAATGCGTTGAATTTTAACACACTGGCAAAAGTGACATTGGAAGTAGGGAAAACAGGAAGAGAAGTCCCATCTATTTCCGAAGAAGATATTGCGGAATTACCTGATTTGGGGACAAAGTTTAATGCTAAATGGGTCTGGCAATATTATGTAAAAAAATTAAAAGAGCAAGAAAAATAAATAAATAAAGAAAAGGAGGAGACATATGCCTTTTAAAAAACAAAGTATAAATATTGGAATTGTTGGTTTAGGGATTGCGGGAGCATCGATGATACCGGCAATCCTGGCACATCCCCATGTGAACTTAGCTGCAGTAGCCACGAGGAATCAAGAACGTCTTGATAAGTTTGCAAAAGATTATCACGCAGAAACCTATTATACAATAAATGAATTGTGTACGAATCCAGATATAGATGCTGTCTACATTGCCACGCCGACAGAGCTGCACACGGAACATGTCCGCATTGCCGCAGAGGCAAAAAAACATATTATTGTAGAAAAACCCTTAGCTACTTCTTTAGAAGATGCTGAGAGAATGATTGAGCTTGCTGAAAAAAATGGTGTTCACCTTATTGTAGGTCATTCTCACAGCTTTGAACCGCCTATTCAAAAAATGAAGGAAATTATCGACAGCGAGAAACTTGGAAGAGTCTTAATGATTCACAATTGGTATTACAACGATTGGATTTACCGCCCTAGAACACCTGAAGAATTAAAGACAGAGCTTGGTGGGGGTGTGACATATCGTCAAGGGTCTCATCAATTTGATATTATTCGGCTTTTAGGTGGTGGAGAGGTAAGAAGTATAAGGGCAGTCACAGCCATTTCGGATAAGGAAAGGCCGACAGAAGGGACCCATACCGTCTTTTTAGAGTTCGAAAATGGTATTGCAGCAACGGCTGTATACAATGGTTACGATCATTTCCATACGACTGAGTTAACGTTTGATATCGGGGAGGGCGGACCTCTTTCAAACATAGGGGTTTATGCGCATGCTCGCAGGACGATTAAAGAAACAAACTCTCTAGAAGATGAGGTGGCCTTAAAAGTGGCGGCAGGGTATGGAGGAAGTCGATCCAAAAATTATCAAGAGGCGGAAAAACACCATCCTTTTTTTGGTTTAACCATTGTGAGCTGTGAAAAGGGTGATATCCGGCAAAGTCCAGAAGGTTTAATCGTTTATGGTGATGAAGAAAAATATACGGTTCAAATCCCTATGGAAGAGACCGGACGGATAAACGTTATAAATGAATTATATGAAGCTGTATGTAAAGGAGTAAAGCCGATTCATGATGGTCGGTGGGCAAGAGCCAACTTAGAGGTATGTATAAAAGCGATTCAATCCTCAAAAGAAAGAAAAGAGTTGTATTTGGAGTATCAGGTACCGGTTAAAAAAGAGTCAGTTGAGAATAAAAGGTAATTTTTTACGGGATTCAAAATGAGCAGAGGTGAAATGAGATGGAAGAAAAGATTTTAGATATTACCATTATTGGCGGAGGCCCGGTCGGATTATTTACAGCTTTTTATGCAGGGATGAGACAAGCATCTGTTAAAGTCATCGAGAGTTTGCCTCACTTAGGAGGACAGCTTTCTGCTTTATATCCCGAGAAGTATATTTACGATATAGCTGGATTTCCAAAAGTGCGCGCTCAGGAATTAGTGGATAACTTAATTGAACAAATGAGTCTATTTAAAGATAATACAACCATTTGCCTTGGACAATCTGTTCTGCAGATTGAAAAAAAGGATGGAATCTTTACGATCAAAACAGAGAATGAAACCCATTATTCAAAAGCTATTATTATTACTGCTGGAAATGGGGCTTTTCAAGCAAGAAAGTTACCGATAAAAGCGTCGGAAAAACAGGAAAGTTCGAATGTTCACTATTTTGTAAATGATTTAAACCGATTTGCTGGGAAAAGAGTGGTCGTATTTGGTGGAGGGGACTCTGCTGTTGATTGGGCGCTAATGTTAGAATCGATTGCTGAAAAAGTTACACTTGTTCATCGACGTGACAAGTTCCGTGCACATGAGCATAGTGTAACGATGCTTGAGGAATCGAAAGTCGATATTGTTACCCCATATGTTCCTATTCGTCTAGTTGGCGATAACGCAGTGGAAAAAGTAGTGCTTGAAGAAGTTAAAGGGAATGGCGAGATAGAGCTCGAAGTTGAGGATGTTTTAGTCAATTATGGATTTATTTCATCATTGGGACCAATTAAAAATTGGGATCTCGTAATTGAAAGCAATTCTATATTAGTTAATTCGAAAATGGAAACCAATATTGAAGGAATTTATGCTGCAGGAGACATTTGTACGTATGAGGGAAAAATAAAATTGATTGCGACTGGATTTGGTGAAGCAGCTACTGCAGTTAGCAATGCAAAAGTTTATGTAGAACCTTCAGCTAAAGTGCAGCCACTGCATAGCACGAGCTTAATGGAAAACAAAAAAGATAAAGTACGAGTTTAAACGCTAATTTGGATTTATGGAGGTCTTTAATATGACGAAGTTCACATGGGTAGATCAAGACACCTGTATCGCGTGTGGGGCATGTGGAGCAGCTGCACCAGAAATTTTTGATTATAACGATGAAGGGATAGCTTACGTGATCCTGGACGAAAATCAAGGTAATTGTGAAGTACCAGATGAGTTGTTGGATGAGTTAGATGATGCTCTTGAAGGTTGCCCAACAGATTCGATTAAAATATCAGACCATGCATTTACAGAAGAAATGAAAATCAGTTAGAGATTTTTTTCTTTGGCTGGGAACTTTTCAGTGAAAATCTTCTCCTCTCCTTTTAGTTTCCAGCTCATTCGTTTAACTAGCAGCAATCGAATGATTACGTGAAATTAAAGAAGAGAAGTGAATCCAAAACTGAATGAACAAATGTATATATTAAGCTGGTAAGCATAATTACCTCCTTAGTGCAATGGGTTAGGAATTACAACTATTTTTGAAAACACTTATATAAATTGAACATTAATTGGGGGAAGAGGAATGAAGAATCAAAAAGTAATCAATGTTTATAATGGGTTGGTAGTTAAATTTAAGGAATTAGTTAGTGAATACGAAATTGATCATAATGACTATCAAGCTCTAGTTGATTGGATGGATCAACTAGGTAAAGCAGGAGAAATTCCGTTGTTTATGGATGTTTTCTTTGAAACTCATGCACTTCAAGAAATGTATAGAAGTGTAAAAGGAACGGAACCTACTATTCTAGGACCCTATTACATTGAAAATACGCCAGTCGTCCAAAATCCAGGAGTGTTGCCACAACGTGAAAATGAACCAGGTGACGCACTTTACTTTTCAGGATCTGTGAAAGATGTAAATGGAAATCCGTTGGCAAATACAAAAATCGATATGTGGCAGGCGGATACAAATGGTGAATACTCATACTTCGCTGAAGGTATTCCAGATAATAATTTACGTGGTGTATTCTACACAGATTCGAATGGTAATTTTGAAATTAAAACAGTTGTACCAGGTAATTATTCAATTCCAACAGATGGACCTTCTGGTCAGTTCTTAAAGTGGATTGATCATCATGCATATCGTCCAGCACATTTGCACCTGTTATTCCAACCGGAAAATGGCGATAGATTAGTAACACAAATTTATTTTGAAGGCGATGAGTATTTAGAAGATGATGTTGCACAAGGTGTTCGTGGAAGTTTAATTACGAAGTTAGATAAACATCCTGGTGCAGAAAAAGGATTGAAAAATGATTATTATACGGCTCATTTAGATTTTGAACTTAGATTACAAGATAAACCCGTTTTCAACAAAGCTGTTTTGAATAAATAATTGTTAATAAACGTAAATTAAGATAATCTATTTATATTTACAATGGAAGTAAAAAGATTGGCAAGGAATAGTGGAGAGTCGAGAAACTATAAACTGAAAATCAAGGTGCAAAAGAAGGGTTCGTCATTAAAGGTATATGCACAAGACAAATCAGGCAATAAGAGTCAGAGTAAAACGGTAAAAGTGAGTTAGGTTTTACTTGGACAATATTTGTATCTGAGTGAGGAATAAAACGTTTTATTCTTGAGGTAATACTGCTATGAGTATTACCTCTCTTTTTTAGTTTTGTTTTTAATAACCATTATATAACTAGATAGGCAGAGTTGTTAAAAGGCGGTTTTTATTAATAAATAAGTATTACACTCCCACAGTATGTTAAATATTCTATTCCCTTTGATTATCAATAAAAACCTGTTTATAGACATGATTTTACGTATGTTTTATGTATAAAAAGGACTCCTTTCTTTATGCAAATCTTATAGAACAAATAGGAATTTCTATAACGATTGTTATTTCATAATTTTTCCTTATTAAACTAATTGGCATTCATATTCCATGAATGGATTAATAAACATAGAGAGTTATAATATAAAAGTATAGCGGAATAAGAGGAGTGGTTGATTAAATGGTAAAAATTCGTAAGGCTTTATGTTATGAAGTAGAAATGATTCGAGAACAAAGAGTGAAGGCCTACGAAGAACATGCACAAAGCATTCCTGAAGGGCATTGGGATGCTCTGAAGAAAGCTATATCGTCAGATGCCGATGAACAGAGAGATGTTGAACTTCTAGTTGCTGAATTAGATGGGGAAGTGGTAGGGAGTGTTGCTTTGTTTCCTGCGAAATCAGATGCCTACAAAGGACTTGTTGATATGTTAGATTATCCTGAGATAAGAATGCTTGCAGTCACACCACAGTCACGACACAAAGGTGTTGCTGAGGCATTAATAAAAGAATGTATTCGTCGAACAAAAGTAAAAGGTTCACAGCACATCGGCTTACATACCGCAGATTTTATGAAAACTGCTATGCGATTGTATGAACGTATGGGCTTTGTACGAATGCCACAATTCGACTTTCAACCTGCTGATGACGGAATCATTGTGAAGGCGTACCGACTATCTATCGAATGAATAATATCACAAGGAAAAACAGTCACTTTTTGTTCAGGGGGAAATATATTCTTGAAAATAGTTAGTATTATCTTAGCGCTAATTGTTCTTGCTTTATCAGCCTATCAGCTAATTACTGAGAATTTGGAGTTGATGCCGTATAGTATGATGTTCATGGGGGCAATTATGTTAGTGACAGGACTAGCGAACTAACTATCGGGACAGCATTCCTGTAATAACTATCGTCCACAAGGTTTAATGGGCACAAAAGAAATAACATCCATGTTTGAAAATGAGATTTGAGCAAAAAAATAACCTCTTGGTAGAATGAGAGAGTCCTGAAGCTGGCCAGCGAAAAGGACATTACTCAAATACCATGAGGCATTACCATGAATTATAACCAAAATGGAAAGATTGCTCAAATTACTTCTTAGACTCTAATTATAGATGTCGATATTGCTAAGTTCAAGCATGTCGCACGGGCGCAGAATTTCAATATTTCCTGGAATGGATCTATCAATTAAAGCAAGAACAGAGCATGGAAAAAGTGATGGTAGGCATGGAGCCTATGGGTCATTATTGGCTGAACTTAGCTCACATTCTAAAAGAAGATGAGATTAAGTTTGTCGAGTCAATCCGTTACACGTAAAGAAAAGCAAGGAGCTCGACTACAATTCACCGACTAAAAATGATGTGAATGATGCCAGAGTCATTGCACAGTTAGTAAATCGCTTTTTGAAATTGGATACACTTCAGTACATCAAGCTTTACAAGATAGAATAAGCATTTTAACCGTACTTTACTTATTATTAAGAGGTTGATATGATTCATATTTTTCGAGTGTCAGAGTCTTTGAAATTCCACTCAATAGAAATGAAAAAAAGATAAGTTAGGGAAGGAATAGATTGTATCATAAAACTGACCCTCTGCCATAAGGAAATAGATTCTATTTGTATAGGGAGGATTAATAAATGAATGATAGAAGAAACAGTAAAAGTAAGACTAAGAAAAATATATAAAAGGCTTTGCAGAGGAGGAACACATGTGGGAGATTACTTATCAATCAGTGAAATGGCATCCGTTCATAGTATCTCAAGGCAAACACTCATTTATTACGATAAGATCGAATTGTTTAAACCTGTACATATTGATGAACATGGTTATCGATATTACAGTGCAGTTCAGATTCCATTTCTAAGGGAAATTTGCTTTTTAAAGTCTATTGGCATCAAACTGAATGATATTAAGCACCATATAGGAAATAGGAATTTATCTACTGCCATGTCACTTTTGGAATTTCATCAAGAATTCATAGATAAAGAAATTAACTCCTTGATGAATATACGTACATTTATTCAACAGAGATTAATGAAATATTCAGAAGCCAAAAATATTAAATGTGAATTGGATAAACCTATTATAGAAGAATTTCCAGAAAGGAAAGTCTTGTTTATACCATTTGAAAATGAATTGTGCCGAGAAGAATTACATTTAACGCTGATGAAAGCTTGGAATGTCTTAAGTAAACATGAAATGCTTCCTTCCGAGGGGTTTGGTACTGTTATCTTAAAGGATAATCTAGGAACGGATGATATTTTCGAGGGTGCGGGAATCTATACTTCATTACCTTTTACAGACCCTGATATGGATAATATGATGACTTTTCCTGCTGGGCAATATGCATGCGTTTATAAATATGGAATGCCCTATAATATAGAGATTTTAAATAAACTGGTTCAATGGATCAGTGAAAACCATTATAGAATTGTAGGGGATGTTATAGACGCTTGTTTATTAGATACGACTTTTTACGAGAATGATAATAGTGTAGATTTTTGTCAGTTACAAATCCCTGTAGAAAAAATTACTTGAATTTTCAAATATCTATTGACTGTATAGTAGAAATACACATTAATATATTCCTTGTAACCGTTATCATATAGTTTCGTTGAAACCGAATAGTACATAGGGCACTGATATTATGAATGCTAGGGGGAATTTTTAATGTCTACAAAAAAGAAAAAAGTAACTGATTTACGTTCTGCTTTAGAACTTCTACAAACAATTTCAGGACAATTAATTGAAACCAATGAACTAGTCAATCCACATGCTGAATTATCAGGGGTTTATCGTCATGTAGGGGCTGGCGGAACAGTAATGCGTCCAACAAAAATTGGACCTGCCATGGTTTTTAATAATGTATTGGGGCATGAAGATGCAAGCGTACTGATCGGGCTTTTAGCTAGTCGTGAAAGAGTTGGCCTCATGCTTGATACAAAACCAGAGCGACTAGGGTTCCTGTTAAATGAAGCGGTTAAAAATCCAATTAATCCCATTACCATTTCAAACGATAAAGCGAAAGCTCAAGAAGTGGTTCACTATGCAGAAGATCCAGATTTCGATATTAGAAAACTAATTCCTGCACCTACGAATACAGAGGAAGATGCGGGTCCATACATTACGATAGGTATGTGCTATGCCTCTGATTCAGAAACGGGTGAATCAGATATTACGATACATCGTTTATGTTTACAAAGTAAAGATGAGATGTCTATGTACTTTGTTCCAGGCCGCCATTTAGAAGTTTTTCGTGAAAAGGCAGAAAAAGCCGGAAAACCATTACCTATTTCCATTAGTATCGGCGTTGACCCTGCTATTGAAGTCGCTGCTTGTTTTGAAGCACCAACGACACCGCTAGGCTTTAATGAATTGAGTGTTGCAGGAGCGATTAGAAATGAAGCTGTTGAACTAGTTCAATGCTTGACCATTGATGAAAAAGCTATCGCAAATGCTGAATATGTAATAGAAGGGGAATTGGTTCCTGGAGTACGTGTGCGAGAAGATCAAAACACCAATACCGGAAAAGCAATGCCGGAATTCCCAGGTTATACGGGTTCGGCTGTTGCGGAACTGCCTTTAATCAAAGTAAAAGCTGTTACGCATCGTGTCAATCCAATTATGCAAACAGTTATTGGTCCAAGTGAAGAACATGTGAATATGGCTGGTATTCCTACAGAAGCAAGCATACTTCAAATGGTGGAAAGAGCAATGCCAGGCAAATTATTAAATGTTTATGCCCATACATCAGGCGGCGGTAAATACATGGCTGTTTTACAATTTAAGAAAAGTCAGCCAAGTGATGAAGGACGTCAAAGACAAGCTGCCTTGTTAGCATTCTCTGCATTTTCTGAGCTTAAGCATGTCTTTATAGTGGATGAAGATGTGGATCCATTTGATAGTAATGATGTATTATGGGCACTTAATACACGTTTTCAAGGGGATGTTGATACAGTTTTCATTCCTGGAGTACGTTGTCATCCGTTAGATCCTTCACAAGATCCGGCTTACAGCCCGTCTATTCAGGAAAAAGGGGTTTCCTGTAAGACAATTTTTGACTGTACAGTGCCTTATCATTTAAAAGGTGAATTTAAAAGATCAGAATTTAAAGAGGTAGATCCAAGTCGTTTTGCTCCAGAATTATTTAATAAATAATTAAACTTTACTTCGTGTATGGTGAAACTGACCATCGATGGGGATCATTGATGGAAGTTCCACTTTATAAAACACATAAAAAATGAAAAAAGAGGGGGAATTGGATGAAAATCATTGTTGGAATAACAGGAGCAACTGGAGCCATTTTTGGGATTAGGATCCTTCAAATGCTTAAAAATAGTGAAGTGGAGACTCATTTAGTAATGTCTCCTTGGGCTCATGCTACTATTCAACACGAAACCTCTTATTCTGTTAAAGACGTGGAAGAGTTAGCTGATTATTCCTATTCATACAAAGATCAAGCTGCTAGAATATCCAGTGGATCCTTTCGAGTTGATGGGATGATTGTAGCTCCTTGCAGTATGAAAACCCTTGCCTCGATTCGAATGGGATTAGCTGATAATTTAATAACACGATCTGCTGACGTAATGTTAAAAGAACGAAAAAAATTATTATTGATGACAAGAGAAACCCCTCTAAATACGATTCATTTAGAGAATATGACAGCACTCTCAAAAATGGGAACTATTATATTCCCTCCGATGCCAGCCTTCTATAATCATCCAGAAAACGTTGACGATGTCATTGACCATCTGGCATACAGAGCATTAGATCAATTTGAGCTAGATGTTTTCGGTGCGAAACGGTGGGACGGAATGAAATATAGCAGCAAAACATAGATGGATGATGGTGAATTTTCTGAAATCATTAACCTATATGATATTTTTTCATTACTTTTTATATAGGCCCTTGGTTCAAAATGAAGAAAAAGGTGAAAAAAATGAATAGAATAGAAATGTCAACAGAGGTAGTCGACTTGTTAAATGGCGAAGACCTTACTGACAAACAGCATGAAGCCATGATGTTGTTAACGGTAAGTGAAGATGGGTGGCCACATACAGCGATGATAAGCGTTGGAGAAATCGTAGCCATAAGCGGTGAGGAACTACGAATTGGATTATGGCCAGATACATCGACTACAGCCAATATCATTCATACAAATAAAGCTACATTGGTTCTGTTTTGGAGAGGGAAAGCGCATTATATTCGACTTTCTATTGAGAGACTAAAAGAGTTGCCAACTGCACGATACCAAAGAGAACGATTTTTAGCTAGAGTTGTCTCGGCACGTGAGGATGTTGCTAAGTATGCAGATATCACCTCTGGCATTAAAATTAAGTTGAAAAATTCTAAAGAAGTCGTTGAACGATGGGGCCAGACTATTGAGGATATACGTCGGTAAAGTTCAGCAACTTTCACGGAATCGATCTTAAGGAATGGAAATTTGTTAAAGAGTAATGAAAAATCCAAAAGAACGAAAAAAATTTGATATTATTAAAATTTCATGTAATATGGAATTATTACATGATATAAATCTTGCCTATTCATTAACTATTAGAAAACGCCCTTTTTTAATGAAATTAATGAAGTGACCGGCTATCTTAATTTCACGATCAGTTACTTGATGGTGAAGTTAAGGTAGCTTTTTTTATTAAAATTGAAAGCGTATTTATGAAAGGGGTGAAAATACTCTGTAGAAAGAGTTAGAAAAATCCTTGTCTCCAGATAAATAAATGAAAGCTATGAAAATTTGGTTAATTAGTTGAAAAATGTTGCTTACAAGCAAATAAGTTTGTAAATAAACAAACGATGATAGGTACTATGAGGAGAGTGTGACTATGAAAATGTATGTAAAAGAGCTGGGAAATCGAAGAATCCAAATTGCAGATTACCCAGGAACGAAAGGAACAATCATTGCTATACATGGCTTAACGGGAAATCATAAGCAAATGCATTATTATGCAGAAATGTTAAAAGGAGAGTACCGAGTCATTTCGATTGACTTGAGAGGAAGGGGGAATAGTTCAGAAACAGATGAGCAGACTTCTCTTTTCAAACATGCAGAAGATATTATAGCGTTAATCCAAGAATTAGACATTGAAAATCCAATTTTAATGGGGTATTCAATGGGAGCATTCATAGCAGCGGTTGTAGCTAGTAAATTAAATAATCAAGTAAAAGGCTTAATTTTACTGGATGGTGCAGCTACTTCAACTCAACAACAAAGGGACATAGTACAACCATCACTTGGAAGGTTAAGCAAAAAATATGAATCCCAAAAAAGTTATGTCATAGAAATTAAAGAAATCTATAATCGGTTGGGTGTTAAATGGACGGACCATCTGCAAAGTGTGGTAGAGTATGAGGTTCATGAAGTAGATGGTGGCTGGGAGAATAAGTCATCTGAATATAGTATTCTTGCAGATTTCAATAGTTTTTATTCATTTGTCCCTAAAGAAGTATGTACACAAATAAACTGCAAAACCTTATTAGTCTATGCTAGTGGTAAAATTGGAGAATTTCCCCCATTATTTTATGAAGAAGCTTATGAAGATACGAAGAAATATACTGCGGATATTGAAACCATTGTTTCAAAGTGCAATCACTATACAATGGTGTTTGAAAATAGAGAGGAAATTAACGAAGGAATAAAAATATTTTTAGCAGGAATTTGATTTTTTTGAAAATATTTTTAAAAAATGTTGAAATTAACAGAAAATAGTGTAAAATTAGAATATAAAATTAATTATTGCCTATTCATTAGCTTTTAAAAAATAACCTTTTTTAATAACAACTAGTGAACAACTGGCTACCTTTAACAACTGCTGTCAATTTTTGATAGTAATGTTTAGGGTAGCCATTTTTGTCGTGATAATGTAAACGCTTAAATTAATTTGGGGGTTTTATCGTTGAAAATAATTGATTTAACATTGGAACTTTACGATGGTCTAGTTACAAGTAATGAATTACCAGAAGTAGGCATTAAAAATAATAATTCTTTTGAACAAAAGGATACATCTAATCCACTTCCTAAAGGATTTCATTCTAAGATGATTTCTTTTTCGGATCATAGCGGGACACATGTTGATGCGCCGTCACATTTCTTGGAAAATGAGGAGTCGGTTGAAAACATCAATCTGAAGAAAATGTTTGGAGATGCCCTAATTCTAGATGTAAGTATGTTAAAAGTACCGCATGAGCCTGTTACGAAAGAGTTACTTGAAGAAGCTGAACGTAGGCAAGGAGTATATGTTGAAAAAGACGATATTGTCCTCATTAGAACGTGGGAAAGAACGTGGGGAGAAGAGGGTTTTTTTGAAGCACAGGCTTTAGATGACAGTGCGGCCAATTGGTTTATTGAAAAGCAAATACATATTGTTGGGTTAGATTTGCCAAATGCTGATTTGAACCATAATACAGAAAGTAGAATTCATCAGAAATTACTAAGTAATGAAATATATATTGTGGAAAACTTAGTGAATCTTGAAAAATTACCTAAGCATTCTCGCTTTCTTTTTTTCGGGATTCCTTTAAAACTAAAAAATGCAACGGCCTCACCTATAAGAGCACTATCAATTCTTGACTCTCAATTAATCTAAAGAGGTGTAGACAAATGAGCAAAGGATTATCGTATTTTAAAGAAGTGTATGATGTTGTACCAGGATGGGTACAAAAAATGCACGATTATAGCCCAAATGCACTTGATCACTATACAAGCTTACGGAGTAACATTATGCAAGAAGGGGCATTAACGAAAAAGGAGAAAGATATATTACTAGTAGGTATGAATGCTGCGAGGTTGTATGAACGCAGTATGATCTACCATACAAAAGGGGCAATAGATGGTGGAGCAACTTTACCGGAACTTGTTGAATACCTAATTGTTCCATATTTATATAACGGAGTTCAAGCATTAAAAACAGGGGTAAAATCTTTAGAATATGCCCTTGCACTTAAAGGTATTGAATTTCAGAAAAAAAGAGGGGATTATAAAACAGCAGAAGAGATCCTTCTTTATATGTTTGAGCTTTTAGGCAATGAGGACACGGCATATGTATCGAATGTATTGAAACTAGTTAAATCTGAAGACCAAAACTCTCTTAAAGATTATATATTGAGTGATTCAGTCGTTTCAAAAAGGCTAAAACATATCCTAATGGCAGGAATATTCATAACTGAATTAAAAGGGAATCAAGTAGAAGAATGGATGGAAGCGGCAAGAGAAAATGGAGCTTCAGAAGAACAATTAGCGGATGTGGGATTTATTTGCTTATTAACTGCTGGAATCCCTGCTTGGTTTGAAGCAAGTGATTCATTAATTGAAAATAAGTAACAGGATTGGTGGAGAAAAACATGACGAAAGTACATCAAGATATAGAAGCAGCTTTATCTTGTGTGAAAAATGACCATACGTTAATGATAGGAGGGTTTGGATTGATTGGTGCCCCACTAACATTAATAGATGGGTTGACCAAAAAGGATGTAGCAGGTTTAACAGTCATCAGTAACAACTTAGGCGAAAAAGGGAAAGGATTGGGTGTTCTCCTAAGCCAAAAGAAAATAAAAAAAGCAATCGGTTCGTATTTTACAAGCAATCGCGAAGTTGGGGAATTTTATCAAAGAGGTGAAATTGAATTAGAGCTATTACCACAGGGGACATTAGCAGAATCCATGCGTGCTGGCGGTGCTGGCATAGGCGGTTATTATACGAAAACCAGTGTCGGGACCGATTTAGCAAAAGGCAAAGAAGAAAGGGAAATAAATGGGGCGACATATATTTTTGAACCGGCAATAAGAGCAAATGTTGCTTTGATCAGGGCCTGGAAGGCAGATACACTTGGCAATCTGGTTTATTACAAAACAGCTCGTAACTTTAATCCGGTTATGGCAACAGCAGCAGATGTAGTTATTGTAGAAGTAGATGAGATTGTTGAACCCGGTGAACTATCACCAGAGGAGATTGTAACACCGCATTTATTCGTCGATGGAATTATTAAGGCAACGAAAATCCTGACGAAGGAAGGTGTCAAAGATTATGAGTGACAAAGAACAAATGCAAAATTTGATAGCAAGACGTGCGGCTCAAGAATTAAAGGGTCCTTGTATAGTGAACCTAGGAATAGGTATTCCGACTTTGGTTTCAAAATTCATCGATGACGAAAAAGTTTTTTTTCATACGGAAAATGGATTATTAGGAGTTGCTGATGTAGAGGAAGATAAAATGGATCCGAATTTAGTAAATGCAGGCAAGTTACCAGTTGGAGAATCCATTGGTGCATCATTCTTTAATAGCGCAGAATCGTTTGCAATGATTCGTGGAGGGCACATTGATGTTGCTATCTTGGGTGTATTGCAGGTAGATCAAACAGGGGAAATTGCAAATTGGGCCGTACCTGGAAAAAATATTATGGGTGTTGGAGGAGCGATGGACCTGTTAGTGGGTGCCAAAAAAGTGATTGTGACAATGACACATACTAATAAGGAAGGTAAAAGTAAAATTTTAAGAGAATGCACCTATCCCATTACATCAACTAGAAGTGTTGACATGATTATCACGGAGTTAGCTGTCTTTGAAGTTGTTGAAAAACAGTTGAAACTAATTGAATTAATGCCAGGTGTAAGTATCGAAGAAGTAAGAGGAAAAACAGAAGCGAATTTTATCTATTAAATGTTAAAAAGGTGGATTAAATGAAAATACGTTCAGTTGATGTATATATTATTGATTTACCCACAATTCGTCCTCATCAGCTTGCCATGCATACGATTGTTGAACAAACAATCATTCTTGCTCGTGTCAAAGATGAAGAGGGTGCGGAAGGATGGGCAGAGGTGGCAACAATAGGTGGTGCTTCATATGGTGAGGGAACTCCTGAGGCGATAAAAGTGAATATTGATAAATATATTACGCCCCTTATTATTGGGAAAAATCCAGTCCATTATGACAAAATCATGCATGAAGTTTCTTTACACGTTAGAGGAAATAACTTCGCAAAGGCTGTTGTTGAATCAGCAATGGTAGATTTAGTGGCTAGAAGGAGAAACATCCCTGCCTATGAATTATTCGGAGGGAAGATTCATAAATCATTACCGGTAGCTTGGACATTAGCAAGTGGAGATACGAATAAAGATATCGAAGAAGCCAAAGAATTCTTACACCAAAAACGCCATAATATTTTTAAATTGAAAATTGGTAAAGGTAATCCATTTAAGAATGTGGAGCATGTATTGAAAATTATAGCAGAAGTAGGAGATCAAGCCCGTATTACGGTTGATGTTAATCAAGCATGGGATGAAACAACAGCTACGTATTGCATAGAAGCTTTACAAGAAGGTGGAGTTTCAATGATCGAACAACCGTTGCCCGCTTGGAATAATGAGGGGATGGCAAGGTTGACCAATCGTTTTAAGGTTCCGATCATGGCTGATGAATCCCTAAATACGGTTCAAGATTCTTTCCAAATAGCTAAGCATAGAGCAGGTAATTCATTTGCTTTGAAAGTATGTAAACATGGTGGAATGACTCAAACGAAAAAAGTGGCTGCCATTGCTGAAGGTGTAGGTTTTGGTTTGTATGGCGGAACGATGATTGAATCCTCATTAGGAACAGCCATTTGTGCACAACTTTATTCAACCATTCCCAAGTTTGAATTCGGTACTGAATTATTTGGACCGTTACTATTCAAAGATAATATAACGGTAAACCAAATTGAATATGAGAATTTTGAAATAATCATTCCGGATGGACCAGGATTTGGTATGGAGATAGATAAAGAAAAAGTAAAACATTTTTCAAGAGCTTTGTTTGTAATATAAACTAGAAGTGGGAATATGGAACCCTGACTAGTTAATGCAAGTAATCTTGAGAGGATGTAGTTTTATGGGACAACCAACATTATTAATTACGGCGTATGCAAAGGCACCACAGAATACGAGTATGTACGAAAATTATAAATACGCTGGTATGGTACTTGAAATCCATAAAGAAAGTCACATTATTATTAATGCAGAATTCACTTTTTTAACAACTTTGGCACAGGACTTTTTTAAGAGAATGATAGTTGGATTTAATTTTAGTAAAGATATTGATCCGTTAATAGAAAATATTAAAACCGACTTTTTAGCGCCATCACAGCAGTCAGTGATTGTTGCTTTAAAAATAGCACATCAAAGATATAAAGATAGTTTAGAAGTAAATAAAGCTAATACCCGGGGGGAAGAAAATTGACCAATGTCGTTATTATTGACTCGGTTCGCACCGCCATTGGGAAATTAGGGGGATCATTAGAAAATGTTCCTGCTGATTTTCTAGCAGCAGCTGTCCTTGATGAAGTTGTAAAGAGAGCGGATATTCCAAAAGAGATTATTGATGAAGTAATAATGGGACAAGCGAAACAAAGTTCTGACGCATCAAATTTAGCAAGAATTGCTTCACTCCGTGCAGGTTTTCCGGTGGAAGTACCAGGTTTTACCGTTCATCGACAATGTGGATCTGGTATTCAAGCAATAAATTCAGCTAGTCAACAAATTCAATGTGGTTTAGGAAATGTAATCATTGCAGGTGGAGCAGAATCAATGAGTACAGCTCCGTATTATATGAGAAATATTCGTTTTGGGTTGAAATCAGGCAATGGGCAGTTATTAGACCCAAATACAGAAAGCCAGCCAGGTTCACAGCCCATTGAAGACTACGGAATGTTAACAATGGGAATGACAGCAGAAAATTTAGCTGAAAAGTATTCTATTTCAAGAACGGAACAGGATGAATTTGCCTTAAGAAGTCAAGAAAATGCAAAGCGAGCAATTTCTACTGAGAAATTCTCACAAGAAATCGTTCCCTATCAACTTAAAACGAAAAAGGGTGTAACAGAGTTTAAAGTGGATGAGCACCCAAGGGAAACCAGTCTAGAAAAATTAGCTCAGTTAAAACCGGTTTTCAAAAAAAATGGAACGGTAACCGCTGGAAATAGTAGTGGAAGAAATGATGGTGCATCTGCTCTCTTACTTATGTCGGAAGAAGAAGCCATGAGACTTGGGAAAGAACCAAAAGCAAGAGTAGTAGCACAAGCAGCAGCAGGTGTATCACCGAATTTCATGGGGATAGGACCAGTGAACTCTACCTTGAAAGCACTTCAAATGTCAGGCTTGAAATTGGATGATATTGATTTGATCGAATTGAACGAAGCCTTTTCTGCTCAAGCTTTGGCAGTAATCAAAGAATTGAAGCTTGATATGAATAAGGTGAATCCTAACGGTGGTGCTATTGCGATGGGGCATCCGATTGGTGCCACAGGTGCGATTTTAGCAACGAAAGCGATACACGAGCTAGAACGAACGGGAAAAAGATATGGGCTAATCACTTTATGCATCGCAGGTGGGTTAGGAATCACAACAATTATTCAAAATACTCAGATATAAACTAACATTTATATAAAAACTTATAAAAATTGGAGGAAGTATATATGAAGAATCAAAAAGTAATCGATGTTTATAATGGATTGGTAGTGAAATTTAAGGAATTAGTTAGTGAATACGAAATTGATCATAATGACTATCAAGCCCTTGTTGATTGGATGGATCAACTAGGTAAAGCAGGAGAAATTCCGTTGTTTATGGATGTATTCTTTGAAACTCATGCACTTCAAGAAATGTATAAAAGTGTAAAAGGAACTGAACCTACTATTCTAGGACCTTATTATATTGAAAATACGCCAGTCGTTCAAAATCCAGGAGTGTTGCCACAACGTGAAAATGAACCAGGTGACACTCTTTACTTTTCAGGAACTGTGAAAGATGTAAATGGAAATCCGTTGGCAAATTCAAAAATCGATATGTGGCAGGCGGATACAAATGGTGAATACTCATACTTCGCTGAAGGTATTCCAGATAATAATTTACGTGGTGTATTTTACACAGATGAAAATGGTAATTTTGAAATTAAAACAGTTGTACCGGGTAATTATTCAATTCCAACAGATGGACCTTCGGGTCAGTTCTTAAAGTGGATTGATCATCATTCATATCGTCCAGCTCATTTGCACCTGTTATTCCAACCGGAAAATGGTGATAGATTAGTAACACAAATTTATTTTGAAGGCGATGAATATTTAGAAGATGATGTTGCACAAGGTGTTCGCGGAAGCTTAATTACGAAGTTAGATAAACATTCTGGTGCAGAAAAAGGATTGAAAAATGATTATTATACGGCTCATTTAGATTTTGAACTTAGATTACAAGATAAACCGGTTTTCAATAAAGCTGTCGTGAAAAATTAATCATTCAAACAATTGGGTATGAAATGAATGTCGAAGAAAAGGGTTAAATCCCTTAATATAGTGGCTTTGACTAATTCAAAAGCTATTACAATTTATGGGGTTTAAACCTTGTCATTGAAAAAACCAAAAGAAAGTAATTTACCTAAATAGCTAGTTTACTAATAAACAATCAATAATATTGAAGCAAGAGTCTTATCTTATTCTTAATGTGATCTGTAATCTATATTATCTGATTTTTCAATGTTATGCGAATTACCAGAGTAAAATACAGGTATTCTGGAAACACATTCTAAACCGAGATTTTTAAATGATGGGGGACGGAAAATGCGTAGTGTAGTAGCTTCAGATATTGTTTCTGCAAGTAAGTTTAACCGCTTTCATTTACTTGTTTTTCTTTGGTGTTTTTATGCCATTGCTTTTGACGGGTATGATATTGCAATGTATGGTGTGGGGCTGCCATGGATGATGGAAGAGTGGAATTTATCTTCTGTTCAGGCAGGTGCAGTTGGGAGTTATTCATTATTCGGCATGATGATGGGTGCTCTGATTTTAGCACCGATTGCTGATAAATTTGGTCGAAAAAAAGTACTTCTGATTTGTATGTTGCTATTCAGCTTATTTACATTGGGGGCAGGAATTGCACCCAATCTCACATAGTTTACCATCATGCGCTTCATAGCTGCAATTGGCATGGGGGCTTTGATGCCGAATGTTATATCGCTTATGACTGAATATTCTCCTAAAAAAAATCGTGCCATCATAGTTGCTGCGATGTATTGCGGGTATTCAATAGGTGGAATCATGGCTTCCTTGGTGGGAATGTATATAATTCCTCATACGGATTGGCGTGTATTGTACTTTATTGGAATTCTACCATTACTTACACTTCAATTATTCATAAAGCAGTTTCCTGAATCCCTTTCTTACTATTTAGCAAGGAAGGAAATTGGGAAAGTTGTTGGAATCCTTAATAAAGTCAAACCAGAAGGGGATATTAAAGTAACAGATGATTACCAGCTTAAGGAAGCTGAACAGAAGGGAAAAGGGTCTCCGGTAAAAAAGTTATTCACGAACAAACGGGCATTCAGTATGATTTCCATCTGGATGGCAGTGTTCTGCACACTGATGATGGCTTACGGTTTAAATACATGGCTTCCCTAAATGATGCAAGATTCCGGATTTAGTATCACCTCAAGCCTTTCATTTAACTTGGTTTTGTGTCTTGGTCAGATTGGCGGTTCATTAGTAGGAGGTTATTATGCAGGAAAAATGGGACATCGTAAAATTCTAGTTACACTATTCTTTTTGGGGGCTGTTACCTTTGTCGCATTAAGCAAGACGACTAATGTGGTCAGTGTATATTTACTGATATTCTTAGGAGGCGCCTGTACGGTCGGTGCAATGAACTTAGCGAACCCTTATATTACAGAATACTATCCTCGTGAAATCCGTACAACCGGAATGGGCTATTCACAGGCTATCGGCAGGATTGGTTCTATTCTCGCTCCTACCATAATTGCTTTTCTTCTTACAACAGGTATGAATCCAAAGATAGCTTTTGCTACTTTTGCCCTGCCAAGTATAATCGCAGCAATCGGTTATATACTGGTTCAAGAAAAATACGGATCTTTTGACAGGGTAGTCAAGGAGGATAATGAAGAGGTAGAATCAGAGAAAGCGGTAACTGTCTGAATAATTGATTCATAATTCAGAAGACTATCCCCTAAGTAGTGTTATCTTTGCAATTAGGGGAGCTATTATCTACATGAACAAGTGATTGTACTCTAAATTTTGTCTATTTTTGAAAAAAAGTGCTTTGAAAATATCAATCTAATCCTGAAGAAAATCTATGTAATTGCAAAACTCAGCATAGATGAAATCCAAAAAAAGTTAGTAGAACGATGTACTAATGTAGGCATTAGGTAAGGGGGAGAATTATTGAGCTCAGAATTAAAGGCAATAATAGAGGATCACACACATGAACTGGCAGCCAACAAATCAAAAAAGGGAAAACCGAAAACAGTTCGATGGTTTATCCTATTTCTCATTGCTTTAGTCACCTGTATAAATTACATCGACCGTGCAATCATTTCACTTGCTGCGCCAAATATTCAAGCCGATCTACAAATAGATCCGGCTTTGATGGGTGTTATATTTTCCGTTTTTGGTTGGAGCTATACCTTCTCCATGCTTTTTAGTGGTTACTTTCTTGATAAATTTGGACCAAGAAGGGTATACACGGTTTCTCTTATTTTCTGGTCTCTATTTACATTCTTGGTAGGAACCGCGAAAAATATAACATGGTTAGTTACATATCGTATTGGACTTGGCGCATTTGAATCTCCATCTATTCCTACTAACGCCTGGTGCGTATCCGAGTGGTTTCCAAAAAAAGAACGTGCTACTGCTGTAGGTATTTATACGGGTACCCAATATATTGGGTTAGCCTTTCTGACTCCAGTTTTCACCTGGATAATCATAACGTTTGGGTGGAATTACCTTTTTTATATCGCAGGAATTGTTGGAATACTTATTGGTTTAGTTTGGTTTGCGTTCTATCGCAATCCAAGGGAACATAAGAGGATTTCTCAAGAAGAACTCGATTATATCAAGGAAGGTGGGGGGCTGATTGGTACCGAAGAGAAGCACCCATTCTCCTGGAAACGGATAGGTCAACTGCTTAAGCACCGTCAAATTTGGGGGATGTTTATCGGGCAATTTTCCATTCAAACTACTTTGTTTTTCTTTATGACTTGGTTTCCATCCTATTTGATTGATGAAAAGGGAATGACGATGCTAAAAACCGGAATTTATGCAAGTATCCCATATATTGTAGCTATATTTGGTACTCTCATTGGTGGACGATGTTCTGATTGGATGCTGACACGTGGTTTATCAACAGGAATGGCACGTAAACTGCCTATTATTGTCGGATTGTTACTGTCTTGTTTAATCCTGGGGGGGAATTATACGGATTCACCAAACATAGTCATCACCTTTATGGCCATTGCATTCTTCGGACAAGGGATGGCATCCACTGTTACCGGTGCCCTTTTAGCTGATATCGCTCCGAAAGGTATGGTGGGCCTAACAGGTTCCTCACTATATTTTGTTGCTAACATTGGCGGGGCTTTATCTCCGTTAATCGTCGGTCTCATTATTAGTGCAACCCATTCTTATGCAGCAGCTCTAACATTTATATCGGTAGTTGCTCTAATCGGCGCATTTGCTTATATCTTTCTTCTTGGAAAAGTTCGTCGTATAGAAATTACGGAATAGTAAAATTTAGATTTGGGGAAGGTGGAATTACAATGAAGCTTAGTTTATGTACCACAGGATTTAAGGAATGGGACATTGAGGAAATTATAAAATGGTTACTTCCATTGCAAACGGATGTAAAAGGACTTGAACTTTGGAATAAACATATAGAACGATTTCAGGAGAAGCAAGGGCCGCTGGATAAATTAGCTCTATTACTAGAATCCAATGATTTACAAATAACGTCCATTAGTGGATATACCACATTTTCCAAACTTTGGAATCCGAAAGAACATCAAAACGAAATCAATCAAGCAAGAAGATTGTTAGATATGGCTCATCAGTTAAACTGCCCGTTGATACGGACGTTCGCAGGACATATTGCGTCAAGGAATGCATCACCAGAGCAATGGTCAGAAACGGCTACCGAATTAAATAAATTAGCTCAAATGGCAGATCTGTATGGAGTGGACGTAGCAATTGAAATTCACTATGATTCCTTTGCTGATAACCTTGAAGCCATTCATAAACTTTTACAAGATATAAACCATCCAAGGATAAAACTGATTTTCGATGGTGCAAACTTATACGTTGATCAATTGAATCCGATGGAGGTATTGGAATCTGTTTTCTCCCATGTCAGCCATGTGCATTTAAAAAATTATCACTACAATCATAAAGAGCGATATAAAAACAAACCAGCACCTATTTTTAGCGGGGATGTGGACAATGTTCGTTTGCTGGAAGAATTGAGAAGGCTGAATTATACAGGTTTTGTTTCTTTGGAGTATTTTGGTGAGGAAGGAATACCTAACTTGCTTGCTTCATTAGAACAATGGAAGCATCAACTGACAATATGAACCTCTTGGGTTTGTTAGATGTGAAATCAATAGGGATTTTGAAATATGATATGATAGTGAATGTGTTATGAAATACCTTGAAGAATACATCAAAAAGCTATCGATTTTAAGTTCCACTATAAATATGTAACTGGTTTGCTGATTATTAATTGATTGATGAATGATAAGCTAAGAAAATAGGGAAGATTATACTCTCTTGTTTTTCTTGGCTTTTTTTCATGTGCAGTAAAATGAAACGTCCTTTATCACCAGTTTCTAATAATTTCCGTAACTTTTTATTTAAAAATAGTTGAAATCACCACTAAATAAACTTTATTGGTAACTTATGTGAATAATTGTCAGTACTAAATGACTATAGAAAAAATTAAAATTCAATATGTTTGGTTCTGGTACAAAGACTGGGTAGCACCTATTACTATTGGGTGAAAAACTTCGGTCGTCCTGATCCAGATGCAGAACTGAAAGGATTGATTAAATCTGTTTTCGATGAACATGAAGGTCGGTTTGGTTACCGTCGAATTCGTGATGAACTTAGAAATCGTGGACACAAAGTAAACCACAAAAAGGTACAGCGAATCATGAAAGAACTAGGACTAAAATGTCTTGTCCGTATGAAAAAATATCGCTCTTACAAAGGAACTGTGGGTAAGATTGCACTAAATATTTTAGATCGTAATTTCAAAGCTGAAAAACCAAATGAGAAATGGGTTACGGATATTACAGAGTTTAAATTATTTGGAGAAAAGCTATATTTATCGCCGATATTGGACTTATTTAATGGAGAAATTATTACGTATACAATCGGTTCAAGACCAACCTACTCACTCATTTCAACGATGTTGGATCAAGCTTTTGAACGTTTAACAGACGACGATACTCTCCTTATTCATTCAGATCAAGGCTGGCATTATCAAATGAAGCAATACCGTAATACCCTTAGTGAACGTGGCATTACGCAAAGTATGTCTCGCAAAGGGAATTGTTACGATAACGCTGTTATGGAAAATTTCTTTGGTATCATGAAATCGGAACTTCTTTATCTAAAAGAATTTGAAAGTGTGGAACACTTTAAACACGAACTAGCAAAATATATAGAATACTATAATCACAAACGAATCAAGGCAAAATTAAAAGGCATGAGCCCGGTACAATACCGAGCTCATGTCCAACGGGCTGCCTAACGAAATAACCTGTCTAACTTTATGGGGTCAGTTCACGTAGAGGAGATCGACTTTTTAGGTTGGAATTTTCTTAGCGTATAAAATTTCTAAAATGGGCGGTATAGTATTGTTGCTACTGTTCGTAAAGGTACACCTTTCAGACGCCTATAAGACTATAAGCCCCCATATTAGGGGTTTTTTTTGTTTTAAAAGGGAATATCGCAAAGTTTCAACTTGATGAGCATGTTATCCTATTAATAAATTTTCAATTAAAACCCAAATTAATATTTACTTTTCTGGATTTTTTTGCTACTTTAATAATATAGTTGAATTCAACTTGAATTCAAGTAAAAAAATTAGGAGGCTCCTATGAAAAAAAGGACAACTTTGAATGAAATTGCATATCACAAAATTAAAGAAAAGATTATGAGGGGGGATTTTATAGAAGAGAATTATACCTCGCAAAATCAATTAGTTGAAGAACTTGAAATGAGTCGAACTCCTATTGTTGCAGCACTTCAAAGGCTTCAAAATGAGGGTTTTGTCAAAGTAATCTCTAATCAAGGAATTGCTATACAAGAATTATCGATTAAAGAGATTAATGATTTTTTTGATGCACGTATTGCAATTGAAACTTTTTCTATTAGGAATACGATTGACATGCTTAAAGAAAATGACCTTGCAACCTTATATGAAATGGTTAATGAGCAAAAACAATGTTGTGAAAATGATGATTTCTTTAGCTTTGTCCAGCTTGATGCTGATTTTCATTACTATCTTTTGGAAGTTGAAGGAAATAGCTTATTTCTCCAAACAATGTCCAATATAAGTGAAAGACTTTTTTATAACTCAACGTGCTTTCTAAAAAAGAAACAAAATATGACGAAGTTTATTCAAGAGCATATTGACATCCTTGAAGCTTTAAAGCAGAAGAATCACCATTTAGCAGTACATGAGTTGGAAGAACACATTCGAGGAGGGAAAATATCCCTATTTTAAATAAACAAATTAAGGAGATGGAAAAATGAAAAAAACTAATGTTCTTAAAGAAATGAGCTGGAAGGTATTTGTAGAGAGAAAAATGGAAACCAATTTAGCGATTATTCCTACAGGAGCTTTTGAAGTATATGGTCCGCATTTACCACTTGGAAGCGATACGTTAGTAGCTGCAAAAATTGCAGAACTCGTAGCCGAACGGGTAAATAGCATAATAGGTCCAACTTTGGAAGTAGGTGACTCATCAATGTTGGATGATTTTCCCGGAACAATTACCATTCGACCTGAAAGCTTTAAAGAGTATTTGGTAGATACAGTTAACAGTTTGAAAAAGTGGGGATTCAAAGACTTCTTATTTATTAATAATCATGTAGGAAATGTTCCTGTCATCAACCAAATTGCTTATGATCACCGTGACTATGATGAGTTTCGATTTGCACAAATCGATTATTGGAGGTTTTTAAAAACACTTGATAATGGAATTGTTGAATCTGGAGCATTAGCCCATGGACATGCGAGTGAAGCAGGTACATCAGTCCTTTTATATTTATACCCAGAACTGGTTGACATTGAAAAACCGGTAAACGAGCCACCAAAATTCATTGATCAATTCCCTGAAATTATTCAGTATCCAAAATACAGCATTTACAGTGAGTCAGGGACAGTTGGAAACGCAAAATTAGGAACAAAAGAAAAAGGTGAACGATTGGTAAACCGTTCTGTAGACAAGATTGTTCAATTTTTACAAGAAAACTGGAATATTCCAGAGGAAAACCAAGAACTTCAACAAACTCTATAATTGTTTTGTAAGCGCTTTAAATTCCTGAAGACATTACTAAAAACCTTTGCAATTTACTATTTTATGTTTTGATCTGGGATAATCTCAATGATACCGGTAATAGGAACTAAGGTTTTGACGATTTAGAAGAAAATTAAAACTGCAAGAGAAGAAATAAAATTAAATGAAAGTAGAGGGGAAGAACATGTTTAAAATTAATCCTAGAGTACAAGGTATTAGTCCAAAGCTCATTGATTTGTATCAAAAGGTAGATCCTTCAACGATTGGACATATGACAGATTTTGGTTTTCTTAAGGGCTTACAACCACTTTCTCGTCCAATACGATTTGTAGGTAATGCTATTACCGTTCGGATCCCACATATGGATTCTACTGCTGTGCATAAGGCATTAGATTTAATAGAACCAGGTGATGTAATGGTAATAGATATGTCTGGAGACGAACAACGGTCTTGTTGGGGAGGAATGGTGTCTTACGTTGCGCATGCTAAACAAGTAGCTGGTGTGATTGTTTCAGGTTGCATCAATGACGTTCCAGAAATCTTAGAACTAGGCCTACCTGTTTTTTCTCTAGGTATAAGCCCTCTAACAACAAGAATTCTTGGAATAGAAGGAGAAATCAATACAACAGTAAGCGTATGTGGTGTAAGTATTAATCCAGGCGATTTAGTGGTTGCAAGTGATGATGGTGTATTCGTTATTAATCCTAAAGATGCTGAACAGTATGCGATAACAGCTATCCAAAAACAAGAGGCTGAGATAGAAATGAAAAGACAAGTAGATTCCGGCATTAGTTTAGCTTCATTAAGTGGAGCGGAAAAATTCTTTAGATAATAAAGGAGTGAGTTGTTTGAAGAGCACTAATGTCCGATGGCGAGTTATATTTTTTATCATGGTTCCAATGCAATTAATGATGTCATTAGATCGAATCAATATTAGTGTTAGTGCACCACTCATTCAGGAAGATTTTGGTCTTAGTTTAACTGAAATTTCATTTGTATTATCGGCTTTTGCCTGGACGTATGCATTATGTCAAGTACCTGCCGGAATTTGGGTACAACGAATAGGCTCTCATAAGGCAATTGCTATTGCAGGTATTCTTTGGTCCGTAGTTACATTTATTACTCCATTTGGATCCGGCTTAATTTTACTGATCTTCTTTCGC
Source organism: Peribacillus sp. TH16 (assembly GCF_016651095.1). Lineage (NCBI taxonomy): Bacteria > Bacillati > Bacillota > Bacilli > Caryophanales > Bacillaceae > Peribacillus > Peribacillus sp. TH16. The sequence continues at coordinate 307,403 of NZ_JAEKEM010000003.1, read as the reverse complement.
TGCTTATTAGGTATTGCCCAGGCTGCAGATATACCAGGTGGAATAAATGCTATCAACACTTGGTTTCCTAGAACGGAAAAAGCCAGAGCTAATTCTATCTTTTTAAGTTCTGGTTATTTAGGATTGGCAATTGGTACAACATTAACTGCATGGATTATTTCACGATTCGGTTGGGAATGGAGTTTTTATAGCTATGGAATCATTGGAGTAGCTGTTGGCTTGTATTGGTATAAGAGGTTTAAGAATCATCCGAAAGATCATCCAGCTGTGAATCAGGGAGAGTTAGACTTAATTACCGAAGAAACAAAATCCAAAGAAGAGAACAATGAAGTGGTATTCAAAACATCACGGAAAGAATGGAAAACACTTTTGAGCAAGTCCCAATTTTGGGCGATTGGTTTTCAATATTTTTGTTTAGTATTGGTGGAAAGCTTTTTTATCACGTTACTACCTCTATTTCTTCTCCAATCGCGTGGCTTGTCCATTGAAAGTACAGGAATTGTGGCAGCATTGCCTTGGTTAGCATTAGCGGCTTCTGTAGTGGGTATGGGGACTTTAGTCGATTTCGTTTATCGTAAAACAAAATCTCGTATTACCTCACGTGTTCCTTTTGGTATTGTAGGATTCATCATCAGTTCTAGTTGTCTATGGTTTGCCTCTCAAGCGACTTCTACTTTTAACATGTCTATTCTATTAATGATTTCAATGGCTGGAATAGGTATGATACAAGTACCCAATTGGTCTGCCGTTCAGGACATCGGAGGAAAACATAGTGCTTCATTATCAGGATGGGTAAACTTTTGTGGAAACGCTGCAACGGCGATTGGTACTATACTAGTGGTGCAAACAGTCAATCTCACTGGAAATTGGAATATGGGTATCATGTTATTAACAATTATGGGTGGATTGGGTGCAATCTCGTGGTTATTCATAAAACCTAACAAGTCCCTTTTTGAAGAGGAACAAATTGAAAGCGCTATCGTAAACAACGAAACTCGCAATACGGTAATATGATTTATTAAAAAGTTTATTAGGAGGATTATTATGAAAGTAGCTATTGCTCAATTATCTACAAGTACCGATAAAATGTCTAATTTGGAGAAAGCAAAAAAATACATTTCTAAAGCAAAAGGATTGGGAGCAGATTTTGTTATATTACCTGAATTGTATATGGCACTAGCTATCCCAGGTTCCGGAATTTCACCCGTTGATGTTGCTGAACCATTGGAGGGTCCGTTTGTTTCAGGATTAGCTGAGGCGGCTCGAGAAAACGAAATTTATATAGTTTGTGGAATATTTGAGTCAAAAGTAGATGATGAGCAGCGTGCATATAATACGACAGTATTTATCGATCGTTACGGACAAATTATACAATCTTATCAAAAGACTCACTTATACGATGCTTTTAACTATAAAGAGTCTGATACCATTGTCCCTGGTGATAATCAATATAAAGTAGTAGAAACGGAATTTGGAAAAATAGGTTTTATGGTTTGTTATGAATTACGATTCCCAGAGATAGCAAGGCAATTAGCACTCCAAGAAGCGGATATTCTGTTTATTCCTGCTGGATGGGTAGCGGGAGCTATGAAAGAGGATCATTGGGAAACTCTACTTCGTGCCAGAGCCATTGAAAATACTGTGTTCGTTTGTGCTTCTAACCAAGCCGGCAATGTCTTTTCTGGACGGAGTATGATTGTCGATCCAATGGGAGTTATAGCAACTAGTGGAGGCGAAGAAGAAACTTTGATTATGTCTGATATTGACCTTGATCGTGTACATCGTGTGAGAGAAAAACTCCCTTGTTTAGTTAACCGTAAACCTGAATTTTATGTTACAACTTGATGTTCCTAGAGAAGTTCTTTACTGACATCTTGCAATTAATCTTCCCAACTTGAACATTTTGAAATTCAGTAGACAATGAGTTTATAATAGGTGTATCAAATAGTCCTGTTGCGTCAGGGATAAAAATTTAACTTAGTGGTCGCACACTAGGTTATAGAAGAAGTCATTTCCGTTAGTGCCTGAGAAACACTAACATATGGAAATGGCTTTTTTGTTTATCCGTTCGTTTTTAAGTTACTGATAATTTTACCTCTATCAAACTGGTAAAGCAACCATAATTAACAAGGTTCTGATAGTTTCCGCCATACCGTAAAAAGTAAAAAAGCCCAGCCCATTACAGGCTAAGCAGGTTCCGTTTTGATGTCTGTACCCCAATTTCAGCTTAGAGTGGTGGGACTGGTGGGATTGGAAGCTGTGGAGGACGCTGATTGTAGCTTTTGTTATACCATCCCATATATACAACCCTCCTTTTTCTACTATATATGTGGGATGAAAAAATACAAGCTTGTCCAAATTACCTAAGTTCAGTGAAAAAGTATATATCTCTATTGGGTTAGATATTTAAACATTTTGACCTTTATACTATAGTTCGTAAAAGTAGACTTTTGCAAACGGTTCTTTTTTGTGCAAAATCATCTTACTTTAACGTTCATTAAAGTTAGAAATAATTTTACGGACGTTCGTATATTTATATACACTTTTACGAACGTTTTGGTGGAATAAGAGAAAAGTAGAAGAGGGAGTAATAAATTGGATATTCGTAAATTTGGATACATACGAGTCAGCAGCAAAGATCAAATAGAAGAAACTCGTCAAAAAAGTAGCCTTTGCTCAACAGGAGCAAAGGCTTTTCAACGATAGGAGGAATAATTTATCAGTTTCACCAATTTTATAGATTGATATACATCTATTTTAAAAGTAATAGCGTTGAATTTTGCAACGAAGGATATTTGTACATAAAAAGCATAATTCACTTCGTCAGAGAGCGAATCTCAGCACAATTATAACAACAAAAGAGAACCCATAAAAGCTCCCTCAATTTCTGTTTAATCTATTAAGTTCTAGCTCATGTTTTCCAACTTTTTCAGCAAGGTAATCAATATTTTCATTGCTCTCTTAGTATATTAGTTTAATTCCGAATTATGGATAATAGAAGGTCGAGGTAGTAGTTAAATTAACTTCTTGAACAAATACTGGAAACGAAGAGTGATCTTTTACCAGTGTCTCCTTTGCAGAGATAAGTATGAAACCAAGAAGTTTTAAATTTTTGTGTCTTAGTAGTACTTCCATGCTGGGCGTATTAACAACAGTATGGAAATCTCTCTCAGCTGTTCAGGTAAAATCCAGTTCTAAAGTCGTCATTCCTCTTCCTTACATATTTTTGGATGCTGCCCAATATTTTTATTCTTGAGACGAGGATAATATTAGCATGTCCAAGTTTGACAGATTTTTTATATCAGAGCGTTGGATTTCTCTAATTCTATTTATATCAATAATATCAATTGTTTGACTAGAGAGTTTGATTATACCGTCTTTAACCCATTTTTGGATGATTTTATTTACGGTAATACGGGACGTACCAACGTAACGGGCAAATGCTGTTTGATTAATAGCAAACTTACCGTTTTCGTTAACAAGCTTTAATAAGTAGTGTGCCATTTGCTGTTCAACAGGGCTATCAAGAAAAGTAATAATTTCTGCCAATAATCTAAATTTATAAATTAGGGAATTTGTAAATATTGTTGCTGCATTTGGGTGTTCTTTACATACTTTTAGTAATGCTTCATCAGAGAAATAATACAAAACGGAAGGGGAGGTTGTAAACGCGGTAGTGGAATAAGGTTCTTTATTAATTCCATTCTCTCCAAACAACATACCTTCCGGAACATAATTAACAGTACGCTCTTCTCCTTTATCGGATAGAATTGTAATTTTTATTTCTCCCTTACTTAAGTAATAAAACCCTTTTCCATCCTCTCCCTGGTGATAAATAACTGTATTTTCTTTCACCTCAATAAATTGTCCATATGTCAAAAATGGACTCCATGTAAAACGAAGATTTAACATTCTATCACCACTCCTGATAAATAACGTGTTTTTTATTTATGAAGAAATTATTACATTTAGTCGTATCTAAATGTAATCGGATGACACACCGAGCATTAAAGCTTTCAAACGAACTTCTCTTGGTAGACTCCACCACGATTACAGTGGGAAAGTCGCCTTTATCACAGGGAGCGTGCAGGAATCAAACTGCATGTTAGCTATTCTCCTCTCACTGAAATACCTCTTCATGTCGTTGGAACCACTGGACTTGTGCATGATGGACCAATTGTTGAACAGTTGGTCGATTTACGATTTATCATGGTAGAAAATCGAGTCTATTTTAAGATCAAAAGAATCAATCAGTTTACGGAAGACCATCAAAAGTTTGTCATCCGAATGAAAGAAAATACAGAAATCTTTTGAACACATTCTTTACAACGGCTAAAGCAAAATGCATCGCCCGTCAAGCGTGACAACACCTGCCAACTAGGTACCGAGCAATCTCGTTCAATGAAACGTCAACGCGTTGTATTTTTTAGGACGATTATGGTAATGAGATGCGTGAAGTCACCAATCTGATGAATGTTGCGCCAGAAGCCATTGCAGATATATACAAAACAAGGTGGAGAATCGAAACGTTCTTCCGATGGATCAAACAGAACCTAAGTGTCCCTGTTTTATTTGACACGACAGAAAACGCCGTCTTTAATCAGATTTTGCTGCTTTGATTGCATATGTTCTATTTAAATGGCTCTATTCGAAGACATCTGAAGGGCGAGTATTCAATAAATTGTTGTTTATCACTTTTCAGCGACAATGGCTAAAAGCCAATTTACCTATAGACTGGCGAATAGCTGTTGTTTTAAAAACTATAGAGAATTACAAGAGATATGTCTGTCTAATTTTGGATAATCAACACTCATGAATTAATAACATAGTTTCTTAACAGATCGGGATCTCTAATTAATAGCTTTCGACTTTGTATTTCGATTAAATTTTCTTTCTGCCATTGTTTTAATATTTTGTATACAGTTATCCGTGTCAAGCCTGTACACGTTACGAGATCTTTTTGGGTTAGATGAACTTCATGATCTTTAAAATCATAACAAATATTTAGAAGTATCAAGGCAATTTGACTCTCTGCAGAGTGAGAATTCAAATTAATTAGCTCAACAAGCCCGTGTATTTTTTGTATTACAGTTTTTGTGAAAAGATTTAAAAACGTTGGTTGTAACCTTAGGAGTTCTTTAAACTTCTCATAAGGAAAGTAATAGAGTATGGAGTCTTTCACTGTTACAGCCGTTGTAAAGTGAACTTGTTGATCCATGGTTTGAACACCTAATAGTTGACCAGGAACTACAATGTTTAACATACGGTCTTTTTCCTTTGTTGTTGAGGTAATAACTTTAATTAAGCCCTTATGAACATAATAAAAACCATCTCCAATAGTATCTTGTTTATATACCCCTGTTTTTTCCTTGAAAAATTGTCTAATTCCAAATTCTAAATAATTTTCCCAATTGATGTAAGTATGCTGGGAAATAATCATAGTAGTCACTCCTAGAATTGTAATTTTCAATGAGTATTTTTTGATGGAATCTTGAGAGCATTATCAATGCCCCTAGTAGTAGCATTATTTTTAAATAGAACGCGAGTAAATGATTATGAAATGGACTAATAAAATTGTATTTCTAATCTAGATATTCGATGTAATTATTTGATGGGTTCAATTATATTAACTTTGTTATGTTTTCTTACGAGGAATTACTTAGAGTTTAATAGTTTGATGGGAAATTTTCTTCAAACATAATTGGTAGCGCTTTCTTTTTTGGGTATTTGACTAATGATCTTTTGTAACTTAGGACTCTTTAAAACCTTTCTATATATAGCAGCGACGAAAAAGCTTTTTAAATACTTTACACTAGTTTAAATATAAATTTATTTAAAATCAATCTATTATTTTAACGATGGTTGCATTAGGGACCTTACTTGGGTTTGTCTGTGCGTGCGGTGCCGGATTCATTATATCTAGTTTAACGTTAGTTTTTAAAGTTCCCATCTATCAAGCATTGGGGACCTCTCTAACGGCCTCAAGTTTTAGTAGGAACCATTTTTGGAGCCTATGTAGGAACAAAATTTACAAACTTCGCACCCAAATTATTTTTGAAAGTGACAGTGGTCGGAACTCCTGCATTGGCCGGCTTTTTACTGATAATTTAGCGTTGATGCCATTTTAATAGACGTTAAGGGGGCTGACTCAAAAACATGTTACGTGCCTTCGGGATCGAGCCTTTTTTAACTATTTTTCAGAAAATATAAAAAAATCAAAAAGGTTAAATAGTTTACAGTTTTATAACTGATTTGGGCTTATTATCAACTAAAGGGATTGAATCAATAAAGATGATATTTAAAATAACTTTGAGGGAGAGTGATAATAAAAAATAGATAATAACTTTCTATTAAAGAAATGCATGTCGATGAAGTCCACCGTGTTTTAGAAATGAGTAGATAGTAAAGATATGTTAATGAAAACCAAAAGATATAGATGCTATTAAATAAACATATAAGGAGAAATGATTATGGGAATCCGTACAGGTGCTCAATATATAGATGCAGTAAAGGCGCGAAAACCCGAAATTTGGATGGCGGGGAAAAAAGTTGAAAGCGTGTTGGATGAGCCAGTATTAAAACAGACAGTACTTGAAATCGCAAAGCTATATGATATGCAACATGATCCGGAATATCAAGATAGGATTACTCATGTCTGTGAAGAAACTGGGGAAAGAGTGAACAATGCGTTTTTGGTTCCCAAAAACTATGAAGACTTAACTAAGCGTAGAGCAGCGTTTGAGGCCTTCGCAAAGGCTACTTTTGGTTTAATGGGAAGATCTCCAGACTTTTTAAACGTGGTAATTACTTCTTTGTACAGTAATTCTAACTTTTTTGAAAAGTACAATCAGCAGTGGGCTGAAAATATGCGTAATTACTATCGACATGTTCGCGATAATGATTTGTTTTTAACGCATGCCATTATCAATCCTCAAAATGACCGAAGCAAATCCTCTCATGAGCAACAGGATATGTTTTCTCATTTAGGAGCTGTTGAAGAGACGCCTGAAGGACTTATTGTGAGAGGTGCTAAATTTTTGGCTACACTTGCTCCTGTAACAGATGAAGTTATTATTTATACCTTCCCAGGATACAAACCGGGTGATGAACGTTATGCGCTATCATTTGCACTTCCAATTGATACACCAGGACTTCGAATTATTTGTCGCGAACCGATGCAAGATGGGAAGCGTCCATTATTTGATCATCCATTGGCATCACGCTTTGAAGAAATGGATGCACTGTTAGTCTTTAAAGATGTTTTAGTTCCTTGGGATCGAGTGTTTATTTATAACAATATTGAAGCTGCAAACCTCCTTTATCCAAAAACAGGAATCGCTCTGCAACCATCACATCAATCGGCAGTGAGAGGGCTCCTAAAACTTCAATTTGCTACCGAAGTAGCATGCAGGTTAGCTGACTCAATTGGAGTAGATACATTTTTACATGTACAGGAAAACCTTGGTGAGCTAATCCAAGCTGTGGAATCTATTAGAGCATTAATGCTTGTTGCTGAGCATGAGTATGAGATTACACCAGAAGGTGAGGCTATTCCGAATTGGGTACCTCTTGAAACGATTCGAGGTTTCTTGCCGAAGATGTATCCGCGTGCGATTGAACTGATGCAAACAATAGGGGCTGGCGGATTATTGTTGAGTCCAACTGGTGCTGATTTTGAAAATCCAGAGCTGAGAGAAGATATGGATCGCTATTATGTAGGGAGAGAGGGCGTTTCTGCAATTGATCGTGTAAGCGTTTTCAAACTTGCTTGGGATTTGTGCGGAGAAGCTTTCGGACAACGCTTGCTTCAATATGAACGTTATTATACAGGGGATCCGATACGGAAGAAAGCCATTTTTTATAATACAATTAAACGTCAGCGTAAGTTTGACATGGTGGATGAAGCATTACAAGTAAGTGAGTTGCTAGAACTAATGAAGAAGTAATACCCTGATTTTATGTAATGAGGAGGTAGAGGGTATAGAAACGCATGCAGAAGGAACTTTAACACTGCCAGGCTCGGTCATAGCAATTGGCGCGTTCGATGGGGTTCATCAAGGGCATCAAGCTGTGATTAGAGAAGCTGTGAAAAGAGCTAAGATTCTAGGAGTACCAAGTTTGATATATACATTTGATCCCCCTCCTCGATTTTATTTTCAAGGGGTTCGTATTTTAACTACGGTTGAAGAGAAACTGGTTTTATTAGATAAGTTAGGGGTCGATCATGTTGTGATTGCACGGTTTGATGAATTTTACACAATGCGTCCCCCTATAGATTTTATTGAAGATTTAAAGAAATTTAGTCCAATAGAAATCATAGTAGGAAGTGACTTCCGATTTGGAGGAAATCGAGAAGGAGATATTCAACTACTTGAACAGTATTTCCAGATTCGAGTTAATCAGCCTGTTTGTTGCTCAAAGGGTAAGGTTATTTCGTCTACCAGAATACGAAAACTGATATTAACAGGAAACATTCAAGAATCCCTTTCTCTGTTGGGACGGCTATCTGGAAGTTAATGAAATAAAGCGAAGGAACATTATGCTCTGTTTACCTTCAGGTGGCGAAAACAGATGGATACCTAAGGGTAGCTAGGACGTTCAAGGAGGATCTTAAATGAAATTATTAGGAATATCTGGAACTGTAGTTGGAGCGAAAACATGCGTTGTTGTACAGAAGATTTTAGAGGAAGTTAAAAAAACACATCCAGAAGTTGACGTAGAATTGTTGGATTTGAGAAATTACTCTGTTTCTTTGTGTGATGGACGTGACCTTTCTAGTTACTCGGATGATACAAAAAAGGTCGTTGACATTGTTTCGTCTGCTGATTTCTATATTATCGGTACCCCGATATTTCAAGGCTCTCTCTCTGGGGCGCTTAAAAACTTATTTGACTTGGTGCATCCGCAAATTCTACGCAATAAAGTAATGGGGTTTATTGCTACAGGTGGAACTTATCAACATTACTTAGTGATTGAAAATCAATTGAAACCAATTGCTGGTTATTTTCGGGCCTTCGTAGCACCGGGCTCTGTTTACGTTCATACCGACCATTTCAATAAGCAGAATGAAATAGTGGATGAGGAAGTATTAAGCAGAATTTCGGATTTGGCAAAAGAAGTAGTCTTTATGCAAAAAGCATTAAAAGCCTAAATAATGAAATTGTATAGTGAGAAATCCTTTTCACCTGTAGTCTGGATGATGAAAATGTATTTTTATAATTCTTTAGAGGGAGTATCTCAATGCCTATCGTTGAAATGAAAATTATAGAGGGTCGAGATCAAGAAACAAAAAACCGCTTGATTGAAAATGTAACACAAACGGTATCTGAAACGTTAGGGGTATCCCCCGAAAGTATTAGGATTTTAATTTATGACATTCCATCAACACATTGGGCCATTGGGGGAGAAACGGTTCAAAAAAGAAGAGGGTAATGGTGACACATTTAAATAAGCCGATATTGATCTTAAAGCTCTCACAAAAATCAAACAATGAAATAATAAAAAAACATATATGGAGTGATTAAAACTATGAGTACTTTGAATACAACTTTCAATACAATTAATCTATGGAAATTTATTGAGGAAAATAAAGATCAACTTAAACCTCCAGTGAATAATAAAGTGGTTTGGAAAGATTCAGAGCTAATGTTTATGATACTTGGGGGGCCGAATAAACGACGTGATTTTCATGTAGATCCCTCAGAAGAGATTTTCTATCAGCTAAAAGGGGATTGTTATGTTGAAATTATTAATAAAGAAGGAAAGAGAGAAGTAATAACCGTAAAAGAAGGAGAAGTATTTCTACTCCCTCCGAATGTTCCTCATTCTCCACATAGAGTTGCTGATACCATTGGTATAGTGATAGAACGTGACAGGACTGAAGGCGAATTAGAGGATTTTGTATGGTTCTGTGAGAAGTGTGATTCTGAAATGCACCGAGTCACTGTTCAATTAACCAATATTGAAATTCAAGTAAAGGAAGCCATCAACCAGTTCAATGGTAGTCTAGAATTACGAACATGCAAAAATTGTGGACATGTTATGTCGAGGGAAGCAGGGGAATGGAAATGCGAGTAGATTTTCATACACATATTATTCCAGAGAATATTCCAGATTTCTCAAAAAGATTTAAAGGAGATCGATGGCCTGTGCTACAACGAACTTGTTCCTGTGGAGCCAATATTATGGTTGCGGGAAAAGTTTTTCGAGAAGTTACAGATCAAGTTTGGAGCCCTGAAAAGCGAATTCAAGACATGGAACGAGAAAAGGTGGATATGCAGGTTTTATCCCCTATTCCTGTAACATTTTCTTATTGGGCGCCTGCTGAAGAAGCGGAAATCATGGCCCGTATTCAAAATGACTTTATTGCAGAAACAGTAAATCAGTATCCAACAAAATTTATTGGACTAGGTACGGTTCCATTGCAAAATGCAACTTTTGCTATTCGAGAGATGGATCGCTGTATTCACGAGTTGGGCTTAAAGGGGATTGAAATTGGGACTAATGTAAATGGAAAAAATCTAGATGATCCTTCATTAGTTGAATTTTTTGAAATGTGTGAGAAGTGGGAGGTCCCTCTATTTGTTCACCCATGGGAGACGTTAGGAGGAGAAAGGATGCCCCGTCACAATTTAATGTACACGGTCGGCATGCCTAGTGAAACGGCCCTAGCAGCAGCTAGTTTAATATTGGGCGGTGTGATGGAGAAGTTTCCTAGGTTAAAAATTTGCTTTTCTCACGGCGGAGGGTCTTTTCCATTCATTCTTCCTCGATTAGATAAAGGGTGGCAAGTATGGCCACATTTAAGACTAATCGACAAACCTCCAAGTTATTATGCCAAGAAGTTTTATTTTGATTCGATCGTAAATGATCCAGTGAATATCAAATATCTCGTTGAAAATTTTGGACATGATCGAGTGATTATGGGGTCGGATTACCCATTCTTACTTCGAGAAGTTCCACCGGGACAGGTTATTGACGATGCCATGGCACTCACTTCAGAACAAAAGCTAGCTATGCTTGGAGAGAATGCTCTTAAATTTCTAAATATTGAAAAAGCGGTGATTCAACAATGAAAAGCCAAACTGTGACACCCGAAGAGAAATTGGAAGAACTAGGATTAGTACTACCTATACCGCGTCAAGCGGCTGGGAACTATGTCAGCTGTGTACGGACAGGAAACTTGATTTTCACAGCTGGACAAGGTACCGATGAGTATCGCGGCAAGCTCGGTAAGGATGTAACGGTTGAAGTTGGATATGATGCTGCTAAACAATGCATGATGAATCTTTTGGCGGTCGTAAAACAAGAGATCGGGGAACTAAGTAAAGTAAAACGCATTGTTAAAATATTAGGATTTGTGAACAGTACTCCTGATTTTACTAACCAGCCCAAAGTAATGAATGGTGCTTCAGATTTGTTGGTAGAAGTATTCGGTGAGAACGGGAAACATGGAAGATCGGCTGTTGGAATGGCCCAGCTCCCACATAATAATGCGGTCGAAGTGGAAATGATCCTAGAAATAGAGGAATAGGAGGGTACAGATGAGCTCTTTACAGGGGAATCAAATAAAAGTGAAAGACGCAAAACTTTTTATCAACGGTGAATATATTAATGCGGTATCAGGTGAGACATTTGATACGATTGATCCTTCAACAAACCGGAAACTTGCTTCAGTGGCAAATGCTAGTGAGAAAGATGTTAAGCATGCGATTGAGGTCGCACAACGTACATTCGAAAGCGGTGTTTGGAGTGAAATGCCGGTTGAGGAAAGATCGAAAATTCTTTGTAAAATGTCTGATCTAGTTATGGAACGAGTAAATGAGTTAGCTCTTATTGAAACGCTAGATGTCGGAAAACCAATTAAAGAGAGTAGAGAATTTGATATTCCTAGGGCGGCATCCAATTTACGTTTCTTTGCTGAAATGGCTAAATACGTCCACCAAGAGCATTATCAGCAATCTAAACATATGTCCTATACAAAGTATGCAGCAGCAGGTGTGACTAGCTTGATCATTCCATGGAATCTTCCTTTTATGCAAATGACATGGAAAGTATCTGCAGCATTGGCTGCCGGAAATACAGTAATTGTGAAGCCGGCCTCTTATACACCGCTCAGTGCAGTTATGTTAGGGGAAATTGCCAATGAAGCGGGACTTCCCCCAGGTGTCCTAAATATTATTACCGGACCGGGTGGAACCGTCGGTACTGCAATGTCTACAAATCCATATGTACGCCGTATTTCTTTTGTTGGGGAGACTACGACCGGCCAAACAGTTATGAAAAACGCAGCCTCTCAATTAATCCCTGTATCGCTTGAATTGGGCGGGAAGTCAGCTAACATCGTTTTTGAAGATGCAGACCTAGATGAGGCGGTAAAAGGTTCGATTGAGGCTATTTTTAGAAATCAAGGGGAAATCTGCTTGGCCGGTTCTCGCTTATTAATACAAGAAAGCATTTATGATAGATTCCTAGAAAAGTTTGTTAATGCTGTAAAGAAGATTAAGGTTGGAGACCCGCTGGATGAAGCTACCGATATGGGAGCCCTAGTTTCCCGCAGTCATTTAGAAACGGTTGATAATCATGTTCAAGCTGGAATGTCTGAAGGGGCAAAACTAGCAATTGGCGGTAAGCGAATTCTGGGATTAGGTGAAGGAAACTTCTACGAGCCTACTGTTCTTTATGATGTAGATAACAAAATGAGAGTAGCCCAGGATGAAATATTTGGTCCTGTACTTGTTGTGATTCCTTTTAAAACAGAAGAAGAGGCAGTGAAAATTGCTAATGACTCGATTTACGGTCTTGCGGGTGTGGTCTGGACGAATGATCTACAGCGAGCCCACAGAGTTGCTTCCCGAGTCAATTCTGGCTTGTTCTGGATCAATTGCTGGTATTACAGAGATTTGAGAACTCCTTTTGGAGGGTCAAAGGCGAGCGGAATCGGTCGAGAAGGTGGACGCCATAGTTTTGAATTCTACACGGAAGCAAAAACTATTACGATGAAATTATAGAAGCAAAATATAAAGAGTGGCTAAGCGTCACTCTTTATATCTAAGGAAGGAAGGGGATTCTCTTGAGTTTAATATTAGAAGCATTAGCAGATAAATTGATAGAAGCAGAGAGAAGTAAGCAGCCACTAGACCCACTTACACAGCAATATCCTGAATTGAGTGTGACCGACGCTTACCAAATTCAGATAAAAGTCATGGAGAAAAAGAGAACAGAAGGACGTTGGGTTATTGGTAAGAAAGTAGGGCTTACAAGTGTGGCAATGCAGAAAATGCTAGGAGTCAATGAACCGGATTATGGCCATTTGTTAGATGATATGGAGGTTAAAGATGGGGAGAAAGTCAAAATTAGCGATATGATTAGTCCGAAAGTAGAGGCGGAAATTGGTTTTATCCTTGGACAAGATCTAGTTGGTCCGAACGTCACTTATCTGGATGTATTAATGGCTACTAAGTATGTGGTACCCACGATTGAGATTATTGATAGTCGTATTACTGATTGGAAGATTCAATTAATAGATACTGTCGCCGATAATGGTTCTTCAGCTAAAGTAGTGGTTGGGAACAAGAGGAGTACGATAGATGGTTTAGATTTACGTAGTGTTGGTATGGCTCTTTATAACAATGAAGAGCTCGTAGCAACAGGTTCTGGGGCTGCTGCACTTGGGCATCCTGCACAGGCGATCGCATGGTTGGCGAATAAATTGCACGAGTTTGGTATTCAGCTTAAAGCAGGTGAGTTAATTCTGCCTGGAGCACTTTCTGGAGCATTGACTGTTAAGCAAGGGGATACCATTTCAGCTCATTTTGGCCCTCTTGGTTCGGTTTCTGTAGCTTTTGAGTAAATGGGGGTAGTTTATGTGAATAAAGTTAAAGCAGCGATTATCGGTTCAGGTAATATCGGTACCGATCTTATGTATAAGTTGGAAAGAAGTGAAGTAATAGAATTAACTACTATGTTTGGGATTGATCCCGAATCTGACGGATTAAAACGTGCGAAAGAACGAGGGTATCGGGTGTTCGCAAACGGAATTCAGGGGTTAGTAGATAACCCTGATTTAGCAGAGATTGTTTTTGATGCGACATCAGCCAAAACGCATGTAAGACATGCAAAAGTCTTAAATGAACTGGGGAAATTGGCGATTGATCTTACACCGGCTGCCAGAGGACCTTTTGTGAGTCCAGCCGTCAATCTGGGTGTTAACCTTCATGCTAGGAATGTCAACATGATAACATGTGGCGGCCAGGCAACGATTCCCATTGTACATGCTGTCAATCAAGTAGCAGACGTTTCCTATGCAGAAATTGTTGCTACGATTTCAAGCGAAAGTGCGGGACCGGGGACACGTGACAACATAGATGAATTTACGATTACTACAAGACGAGGAATTGAAGAAGTGGGGGGAGCAGATTGTGGAAAGGCCATTATTATACTTAACCCGGCTGATCCTCCGATTCTCATGCGTGACACTGTCTATTGCGAAGTAAAGAATATGGATCAAGAAGCGATTCATCAATCTATTTATGAAATGGTAAGAACTGTACAGCAATATGTGCCGGGGTATCGACTTAAACAGGAACCTTTATTTGAAGGAAATCAAGTGACGGTCTTCGTTGAAGTAGAAGGAGCAGGAGATTACTTCCCGAACTATGCAGGGAACTTAGATATTATGACTGCTGCAGCGACACGTGTAGCAGAAGATTTTGCACGTAATATATTGAACCAGGCAACAGTCGAACTGGCTTCAAGTGAAGAATAGGCAGGAAGGGATAGGTGACCACAGATGAATAGCAAAAGCGACAAACCCATTAAAATCACAGAAGTATGTTTACGCGACGGTAGTCACGTTATGGCACATCAATATACGGAAGAACAGGTTCGCAAAGTTACGCGTGCTCTTGATGATGCAGGGATGCACTACATCGAGGTTAGTCATGGCGATGGATTAGGAGGTTCGACTCTTCAATACGGTCGTTCGCTTGTTGATGAAATGAAATTGATTGAAGCTGCTGTTGAAGAGTCTAAGCAATCAAAGATTGCGGTCCTGTTATTGCCGGGAATTGGTACCGTTCATGATCTGAAACAGGCCCATGATATAGGTGCAGGGTTGGTTAGGGTTGCGACGCATGTAACAGAAGCGGATGTATCCTCTCAGCATATTAGCATGGCACGAGAATTTGGAATGGAAACATTAGGTTTTCTAATGATGGCTCACATGGCTCCTGTAGAGAAGCTGGTGGAGCAAGCCAAATTGATGGAAAGTTATGGTGCCCAAGCGGTATATGTAACTGATTCAGCGGGGGCTCTTTTACCTGATCAAGTTCGTGAGAGAATCAGTGCTCTACGTGAGTCCTTAGATATTGAGATTGGTTTCCACGGCCATAATAATCTATCCGTTGCGGTTGCAAATACGCTTGTGGCCATTGAAGAGGGAGCCACGCGATTGGATGGAAGCATTCGCTGTTTAGGGGCAGGAGCAGGAAATACACAGACGGAAGTTTTATTGGCTGTATTGGATCGAATGGGAATCCAGGTAGGGATTGACCTTTATAAAATGATGGATGTTGCTGAGGATGTTGTGGGACCATTGTTACCTCGAGCACAGGAGATTAATAAAGGAAGTCTTACTCTGGGGTATGCCGGTGTTTATTCCAGCTTCCTCCTTCATGCAGAGCGGGCGAGCAAGCGGTTTGGCCTTGATCCGAGGGATATCCTAATGGAACTTGGAAAGAGAAACGTGGTTGGAGGTCAAGAAGACATGATTCTTGACGTGGCCGCTGAATTGGCTAAATCCCAAAAATTGGGGGTGCGATAATGGCTATTACTCAAGGAGCAGATCTAGAAATCGTTGAATATCTTTTATCAGCGGAAAAGGAACGCCGGGAAGTTACAAAAATCACAGATAAATATCCAAACTTGACTTTCGAAGAAGCGTATTTCTTACAGGAGAAATTAATTCAACAAAAAGAACAAGAAGGTGCTCGGCGAATTGGATTGAAACTGGGTTTAACAAGTAAGGCCAAACAGGAGATGATGGGGGTTCACGAAGCCATTTACGGCTATTTGACAGATGATATGCTTGCTTTCGAATGGGCCCCGCTTGAGTTTAATCAACTCATTCATCCGAAGGCCGAACCGGAAATCGCTTTCTTTATTGGAGAAGATCTTCAGGGAACCAATGTTACCGCAGCTGATGTATTGAGTGTAACCCAATATGTTGCTCCGGCAATTGAAATTATCGACAGCCGATATTTAGATTTTAAATTCACCCTTGTGGATGTTATTGCGGATAATTGTTCTTCGGCTCGCTTTGTAATAGGTAATAAATGGATGTCTCCCACTAGTCTCAATTTGGCGGAACTAGGAATGGTTATGTCTAAAAACGGGGAAGTAGCTACGGTGGGAGCAAGTGCGGCTGTGTTGGGACACCCTGCCACATCCGTTGCTTGGGCAGTTAATAAAATGGGGGAAATCGGAAAGGGCTTAAAGAAAGGGGACATTGTGCTAAGTGGCGCCATATCCGAAGCTATCGCCTTCCAACCAGGAGATTCTATCCACTCTCAATTTGCAGAATTAGGGAGTGTATCATTCACCTGTAAATAGAGCAAAAACCTTAATGTTTTTACTGAATCTATGAAAACATTAAGGTTCTTAGTAGTTTCTACTTTGCGCTGTTCCAATTTTTTATTCATACATGTTAGTTTTTCAATCTGATGTTCTTAACGTACTCTTTGAGAACCTAGACATCCTTAATAAAAAGCCCCTCTCTTTAAATACAGAAGATCTCTATAAGAAAATTGTGCGCAGTATGGGAATTTTGTATCGGTTTGAAGTTCCTCTAAATAAATGGACGATAGACAGTATCTACCAAATGTGTGTTCTGACCGAAACATCTCCCCAATCTATATTTAATAAGAATTATTTCCTTTCTAAGGTGACGGAAGAGGGACGTATCACCTCTAGGGGACACATTAATCATAGTCAAAGGAAAAGAACTTATAAAAGAAAAATTAGCAAATCACGAGATTGTTGAAGAGGCCCAGCGTTATTTTCAATTAAGTATCTGACCAAACTTCTAGACGGTTTCATTTTTAAATAGCAAGATAACAAGTTAATTGAATTCCCTAAAATGTAAGATGGTTGAGGATTAGAAGCATCTACGACAGATAACGGAAACAATTTAATGATAATAATGAGCACTAATTATCAAAAGGAGCTGTTTAAATGAGCCGAAATTCACATTCAGTAGATCCCTCTTATTCGAAGAACGAAACAAATTTTCGACAAGAATTGAGTAATTTGGAAAGTAAATCAATTCCTGGTATTACTTATCTTGTTGTAACCATTTGTTGGTTTTGCATGCTTGCAGAAGGCTTTGATTTAGCTATCTACGGTGCTGTACTTCCAACGTTAATGGAGTATCCAGCATGGTCATTATCTTCAGCGCAGGCGGGTTCTATTGGAAGCTATGCCCTCATTGGGATGCTAATAGGAGCAGTATGTGTGGGAACTATTACTGACATTTTTGGACGTAAAAAGATATTGGCATTCTGTTTGACTCTATTTTCTATAATGATGATTCTATCGGCTACGGCATCTTCTCCTGAAATGTTCGGATTATATCGCTTTATTGGGGGGATTGGATGCGGTGGTATCATTCCTACGGTTTCTGCCTTAACTATTGAATATTCTCCTATTAAACGCAGGTCACTGATGTATGCGATAATGTATACGGGATATGCATTGGGCGGTGTATTTTCGGCTCTAATTTCAATGTTTTTCATAGGCGAATATGGTTGGCGATTAATGTTTTTGGTTGGTGGAGCGCCGATTCTCGTTGTTCCTTTCATTCTCAAATATCTGCCTGAATCACTCGATTTTCTCGTAGCTAAAAATAGATACACAGAGGCAGAGCGTATTGCCAACCGCTATAATATTTTTATCGAGCCCATTAAAGAAAATAAGTCTTCGGATAAAGGGCAGAAAGGGAAAAGTAAATCCAACACGATAGCGACACTTTTCTCAAAACAGAACATTCGGGCAACTTTATTTTTCTGGGTTACCTTTTTTATGGGATTGTTTATGATTTATGGATTGACAACATGGTTACCTAAAATGATGAGAGAAGCTGGTTATCCGCTTGGTTCGAGTCTAGGACTTCTGTTGATGCTTAACCTTTCAGCAGCCGCGGGTGCTCTTTTAGCTGGTGTAGCAGCAGATCGCTGGGGCTCAAAAAAAGTGATCAGTATTTCATATTTCCTGGCGGGAATTTCAATTGCTTTATTAAGCTTAAAATCATCGATGCTAATTGTTTATAGCCTTGTAGGAGTCGCTGGTTTTGGAACCATCGGAACAACGTTGATCTTAAATGCATATATTTCCAAATATTTTGATGCGGATAATCGTGCTACAGCTTTAGGGTGGGCACTTGGATTTGGTAGGATAGGAGCTATTTTAGGTCCTATTTTGGTTGGATTGTTTATGTCTTGGAAATTCGATCTTGTGATGAACTTCTATGTTTTTGCTTTTGCGGGGGTCATAGCTTCATTATCTGTGTTATTTATACCGAAAAATGCACATGGGAAAATTTAGATATCAAAAGGGCTGAGCTATAAGTACATTCATACTTAGGGGGTTTAGCCCTTTCTTTCATTTTAGGATGACAACCAAAGGGCTTTTGTAAAAGGGGTGCATTAAGCGGCAGGTTCAATGCTCTACGATCTATTTGAAAAGGAAAATATGTTTAAACGAAGGTTTGATCATTTAATACATAGAAGGTTATTTTTTGAATGCGCGGTTTCAAGTTTAATGAGAAATCACATATTGCTTGAGTATAGATGGTTTAAGAATGTAAATTTTTCTATTTTTGATATTTAGCAACTCTTCCTGTTCCCACTTCTTCAAAATTCTATAAGTGGTCCCACATCACCTTGTCGGTAAAGGGGTGTTTTTTTTTTACAAACTTGGCGTTCTGCATAGCTCAAGTAGGGTTAGCAAGAATGTAAGTGTTTATATTTGTTGTCTGATGGTGGAGTAAGCAAAATGGGCCCCCCTTTTTTTGAGTACGACGGATTGGATTAGTCCAACGAAATGCTTAAGAATGGGTAAAAAATTATACATGGGCTTTTTCTATACTATGGTAAAGAGACGAAAATATAATAAAAGGTTCATATTTGATGGTACCCAATCAATTAACTTTATTAATATATTGAACTAATTTTCCTCTAATAATTAGAGTACAGTAAATTTCAACACAGTCAAACTTTATTAATCGGTCGAACTTTATTTTAAATTCACATCTAGATCAATCTAATATCGGTACAATCCCTATAATCGTAAAAGAAATAAAAAAAACGCCCCTGTCAACGGTAAATGGCTGACTGTAACGTAGTGGAAGGAATTTAAGGAGTTGATAGGGTCACCATACCCAAAACCCTCTTGGCACTCCAAAACAACAGCCCTCATTTTATCTGTCCTACTTAGTGTAGCCGATCAAATGATACCCTCAAAAGAATTAACTATTAAACGTAATGTTTATTATATTTAATGATGGTAAAAGTGACTAAAAGGGAGGCGAATTGTTTTGGCTATAATAGATATTGACCAATTGCTTTTAGCTACTGAAGAATTGCCGAAGAGTCAATTCGATTCCATCTCGATACATTTGACATTGATCAATTATTAGATAAAACAGATAACTGGTAAAGAAAATCATGCCCTTAAAAGGAGGATAAACATGACAACAAAAGAAAACAGGGATCAAGATCTTCCTGAAGAATGGGTTGAGTTAGTAAAAAAAGCAATGAAATCAAATATAACTAAAGTGGAATTTAAGAGATTTTTGGAAGGAAAATCAAAAATCAATAAAGATTAACTATTTTTAACACCGTTCGAATAATCAGAACGGTGTTTTCAATTTTTATATGTGGCCATGTACTCGTAAAAAGGAGTACTGCCACATTTGGTGATTGTCAATGGCTAAGGTGAAGAGGGTTAAATCGATTAATTAGTGGTTTGTAGGCTACTAAAAGACTAGAAAGAGTTTGATGAGCTTTATGCTTCTTATTTACATATAGCTAGGTTTTCCTATATTCCGTTTAGGAACTATGGAACACAATAGGGCAAAATATTAGATGAATCAGCAGTTTACATAATACTGATTATTAACAGTAAATTTCTATCTTATTTTGATAGACGTATGAAAAAGATGTTTTAGATCGGTAAGCCTCCAAATTTCCAAAGGAAAAAACCTCTTGAGTGACGGAGATATTTTCGAATTATTTAAAGAGCAGACTCTTAAATGAGTTTGCTCTTTTTAAATGTCAATATAATGAGCTGCTGAAGACCAGCAGCTTCTTGAATTTAATTTACCATAGATCTAATTTTGACATTTAATGATTGCCCTAATGATACTAACAACTTTTCATATCCAATAATTACTTCTTTGCGTAATTATTTGATTTGTATTCTGCAAATTTATGATTTTCTGAAGAATAGTCAGATATAACGCTAGAATCTTTAAAATGTTACCGCAAATTCGGGTTTATCTCATTAATACAAAAAAGCACTCTGTTTAAGGAGTACTTTGGCCAATATTAGATGAATATCAGTTAGAGGGGTTTGAGAACAAGATACACACTGCTATTGAGTGTAGCTCAACTGACTAGGTAAGCTAGAATATCATTCAAAACTCTCAAAAAATACAAATGCGCCAGCCTATTTAAAAATACTCGAAATGCTCACTTTTTAGAAAATCTATAATAATCTTCCTATACGTGCATGCGCTATGTGTCTACTCCTATTATTTCGTGGTGGTAGGATTGTGAGGCTCGCCAATATCGGCTTTATTTTAGAGATAACTCTAAGGTATTTTAAGATAGTTCAGGCAGTAAACCAAGTATTATAGCTGCTTCTAAAGCTAACCAAAGTTCGGCAACATTATTGGTAACATTTAGGCGACGTTCCGTCATTTCTTCTATTCGGTTAATTCGATATACTAATGTCTGCTTATGTATGTGTAATTTTTCTGAGGCATTCTTCCAAGAGCGATTCTCACGAAGGTAGATATAAAGAGTCATTGCTAGTTGACTGTTATGTGTCTTATCATATGCTAAAAGGTCTCCAATTACTTGCTCTACCAGTTCTTTAGTTTCACTTCTGCCTCTAGGCAAAAATGGTGATACGGGAGACTCTTCATTGTAGAACATACAGGTTTTATTATAAGTCTCTGCTGCACGTAATGCCCATAAAGCTTCTTGATATGCTTCTGCTACACGTGAAGGGCAATCAAAATTATTACTTATACCAAAGCATATATTTGTTGTTTGCAATTCACATTTTAAGCTAGAAATTGACTCTGCATTGGCAGGAAGTAAAGCAACCAGAACATTTCCTCTTAGAGTTAACAAATGGGGAATATTGCATGCATTCAACTGAAGATGTAGCCACTCGTGCTCAAAAGGCTGGGTCCCCGCAGAGCAAGCGACGATGCACCGTGGTTCTTTTCCTAGTCCGTGATTAGCTAACAAGAAATTGGCTGAATCTGGTGTAAGTCGTTGATCAATTAATCCCTCCATTATTTCAGCTCCCACTCGTCGTTGACGTTCATGTATGGCTGTATCTTTCTCAATTGCCAATCCCACAACGGTCGCAGTATGACTTAATACGATACTATCGGGTATACCTGTTGGATGATTAAAGACCAGTAGAATGGCGGGTCGTGAAGTAGGAATTGGCACTTGTAAAGCTTGAACTCCTCTCCACTCTATACGTTGTATAGCAGGAGAATCAAATGTACTGAGTGGACGGACCGCTTTAAGTATATCTGTAACATTTTTCGGTAACTTGCCTTCAAAAAATAGGGGTTTACTGTTAACTGGATTTATTATATAAAGCGAACAATTAATAATCTTGCTAAGCGTTTTGACTATACCAGACGGTGGAGTATTATGAAAAGCCTGACGCGCAACTTCATAAATTCGTAACGTCTGTAATAATCGTGCATGCTCTTTATGTGAATTAGCATCAGACACAGTCCGTGTAATTGTAATCCACGGGACTTCATAAGCTGTCAACAGGACTGGAAAGCCATTGCGGTCGGCTTCAGAGAGAAGAGGATTAATCATTTCAGGAGCATACATTCTTCCCGCAATTGATATTCCACTTACTTTTGCATCTATAAGACGCTTTATGTAGTCCTTCTGCTCTTGTCCAGGACGTGGAATAGCCAACCCAGTAGTCAAGATTAATTCACCTCCATTTAACCAAGGAGTAGGATCCGATAATTCACATACATGTGCCCAAGTAACTTCTCGCTTTAATCCCCCATACCCGGCAAGAACTTGCGTCTTCAAGTGTGGGTTATTAACAAGGTCCTGAATAGTAATTGTCATAAGCATTCATCCTATCGTATGAAATAAATAAAGATTACTATAATTTAGACGTATAGAAGAATATTTATTGTTAGAATATACTCAATATAATGATAGTTTTCATTATTGCAATTGTTACCATTATACTAGATGGTTAGTGAATTGCAATTATATCGTCAGTCTCTAATGAGATTATGTAAACCGGATGGAAACAAATAAGAGGAGGACGGCAAATGTTACAAGTTGGAATTGATGTTGGTGGAACCTTTACTGATCTTTTCGCATGGGATGAGCAAGCCACAGGAACAAATCGCGTACGCACGGCAAAAGTACTTACTACGCCGAATGATCCAGTAATCGGATTTATGAATGCGCTTTCATCTGCAGGTATTGACCCCTCGGAAATTAGCACAATCATTCATGGGACGACCATTGGAACAAACGCCTTATTAGAACGAAAATATCCCGAACCTGCATTAGTGACGACAGCTGGTTTTCGTGACACACTTGAAATTGGGCGGCAACGCCGTCGCTACCTATACGATCCTTATCAAGTTAAATCCCGCCCATTGATTTCCCGTAGTCAGCGGTTCACAGTGAGCGAAAAATTGGGAGCCGATGGGAAGACAGTAAAGCCCCTCGACCGTGAGGAAGCAATAAAAGTAGCTGAACACATTGCTTCACTTGGCGTCAAGAATATTGCTATAGCGTTTATTAACTCATATGTAAGTGGCCGGCATGAGCAAGCGATGAGAGAGATAATTCTAGAAAGGATTCCGGATGCACGGATTGCTCTGTCTTCAGAGACACGCCCTAAAATTCGCGAACTAGGTCGTTTTGTTACGACTGCCACACGCGCTGCCCTATTCCCTGTTGTGAGTGATTACTTCACTCGATTGGAAGATTGTCTAGCTGAGGCGGGATCAACAGCAAAGCTTTTCATAGTGAAAAGTAATGGTGGTATGATGCGAAGTTCTACAGCCAAAGAGCGTCCTGAAGAATTGATTGCGTCAGGACCAGCAGGTGGAGTTGCAGCAGGAGCATTTCTCAGTAATTTACTTAACACGCAGAATATGATTGTTACGGACGTAGGTGGCACTAGTTTTGAAGCTTGCCTGATGGAGAATGGCCGTGGTCTGATAACAGACGAATATGAATTCGAATGGGAGATGCCGATTATTGCGCCTATGCTCGATATCCGAAGTATTGGTGCCGGTGGTGGGTCAATTGCGTGGATTGATCAGGGTGGATCGTTACGTGTTGGACCACAAAGTGCCGGAGCAGATCCGGGACCAGCTTGCTACGGTAGAGGGGGCAGCCGTCCAACAGTCACAGATGCAAATCTTGTTCTTGGACGTTTAAACCGAACATTAAGTGGTAAATTTCAACTCGAATACGATGCTGCTGTAGCCGCTATAAGTACTCTTGCGGAACCACTAGGGTTATCTGTTCTTGATTGCGCAGAAGGTATTATCGAAATCGTCTGTGAGAATATGGCAGGAGCAATTCGCATGGTTTCAACTGACAGAGGTCGTGATCCCCGCGATCAGACACTTGTTGCATTTGGAGGAGCCGGCGGGCTACATGCCTATAGGGTTGCCGAGGCAGCCGGTATTAATCGAATTCTAATTCCTCCCTTTGCTGGTGTCGCATGTGCATTTGGAGCCGCTACGATGGAAGTGCGTCATGATCTTGAAGCGACTTTTTATGCACCAGTAAAAGGTCTATCTCCGAGTGAATTAACACTTGCTTTCACTAAACTAGAAAAAGAATGTCACGAATTACTCGAGAATGATGGAATTAAACCAGAGAAGATTACATTGGAGCGAAATGCCCTGATGCGCTATATTGGACAATCATATGAAGTAGCTACCCCAGTACCTAATGGAGAACTGAATACATCCATATTAGATGAAATAGCTATTGCCTTCCACGAAGTGCACGAGCGTGAATATGGCGTATCATCAGAATCCTTCGGCGTTGCATTTGTCACATTACGTGTCACGGGATATGGTCAAATTGTCAGAACAGAGTCCATCGATTTAGAGGCAGTAATGGGGGCAAGTAACCAGATTAACGCACTATCTGTTAAGGATCATCGCAAAGTCTACTTTGGTGGCAAGCACTACAAGGTAGAGGTACATGACCATACTTTGCTTTGTAATGGTCAACAGATTAATGGTCCGGCAATCATAGAACAAGCGGACAGTGAAATTGTTCTTCCGCTCAATGCATTGGCTCAAATAGATAAGTATGGCAATATTATTATCACTAATGAAGAGCAAGTGAATCAAAATGGTAGTTACGTTACTACCACTGAGGAGGGTGTACTATGACAATCATCCATACAAACTCCGTACAGCGTCAGCTTGATCCAATTACATTTGAAGTTCTTCGACGTTCATTTGAATATACATGCGAGAGAATGAGCCAAGTGTTGCAAAAGGCATCATTCTCACCAATTATTTATGACATGGTGGATTACTCCAATGCTATTTTTGACCCGGACATCAATTTAATTGGTCAGACCGCTAACTGTCCTGTTCATATTGCTGCCATGCACTTCAGTGCCCGAGCTTCACTTAAACAATTCCCAATAGAAGAGTTGGGTCCTGATGATGTCATCATTTTAAACGATCCTTATGATGGTGGCACTCATACTCCCGATGTTACGATGACCATGCCGGTGTTTAATGAAGGAACTTTGCTCGGCTTTGCAGTCAGCCGTGCGCACTGGACCGATGTAGGTGGTGGTTTCGATACTCATATCGCTGGGGAAGGTCTGCGTCTTCCGCCTTCAATGCTCTACAAGGGAGGGAAACCAAATACCGAATTAATAAACATTATTAGGAATAGCTCACGCACACCTCAATATATTGAGGGTGACATCAACGCACAACTTGGAGCTCTTCGAGCAGCTCGTGATGAATTCATAAGACTCGCCAATAAGTACGGAGTTGATGTTCTTCGACAGGGGATGCGTGAAATTCTTGATTACACTCAACAAGTTACTATAGAAGCAATTAATCAAATTCCTGATGGCGTGTACGAAGCGAGTGAATACGTTGACAGCGATGGGTTTATCGATGATCCAGTTCGGCTACGTGTCAAGCTTACTGTTGCGGGTGATCGGATTGGTGTGGATTTTACAGGAAGTGATCCAACCGCTATTGGTCCAATTAACTCACCTTATGCTAACACGGCTTCGGCAGTTTACTATTCTTTAAAGTTCTTTCTCAATCCTGAGGCACCAGCTAATGCTGGAATGTATCGCCAAATCGACTTGAACATTCCAGAGAATACATGGCTCAATCCAAAATGGCCAGCACCAACGCTCGGATGTACTACGGTAGCATCATCAAAGATTACTGCAGCAATATGGATGGCTTTGGGTCAGGCTATTCCTGATCTCATTGTTGCTCCGACCTGTTCGGATGCTAATTGGTACGTGGCAAGTGCAACTGACCCAAAAACTGGTGAATTGCATGTCTTTACTGATTTACCTGCTGGGGGATGGGGGGGCACACCTAATCATGATGGAATGCATGTAACAATGGATCCTCTTGGGAATTGTCAAAATCTACCTGCTGAAATTGCTGAACTATTGTTCCCAATTCGTTACAATGCCTTTGAAATGCGCACTGACTCGGCGGGAGCTGGACGTTATCGTGGTGGTGTAGGTGTGCATGTTGAAATAGAATTCCTTGGGCGTGGCGAGATAATTTGGATGGAGTGTTCGCGAACACGTGAAGGTTCCCCAGGAGTTAATGGAGGATTGCATTCAGCACGCCAACGACAAATGCGTAAGTCACTCAATGGTTCACTGGAGACTATTGGTGGAATGGCAGACGATGGAATATGGCATTCAGCGATGTTAGGTGGAATTCAATTCCAGCCAGGTGAAGCGTTTGTTTTTGAGAGTACAGGTGGTGGTGGCTGGGGCGACCCTTTGAGTCGTGATCCGAAACTGGTCTCGCAAGATGTACGAAATAATATTGTTTCAAAAGAGCAAGCAGTAAACCTTTATGGTGTAGTGCTTAAAGACGACCTTACAGTCGATCAACAGGCAACCAATGTTAAACGAGCAGCAGTTAAATCATAAATATCATGCATTCAGAACTCGTACCTAATAACAATTAAGAGGAGGAAGTGGGTATAAACCTACTTCCTCTTTCATTAACTATCCCTTACAAAAAATTGTTGTTGTTTGATGGAAAAGTACTGGAATTCAAAAAGTATATTTGTTGGTAAATGTTTTCTGTTATCACCATAATCACTTATACAGGAAGGAGAAAATCGCATGACAAATTTTAAGAACCTATTCAGTAGTATTGAAATTGGGAAAATAGAACTTAAAAATAGAATTATGATTACTGCTCATCAAACAAATCATGTAGTTGATGGTATACCTACATCAGAAATGACGGCCTACCATGTTGCCCGTGCTAAAGGTGGTGTAGGTCTTATTATTCTTGAAGCCGCTGCAGTGCATAAATCTGGAATGCTGACGGGGCAAACCATTGCGGGATACGACAAAAAAATAATACCCGCTTATTCAGAAATTGTAGAACAAGTACATAACTATGGAACAAAAGTATTTGTTCAGCTTTTTCACGGAGGAAGAGAAGTGATAGCGAAAGATTATCGTAATCCTGCATGGGCTCCATCCGCAGAACCCAGTTTGCGATTTGGTGCTATGCCTAGACCTATGAGTCTTGAGGATATTGAAGAAGTTATTGAAGGGTTTGCTTTATCTGCTAAATTAGCTAAAGAATCCGGACTTGACGGGGTAGAAATTGCTTGCTCACACGGGTATTTACCCTCACAATTCTGGTCTAGCCATACCAATCACCGAACGGATCAATACGGTGGATCTTTTGAGAATCGTATGAGGTTTACTATAGAACTTTTGGAACGTATTTGGAAAGAGGTAGGTAAAGATTTTACGGTAGGAATAAGGATGAGTGCAGACGAAATGACTTTGGATGGTACTACTGTAGCAGACGCAGTCAAGATTGTTGAATATTTGGTAGAAAGAGTTCAGCTTGATTTTATAGATGTTACATCTGGAGACTCAAGTACCTATTCAGGTTCAACTCATATTGCACCAGCTTCGCCTATGAAGCATGCTTATAATGCTCCTCATGCGTTTAAGATTCGGATGGCAGGGGCAGTTCCCGTTTTTGTTGGAACTCGGGTAATTGATCCTGTTGAAGCTGAGCAAATTGTAGCTACAGGTAAAGCCGATGTAGTAGGGATGACTAGGGCTTTGATTGTCGATCCAGAAATGCCCAACAAGGCCAAAAGGGGAGAAGTTAATTCTATCGACGCTTGCATAGGATGTCTTCAAGCCTGTATTGGCCATTATCATAAAGGACTTACTATAGGTTGTGTACAGAATCCAATGGCTGGGAAAGAGCAGGAATTACTGCCGCTTAAACAGCATTCAAGAATAAAGCAACGTGTGGTCATAGTAGGGGCAGGACCTGCGGGTTTGCACGCTGCATTAACCGCAGATTCACAAGGACACGAAGTTATTTTGGTTGATCAATGCAAGGAAATTGGTGGGCTACTACAAACTATGCGTCGAGCCCCAATGCGACAAGAATTAGCGGAAACAATGATAGATAATTATTCTCGCAAGTTAGCAACGAGTAAAATAGATATACGGATGGAGCAAAAAGTTAACTATGAGTACCTAACTGAGTTAAAACCTGATGCCATTATCTGTGCAGTGGGGTCAAGACCTTACTTGCCGCATGTAGAAGGAGTAAAGGATCCTAGAGTCATAAAAGTTGATAATCTTTTCAGTAGGAATCCAAAGACGGTGGGACAACGGGTATTGGTCTTTGATTTTGGTGGTGATTGGGCAGGAATAGAAGCAGCTTTATTCTTAAAAGAAAAAGGTAATGATGTAACGCTAATCACTGCTAAGCTACACATCGGTCAAGAGATTCATCAGTATCTTCGTAATGAGTATTTAAAGAAACTGTATCAATTAAATGTAATTCTCAAGCCGCACTATGATTTTGGGGGCATTAATAATGACAAAGTTATTATAAGAAATCTATTCTCTCATGATATAGAAGAGATAGAAGACTGGGATACTATCGTCTTATCCCTTGGCCGTGTTCCCAATGTTGAGCTCTACGAGCAAGTTAAAGGCGTGGCTCCTTTTGTACATCAGATTGGAGATTGCTTGGCACCCCGTACTTTGGAAGAAGCAACTTACGAGGGGATGATGTCAGGTTTAAATTTAGGTGTTATGCTCCCTGAAATTAAAGTATAAGGGAAAAAGAAACCTTTACGTTCATTAAAATACCACATACCCATCAAGCTAAGGATAATCATTATCCTGATATGCAGATTTCATTGGAAAATTTTCTTCTTAGCGAAGAAGATGATGATTTATATTTGTTATTTAAAGTCGTTGCATTAGAGCATTAGATATTTTAATTAATTTAGATTACAAGGGTAAAAGGAGGCTATCATGGCCAGGATAAACCTCAAAGTGCCATTTAAAGACAAAGATATTGCCAAAAGCCTCGGAGCAAAATGGGATAAAGATAAAAAAGTCTGGTATACCTCTTATGGTGGAGAGACACAAAGGTTTTACAAATGGCTTCTCCCGATAAAAGAAGAGGATATTGATTTGAAAGCGGATTATTTTTATATCGCCGAAACAGCTAGACAATGCTGGGAATGCAAAAGAAAAACAAAAGTCTTTTGCTTTTTATTAGAATCATATTGTTTTATCGATGCAGAATCAGAATTTGACGAAAGTGAAAACTGGAAGTCTTTCTGGATTGAGGAAGATTATCCTAGTTTTATTTCAGAAGTAACAAGGCTCAACGAGAAAGCGCAGCTGGCAATGTTAAATCATACCGAGAGGTTCAGGGCTTCAAAAAGTGAGTATATCGCGAATCATTGCGATCATTGCGATGCTTTACAAGGGGATTTCTATTTGCATGAGGAGCCAGGTATTGCCTTTTGTCCTGTAAATGAAAAAGAGATTAAAAGAATAAAGCTTTATAAAGTAGATGAGCCTTTTGAAGCTGCAGGTTGTCATTCATGGAGTTCTATTTTTGAAGATTATGATGTAATAAATATTTGTTTGCAAAAACCTCGTAAAGGCTGGTTTTGGGGGAAGTGAAAGGTATTTTAATTATTTCTCCCTACGTTTATCAAGCAGCTCTGCAGCCTTCATAGCTTTTTCCTATATAAAAGGGAAGTGTCAGAAGATGTATGCCCAAGCTGTGACATGATTAAGGATCTCCACCTGTCTGTTCCGCTAAATTCGTAGCATAGGTATGTCGATTAGAAAGGGGAAGAGGCTCCCCCTATAGAGTTTAATAAAAACAAATTCATTTTCATCATCCTTCCCTTTATAACACTTATTTCGAATGTGCAAATAACCTTTTAGATTGTGAAGGGAGGAAGGGGCCAAAAGGAAAGAAAGGCAAAAACTCAGATTATGGGGCGGCGTTCTTCGGGATTGCCGTTCCCTTTTATTATATTGTGGCGTCGGGGTTTCGGCTATGCTTATGGAAAGAAGGGGAAATAAGCATGAGAAAATGTAGAAAATGCGGCGAAGAAAAACCGCTTGAAGACTTTAGGGAATTAAGTGCTTCAAAGGACGGAAAAAATCCACGGTGCAAACCATGTGTGCGTGACAGGTAAAACACACGGAACAAACTGAAACACGTTCAACAATACAATATCAACAAAGCACATAAACGCCGTGCAATCGAAAAAGCACTTCCGCAAGACGTGACAGCGGACAAATGGAAGGCAATCATGAAACGCTTCGGGAATCGCTGCTTTTTGACGGGTTCAACGAATGTAAGTTTTAAACACGTAATATCGTTCGCCACTGGACACGGCGGTCATATTGTCGCAAATCTCCTTCCAATGGATAAAGCGTTGAATCTATCCCGCCAAGACAAGAACTTCGGGGAATGGTTCAATACTCTTGAGGCAACAATTGAAATGCACGACGCATTTGACGAAGCCTTCGAATATTTGGCGGAATTGAACGGATTGACCGTTGACCTTTTTGAGGAATACGTCTACTATTGCGACGCATATCGCCGCACGGAAGAAGAAATCAAAGCCGACCCACGTCCAAGCGTTGAAATATTCAAGGAATGGAAAGAAGCGGGGGGCGTGATATGAAAGGAAATAATATAATAACAATAGTTTGTTACGGCGTTCTAATGCGGAACGCTGTTTTTATTGTATATAAAAAGCCGCCATAAATGACGACTTCACATTCTACCACGTTAAAAGAAATCTATCGTGAACTTCTTCATTTTCCATTACTTGACCCGCACGTTGTAATATGGCTCAAACCCTTCCACGAGGAGCGAGTAGCTCGAGCAAAGTCCAGTATTTTAAAGGATTTAGAGGATAAAGAAAGAAATTTCATCTGTCACCCTCTCTTCTTATCTAAAGAACGCTTTAAAATAGGCTTTTCCTCATTTTAATCAATCGTTTGATTAAATTTGAACTCCGACTCCTCAACAGTTACATTCACTTTGTGAATTAGCGACCTTTGTTTTCCCTTTTTCTTTTTAGAAATATAAGTTAAAAGGAGATACAGGAAGTTAAAAGAAAAACTAACTAATAATTATTCGGTAAGTGGTGATGGTTAGGAAAAATAATTCTCCTAGTAAAATACATACTATAGGTTTAGTCGGAAGTGGAAAGAAAACATTAGCCCGAAATTTATTTTCTCTCCTACTGATGATTGGGAACCTTGAGCTTGTGAAAACTTCGCTTTTTGTCCTATTCGGCTCCATTCTTCTGCCAATTTGCTTTAAGGGAACCTTTTTAAATTGGCGTTTTCAACCTAACTAACCGGAAGTTTATTAATCTAATGCATTTAGCCATTCCTCCCCCTTTATTAATTTAAAAGTCGAAAATCAAAAATTATGAGTCGGGGGATACAGTAATAAGGAAAAGTGAAAGGTTGTTAAATCCGTTCCACTTTACTGAATTTGAATGCATTTTAATAATTTATATGCCAAAATAGCTAAGTATAACTTTATGCCATTATCATAATTGTTTAGGTCTAATCCAGTTTTTTTCTGTATCTGTTCTAACCTATATTTCAGTGTATGGCGATGAATATATAGCTCACTTGCTGTTTTTTTAATACTTTGATTGAAAAAAAGATAAGCTTCAAGTGTAGTAATGAGGTCTACACCTTTTGAATCAAATAGATTACCAAGGTATTTTTGGTAAAACTCCTCTAAATCTACCCCTGACTCTTTCATTTCAATGAGTAATTGATATATGCCAAAATCGTTATAATGGACTATAGATTTTGGTTTAAAGAGAATTTGGGAAAATCGTGCTGCTTGCTCAGATTCAGCAGCACTTTTGTGTAATTGATAAATGTCGGCAGTTGTATTACCAATACCTATTGCTATTGGTTCATTTGATAATGTTAAATTCCAACTATTTAAGAGGTTCTCAGCTAATTCTAAAATATTTACTCCAGGTTTTGCTTCCGCCAAAATAATGACACTATCGGATTTTGTCCTCATGAGGTAAGGGATTTTTGACTTTCCCATAGTGTATTGAATAATTTCGGTTAACTCATTGTATTTTTCCTTAATGTTCTCCTCTTTCAATAATGGAAAATAAATGTATAAGATACTTTGCGGATTTGAAAGGTCTACTCCTAGTTTACGTCCTCTCTCGATCATATCTTTATTATTTGGGATTATAGGATTTAATATTTCTTCTAGGAAGTCACTAGTGAGCCGCAATTGGGTCTCCTCTACTGCTTTTCTCCGCAAAAATTCAATGGCATATACAGTAGTAGCATGCTCAATTGCGATTGAATCTAATTCTTCCGATAACCTTTTTTCCTTTATAATGAGTACACTTCCGTAAGTATTTTTATTAGCTATAATAGGTTGACTACTAATTTTGTAGTTATCGGTTTGTTTTTCATATAGATTTTTTAAATTGTTAATATCAATAAAGTCATGTTTTATGTAGGAACTTATTATTTCATCTTGTGCTATAAGGATTACACTTGCATCAATTATTTCATGAAGGGTTTTTGTAATAGGATCAAATCCGTGTTGTTCTAATACAAGCCGTGTAAAATCCTGATGGATTCGTAGTGAATATTCAAATGTTTGGCTTTGTTTGTTAACAATTTGTACCAGTAGTTCTTTTGTAATCATAGAAAAATTTATGTTTGCAGGAATTTCAATTAAAGGTAAGGCAAATTCGTTTGCGATAGTAATAAATGATTTTGGAATTTCCTTTAGATAAAATCCTGTATATATAGCTATTCCAGATAGTTTTCCGATGGATAAAAGCTTTTCAAATTCCTTACGTTTCTCCGTATTTTCTCCTAATCCGAATCCTGTTGTGATCAAAAACTCTCCA
This sequence comes from Peribacillus sp. TH16, assembly GCF_016651095.1. Classification (NCBI taxonomy): domain Bacteria; kingdom Bacillati; phylum Bacillota; class Bacilli; order Caryophanales; family Bacillaceae; genus Peribacillus; species Peribacillus sp. TH16. Next base: position 274,614 of record NZ_JAEKEM010000003.1, on the reverse strand, counting down.
TCTTGTAAACGATAGATATCTTCAATTACCTCCACAATAGTTACCCATTTGATCCAATTTTGTAACCCCTTTTTTCCAGCCGTTAATTTTGTTTGTTTCATAATAGGTAGTTGCAACGCTTCATAAATCCGAATAGCCATAGAAAGCCCCCTAGTGATTAAACTTAGATTATCCTATCATCCATTATACGCGGTGTATAATGGAACCTCTATTTTTTCATACGTTTGTCAAATTGTTATTTGTCAGAAATTTTAATAAAGTTTTAGTATACTCTTATAATTCCAAGGGAGATGTAACGGATGAAGGAACGAGATTATTTAATTAAACCGGTATTAGGTCAGCAATATCCAATAGCTGCATCTGCAAAAGGCATATATATATATGATCAGGATGGTAAGAAATATATTGATGGGTCGTCTGGAGCTGTAACGGTAAGTATTGGACACCGTGTACAGGAGGTTATCGACGAAACCCTTGCACAGGCAGAAAAAATTTCATTTTCTTATAGATCACAATTTACCAATGAACCAGCTGAAAAACTAGCAGAAAAATTGAGTCAATTGGCTCCTGGAGACCTTAATTGGTCATTCTTTGTAAATAGTGGTTCAGAAGCGACCGAGACAGCGATGAAGATTGCTATACAATACTGGCAAGAAAAAGGACAATCACAAAAAGATCGCATTATATCTAGGTGGACTAGTTATCATGGAATTACAATGGGAGCATTATCTATGTCAGGACATGTATTAAGAAGACAGAGGTTTTCATCGATGTTAGCTGATTATCCTTCAGTGTCTGCCCCATACACTTATCGTCGACCTGATAATTTAACTGAAGAGGAATGGGGTCTTCTTTGTGCCCAAGAACTTGAAACGGAGATTAGGCGTATTGGGGAAGAACGTGTTGCTGCATTTATTGCCGAGCCAATTATAGGTGCTTCTGGGGGGGCTATCATGCCACCAGCTAATTACTATCAAAAAATCAAAGAGATTTGTGAGCGTTGTAACGTCCTATTTATTGCAGATGAGGTAATGACCGGAATTGGACGTACTGGGAAGATGTTTGCAATAGAGCATTGGAATGTTACACCTGACCTTATTACTCTAGGAAAAGGAATGAGTTCAGGGTACACCCCAATGGCAGCTACTCTAGTCAGTGATAAAGTTATGGAACCTATATTAAATGGATCTAAGTCTATTATAGGAGGCCATACTTATAGTGCTAATCCGCAATCTGCAGCAGTTGCACTAAAGGTTATTAAATACGTTGAGAAACATCAATTGGTAGAAAAAGCAGAAGAACAAGGTATATATCTTATGAGTAAATTGAAACCGCTTTTAGAGTCTTACGAAATGATTGGGGACGTAAGAGGAAAGGGCCTTTTAATTGGAATGGAGTTTGTAGCAGACCGAGAAAAGAAAAACCCTTATCCACCTGAATTAAATGTAACAAATAGGGTAATTAAACAAGCTTTTGAAAAAGGGTTACTTGTTTATCCAGCGTCAGGAGCTATTAATGGGATGGGGGATGCTATTATCATTTCGCCACCTTTGGTTATTACAAAAGATGAAATTGATAGTTTAGTAGATATTTTAGAAGAGGCAATTTATGAAGTACAATGTGAACTCAGTATGGAGGGGAAGATAAATGCTGCTGTCCAAGTCTAAACAAGGAAAGGTAAGTACTTTAGAGGCAGCCCTTCAAAGAATTTATGACGGATGCTCCTTAATGTACGGGGGATTTGGTGGTATTGGTACTCCCCCTACAATTGTAGAAGGGATATTAAATAAAGGATGTAAAGATTTAAGCTTAATAGGTAATGACGCAGGTTTCCCGGACGTTGGGGTTGGGAGATTGGTTAGTTCAGGAAGGGTGAAGAAACTAATTACTTCTCATATTGGTTCCAACCCAATAGCCGGTCAATTAATGAACAAGGGGGAAATGGAAGTAACATTTTCTCCACAAGGAACGTTGATTGAACGTATTCGGGCCGGTGGTATGGGGTTAGGTGGTATTTTATCCGATGTGGGATTAGCCACCGTTGCAGAGGAAGGAAAGACACATATTACTGTAAATGGTCAGGAATATTTGATCGAAACAGCATTAACTGCTGAAGTGTCTATAATCCATGCTTCAAAGGCTGATTATCTTGGAAATCTCGTATTTGAAAAAAGCGCACGTAATTTTAACCCATTAGTTGCTATGGCGGGGGATTTTACGATAGTTGAAGCAGATGAGATTGTTCAAGTTGGTGAACTTGATCCAGAATCGATTATAACCCCTGGAATCTTTGTGGATATGGTAATTCCAAGTGAAGGAGTGAATTGGAAATGGGTTTGGGAGTAGAAGATCGCCACCGTATCGCTAAGCGCGCTGCCCAAGAAATAGATAATGGAATGATTGTTAATCTTGGAATAGGGATTCCTACATTAATTGCTGATTATATCCCATCAGGTATTTCTGTTCAATTCCATGCCGAAAATGGAGTATTAGGCACTGGCCCGACACCAAAAAGGAGTAATATTAACCCCAATTTATGTAATGCCGGTGGTTATCCGTGTTCTGTAGTACAAGGGGCTTCCTTTTTTGATAGTGCTACTGCATTTGGCATAATCCGGCGAGGCCGTTTAGATCTTACCATTTTAGGAGCCCTTGAAGTAAGCGAAGAAGGTGACTTGGCCAATTGGATTGTTCCTGGAAAACTTGTCCCTGGTATGGGTGGGGCGATGGAGTTGGCTCAAAAGTCAAAAAAGGTAATTGTACTGATGAACCATACAAATAAACAAGGTAAATCAAAAATTCTGAAGGAATGTGCATTACCACTTACCGCCAAAGGCTGTGTTAGTTTGATCATCACTGAAATGGCTGTGATTGAGGTAACGCCACAAGGATTAGAGTTAAAAGAAGTTATGGAACCTTACACAGTGGAAGATGTAATTAAACATACAGATGCACAATTGAAAATACTTAAAACCGCTGAAAAAATTTAGGAGTGAAGTAATGGAAGATGCCGTCATCGTTGCAGGAGTTCGTACTGGAGTGGGTGCATTTGGAAAGTCACTTAAAAGTGCTTCCGCCACTGAAATGGGAAGACAAATATTGGTAGGTTTAATGGGTAAGACCACTCTTACCAAAGAGGATGTAAATGAAGTAATATTTGGACATGGATATGTACATGGTGGAGGATTAAATTCAGCTAGAATATCATCACAATTAGCTGGATTCCCAACAAGTGTTCCAGGACATGTTGTAATCAAGGCATGTGGTTCAAGTTTAAAAGCAATTACTAACGCGGCCTTAACGATTAAGGCCGGTCAAGAAGAGGTGGTAATTGCAGGTGGGGTAGAGAATATGAGTCAGGTCCCTTATTTAGTTAAAAATAGATGGGGGACAAAGTTTGGGAACCTTGAAATGGAAGATGCCCTATTAACTGATGGTTTAATTTGCTCGTTGGAAAATGAACATATGGGTTTGACGGCAGAGCGCTTAACGCAAATTTACAGTATTTCCCGCGAGGAACAAGATGAATTTGCCTTTGATAGCCATAAAAAGGCAGCTCAGGCTATTGAAAATCATTATTTTGAAGAGGAAATTTTACCTGTACAGGTCCAAGGGATGAAAGAATCTTACTTTTTCAGGACAGATGAGTCTGTACGATCGGATATTCAGCTAGATAAATTAATAAATCTTCCACCAGTTTTTAAAACAGATGGGTCAATCTCAGCTGGGAATGCGTGCCCTATGAACGATGGTGCAGCAGCAGTATTAATGATGTCACAAAAGAAAGCTTTACAAAAAAGTATAAAACCTTTGTTAAAAGTGAAAGCGTTTTCTAGTGCTGGTGTGGAACCAGGTATTATGGGAATTGGACCTGTTCCTGCAACAAAAAAGGCACTAAAGTTAGCCGGATTAACTTTAGATGATATTGGTTTGATTGAGCTTAATGAAGCCTTTGCTGCACAGGCATTAGCTGTTATTAAAGAACTAGAGTTAGACTATTCAAAAGTAAATGTTAATGGTGGAGCTATTGCGTTGGGGCATCCAGTTGGAGCAACTGGTGCTAAGCTAACCGTTAGTTTAATGAATGAAATGTTACGTACCAAAACAAAGTATGGAATGGTGACGCTATGTATGGCCGGTGGAATGGGGCTTACCGTCATATATGAAAATCTAACACTATAACGCATTAAAGCGAGGTGAACTGTATTGCAATTAATCACAGAGCAAATTCAAACATGGTTAAAAGAGCATTATGAAGAAGGTACAGAATTATTACAGCGACTTGTACAATCTCCTAGTATTTCTGAAAATGAGTCAAAAGCGCAATCAATAATCACTGAGGTATTGTCGAATATGGGGTTAAAGGTGGATGCCTGGGAGCCAAGTGGAAAAGAATTAACCGAAAGCCCCTACTTTTGCTCGTCAAGGGATGATTTTACAGGAAGTCCAAATGTTGTAGGTGTTCTACCCGGAACAGGTGGTGGCCGTTCTATAATCCTAAATGGACATATTGATGTTGTGCCTGAAGGTGATCATGAACAATGGACAGATGATCCCTATAGTGGAGCAATTAAGGAAGGAAAAATGTATGGTCGTGGTGTTACGGATATGAAAGGTGGGCTAGTCTCATTTCTTTTATCCTTACAAGCCATTCAACAACTCGATATTAAGCTTAGAGGCGACGTTATTTTTCAGAGTGTTATAGAAGAAGAGAGTGGTGGAACAGGGACCTTATCTACTATTCTAAAAGGCTATAAAGCTGATGCTGCACTAATCACTGAACCTACTAATATGAGGATTTTTCCTAAACAGCAAGGATCTATGTGGTTTAGGATCTTTGTCAAAGGACGATCAGCCCACGGGGGAACACGATATGAGGGAGTAAGCGCTTTTGATAAAGCAATGATACTAGTGGAGCAAATCAGGGCTTTGGAATCTACACGGAATCAACGTATTAATGATCCTCTTTACGAGCAAACCCCTATCCCAATTCCTATTAATATCGGAGTTGTTTCAGGAGGAAACTGGCCATCTTCAGTACCTGATTTGCTAAAAATAGAGGGAAGAATGGGTGTAGCACCTAACGAGAAGGTAGAAGATGCACAACATGAAATGGAGGATTGTCTACAACAATTATCAATCCTAGACCCATGGTTTAAGGATAACCCTCCTGGCTTAGAATGGTTTGGTGCTCGATGGCTGCCAGGGGAAATTGATCTTGAACATGATTTGATGAATACGTTAGTTCATCAATATAGAGAAACTACTGGTGAAGAACCAGTGATAGAGGCTTCTCCTTGGGGAACTGATGGGGGATTACTTACAGAAGTAGGGAAAATTCCAACAGTTATATTTGGACCAGGGAAAACGGAAATGGCACACTTCCCAGATGAGTATATTGAATTGGATAAAGTTTTTAAATCTGCAGAAATTATTGCATTAACGATAATTCAGTGGTGTAGTATCAAGGACAATATTTGAATTAAAGGAAATGCCATAATTAGTTCATGCATCAAATGACTGATTTTATTTAGGAGGGTGTTATGGCTGAATTAGATAATGAACAAGGTCTGAAAAGGGTAATGAAAAGTCGCCATTTATTTATGATTGCTTTAGGTGGCGTAATCGGTGCAGGGTTTTTCAACGCTTCAGGTTTTACGATTAGTCAGTCAGGCCCTATAGGCGCAGTTTTAGCCTATATGATGGGCGGACTTATTATGTATTTAGTTATGCTGTGCTTAGGGGAATTGACTGTAGAGATGCCAGTATCTGGATCTTTTCAAACTTATGCGACTAAATATATTCATCCATCGACAGGCTTTACAGTTGGGTGGATTTATTGGATTGGGTGGTCTTCAACCGTAGCGTATGAAATTATCATTATAGGTTCGCTGATGCAAAGATGGTTCCCGGATATTTCTCCATGGATCTGGTCGTTAATTGCAGGAATTGTACTATTTTCTGTTAATGCCCTTTCTGCGCGCAGCTTTGCAGAAACAGAATTCTGGTTCGCGAGTATTAAGGTAACCGCTATAATCTCGTTTATCTTAATTGGGTTAGCCGCTATTTTCGGTATTGTACCAATTGAGGGTGAATCAGCAGCTCCTTATTTTACGCACTTAACAGAATTTGGCTCCTTCCCTAATGGATTATTTGCAGTAGTTATTGCTATGATGGCTGTTAATTATTCGTTAGGTGGCACGGAACTTGTAGGAATTGCTTCTGGTGAAAGTGAAAATCCAGAGAAGACAATCCCGAAGGCTATAAACCAAACTGCATATCGAATTATATTATTCTTCGTTTTGTCAATAATTATCGTTGTTTCTATAGTACCTTGGCAACAAATCCAGCCAGATGCTAGCCCGTTTGTTACTGCTCTAGATAACATCGGTATACCATATGCAGCCGATATTATGAACTTTGTAATTATTACCTCATTACTATCTGTTGCTAACTCTGGTCTTTATACCACAACTAGGATGTTATACTCTCTTTCTAGTTCTAAGATGGCACCAAGATCCTTTCAAAAGTTAACAAAAAAAGGTGTGCCTTTACTTGCTTTAACGGCTAGTATGGGGATCTCCTGTGTGTCTATTCTTGTTTCAAAAGTAGCAGCTGAAACTATTTATACCTGGATTCTTTCTGTGGCAGGAATGGCATCCATGTTGGCTTGGATGAGTATTGCGGCATCTCAGTATTTTTTCCGCAGACGATATGTAGCTGAAGGTGGAAAAGTTAGTGATCTAAAATTCCGGACCCCACTTTACCCTTTAGTTCCTATCTTGGCATTTGTCTTTAATCTGGTTGTATTAATTAGTTTAGTGTTTGACGAAGGAACTAAGTTGACTATATATATTGGTGTTCCAGTAGCCATTGCTTTTCATTTAATATATATTTTATTTTTGCAAAAACGCGGAAAGAAAGATGTTGTTGAGTCATCGGTTCAAGAGGATTATGAAAATGCGCGTTTAATTAATAAAAGTTAAACACAAAAAGTGAACAATAAATAACAGATTATATGGTTCTGGTGAAAATAGGGATGCTAAAAAGCATCCCTATTCAGGCTGTAGAAAGGGTTTCTTGTCAGCTTTATATAGCCTGCAGTTGCTAACCTATTTTTCTATCTTTCACTGAACATTTTGGGTTCTGGTGCAAATATGACCTGTTAGAAACATAGAATCTCAATCTCCTTTTCATCTATGAATTATGAGGGTACTCCAAATAATTTATGTATGAATTCAATCTCGCCTTGGACAGACTTCACCCCTTGTTGAAGTTGTTCTTTTTTTAGCATATGTATCACTTCCACTCCACAGATGATCTGTTTGGCTGTTTGAAACGTTTTTAATCCTAGCATAGAACGGACTCGCTTCTTTATAAAGCGATGATCTTGCTCCACTATGTTATTCAAGTACTTCTGTTGTCTAAGTTGCATACCATCAGGTATGCTTTTCTCTTTTTTCAACTCTTCAATTGCTATAGGATAAGCCGGATTCTTATCGACCGTCATGACACGAGGCTTAGAAACATGAAAAGACCGCAAAGCTTTTTTGTCTCTTGTTTTACTGAGATAAAAATCAATCGTGTTTCCTTTGGAATCCACTGCACGATACAGATACATCCATTGACCTTTTACTTTGATATACGTTTCATCGACTCTCCAGGAGTCATTTGTTGGCTTAAGATGACGCCGTACCCTTTCATCTAATTCCGGTCCATATTGATGAACCCAACGCATAACCGTTGTGTGAGCCATCGATAAGCCGCGTTCTTCCATCATCTCCACTACATTACGAAAGCTCAAGTTGTACCGCAGGTACCACCTCACTGTTAACAAAATTATGTCAGGCTGATAATGTTTCCACTTGAATAAATTTTGATTTTCCATACTATCACGCACCTTTTTTAAGATTAATAGTATCAGTATGTCCAAGATTTAGAGATTAATTGCTATTATTGAAGTTTTTGCACCAGAACCGAAAATGAAGGATGCCAAAAGCTTTTTGTTGAAAAAGTAACCGGAACAAGTACAAAACAAAGAGCCCAACTTTATGAAGCTATTGAATTTGCACGAATAGGAGATACATTAGTAGTAACTAAAATAGATCGTTTAGCTCGTTCTATTATGGACTTAAATAAGATAGTTCATGAATTAGCTGAAAAAGGAGTTAATGTAAGATTTGTAAAGGAGGATATGAAATTTGATGGTTCAAACGAAGGAAATAGCTTACAAACACTGCTTTTTAATATTTTAGGTTCATTCGCACAATTTGAACGTGATCTTATAGTAGAAAGAACAACAGAAGGCCGGGAGAGAGCAAAAAGGCAAGGGAAACATATGGGAAGACCAGGTCAAGATGAAAAAACTTTAAAACGAGCTATCAAGCTATATAATGAACGTGAAACAAACGGAATGAGTGTGAATGACATTGTAAAAGCTACAGGAGTTCCACGTTCAACGATATATGCAAAAATTAAGTAATATTAAAAAACATCTAGAATTGATAAATGGAGGTTTTGGACCGGGCGTTTTTTGCCTGGTTTTTTATTTTGGGGCATAATCGCCGGTATGTTTGATGATCTTCCAGCAGATCCACCATGCCAGATAAAGGTCTGAACACAGTACTGAAATGAAAAAAGTAGACTAAGTGTAATCTATAAAAAGAACGGGGACATTTCCCCGTAATTCCCTTGTATTTCTACTAAAACTCTTGATTCATATACAGATCCCTTTCAGATACACATTTTTTGTTAATTAAGGAATAACAAAAAGGAGTGTCAAATTATCTTTGTCTGTGCCGAACGCACAAAAATAGTGCTTTTACAGAATAATGTTTTGTGTATTTTCAATAGTGATTAAATTCAAACTATTTACTATACTAAATTTGACTACAGAAAAAGAATATAATATAGGAGGAACAAGATGGAAAAAGTAACGTTTAGGTATTTATCACAAGAAGATGTAGTAAAGACAGCAGTTCCATATGAAAAAGTAATCGAACTTGTGGAGACTGCAATGGTCTCGAAGGGAAAAAATATGGTAGAATGTCCGCCTAAACCTGGCATACACACAAGAGAAAATACATTTCTTCATGCTATGCCAGCTTTTTTAATTGATCAGGATATATGTGGAATGAAGTGGGTTTGTGGATATCCAGAAAATCACAAACGTAATTTACCACAGATTGCGGGAATTCTAGTTTATAATGATGAAATTACAGGAATGCCTCTTTCAATCATGGATTGTAGATGGATTACTGCAGTAAGAACAGCAGCTGTAAGTGCCGTGACCGCTAAATATTGCAAACCAAATAAAGCTGAAACACTATCTATTATAGGAGCTGGCGTTCAAGGAACTATTCATACACTCATGTTAAAAATTGTTGCTGCAGAGATTAAAAAAGTTTGTGTATACGATGTTAGACAGGAATCCATTAATCAATTTAAAGAAAAAATAACTCAAAAATTAGATATTGAAGTTGTAGAAGCTAATAATCCCGAAGAAGCAGCACGTCTTGGAGACATATTAGTAACTGCAACACAGCGAGTAGATAAACCTATCGTAAAAAGAGAATGGTTAAAGAAAGGCTCTTTAGGCATTGCTCTTGAAGCTGGCCGTGCTTGGGAAGGATCTGCTATTTTAAATGCAGATCGCTATATTACAGACGATTGGGAACTAGCTAAATCTTATGAGAAGCAAGGGGCATTCCCTGACGGTTTACCTGAACTACATAGCACTTTAGGTAAAATTGTAATTGGAGAAGAACCAGGACGAGAAAGTGCCAATGATATTATCCTTGCTATTAATGAGGGAATGGCAATCTCGGATATTATATTAGCTAGAGAAATTTATAACAGAGCTTTGGAATATAATATAGGAATTGAACTTCCGTTAATGGAAAGTGAAAATATTTTTTAAATATAATTTTTTTCATTTTATTGGAAGCGCTTCACTTTATGGCTTTATAACACAGTATTTATCTGATTAATCTATTCATATTATCCAATTAGACTATTAGCTGCATAGACCTGTCATACTTCACTAAGAGAATTTAATACATTAAATAGTTGAAAACATAATGTTAACTACATTAAAAACTTCAAATTCTTCAAACTTCCTATGGTTAATCAGGGTAATAAGCAGTCCATTTTTTCTTTAGCTCATATTATACTAATGTTTTTGATATTTCTAATTGATGATAATCTATTTAGATTTTCAAACATTCATATATTATATGAGCCATAAACACAGCAGAAATTCTTTAATAATAGATTTGTGCTGTTTTCAACATTTTTTAAGAGACACCACCACGTGAAAAAACAAGGACTTCATAATAAATTTCTGAATGCTATCAATAATTACGTAAGTGTATAGCGTTCTTCTATAAGAAGTATACAACTATCGTGAGTTAATCTAATCGTAAAGCATAGTTTTTACCAGAACTCAAAATAAATTTCATGGAAAGTGAGGGGGATTATGGAGAAAAGACAAGCAACATTTACTGAAGCAATTTTGGGACTGTTTTTTATGGTGTTCTTTGTGTTTGTTGGCTATCTAGTATTCGGTCTTAGAGTTGAACTTATGATGATTGCAGCTGCTAGCTTTGCCGGTATTTTAGCCTATCGATTAGGGTATAGTTGGCATGACATGGAACAAGCAATTTCTAATCGTATTACTAGAGCAACTCCAGCGATATTAATTATTTGGGTCATAGGTATCGTAATTGCTACTCTTATTTTTAGCGGATCGATTCCAATGCTAATTTATTATGGAATAAAGATTGTAAATCCAGATTATGTCCTTATTTCAGCATTTTTAATCTGTATAGTCTTCTCTACCGTTACAGGTAGTTCTTGGGCATCTGCTGGAACAGCAGGTGTAGCATTTATGGGTATTGCAACTGCTTTAGATGTTCCATTATACCTTACAGCGGCAGCTATCATATGTGGTGCAACTTTCGGAGATAAATTATCACCTTTATCTGAATCGACAAATTTAGCATCAGCATGTGTCGGAACCAATTTATATGATCACATTAAATCATTGCTTTGGACAACTTTTCCAGCAACATTAATAGCATTTTTCGTGTTCTTTATTGCAGGTAATAACTTAAACATTGAATCTCAAGGTTTATCAAGAGAAGCACTTTCTTTACTAGTAGACCTAGATAATATGTTTAAGTGGAATATCATGTTGCTAATACCATTTGTTGTGATTTTATTAGGATCTATTACTAAAAAACCTCCTGTTCCAACCATGTTATTAAGTTGTTTGTCTGCTATTATTATTGGAGTAGCATATCAAGGATTCTCACTTCAAGATGGTGTCCTATCAGCTTTAAGAGGATTTAATTCTACGATGATTCCTGGTATTACTTCTGAGAATTTATCTAAAAGTACTTTGACTCTGCTAAATCGCGGAGGCATGGTATCAATGGTGGGCGTGGTCATTATTATCTATTGTGGATATGCTTATGCAGCGATTATGAGTAAAGCAGGATTTATTGAAACTGCTATCCGGCCCTTATCCAGCCGAGTAAAGAATCGAGGACCAGTAATGATTGTTGCCTTATTCGCTAGTTTGATACTACTAGTATTTTCTGGCACTTCTTATACCGTACATATCATGATTCCAGAAATGTTCAAAAAAGCTTTTTTGAAAGCTGGAATGGGCCCTCTAACACTTTCAAGAAGCATTGAAGATGTCGGAACTATGATGGCTCCTCTGGTTCCATGGGGAAGTTCAGGTGCTTTTTATGTAAGTACTTTAGGCGTTACAATTTTTGGTGCAGGAGGCTATGCTCTTTGGACTGTTACAGCATATATCACGCCAATAATTGCAATAATTTTCGCATATACAGGCATAGGTATTTATAAATTAAGTAAAGAACAAATTGATGAGGCTCTTGTGGAATACGATAATCAACAAAAAGCACTCTAACACTAAACCTTAGAAGAAGTTTCCAATATCCATTGGAACTTCTTCTTTTTTAATGTAAACAGAAAAACCTGTATTAAATGTTAGTATAACAACAAAATATTAACTTTTTACATAATAAAATTGAAAAATAAGATAATATAATAATTATCTTGATAAACAAATATTCAGAAATGGAGAAAGAGATGTTAAAGAAAATTGCACAAGAATTGGCTACTTCAGTCGGCAAAGCTACAGAATGTGAAGTGGCAATTATTGACAAGGAATCCATTATTATAGGATCTAGTGACTTATCACGAATTGGTTTATTTAATGAGGGCTCAGTTGAAGTTATCCGTACAGGAAAACCTCTTCTCCACAAAAGAGAATATATTAAACACATGATTAATACCAAACCTGGACACTGTTTTCCAATATTTTTTCAAAATGATGTTATCGGTGCTGTAGGCATTGTAGGAGTAAAAGAAGAGGTACGGAAATACACTCAACTAGTTCAAAGCTTAGCCGAATATTTTATGAAAACTACATTGATTCAATTAGACCGTCTTTCGTCTTTTTATGCACACAACCAATTGATTAAGAATATCACTACGTTAGATACTGTAAATGGAAGTGAAGAACTACTCATAAGAAAAGGATTTGAAATAGGTATTGACTTAAGGCCACCACATATTTGTATAGCTTTAGATATAATTAATGTAAAAAAACAGATTGAAAATGAAATATTTAATGAAGTTAAAGAAAGCCCTGAATTAGGTTTACAACTTAAGAATGAAAAAATACTTTCGCTTGTAAAACAGGTATTCTATCATCAAAACGATATTTGTGCATCTATTACAGATGATAAAGTTCTTATTTTACATGTTCTAGATTATCATCCAGAAGATAAACATATTAGAAAGCTAACACAAAGTAAATGTACTACATTAATCAAACTATTAAAAAAAGAAGGTGTAACAGTACTATGTGGTATTAGCAATATTTCACATAATATATCTAGCTTGAATTCTGCATGCGAATTAGCATGGTTATCATTAGAAGTAGGCATGCGTCTACGAGAATTAAAAAACGAAAATATTTTTTTTGCTGAAGACTACTTTATTGAAACTGTTTTAATCAGTAATAAAGAAAAATATATGAATTGGCATCAAGCGAGATTACTTATAAACCTCTTAAATCAGCCAGATTCCACGGAAATTTTACGTACTATTCGCATCTGGGTTGAGAGTGGTTTCAAAGTTTCTAAAGCAGCAGATTTACTTTTTATTCACCGCAATACATTAATATATAGGCTCAATAAAATAGAAGAACTTTCTGGTCTGGATATGAATGATCCTAAAAAAGTAATCAATTTATACTTAGTGGTTCTGCGGCATGAATTACTAAAATAAATATCTTTATAGTCTTGGTGACAGGGTTTCTGCTATGATCCGCAAAGTAGTTTACTGTATATGGAAAACAGGCAAGATTTCTTTGCTGATTATTACTAAAAACTACGGTTTTTGGCAATATAACAAGCTACCTTTTTAGTAACATAGCTTCGCTTGTTATACGAGATCATAGTCCCAACCAGCCTAATCATGTTTCTACAAGTAGGGGGCGAACTGTTTAACTGACGGGGTCCAAGCCCCACGGGCAGGTACGTTCTACCCCGACTACCGTTAGCATAAGCACAACAAAATGGGGCTAAAGGTGAAAGCAGTTTGCAGTATGTAAGAAAGTCAAATAAGTCCGATATAAAGGGTCGGACTTAGAAATTATTGTGAGTTTACATAGAGATTTCTTGAAACAACCGATGCTTGAGTTCAAAAATAGGGTTGCTGCGGCAACCTTTTTCTTATGGCACTAACGGGGCAGGATAATTGTATAAGATTTAAAAACACAAAAGGGGTAAAATATGCTTTTTCATATTATTATTGGATTTATCCTCCCTTGGATTGTAGTGGTATATTTATTTAGAAATCAGAAGAAGTTGTTTATTACTTTTTATCCGATTGGTGTGGCTGTAGCCTCTTTTAATAAATGATATTGGATTTAACTATTTTTAGAAGATGGATAAAAATTTTCCGGAATTAAACCCTCAATTCCCTATAATCTAGGTCTTTATCCTATTCTGTGCTGTTTATTTATTTGTAGTATTCATTAAAAAAATGTCTACTTTAATTACTTTTTTAGTCTTTACCTTTGGTACAAGTTTTTTGGAACTTTTAATTGTATTACTAGGTAAATTAGAATACCGGGATGAATAACCGAAAAAGATTACTCAACCAAGTGGATTTTCGGAGAAGAATTTTTGTGGACAAGCTTAAAGTAAATGAAATAGTTCTTGAACTAATAGGTGCTTTAGTAGAAACATACCAAACCGGCTGCCTCAAAAGTCATTTTCATTGATGGCAGCTTTTCAATAGATTAATTGGAATTATATTGACCTTTTTTTACAGGAGAACCGTTATTCTCTTGATAATGCCGTCTTTATCGGCTTTTGATAGTGATTCTTTTTCTCTTTTCTAAATTTAAGAGGGGATAGCCCCATAATTGAACGAAAAGTACGGCTAAAATGTCCGGCTGAAGAAAAGGGCAATTTGTAACTAATCATTTCAATTGAAAGATCTGTTTCTAATAAGAGATGTCTTGCTTCTCGTATTCTAATCCTTATAAGATAATCTGAAGGCGACATTCCATACGTTTTTTTAAAACATTGACTTAAATAAGCTCGATGTAAATTCAGATCTTTTGCTAAATCCTCTATTTTTATTTTTTTACTTAAGTTATTTTCCAGCCAGTTAGCTACTTCGTGAGCAATCCTAATTTGGGATGGCGGTATATTAGTATCTTGAAGACGTTCTGTCGAGAGAAAATGTTGTGCTAGTACACTAATTAATTCTATAACCTTTGCATGTAGGCGAAGGGTGTTGACAACAGAATGAATATTTTCTAGATAATCTTCCTGCACTAAGTTAGGTGTTTTTTTTTGTGGTTTTATATTAAACTCTTCTATCAAATTTGAAACCCAACGTGAAATCGACCCATGATGAACGATTTCATCTGCACAAATCATTGGATCCTTTACTAGTTGAAAAACAGATTGTACTTCTTTCACCTCTATATCAAAGTGAAAGACTAGGTATTGCGTAGGGATACGTGCAAACGAGTGATGATACATACCGGATTTAACGATGATCGCGTTACCCGGTTTCAAAAGGTATACTTCCCCATTAACCCATTGTTCTAGTTCTCCAGAGATACAATAGATAAATTCAAAATATGTATGCCGATGCTTTGGAAATGACCAACCTTTTTCAACTAGATCCAATTGAATATCCATGATTCGTAAAGCGCTATATAATGATGAAAGATTATAGTGATTCATGAATTTCCTCCGTTTCTGTATTGAATTTTAATTATTGGTAAGAAAAAGGTATCTAGAATCTCTCTACATGAATAAAACAAATATATCATAAATTTTCTATCTATAATCTTACAATTATGCAAAAACGTCTTACAGGAAAGTATGTTTCTTAGTATTTAAAAATGATAACCTAATATTAGAAAATTCAAACTTATCAAATAATTATTTTATTAATTTTAATAAGTTATTGAATTTTATTATAGGTGAGTTTGGGATGAAACTATCGGAGGTGTAGGTTAGATCAAAAGGATATCTCGTTTAAAATAAAATATTCTAAATTTTAAAATGAAAGCCTTTCATTAGGCGGATTTTGTGGCGGTGTTTTATGGTGTTAATTCCAAGTAAATACATTTATTTATTCGGAATAAAAGAATAAATGAATGATCTAGAGTATGTACAGATTTTCATAAATTACAAATGAAAGGGAAGATTAAATAATGGTAGAGAATATTCGTCTTGCGGTTATAGGGTTAGGTCGGCTAGGTACTATCCATGCAGAAAACCTTGCCAATCATATTAATGGTGGGAATTTGGTATGTGTAGTAGATCCATTGGATGGTCGAGCAGAGCATGCAGCAAAAGAATTAGGAGTAGAACGATGGGCAAAAGACCCGAATGAAGCGTTTGAGGACCCAGATATTGACGGAGTGATTATCGCAACACCCACAAGTACACATGCTGAAATGGTAAAATTAGCTGCAATAAATAAGAAACATATCTTTGTGGAGAAACCAATTACCCAAACATTAGATGAAACAACAGATGTTATTCGAGTTATTAAAGAGAATAATGTGCTCTGTCAAGTAGGATTTATGAGGAGATTTCACCCTACTTTCGTAGAGGCGAAAAAGCGAATTAAAGCAGGAGAAATAGGTAAACCGATCTATTTTAAGGGATTCACAAGGGATAATCCTCCCGGTAAATATGATATTTCTCCTTCAATTGAATTCATGAAAAACAGCGGCGGTATCTTTTTAGATCTTGCTATACATGATTATGATATAGCGAGATATCTTATGGGAGCTGAAGTTACCTCCGTATTAGCAACTGGCACTATTGTCATGAACTCTTTTATGGAAGAGTACAATGATGTCGATCAAGCCATCACTTATATGGAATTTGCTTCTGGAGCATCTGGTGATATTGAGTCTAGTCGGAATTCACCTTATGGTTTTGATATAGGATGTGAAGTTATTGGAACGGAAGGAGCTATTCAAATACCTTCGATTCGCGAAAAGGAAATCACGATATTAAATGCTGTTGGTAAACACGAGCCTGGCCCTATATTTCCACCATCCTTAATAGAGGCTTTTCGAATGGAACTTAATGATTTTGTATTTTCTATTATTAAGAAACAGCGTTCGTCATGCGATGAGAAGGACGGGAAAGCAGCATTAGAAATTGCGGTAGCTGCTACTGAATCTCACAAAACAGGTAAAACAGTAAAATTAAATCCTCTTAGTCTTGCAAATAATTAAGATTTTTTACTAGATAAAATTAAAGCGCTTACGATTTGGCTTTATCTAATTATGTACTTGTTAGAACTAAAATCTGGATTAATGTTCACGAGTAGAAAAAACTTGGAGGAGTTGAAATCAATGACTACATTTGTTCGTTGGGGAATCTTAAGTACTGCGCAAATTGCTCAAGATGAATTACTGCCTGCATATATGGATGCTGCTAATGCGGAAGTCACTGCCATTGCTAGTTCCAATCCAAAAGTAAAGGACATGGCTTTGAAATTTAGTATTCCAAAAGTTTATGAATCTTATGATGAATTGTTAATAGATCCAGATATTGATGCTGTTTATATTCCGTTACCGAATGCACTTCATTCCCATTGGGTAAAGAGAGCGGCAGAAAAAGGGAAGCATGTTCTATGTGAGAAACCGGCAGCATTAACTGCTGGAGAAGCGGAAGAAATGATAGAAGTCTGCAAGAAAAATAGTGTACTTTTTATGGAAGCCTTTATGTATCAATTTCACCCTCAACACCAAAGAGTTAAGGAGATTATTGCTTCTGGTGAGATCGGTGAGTTAAAAATAATGAAATCTAGCCTTTCGTTTTATCTTGAAGACAAAGCTGGAAACATACGTGTGAAGCCAGAATTAGGCGGTGGGAGCCTGTATGATGTGGGATGTTACTGCATTCACTCCATCCGAAATGTTTTAAGCGCTGAACCAAGTAGGGTCTATGCCTCAATGAAAAAGAATCCTGATAGTCAAGTAGATATGTCTGTAGTAGGAGTATTGGATTTTGATAATGGAGTGACAGCGTTATTCGATGCTGCAATGGATCGAACACGAATCGATTATTACGAGATTATTGGAACAAAGGGCAGCATTCGGGTGCCAAACGCCTTTGTACCGCATTTTAATAATGGTGAAGCTCTCATTGTGATAAATGGAGAGGATGGAAAGTATAGGGAGGAGAAGTTGATTGGACATCAGTACGTCCTTCAAGTCGAATACTTCTCACGATGTGTGTTGGAAGGGAAAATCCCTAACTATATGATAGAAAACACAATTCAGAATCTGAATGTGATTGAAGCATGTTTTGAATCAATCGAAAGAAAAACGTTCGTAAATATATCATCAAGTCATTCGAAAATTACTAGGTGATATAAAAGGAATCAAAAGTGAGTAGGTCGGCAATTTATATTACCATTATATACTTTACTCATAAGTAGTTGAAATGGGTATTGGTTATGGATACACATTGTCTTCCAACACTTTGTAATCAATTGAAAGCGCTACCTTTTTTGAAAGGTGAAGGCACTTAGGGCAATACCACATCTTATGTTTTGTTCTCTAAGGTTCATAAAACAAATATAAGGGGGGATTTTCATTTTGAAACTCAAGAAAATGACAAGTATGGTTATGGTTACTGTTTTAATAACAAGTTTACTAGCTGGTTGTGTTTCAAAAGTAACTTCAGGTGATGGAGGTAAAAATCAAATTGTCATTGGTGTAGCCATGCCAGCGTTCGAGGATTGGTTCACATACTTAATTGGTGGTATTGAGGAGTACGACAAGCAACATGATGATGTAAAAGTTGACATGGTTGATGCAAAAAACGATGCTGGAAAGCAAATTTCGCAAGTTGAAACCATGATTGCTCAACAGGTAGACGCAATTGTCATCAATCCAGTTGAGACAGCTGCGCTTGATCCAATGGTTGTTGCTGCGAACGAAGCGGGAATACCTGTCATAGTCGTAAACAGAATGCCCGAAGAGGACACAATGGAAAAAATTTATGCTTTCGTTGGTTCCGAGTCCCTTGAGGGAGGGATTATTCAAATGGAAAAAGTGGCTGAGATGTTAGATGGAAAAGGAAATATTGCAATTATAAACGGAACATTAGGTCATGACTCAGTCGCAAAAAGAACAAAGGGAAATAAAAAAGTAATTGAAAAACACCCGAATTTGAAGATCGTACTTGAAGCGACTGCAGATTACCAAAGATCACAAGGAATGACGTTAATGGAAAACTGGATTCAATCCGGTAAAGAAATCGATGCCGTTGTCGCTAACAATGATGAAATGGCAATTGGGGCGATTATGGCTCTTGAAGAATCCGGAAAGCGTAGCGACATCATCGTGGCTGGTATCGATGGTACAGCGGATGGTTTGGACTATGTCAAACAAGGAAAATTGAATGTTACTACTTTCCAGGATGGTTATGGCCAAGGGGAAGGTGCGATTGAAACCGCGGTAAAGGCTGCAAAAGGGGAGAAAATCGAAGGGAAATTTGTAAATGTTCCTTTTAAATTAGTAACCAAGGAAAATGTTGATGAGTATTTGAAGAAGTTGGAAAGATAAAAGAACGAAGGAGGACATGAGGGCTTTCTCTAGGGTGTCCTCAAATCCTTCATGTCTGTGAAACGATAGCTGGTGGAATTACATTAATTTAGTAGGGAGTTTTGATGATGCGACTTTGTCTAGTGACGGATTCTTTGGGTTCCTTATCTTTTGAAGATATGATTGATACATCAGCATCTTTAGGCTATGAATCTCTAGAATTTGCATGTGGTAATTGGTCCAATGCACCACATATTGAAATAGACGAATTATTGGAGAGTTCTATAGAAAGAGAAAAATTTGTAAATTCAATAATAAGTAAGGGCCTTGGCATAGAGGCACTAAATTGTTCTGGAAATCAATTAGCTCCAAATGAAGAAGGTAAGGCTCATCAGATAGTAGTGGAAAAAACATTTAGGCTTGCGGAGCTTTTAGGAATAAAAAAGATTGTCATGATGTCTGGACTTCCTGGGGGAGGGCCAGAGGATAAATCACCTAACTGGATAACAACAAGCTGGCCTCCAGAAACTACTGAAATACTGAACTGGCAGTGGAATGAGAAAGCATTCCCTTACTGGGAAAAAACTGTAAAAAAAGCGAAAGAACATGGAATAGAAAAAATCGCCTTGGAAAATCATGGATGTCAATTAGTATATAACCCAGCAACGCTGTTTAAATTAAGAAACCAAATAGGAGAAATGATTGGAATGAATCTTGATCCTAGCCACTTATTTTGGATGGGTGGAGATCCCATTTTAGCAGCCAGGCATTTAGGAGGTGCCATTTATCATATTCATGCAAAAGATGTACGTGTCGAAAGAGGATTAGTCGGAACGGATGGACTACTTGATACAAAAACGACAGATTTATTTACCGAGCGTTCATGGAATTTCGCCGCTTTGGGATATGGACACGATACTCTTTGGTGGAGTGAATTCTTTTCGATCGTTAATATGATTGGTTATGATGGTCCTATAAGTCTTGAAAATGAAGATCAAACAATGGATCAATTAACCGCGGTAACAAAATCTACGAAACTACTAAAAAATACGTTACCAAGAGTGTTTGCATAATATAGATGCAGTAAGTGTAACTAAATATGATCTAGGATCGAATAGAATAATGAAAGGTTAGCATTTTTGCTGAGTTTCCTTTCATTACATAGTCATCATTTTATTAACTGGGAGGGATCGGCATGGGGAGCGACTATATCTTAGAAATGGAAAATATCACAAAAGAATTTCCTGGAGTAAAAGCGCTAGATAATATTCAACTGAAGGTCAAAAAAGGTTCTGTTCATGCCTTAATGGGAGAAAACGGTGCTGGGAAGTCTACACTCATGAAAATTATCTTCGGAATTTATACACCTGACAAAGGAACGATTAAGTTTAAGGGGAAAGAATTGAAAGTATCAAGTACGAAGGAAGCGTTAAAGAATGGGATATCTATGATTCACCAAGAGCTAACCCCAGTTCCCCATATGACTGTAGCTGAAAATATTTTCTTAGGCAGGGAACCTTCTTATGGGAAATTAGGATGGGTTAATAATAAGAAAATGATTGAAGATGCAAGAGGCTTATTTAATAAACTCAATATGAACATTGATCCTAACTCAAAAATGAAAGACCTTAGCATAGCGAATATGCAAATGGTAGAAATTACGACTGCTGTATCATATAATGCTGATTTAATTATTATGGATGAGCCAACCTCTGCCATTACAGAAAAAGAAGTGGAGCAATTATTTGAAATTATTAATTCTTTAAAAGCAAAAGGTGTTTCTATTATTTATATCTCACACAAAATGGATGAAATATTTAAAATTTGTGACGAACTTACTGTTTTTAGAGATGGTCAATATATCGGTACAAAAGGTGCACATGAATTAAATCAGGATACATTAATTCAAATGATGGTTGGCAGAGAAATTAAACAAGTCTTTCATAAAGAAAAGGCAGAAATTAAAGAAGTTGTGTTATCTGTTAACAATCTAAGAAAAGAAGGAAAATTCAATAATATTAGCTTTGAAGTTAGAAAAGGCGAGATATTAGGAATCGCAGGGTTAATGGGTTCAGGAAGGACAGAGATAATCGAAAGTATTTTTGGTATTGATCCCCCTGACTCTGGAGACATTTACATTCATGGTGAAAAAGTAAACATTAAATCACCTCGAGATGCCATTATGCACAAGCTTTCATTATTAACTGAAGATCGAAAAATAGGTGCAATTCTTCCAATTTCAATTAGAGAAAATATGATTATTTCTAATGTAGATCAATTTTTAAAACATGGCTATATAAATAAAAAATTAGTGGATGAAACTTGTAACGAACAAGTAGAAAAATTAAATATTAAAACACCTAGTATTGATCAACTTATTATGAATTTGAGCGGTGGAAATCAACAGAAGGTTTTGCTTGCGAGATGGCTGTTAAATGATCCTGACATCCTTATTTTAGATGAGCCAACAAGAGGTATTGATGTTGGAGCAAAATCTGAGATTCATAAACTTATGTCAAAATTAGCGCAAGATGGGAAAGCAATCATAATGATATCTTCTGAAATGCCTGAAGTATTAGGGATGAGTGATCGAGTCATTGTCATGCATGAAGGTTATAAAAAAGGTGAATTAAGTAGGGAAGAAGCAAATCAAGAGAAAATATTAGAAGTTGCTTATAGTTCATAGTTCATGGGGAGGTTATAAGATGAGTAATCCAGTTAGCAACACAGTTACAAATGCTAGCAATAATAAAATTGCTTGGAAAGAGAAAGGATCCCAAATAGCTAATAAGTATGGGATTTTCCTAGTATTACTTGCGATGATGGTGATGATGTCATTTCTTTCCGAAGCCTTTCTAACGACTCAAAACTTATTTAATGTGGTACGCCAAATTTCATTTATTGGTATTGTCGCAATGGGTGTAACGATGGTTATTATAACAACGGGAATTGATTTATCTTCAGGTTCAGTTATTGCTTTAGTTTCTGTCGTATCAGCTAGTTTCGCACATCCTGGCGAGTATTCGGTTGTTGTACCATTAGCAATTGGACTTGGGATTGGTGCTCTTGCTGGTTTGATCAATGGTACTATTACAGCTAAAGGAAAAATCCCTGCGTTTATTGCTACTTTAGGAATGATGATTGCGGCTAGAGGTTTAGCATTATTATATAGTGATGGAAGACCGATTCCTGATTTATCCCAATCATTTCTTTTTATTGGAAAAGGTGAAATTATGGGCATTCCATTTCCGATTATAGTCTTTATCGCGATGGGAATGATCTCACATTTCATGTTAAGTAAAACAAAGTTCGGTAAGTATACGTATGCGATTGGTGGTAATGAACAAGCAGCGAGAATTTGTGGTATCTATGTAGACCGTTACAAAATCATGATTTACACCTATGCTGGCTTACTAGCTGCGATTGCTGGGATGATGTTAACAGCGAGAATCAGTGTAGGTCAACCAAGTATGGGGAATATGTTTGAGCTAGATGCCATTGCTGCAGCAGTTATTGGTGGAACAAGTTTGTCTGGTGGAGTGGGAACGATTGGTGGAACAATGATAGGTGCGCTTATTATAGGTGTTCTGAATAATGGGCTCGATTTATTGGGTGTATCTTCTTACTGGCAACAAATATTAAAAGGTATCATCATTGTAAGTGCTGTATTAATCGATGCTCGTAAAAATAAAAAATCTTAATAGGAAAGTACCGGAGGGAATCCGATGCAATTGTAGTGATTATAAATTTAGGAAATCAGAACTTTTGCAGATAATGAAGTGCTTATTCAAGAAATGAATAAGGAGGAGAAAATTTTGAATGTCGTAACCAAACGAAGAGACTATAGTATAACCGGTTCGGAAAAAAAGGTGGCATCGGAAAAGGGGCTTGTGTCTGCCGAGTGGTATACATGTCCAATCCCGCGCAAACGACTTAAACAGTTGATGAAGCGTAAGGACGGTCCAGCAATACGCGATACGTTGATTTGGTTCGGTCTACTCATTATTTCGGGAATCCTCGCGTACTTGTCATGGGGTACCTGGTGGGCTATTCCAGCCTTTGTATTATACGGAATCCTTTACATGACACCAGCAGACTCTCGGTGGCATGAATGTGGACATGGAACGGCTTTTAAAACACCTTGGATGAACGAGGCCGTGTATCAAATTGCTTCTTTTATGAGCCTAAGGCCAGCTACACCTTCGCGATGGAGCCATACCCGCCACCATACGGACACGATTATTGTAGGAAGTGACCCGGAAATTATCGCCCCAAGACCTCCGGTGTGGAGAATAATAGCGATGGAAATTTTTCATCTTTATGGTGGGCCAAAGTCATTGATGAGAGTAGTCATTCACTGCTTCGGGAAGCTAGATAAAGAGGAAGGCGAATACATGCCGGAATCTGAGCAGCGGAAAACATGTTGGGAATCAAGGATATGGATACTTATTTTTGCTGCAATCATCGCTTGGTGCATCTCTATGAGAAGTATTCTGCCAGCTATGCTTATTGGATTACCGACTTTCTATGGCAGTGCACTTACCATTCTTTTGGGTATTACGCAACACTTGGGTCTCAAAGAAGATGTTCTTGATCATCGATTGAATTCACGGACTTTCTATACAAATCGAATTATTGGCTTCCTTTATTGGAACATGAACTATCACATTGAACATCACATGTTCCCGATGGTTCCTTATCACGCACTACCGGATTTGCATGAAGAGATGAAAGCCGATTGTCCGCAAGCACGCCCAAGTTTCCGGGCAGCCTTAAAAGAAACTCTTGCAGCGATGTTGAAGCAGAATAAAGATCCTGACTATGTGATCATAAGCACTATACCTGACACTGCAAATCCGTATAGGTATGGTCCAGAAGTTAAGGAGCCAGTACCTAGGGAAGGGACATCGAATGGTTGAGGAGACACCATGTGTTGGAAGGTTCATACTCAGAAAACGGTTCTCAAAAAAGTTTAAAATGAACTTCTTGAAAGCGTTTTATACACTCCAGAGGAGCTTTGTCTCTTTTTATAAGTAACGTACTCCTTAAGCGATGCACTAAATCAGATGTCTGTCCGATTCACTACAATGATATTTGGAGGAATTTAACTTATGGAACTTAAAGACTGGATTGAAACATGTATGATTGATGATATCGATGAAGAAGATGTAATTCGATTTGATTATGAAGATCAAACATTTGCAATTTATCGTACAGACGAGGATGAAGTGTATGCAACTGACGGGTATTGCACCCATGAGAAGGTTCATTTGGAGGATGGTTTGGTAATGGGCAATACGATTGAATGTCCTAAACATAATGGCCGATTTGATTATACAACGGGTGAGGCCAAACGTGCACCAGTTTGTGTGAATCTCAAGACTTATCCGGTTAAGGTTGAATCAGGAAAAATTTTTATAAAGATTGATTGAAGGGGGAAAAATCATGGCTGAATTTGGGATGGTTATTGTGGGTGCTGGAGAGGCAGGAGCACGGGCAGCTGTCGAGCTGCGAACGCATGGATGGACTGGACCGGTCACTTTAATAGGGGAAGAAAAGAGGGCTCCATATGAGCGCCCTCCTTTATCCAAAGATTGTTTGGTGACGGAGGAGGAACCCTCAACGGTGGATATTATCAATCATAGGAAGCTAGCACAACTTGATGTCAACTTCTTATCTGGAAGTGTTGTAACAGAGATTGATAGAAACAATCAATCTCTCATACTTGGTGATGGACAGCAGATTCGTTATGAACGCCTCTTGCTTGCTACTGGATCGCGTCCACGTAGATTATCCATAGAGGGTTCAGATCTCTTGAGTTTATTATATCTACGGACATTTGCTGATGCAATCAAGATTCGTACACAATTGGAGCCTGGTAAGCATGTTGCTGTCATAGGCGGTGGATTCATCGGTCTTGAAGTGGCAGCAAGTGCGATTAAACGAGGATGCTCCGTGACGCTTGTTGAAGCAGGTCCGCGTATTTTAACTCGAGGTGTACCTGAAGAAATTGCATATATGGTGGAGGCTCGTCACAGTGAGGCCGGTGTAGTTTTCAAGCTTGGAGTAGGAATCAAAAGCATAGAAACATCCGACGAGGGGCATGTAATTGCTCTTTCTGATGGTACATTCGTCCACTGCGATACGGTGATTGCCGGAATTGGAGCGATTCCTGAGACATCGCTAGCCGCCCAGTGCGGACTTGAGATTGAAAACGGGATCCGTGTGAGCGAGAAACTTGCAACGAGTGATCCCAATATCTTTGCTGCCGGAGATTGCTGTTCATTCCCGCATCCTCTCTATGGTGGAAAGAGAATCAGGTTGGAAGCTTGGCGTAATGCGCAAGACCAGGGAACGCACGCGGCACGAAGTATGTTAGACTCCATTGAATCTTATGCAGCTGTACCTTGGTTCTGGTCCGACCAATATGAGCAAAACTTGCAAGTTATCGGACTGGTTGATTGTGGAGAGAAAACCATTATTCGTGACCTAGGTAAAAACGGCAAGCTGTTCTTTCATTTGTCCACTGATGGTCGATTGGTTGCAGCAAGCGGTATTGGGGCAGCGAGTATTACCAAAGATATTCGTATAGCAGAAATACTTATTGAGAAGCAGGTAAAAGTTGAATCTAGCGACTTAGAAAATCCGAAAGTAAAACTGAAAGGCTTATTGAGGCTTCAAAATATCTAGTCAAAAGGAGGTAGATCCATGGATTTACTAGTGTTTAAAGCCGTGTGGGGCATGTCGGGAAATTGGGATAGTCAGCTTCAACAAATAGCCGAAGCTGGGTTTAACGGAGTTGAAACTCCGTTGCCGACTCTAGAAGATGAAGGTCGTTTTCGAGAGTTGCTGGATAAATATAGTCTGGAGCTAATCCTGCATGTATACACCGGCCGCGAGGATAATGAAAAGCCATATCCAAACTCGGTCGAAGATCATATTGTAACGCTTGAACAACAAGCAGAACGAGCTGCTGCTTTCAAACCGATATTAATCAATACGCATAGCGCGAAAGATTCGATGCCCTATGATGATCAACTGAACTTTTTTGAGAATGCGATTCGGGTGGAAAAGCAAATAGGGGTTCCTATTGGTCATGAAACTCATCGGGGTCGTGCTACATATACTCCATGGAGTACTGTTCAACTGCTTAAAGATTTACCGGATCTCCACATCACAGCCGATTTTAGTCATTGGTGCAATGTTTGCGAGTCTATGTTGGAAGATCAAAAACAGAATCTGGCAATCGCCATTCAGCATGTCATCCACATTCATGGAAGAGTTGGCTTTGAACATGGTCCCCAAGTGCCAGACTTTCGTGCACCGGAATATGAGTATACATTAAAGCAGCATGAACAATGGTGGGACGAGATTTGTGCTTATCATCAGTCTAAAGGGAGCCCATACTTAACCTTCACTCCGGAATTCGGACCGCCAGGATATATGCATACCCAGCCGTTTACCAATCAGCCTGTCGTTGATTTATGGGAGATTTGCTTAGCTATGACGAATCGGTTCCGAAAGCGTTTTGAAAAGTATCCTAACCAACAAGTAAAAAACAATGTAAAAATCTGATATAAAGTAAATTAGATGAAGCTATTGAGTGGCCATATTTCAAGATTTTTGAATGGAGCTTGCATTTCTACTCAAAATGGAGTCAGCATGATTCAATTCCGTGAAAACATTGAATTAGGTATTAGATGTCAATGTTGGCGTTCCTGCACCAATGGCGTTTTTTCCCATTCTCGAGCTGTAAAGATTCTTTCTATGGCGACCTTCATGCGAACAAACACAGGGCGTCGAATTCTATACAAGAAAGAAAATGGTTACAGCAATTGGTCTAAATGTATTTTCTAAAGAAAAAGATTATAAAATATTTAATCCGATAGAATATACATTACACCCTGAAAACGTTCAAAAGAGTATGTTTGATATATATTCAGAAAAAAAGCGCCCTTAAGGTGCTTTTTTTGTGCTCAGTTACAGAAGGAATACTCCACAAATTAGCATCCTTGAATCACTTGGGAATTTATAGGTGGTGTCTCTGGATAATGAGTAAACTTGAGGCATAGTTAAATTAAAATAGAAGGGGACTTCATTTATGATTACAATTTTGTTCGGGAAAAGTAACTCTCAAAATTATCCCATGGCAATTAGACAAGCTAAAAGGAGTGCTGACAACTATACAGAAAGTGGAGAAGGAAAGATTAATCCTTATTAATGGAAAAATTGATATCAACTCAGAAACAAGTAATCAAATAAAAAACCAGATCAAAAAGAATTCATAGACTTTCATCAACATGTAGAAAACAAAATCCTTTTTTATTCTTACAATTACGTGAATCAAGAGCGTTTTATAATTCTTGATGATTACCATGAATGATACGAAGAGACAATACAAGAGCAGCTATGTTAATTGTTACAGAACAAATAGAGGAAAAGGGGAACGGAATGTTCAGATTTTTAAGTTCGCGTTAAATTCTAATTTAACGAATATATATATACTTAGAAACATAAGTTTGGTATAATTATCCTAAGAGGTTAAACTGAAGATAATAAAATAGATATAATGAATGATTTTTAAAGATACCAACTACCATATAAGAAGGTGTATGTTTATGAAGAATTTTACTCTAATTAATAAACTTAAGAATGAATTAGACCAACTCAGACCCCTTCCACCAGAAGCTGTTAAAAATCTTTATGAGGTTTATCGTGTGGAATGGACTTATAATTCAAATGCAATTGAAGGAAATACTTTATCACTTCTTGAGACAAAAATTGTGCTTGAAGAAGGTTTAACTATCGGTGGTAAAAAACTTCAAGAACATTTAGAAGTTATTAATCATTCAGAAGCAATTGATTTTGTTGAAGAGTGTGTAAATAAAAATCAACCTATAGATGAAAGTACACTCAAAAATATCCATTACCTTGTATTAAAAAATATCGACAATAAAAATGCAGGACAGTATCGCCAGTTTAATGTTGGTATTTCAGGTAGTAAACATACGCCTCCACATTTTCTTCAAATTCAAGATGAAATGAAAGACCTATTCAATTGGTATGAAGAAAAGCAAGATGAAATGCATCCTGTAGAATTAGCAGCATTATTTCATTTTAAGTTTGTGTATATACACCCCTTTTCTGATGGGAATGGACGAACGGCAAGACTTTTGATGAATTTAATTTTAATGAAGAACGGCTATCCTCCTGCTATTGTTAAAGCTGAAAATGAACAACGAATAAGGTATTATGAAACGTTAGAAGCAGCAAGTGTGGAACAAAATGTTGAACATTTTATTGATTTAATTTCTGAATGTGTTGAAGATAGCTTAAAGAAGCATTTACATGCAATTAGATAAAGAAAATTAACTCTATTTATTAGAAGATTATAAGATCATAACATCTAAAGTTAACCATAATTATATTATGGTTAACTTTTCGTTAAAATTGTATTTAACGCGAACATTCGACATTTTTCGACATAAGGAGTTTTATACATGGCTTCTGCAAGAGAAACACTTATACATGAAAAACGCTTAAACACTCACCTGGCATCTATGCCAGAGTACGTCGTTGAGTTTGTTCAAGCCAAAAAAAGAGCAAAATACTCCTCTTCTACCCTGCTTGGATACATACATGAGTACAAAAAATTTTTCGAGTGGCTGCAGCACGAGGGAATCTCAAAAGTGGATCACATAAAATATATTCCTCTACCTGCCTTAGAAAATCTCACAAAAAAAAATGCTGAGTTTTATAAGGAATTTTTAGAAGAAGAAATCATTTCTGAAAAAGACGATGTAATAAAAAAACGGTCAGGTAATGCTGTAGCAAGAAATATTAATGCGATCAAATCACTCTTTAATTACCTTACGACTGAAACTGAGGATGAAGAAACAGGGGAATGTTATTTTTACCGGAATGTATTCAGCAAGGTGAAATTAAATAAAAAAGATGAAGATACAACCAGCCGTCGCGCAAAAAAAATAAGTTCTATTATACTGAATGACAAGGAAATCAATGAATTTCTAGATTACTTAAAGAATGGCTATGAGAATCCACTCAGCCCGCACAAAAAAGGCTCTTTTCTTCGAGACAAGGAAAGAGATATTGCGCTTATTAGCATGATGCTTGGTAGTGGTGTTCGAGTTAGTGAAATTTCCTCCCTTACGTTCAAAGACATTAACTTTCAAAAAAAGCAATTAGACATTATTCGTAAAGGCGGTAAAGCGGATACAGTAGAAATCCTAGATTCTGCTTTGAATGACCTAAAGGAATATCTCCGAATTCGAGAAACGCGATATCCTGGAGCAAATAGTACCTCATATGTTTTTGTATCTAAATATGCCGGTACGGCCAGACCGATTTCAGTCAGAGCCATTCAAGATTTAGTAACTAAATACACAATTGCTTTTAATTCACAGGAAGAATTCTCTTCAGGGCAAGCTTTGAGTCCGCATAAATTAAGACATACTTTTGCAAGCGAATGGATAAAAAACGGTGGGAATCTCATTTTACTTCGTGACCAATTAGGACATAATTCAATTGAAACAACACAGAAATATACGAACTTATCATCCAAAGAGAGTAAAAAAGTAATGCATGAAATAGAAAAGGCACGTGATCAGACAAAAAACTAACAACCTACATTAATCAGCGACCACAAGTATTTGATAAAAGTATTGGATCCGTCCCAAACTGTGAAAAAAGTGGTGAGGTATAATTATGTTTGAAATCGTAGTTAAACTTAAGAGTGATTGGATTGATTTGTCTGGTGTGCCAGATGTGGAATTATTCAAGGCACTGTCTGAGTGGTCAAATGGTAAAGAGGACGTTATTAAGATTAAAAGTTTTTCGTTCAAATCTAAAGATATTATGAGTATTACTATCAATAGATAATTGAACAGTACGAATAAACTAAGCAGTAAAATGATTAGAGACCTGGATAATAATCCAAGGTCTCTCTTCTATTTCCTTACCTCTTCATTTAATTATGAGTCCTCATAACAAGAACTCAATGCTTTACTAAATTGGGATTGTCTATGTCCAGCTAATCTTACTCATTTTTAAATATGAGGTTTTTGATGCTCATAACAATAAATACTACCTTTAAACCGCTCCTTATTTAACAAACAAAAGACCTCAACTTTACCAGATACTGCTCTTCCACAAGTCATACATGTCGCTACTTTAATTTGGCTTTCATTGGTTGCCTTAATACTTGCCTTCGTTTTTAACATCTCAACATGCTTTTTTCTTATATCTTGGTCTGATATGTTACTCTCCTCTAACACATTGTACATATATATAAAATATCATCATCAGAAAATATTGGTGATTGATGCTGTAATTTTAAGACATTGAGCTTCATCTCTGGCAGCATAGAGGTCAGTATTTATCTATGTATTGTTAATATAAGCAATCTATTTAAAACCCTCTATACTTAATAAAATTAAAGAGCCTTACAAAAGGCTCTTTAATCACTGTTACATCTCTTATTTATCTTTCCTTACAAGTAGTGAACAGCACTCCACGTGTCCAGACTGTATGTGGCAACACATGGGAGGCTGGTGAGACCATAACAAAAAATCCCCCAAACTCTTATTCTGGGGGAACATAAAACGCACTTCAATATTCTTCTAAAATCCGCTAAAAATATTGATTCCTGCGGGCGGATCCAATAATATACTTAGTAAATTCCCACCGAATCAAATCCGGCAGCAGCTGCAGCCTCTTCCTTGCTGCCTTCACCATAAATATCAATTGCAGACTGAACAATAGCCTTACGAGCGTCACTAAAATCGGAATTTGGCGTTAAATAAACGCTTATTGCACGATAGTAGATTTGTCCTAACTTGTGCCTTCCAATTTCTTGACCAATCAAGTATGCAGCGTGGTTTGTAATCGAGGAGTTAACATGGACACCGCCGCCATCTACCGAAGTTGGCATGTGATAAAATTCATCCATATGAGCCGGATAGACTCCACTGCCATATGCAGCTCTTTCCGCATTACTTACTACAACACTGTTTGGATTACTCAAGCTGCGCAATCTCGTTACACCGTCAGCTTTAGCAGCTGGTGCCATAATATCCTCACCCATTTCCCAATCATCGTAGTCAACAAGTGCACCAAAGACGTCAGCAAATGATTCGTTTAGTGCTCCAGATTGATTGCGGTAAACTAAATTTGCTGTATGAGTGATGACGCCATGAGTCATTTCGTGGGCAGCAACGTCAAGACCGGCTGATAGTGAAATAAAGACCTCACCGTCACCATCCCCATAGGTCATCCAACGCCCATTCCAGGATGCATTGTTGTAATTATTGCCATAGTGGACTTTAGAAATGATTGCCATTCCTTCACCGTCAAGAGAATTTCGGCCATGCTCATTAAGGTAATAATCATATACCTTTTCCGAATTATAGTGTGCATCGACAAGAGCCCGATCATAGTCGCCGATAAATGCAGCAGAATTCCCCACATATAGAGTATCATTACTAGAACTATTATCATTTTTAGCATCATACGTAAGTATTCCATCAAGACCATTATGAGAGTAATCAGCTAACGCAAACTGAGTTCCAGATTTAGGTTTCTTCACTTGGGTAATATGTAATTCCCTGTGAGCACCATGTACCCCTTTTCCAGCACCTTTTTGTGTTTTCATTTCATCAGCATGCATTAAACCATTATACTTATCGATGATTTCTCCCGTGTTTGCATCCACAAAGACAAACCAGTTGCCAGGCTCATCCCCCATGAAGTTAACATTCACTTTATAAGCTGTATGATTCTCTCCTTCAAAAGGATAGACTACAAGCTCAGAAGTTGGCTCATACGTTAGCTCTTCAGGGGCATTGACAGATGATAGTGCCTGCTTTAGTGCTGCATCACTGCTTAAGGAGGCAGTCGTGTCCACCGCATCATCGGCAATCGTCTGATTTACTCTTCCGTTGACGGATACGACTTCATTATTCTTATTAAAATGAACAATAACTTCGGATCCTTCTACGTTCACTCCATTTATTGATTGATTAAAGCGAACGTTGGTCATACCAAGTTTATCTTTTTGTGAATCTTTTACTTTTAGGTTTTTATCTGGATTTTTAATTCCGGTTTTACCTTCGTTTTTCTTTAAATAATTTAGTGCATTGGAAGGGTTGCTAGAAGAGAATTTCTCAGCAAATCGCTCCTTCACAAAAACAGGAACGCTTGCCTTCTCATTCCACTTTTTAGAAGCTTGTACACTACTAGCCACCTTCGAATCAACCGGCTTCGCAAATACATTACCGACTGGGATAGAACCTACCAACAACGCTGACGATAGAACTGCAGGAACAATAAACTTTTTCTTCAATATCGATACCCCCCATTTTTTTCCATTGACTTTATTATAGATTAATAAAAGTTAATTTACATGAATATTTGGAATTATTTTAATTTTATAAAAAATATTAAGAATAATCCGGATGCTATCTTATGGTAGGTACAATTTACCACTCGACATGGTGATGAAATTAAATTTTCTTTTCGAATACTTCTAAAACTGTAACTTTGAAATAAGGAATGATCAAAAGGTCTCCTGGCCCTATATTAGCGTAAATAAAAAGAACCCATTTTGAAAAAAGATTGATCAAAATAGGTTCTTCTATTTAAGAGTAATGTTATGTCATACGTACATTTAGAAAATTTGTTCCGGGTGTTTGATAGGTTAAATTTAAACCTAAAGCTATGTTTTTTCACTCAGTAAACTCCTTTTTACTGTTTCACAAAACAAATCCTAATAATGGGCTGAACCAATTTTATGTCTATTTTCGTAGATTCAGATATAGTAGCCAACTCGAATCAGTTCGAGAAGAGTGTTTTCCCAATTGAATGTTGTAGGTAGGATAGTCTATTCATTGATTATGTGACCAATTTAAAATCAAACATCTCAAAAAATGCTAATATATTGTGAGAAATTTTGTTAAATCCATTTCTTAAATAATCAGGAATGGATTTATTATGGATTTGTTTTTTTGTTACGGTAGGCAATCATTACGTCTAATATCAGGAATTACCCATGCAAGGTGACATCCATTATTCAAAAATCATCAATTTTATGAAAAGTTTACCTTTATATGTCTAATTTTTGATGATGAGATTCGCTCTACAGCAAAATTAACTTTTGTTTTATGGATAATGTCATTTGATTTAATATAGAAGCTTTTAGAAACACACTATTTTAAGAGATATCTTATTGTATATCTCTTAAATCTGAATCTAGGACTTAGATTTATTTACAAAAAGTCTAAGTTCCGAAAATAGATAGTTATTGGAACTTAGACTTTATCGGCTGTGAAAGAACCTTAGCTGGTAGGTGATTAGATTCTCCTAACTGTCACCCCAATGATCATATTTTATCTCAGAGAAATTACCTTTTAAAACGTAA
This sequence comes from Peribacillus sp. TH16, assembly GCF_016651095.1. Lineage (NCBI taxonomy): Bacteria > Bacillati > Bacillota > Bacilli > Caryophanales > Bacillaceae > Peribacillus > Peribacillus sp. TH16. The sequence continues at coordinate 241,033 of NZ_JAEKEM010000003.1, read as the reverse complement.
AATTCCATTGTTTTATCCCCTTTTTCTTAGGTTTAGCCCTATATCACTAAGGTTAGCGTCTAATTCCATCTGATTCAAGCTACCTTAATTCTCTTTTTTAGTATCCAATTTTCAATCATACTCTTTCCAGAACACATTCCCTTTGGTAGGTCATATAAATATTTAGGATCTTGAAAACCATGGTGAACTTCGCATATAACCCGTATAGGTTTTTAAATCCCTTCAATGCGAAGGCAATTCGAACCCCCGTAGTCAAGCTTTTGAGCAGAGGTAGATACCTTAACGGCGATTTTAAACCTCCTTCTTCATTTACTCTAAAAGCAGTCATTATATATCCCTACTACCTCGTCATTTAACATAACCTCGGTAGACTATTAATGAATTAACCCCCCCCTAATTTAAGGATGAAAAAGGCTAATATTTCTTACGCGAAGGAAACACCGACCTTTAGTTTTATTGAGTAAGAGAATGAGTGTAAACTTTCTGCTCACAATGATAAGGTATAAGCTAACTTCTTAAGAAAGTAATTCTATTTTTAAGAATCTTTAATATTGTATTCCGACATTTATTAATAGTCAGGAGTGGCTACTTTTCCAGTAAATATTTGGACACCTGAACTAGACCCTATTCTAGTTGCCCCTGCCTCTACCATAGCTTCTATATCTTGAAGGTTTCGGACACCCCCTGAAGCCTTCACTCCGATATTTGGTCCAACAGATCTCCTCATTAAAGCTACATCCTCAACAGTTGCTCCGTGTAAGGAAAATCCTGTTGAAGTCTTAACATAGTCGGCTCCAGCTTTTACCGATATTTCACAAGCCCGCACTTTCTCTTCATCTGTTAACAAGCAAGCTTCTATAATCACTTTCACTATTGTCTTCTCTTTCACCGCTTCAACTACTGAACGTATATCGTGTTCGACAAGTTCATCATTTTTATCTTTCAAAGCCCCTATATTTATGACCATGTCGACTTCTGTTGCTCCATTCTCCAGTGCATTTTTTGCTTCAAACGCTTTTGTTTCAGGAGTATTCGCACCTAATGGAAAACCAATGACCGTACAAACCTCTACATCCGTGTCATGTAAGATTTCCGCTGACTTCGCTACCCAAGATGGATTCACACATACGGAGGCAAATCCGAATTGTTTTGCTTCTTCGCATAACTTAATAATGTCTTCTTTCTTGGCTTCTGCTTTAAGTAAAGTATGATCAATCAATTTTACATAATTCAATTCATTCATCTCCATTATTTTATTTCCGCGAATTTTTTCGAATCGTCCACATAGTTCGTTGCATTTTTTTCATCAATTAATCCTGTATCTGCATTCATTACTTTTTCAACGTCTTCTCCATTTCCTGTTTTGATTGCTGTTTGGATAGCAAGTGTCCCAAGGGAAATCGGATCGTTGATAACTGTTGCATGAAACGTGCCTGCTTCAATTTTTTTCACGGCTTCCATTAACCCATCGATTCCAACAATTTTAACATCTTTCAGTTTTCCTGCCTGCTCTAATACTTTCATTGCCCCAAGTGCCATATCGTCATTATGAGCGTATACCAGTTCTACATCCGGATGAGCCTGCAGTAAATCCTGCATAGATGAAACGGCTTTTGCACGTATATACTCACTGTAAGGACCTTCAATAATCTTAATTCCCTTTTCTTTCTCTACAACTTCATGAAATCCATCATGACGAGCCTTCATAACTGTGCCACCAGCGTCCCCTTGTAATTCAATAACCTTACCGGTAGCTCCTTTACCCCCTAGAAGCTCGACAGCTTTTTCACCAGCAAGACGACCCATTTCTACATTATCCCTGCCAATATAAGAAACGACGTCTTCTTTTGTTTGACGATCCACTGTGATAACTGGTATACCCGCTGTTTCAGCTGCTTTTAAAGCGGGTGCTACAGCTGATGGATTGACCGGATTAATGAGCAAAACATCGATTCCTTTTGTAATAAGAGATTGCACATCTGTATTTTGTTTTTCTATATCATTTTGAGCGTCCACTACGATTAATTCGGCGTTCTCTTTTTTAGCTTCTGCTTTAGCTCCATCAACCAATGATGTATAAAAAGGAGATTCAAGAGTTGCTTGGGAGAAACCAATCACTAATGATTCACCACCTCCATCTTTACTTGTGTTTGAACCAGAGTCTTTTGCTGCACCGCCTCCACATGCCGTTAACGTAAACGTAAGTGCCATTGCCACTAAACCTGTCATCCACTTTTTCTTCAAATTAAACACCCCTTATTTTTTATTAATGATATATTGGTTCATAATTAATGCTAGTACAATGATTAAGCCCATAAATATAGATTGGTAGTAAGATGATAAACCTAACAGGTTGAAGATATTGACGATCATGCTCATGATCAGCACACCAATGAATGTTCCACCTATGCTACCTTTTCCGCCCATAAGGCTTGTACCACCTATGACAACTGCCGCGATAACATCTAACTCAAGACCAGTACCAGCCGTTGGTTGTCCGACGGTTAGCCACGCGCTCATGAGAATGCCGGCCACTGCCGCTAACAACCCTGCGATTACGAAACACCATGTAACATACTTCTCGACTGGAATACCCGAGAGTCTAGATGATTCTTCATTTCCGCCTACTGCATATATTTTTCTTCCGAATGTTGTGTATTTTAAAACCACCAGGGCTACAATCGTTAAAGCAATCCAAACAATCGCGGTGAATGGAATCTTTCCAAAAACATTCCCGCCCAATGCTGTAAAGCCTTCCGGGAGATCGTATATTGGCTCTCCATTTGTTGATAGTAAGGCAAGTCCTCTTGCACTTACCATCATGGCAAGAGTTGCGATGAAGGCCGGAACTTTAAATTTAGTGGAAACAAATCCATTTACGAAGCCCAAGAAGGCTCCTGCTATAAGTGTAATGACTATGGCTAGTATAGGATTCATTCCTGTACCGAGCAAAATCGATACTAACATGCCTGTTAGCGCTAACACTGCTCCAACAGATAAATCAATACCAGCAACTAAAATGACAAACGTCATTCCAATACTAACGATTCCTACAAAAGAAGACTGTTGAAGAAGATTCAGTAAATTTTGTACAGAAAGAAATTGATCAGATAGTATGCTGCCAATCAGGATGAAACCTAAAAAGATAAAGAAAAGATTATACTTCTTTAAAATATTCTTAATTGAAAGGGATTTTGTTTGCTTTACTCGAGCTACTTCTATATTTGCATTCATAGTACGCCTCCTTTTGTATTAACCAGATACGGCGATATTCATAATTTCGCTTTTATAATTGGAAGGGTGCGAAAATTCCTTGATCAACTTACCTTCAAACATTATCAGTACCCTGTCACAAACGGTGAGTAATTCTTCAATTTCTGATGTTGCCATTATTATGCTAGTCCCTTGATTTGAAAGTTCCTTCATAATGCCATAAATTTCGTCTTTTGCTCCTACATCGATTCCTTGCGTAGGTTCATCGAATAGTAGAAGTTTGGATTCATTAATGAGCCACCTGGAAATTATGACTTTTTGCTGATTGCCCCCGCTTAGGTTCCTCATGGGCACATCACTACCGCTTGTTTTAATATTTAATTTCTTAATCATCTCTTGCATAACCATTTTCATTTGCTGTTGTTTTACAAAACTCCGCTTAGAAAAGGTGTGAAGGGAAGGCAGAAATGCATTTTCTAAAATGGACAAGTCCAGGTTAGCCCCTTCAGTTTTTCTATTTTCCGGCACAAGTCCCATGCCAGCATCCACTGCTTTTTGTGGAGAGGATATACTCTTTTTCATCCCATCCATCATTAGTTCCCCTGCTTGTATCGGATCTGCTCCGTATATCGCTCTTAGTAATTCCGTCCTTCCAGAACCTACCAGTCCGTATAAACCAACGATTTCTCCTTTACTTACTGAAAAAGAAACGTCTTGTATTTTATGGTTTGTAAACCCTTTCACTTTTAAGAATTCTTCCCTATTTGTTTCTGTATGGACCTTATCCCTTTTTTCAATAGAACGTCCGGTAATGTGGCGGATTAAATCAGGCTGTGCGAGATTCTTCATCTCATCTGTGATAACCCATTTTCCATTTCTAAGTACGGTTACCCGGTCTCCCACAGCGTATAATTCTTCGAGTTTATGAGAAATATAAACAATCGTATACCCTTGTTTTTTTAATAGTTTAATAACATCATATAGTTTTAACACTTCATCATTGGACAATGCAGTTGAGGGTTCATCCATGATTATTATTTTGCATTCAGCTGCTATGGCTTTTGCGATTTCCGTCATTTGTTTTAAACCCATACTGGCCTTAGATGTTTGCATGGTAGGTGATACAGATAATCCTAGTACAGAAAATAGCCTTTTTGCCTCTTCATTAATCTTTCTCCATTTTACAAAGCCTCCATTTGGCTTTAGATAGTTTCCAAGGAAAATATTTTCTGCTAAACTCAATTCTTCTACTAGGGAGAGCTCCTGATAAATAGTTGAGATTCCAAGAGACATACTATCAACAGGTGTTTTAATTGTTACCGGCTTTCCTTCTAATCTTATCTCGCCTTCATCTTTTGTATATACACCTGATAAGATCTTCATTAAAGTAGATTTTCCAGCTCCATTCGCCCCAATTAGACAATGTACTTCTCCTTTTTTAAGAGTGAAGTTTACATTTTGCACCGCTTTCACACCTGGAAAAGATTTAGACACTTGCTTCATTTCGAGTATGTTGCTCACTCTGGTCACCCCCTCCATTTTTCAATCGTTTCATAATAGGAAATAATACCTGATTTAAATGTAAATAGATTTCAAATAACTTATCGTATTTTTTTGTTTTCTCCATATCTGGGTAATAGGTTTTTTCCATCTCTACCATAGATATCGACGCATCCTTCAAGGTGGGGTGGAATCCTAGACCGTATGAAGCGATAATGGCTGCTCCTTTTGAACCGGTTTCAATATCTTTAGGAATCGAGATTGGAAGTCCAATGACATCACTAATGATTTGCATCCAGCAAGCATTGTGTGTTCCACCACCCCCTGCAATGATTCTTTCAACTGGGATCGAAGAATGATTCATGGTTCGGATTACATTTTTTGTACCAAACGCAATCGCTTCAAGAATGGCTCTATAAATGTGATATTTGTTATGTGATAGTGTAAGACCAACAAAGGCACCAGTAGCATATGGCGTCTTATATGGCGTTCGATTCCCTTTCCAACTATCTAAAACGAGCAACCCTTCACAACCTGGATCAATCTTATTAATTTCCATTTCAAGTTCTTTGTAAATTTCTTTTTTGTCCGTCCGGTGTCCATAAAACTCTTGTAGAAACCATGAAATGATAGATCCGCATGATAATTGACCACCTTCAAGAAGCCAGTGTTCCTCAAGAAGCGGTGAATCATAAGGACCCCAAAGTGAATCATTAAAAACCGGTTTATCGTGGTGCATTAAGTGAACAAAACTTGTACCTGTAATCATACTGAGCTGACCAGGCTCAAGAGCCCCTGAGCCAATCATACCGATATGGGCATCAATGCCTCCTTGAAAAACCGGTATTCCTGTAACCAAGCCTAAATACTCCGCTGCATTGGATGTTATGTTACCCACTTGATCACCGACACTCAGAACTTTTGAAGGCCAGTGTTCAGTAATGCCTTCAAGACCAATCTCCTTGAAGAAGGATTCAGAAAATCCTTCTAGTCGATCAACATAATTCCATTTACAGCTGGCGTTACATTTTGATGCCACAAGCTCTCCTGTTAATTGATAATTGATCCAATCAATTTGTTCGACGATTCTTTTGCCTGTTAAGTCATAATGCTTTTTCAACCATAAGGATTTTGTAGTCATCCACTCAACTGATGTTTTCTTGCCAGAGAATAGCAGATGATTTTCCACTTGAAAATGCTGATTACTATTAATCTCTTCTTCTTCGGCTGTAGCCCGCTGATCCATCCAGCATTGTGCTGGGGTTGTCGGATTCAAGCTTTCGTCTGTTAAGACAACGGTTGAAGAGGTAGCACAAAGCGATATCCCTTTTATCATTTTTGAATCGACCGCTTGAGTAACGTATTGCATGGCCTTCTGCAGCGCTCCCCACCAGTCGTTCGCATTTTGTTCGGAATACCCATTTTTTCTATGGTATGTTGGATAAGAAGCGCTTGCCGTATAAACATGCTTTCCTTCTACTGTGTAGACACCAACTTTTAAAGACTGTGTTCCAAAATCAATACCTAGTACGATATCGTTCTTCATAATTATTCTCCGGGGTAAAGCAAAATTTTATTAAAAACAATTTCTTTGTTTTTTATTTTTTTAAACACGGCTGGTGTTTCGTCTAAATCAAAACGATGGGACACAATTTCTTCGGTTTTGATCTTCCCTTGTGCCATACTCTCAATCACATATGACCATTCCTTACCAGGGAAGGGATCGGAAAAAGAATTCCAAGAGCCGTGAATACCAATTTCATATCGTAATAGACGATCAACTGTTTTAGCAGATAGGGTTAATGGCTGATTAGAGATTCCAAGAAATACAACACGTCCCATTTTCCCAGTAATCAAGACCGCTTGATCTTGTGCAATCGGAGAACCTGATGTATCAATAACAAAGTCCACGTGAGTATCCATTAATACCTGCACTATATTTTTCTTTTTCGAGTTGACTACCCGATCTGCTCCTAGCTTTTTAGCAATTTCAAGTTTCTCCTCGAAAATATCAACAGCAATAACTTCTTTTGCACCCATTTCACGTGCAAATTGCACGGCAAACATTCCAATCGCTCCAAGTCCCATAACTACAGCTGTATCACCTTTTTTTAGGTTTCCTCTCCAAAGTCCATGAACTGCATTTGCAGCCGGATCAACCATTGCTCCTGCATCGTACGATATAGTATCTTCAAGCTTCAGGATATTAGCTTTTCCTACTTTAATGTAGTTCGCCATTGCACCATCTGTTCTTGAACCGTAATAGTTGTATGTGTCACATAAACCAAATTTTCCTTGTTTACAATAAACGCACTCCATACAAGGTTCTAACGGAGCAATAGTTACACGATCTCCGACGGACCATTCCGAAGCATCTGATCCACATTCTACAATCTGTCCTGAAAATTCATGACCTAGTGTTAACCCTTTATAGTAAGCACCTTTTGTTAGTGCTCTAGGAATATCTGATCCACAAATTCCGATTGCCTTCACTTTAATTAATACTTCTGTTTCCGAGATTGACGGTAATTCTACTTCTTCTACCTGTAAATTGCCTGGCTCGTACAATTTGACTGCTTTCATGATTTTTCCCCCATTTAAATTAAACTATTTCTTTTGCTAATTCTTCATCTATGAAAAGTACGTTTACATACCCTCCATTTAAAGCTCCTTTTACACTACCGGCTTTTGCCCTGCCTGCAGCTAAAGCGATTGAAAACTCTTTATTTCGTAATTCTTCTAACTCTAGCCCAATGGTTCGTTTGTTCAAGTCTTTATCGACTATTTCCCCCGCCAACGAGAAATATCTTGAACAAATATCGCCTACTGCTTTTTGATTCATTAATGTTTCGTACGAATCTCCTTTAAAATACCCACCTTTATAGAGAACTGATTCATATGACACATTCCCGATTCCAAATACCGCAATATTACTTTTTTTACCGAGATTTAAAACTTGTTCAATACTAGAATCTGTCATAATTGAATTAGCTATAATCGAAGTATCCACAATGGATGGAACGGGTAAAAGATAATGGTCGGCTGAAAACGCCTCTGAAAACTTTTCAAGCAGCGCCCCTGATCCTGTGGAAAAGTTACTCTTAGCTATTCCCCCATTTAATTGAACTATTTTCATAAAGGGTAATTTTTTTTCCTTTAAATGAGGAATAACGTAACTCATGGATGTCCCCCAAGAAACACCTAAAATCGAGTGTCTCTCACAGATTTCATATAAATATCCTGCAACCGCTTTGCCTATATCATTTTGAATGAGTGGGACATCATCTACATAAACCGGTAAAACGAACACTTTTTTTAATTTATACTTTTCCTTTATCTTATTTGCTAACTCCTGAACTGAATTGAGTGAGTAATTTATTTTGACATCAATAATCCCCGCTTTAAACGCCGCATCAATAATCCGGCTTATTGTTGGTCTTGAATAGCTTAGTTTTTCTGCTATTTCCTTCTGTGTAAGATTCATCTCATAATACATCTTTGCTATTACAATCATTTCTTCATTTGAGTACATTTCATCCTCCCTTCTGAGAAATTATGTTCACTCGTTAAAATTAATTTCATATTTAGATTATAATTAACTTTCTGATAAATGAAAACGCTTTATTTATTTTTGAACATAATTTCAATTGTGTTTAAATAGTGCTACTAGTGTGATGTCTGGCACGCTCAAAACCCTATATGAGCTTAGGAATCAACCGTAGGGCTTACAACAAGATCAATAAAGGCGAACCGCCAACATTTCGCGGAAAACGGTACACGTTTTTGGTGAAGATTAAGGTGTAGTTTGTAACGTGGATTTCTTAAAGATTTTCTATAATCAAAAGAAAAACCAAAAACAAATCTCCAAGATAGCAGTTTAATAACCGTTATTGGTACGGATTTACAGACAATAATCGTTGTTTCCTACAGTATTTTCCTTAACGTATGTTTTCCGCGTTTTGTTGGTAGGACACCTATAGGGGATATCGCCTATAGGTTGGTTAATACCGTTCATTTTCAGGGATTTGTTCGAAGTATTGGAGGAAATTCACATCAAAATTTAGAATATGTGAACCTAGAATGATATCAGTGTGAAAGGAATGTGAGGCATGAAGGTAAAAGAGATATTGGACGACTTATTGATAACCGGCAACACCATAGCCAAGATTGCAAAAAAGAAAGTTGGTATTGGTGAAAAGAAGTTGAAAGAAGCGTTACACAATGCTGGATATGAATATCGAAACTCTGGCCAAAAGGGCTGGTACTATGTAGGTGAAGGTGAAGAACCGTGAACAGAGAATTAATTGGGATTGCCTTTATTATAAAATATGAAGTTTCTTGAAATTATCTATACCGTCTCACTATTACAAAATTACTTGGCATTTTGAGATGTGATTTTGAGTTTTTAATAACTTCCTATAATATATGTTATGTAAACTAGAAAGAAAAAGTGAACGGATTATCCTCTTAATGGAATAATCCACATTTAGTAAATTATGTAATTTTTAGTTTGCGAGTTTTCAAACTCCCCTTTCATCATCGTATGCGCATTAGAATTAAATACCTTTAAATATAAGTCAAGACTAGCAAATTTGCTAGTCTCAATTTAATTCCCGCCTACACTTAAGCGCGGCACGATTCTGAGTTATTTTTGTCGTATTTAGAAACAGAAAAAAGACCTCAACGTAATCGTTGAAGTCCTGATTCAATTGCTTTTATGATACCAGTGGCCGGGTCGAACCGTCACTCCAGAGGAACACGATTTTGAGTCGTGCTATAAAGAGTCTCCGTTTCCCTAACGAGTAGAGAACGATGACGTCAGCGTTTATATATTATCGTTCAGTATTTACGAGTATTACGATGCGTACGATTGTATCACTTAAACGTAATTGTACACGGACAGACTTCGGAAAGCAATAATAACTATTAACGCTCAGCCTTCGTTTTCTCGCCTATATAATAGGAAGAAACACGCAAATATCTGCGAAATTTATTCGTTAACCTCAACGGCAATTATGTCGGCTATCTTTACTCGGTTCACTTCGTCTGCTTCCATTTTAAGGCGTACCTCCTTACGTACAGGATCAACGTAATGAACGCGTCCTACTATCATTTAGCAAACATTATACACGAATATATGTTCTGAATAAAAACTATTAAATTCCATTGTTGGTATCTTTATCATATAATAGGATAATATAAATTATCTTACGGAGGTTTACAACTTGGACTTTACTACCGACTATCTTGATTATTTAAAGCCATACAAAACAAATGTTCCTTTTTATAATTCTTTAATTGATGAAGCATTATTTATATTAGATAAAGAAATTAAAGCATTAGATATCAAAACTCAACCTATATCTTTTAGAGTAAAGGATGAAGTTTCTTTTATAAATAAAGTCAAAAGGAAAGAAATTAAAGAGCCTTTTAAAGAGATTACAGATTTTGTAGGATTAAGAGTTGTTTGCTTATTCCGCTCTGATATAAAGCGAATTGAAACAATAATTAAAGATAATTTTTTATTAATTGAAGAAGATAATAAAATAGATGGAAACCAAACTGAATTTGGATATATGTCCTATCATTATATTGTTAAATTAAAGGAAGAGTATAGCGGTCCAAGGTATGATGAGATAAAGGGCATTTCTTTCGAAATACAAGTAAGAACAATATCAATGGATGCCTGGGCTAATATATCGCATTATTTAGATTACAAAACTGTAAATGATGTTCCTGCCTCTTTAAGAAAAGATTTTAATGCTATTAGTGGTTTATTTTATGTTGCTGATACACATTTTGAAGTATTCTTTCAAGAAACATTGAAGAATAAGGAGGAAACCGAAGAAAAGATCGAACACCTTCTTGAAGATACAGATAATAAGGAAATCGAAGAAATAAATTTTGATAGTCTGAGGGTATATTTAAACAAGAAATTCCCTGAGAGGGTTCACTCTCAAGATAAAACCATATCGGATATAGTTAATGAGCTCCTCTCTTTTGATTATAAAACTATTAATCAACTCGATGAAGTTGTTAATAAAACATTAAATGCAGCGTTGAAATACGAAGCAGAATTTCCTCCTGTAGGCGAAATCTTTGAAGATGGTGGGATAATGAGGGCGATAATTGGTATTTATGAAAACAAATCAAGAAAAAGTAATAAAGGTATTTATAATCTATACGAACAATACATTGAAAAATAATAATTGTGACAAAAAAGAGCCCGCCATTAGACGAACTCTACGAAACTAGGCAAGCGCAGCAGGCCCGCCTTAGTTAGATTTGATATTTAGCTCGGCATTTAATCGGCGAAATGTACTCGTTGCGCTCCGACTCATCTATCGCCTGAGCAGCATAAACTTTGCACTTAGCAACCTGAGGCACGCCGAGCTCCATAACGCCAGCATAGCGACCAACATCGAAATAAAGCAGCCAGCCGAACTCACCCTTGCGTCGGCCAACAACGAACACGTCAGCGTACAGGTAATTGATTACCTTCAGCCAACTGGAAGAACGTTTACCGACTTCGTAGCGTGAGTCCTTACGTTTTAGCACGACGCCTTCAAGCGCCTGTCCGCAAACAGTATCGTAATAAGCGGCGCCGTTTCCTTCGAAGTACTTCACCTTCGATAGCAGGTCGGAGTCTTCCGGCACCTGGTAAGCGAGTATTCCCTTGCGATTGAGCAGTGACAGGTTGGTAACGGACTGGCCTTCGTGTTGCAGGACTTCGAACGCAGCGAAAGTGAAGGGCGTGCTGGTGCGGTTACTTTGGAACCGGCTCATCATTCTATGCATATCTATCGTAAAGAAAGTAAACGACAATATGTACTTGTGGCTCTTAGTAAAGAGTTAAAGAATTAGAAAAGGAAATTGAAGATTTTAAAAAACAACTTAAAATTAAAAATGGTAATATTTACAATGAAATTTAACGTAGTGTTGATATCTTAACTCAAATTAAAAAGGACTTGATTACAGTCCTTTTAAGAATTTTTTATGATTTACGCACCCATTAGCTTAACAACGTCTATTCCTTTAATGGCATGAATGATGATGGCTTTAATTCTTCACTTTCAATAACAATAGCAGCTAATCCTGTACCTACTTAATTTCACGCCTTTCTAATCTCATAAAAAGTCAAAATTCATTATCTTCAACCATATAATCCTCATCTTCCGTTTCTCCAAAAACTTCAACTCGTTCACTTATTAATGACTCCATGTATTCATTAATGTTAACGCTTATAGTTTCTATATCTTTTAGAAGCGATATACTTGATTTTAAATTTATTCTATAAAATTCCTCATAACTAGTTTTCTGTCTATTTGTGGTAGCATATGCAGGCATTAAATATTTACTAATGCTGTTTTCTAAATCATTTATTAAATCACTATATAATATCAAATGATAATTTTGAAACCAATAACGTTCCTCATTCTTTGATTTTAATTTTAAAATATAATCAGAATTAAACAGATTGTCTTTTAAATAATAAGATACGAGTAACTGATTATTACTTTCAACAACAATATCAACAGTTTCTTCTAATATACAATTAAATCCTAATATTTTAATCGTATAATAATAATATAGTTGTTCTTCATTAAAAGATTTAGATAATACCTCAGTATATCTTACCTTTAAAAATTTTTTAAATTTTTCTCCTGAGAAAAGATCCACATGTTTAAAATGATTTATAGAATATAACATAGTTTCAGGTGAAAATTTGAATATATAACATAATTGATGATAATTAAATACTTCGATAGCAAATTTTTTAATATCAAGATCATGAAAATACGTTGATTTAAAAAATGTATTTAAAAAGGTTTTTTGGAGTTTATTATCTTTTAAATTTGACATACGATAAATTAATTGATTACTAAAATAGAGTTTATTATCATTTCTATTTTCATCATACCTACTTTTACAATCTGATATTATTTTTTTCCAGTATTTTTCAGATAAATGATAGTTGTTATATGTCAAATAAGTCCATGACTCTATTTTCCCATCATTTCTCTCTAAATTATATTTTTCCAATACAGCATCAAATATTCTAATTACATTTTCATTATTTTTTTCATTACAAAAAAAGTAAAAATCGTCTGAGAAGTATGAAAAACTACATTCAACCTTACCTTCTTTTAATCTAACTTCGATTTCATCACTTATATCTTTTAAATATTTTTCTGCAAAATACAATGATATATAATTACCCATTATGAGACCATTTGTGTTACCTGAATTTAAATTTGTTAAATAGTTTTCATCCCCAGCATTTTCAAATTTAATGTCATGTGTATATATCCTTTCATAATAACTTTTAATATCCAATTTCACTAATTTATCGTATACGCATAATTCTTGAAAATCATTTTCTAATTGTTCATCGTATACACCTGTTGCAAAATCTCCTGTATCTAAATTTGGCACTATTCTTTTGTGAGTATCTATACTAGAAATGTCTACAAAGTTTCTCGCATTCTTGAACCTATTATATGCACAATAGAAATTTAAGATATTTGGCATCTTTAATGTTCTATACTTATTATCTTCTTTTCTCACACGAAAATTTATAGGCTCAGTCCAAGATAAATCTTTAATGCCCATTTCATCAACTCTAGTTGGATAACTCATATTATTAATATTTAAAAAATGTCTAACTGGGTTTTTAAAATTATAAAAATTATTTATTTTCATATAATTAATCTCCTAATAATCTAATGATGACTGAAACTAGTATTAACTTTATCATTTTTTATTTATTCCTTCATTTCTATGTTCATATGTAAAGAAAGGAATACTACCTATATTAACGAAATTAATTAAGACTTAAATAAAGATAATAGCTTCGAAGTCCGGCTTTAATGCGCTGTCAGTCGAAATGAGTTCGCCATCGAGCGTCGTGCCAGGTGGAAGGCCACGCGAATGTAGTTCGGGAAACTTTGGCGGTCAGATCAACGGAATATATCCATCGAGTTTCAGTTCCGTTAGGTAATCAGAGGAATCAAACGGCTCACCGTATTTGTGTATAAGCATTGGCGATATGAACAATGTAATTTACCTCGCCTATTACTTTATTATGACGTAGGGTAATCTGCCTATTTTCGTAGGCTAGTAGATTTTTGAAATATATGAATACCAAAATAAAAAGAACCACTAGGGTTCTTTTAAATTATTTAACCAACGTATAACCTAACTCTTCCCAGTAGGAAAGTTCAGAGCTTTCTACACAGGAATACGACTTATGTTCGTTAGTAATTATTATGTGGCCATCTAGTTTATGTTGTTTTGCTTCTTCTAGTGATTCAAACGTTAATGCAGGATTAATAGAATGTCTAGCGGTTGGTCGTGGTTCCATAATTTAAGTCACACTCCTTTTTGGTATATTTTATCAAAAAAATATAAAATTAACAATATCACAAAAAACTTCGAGAGTAACCGGAAAATTAAATCTGAATCTATATGTACTACGCAAGAGCCCGAAAGCCCTCGCATATCTTTCTTTGCTTCGTTCATGCGGGATTTCCATTCGCTATTTTCGAGCGTTAATCGAGCTCTGATCGTTCCTGCGTTTGCTGCTCCTGCCATGTTTTCTCCTCCTTACGTATTTTCTTTTCTCTAGTTTTGTTGTACTGCTTGTAAGACTCTCTTCGCTGCTTGGAAACACAATAGCGACAGGCTGTATATAAGCCATGTGAATGTGATTTGTTTTTATGAAAATGCGTTAGACTATGAAATATCCCACAATGAGAGCATTTCTTAATCTCAGTTGTTACATGCGGGGATTCTTCGATTTTTGCTATTACTATGGGGTATTTAGTTATTGGGCCCCTTCTACTTTTCTTACTGATATTTCTTTTCATTCCTTTTCCTCCTAAATAAAAAAGAGCCACCGCCTGAAAAAAAGCGAATGGCTCCGTTATGTTTTTATTTGTTTCTATATGGTGTTAGCCCTATTTAATGCCTTCGTTATCTAAGTTTGTACATCTAGAGCTCTTTTTGCGCGCGTATATGCGATCTTATCCTCCATCTTGCCCGTGCGTCTCGCCTTTTCTGCGAGCTCCTGAAGCTCCTGCATTCCGTTCCCCTCCTGCCATTGCGAGCTTGTCTCTGCTGCACCTATAAGAGCAAGCCTGTCGTTTGGATTGTGTAGGTACGTTGAGGCATCCAGTGATATCTCACGCATTCCCACGTCTACCGCACGCGAGATTCCGGAAGAGTTGAGGAATGATTCCGCAGTTTCTAAGATGTCTGCGGCTTCTCTGCTTCCCTCTGGGAGAGCTTCCTTTGATGCCGTATTGTATAAGTCTCCTATTTGTTTTCGAGCTGCTGGACGGTCGGCAGGCGGTACGAGATCGATTATATGATCGGATAGAGCAAGAATCTTCCCTTTGATTTGGTTTGCAAGCCCCGCCTCGTCTCCTAATGCAACGAGTTTCTCGAGAGCTTCTTTTGCTCGATCTGGCGTGACTGCGAACTTGATTTTCGCTTCGAGTTGTTCCGCTTTCTGATTGAAGAACGTCTGCTTCTTCGGATCCACGGGCGGAATATCGCTTATGAGGATTGTTTCCGCAGCTTCTTTAATTTCCTGCGCTACTTTGTGCCTCTCTTCTTGAAGTCCCTTTGATAATTCGAGAGCTTTTTTTTCAAAAACCGACTGTAGCTTTAAGAATTGTTTTTCTCGTCCTTTTTCGGATAAATCATGATTTCGCATGATAGATGCTCGCTTCTCTCTGTATTCCTCTAGTAATTGACGGAAAAATCCCGTGCTTTCTTGTCTTAGTGTGTGTACGTATCCGATGCGTTCTTTCATTTCTGAGATGTTCATAGTTTATTTCCTCCTAGATTTTTTAAATATGTTGTTTGTTGTTCCTTATGATAGCTCTGAGCAGCATTACATCCGTCCTAAAATTCGAGCGGTAAATAAGATCTGGATTGATGAGATATCTTCTTGATCCGTTTGCTTGGAAATAAGTACAGCTCCCTTTTTGTTAAGTCCGCTCATGAGTTTTCCCACGGTTTTTCTATCGTGCCCGATATGGTACGCAAGCGTTTCCCGCGACATATGTCTGATTATCTGCGCATCTTTTTCCGTATAATTCTCACATAGATAGTATGTAGCGAAATGAAAATACGGTATTACTTTCCATAGTAGACCCGCTTCTTGAATAGAAAGCTCTTCCACAAGGTTTCTGGACTTTACTATAAAGAGCTTCGTATAGTCTTTCGTATGGATTTCCCCTCCGAATTGAAAGAATCGAGGATTAATAAAGAACGCATTCGACCGTCCATCTCTTGCCTTGCTGACGAGTTCGAACGCTTCGAGACGATTTATGATACTCTTCGTGGCAGTCGATCCCCTACCGAATATCTTCGCAAGATCCTTAATATTCAGGGACTTGCCGCAGTCGATTAGCCTTCCGTTCTCCTTCCATCGTAAATAACCGAGTAGTCGCATCGCTGCCCCTGCTTCTATAAGCGTTAATTCGTGATTTATCTTTCGTAACTCTTGCGGAAAGCACGCGATAAAATTCGGTCCTTTTCCTTCTTAGATTGCTCTTTTCTTCGCTGCGTAACGTATTTGCTGTTCTGTTTTGGGGCGAAGCTCCTGTAATAACCACCCCGTATCCAGATCTACGATTCCTCGTCTTTTTGTTTCCATCGAATTTCTCCCCTTTCGTGTTAAAGGCTTCGTGCCTCCTTATGCATTAGCGAAGGTTATTACGTTCTTGATACATAATTTTCAGCACGAAAAAGAGCCCCGAGATATCGAAGACTCTTCGTTCATTAATTCGTTCTTTAATACTTTGGGCTTCGCCCAGCTACGGGCTTTCGCCCTCGCAATCACTATGTAATATCGTAGGTACTCGCATTCTCTTACAATAACGTGATATAGATATATCCTTGATGCGATAACAGGAGAATTTATTCGACTGTAATGTTTGTTTGTGTTCCCTAAGAATAAAGAATACACAACACATCAAAAACGCTTTAAACCCTTGCTGTTCTAAGGTCGAATCCTCTTTTCACATGGTCGGGATTGACCCCACAAAAGGCTGTTGTTGGTCGGAATTGACCCCACGATATGAAATCAAAATCCTTTTCTTCGTAGGCGATAAGATGCCATGGTAAAAAAAGAAATAAAAGAAAAGAAATTTATTTACATGTCCATTCACAAAATTGACATAAGCTAGGAGATTAAATTCACGATAATGTTTATATTCGCTGTTTTTATTTGTATAATGATGCGGAAAGTAATTGCGGGAGGGACATTGGTATGAAGAGAGTAAGTGAAGTGCAAAGGGAATACATAATAAGATTCGCCATGATTGAGGATTTGGATATCAACGTTACTGCTGAGATAGTGGGAATGAATCCACGAACTCTTAAGGATTGGGTAAGAAAGGAGAAAAAAAGGCAAGTTCAAGATACACCTTCTGAACACCCTAGCGTTATACCATTAGAACCAAGTTATAGCTCATTAGAAAGAAAGATTAATAGGCTCGCAAGGTTATCAAAGATCAGAAGACGATAACAACAAAATTTATTTAATTGTCCGGATGAGTGACTCGACCCACTCTCCCCTTTTTTTACACTACCTCATCGACAAATCTACCATACGACTTCTTTTCGTTATCACTCTCGACTAAAAGAAACAAATAGACGCCCCTGAGATATTTTTTGCTAGCGAAAATTTTTCGAGCTGCTGCTTCGTGAGGATATCGCCTTCCCCCCGAGGTAAAAAATAGTGTTACTAAATTTATATAGCAGTCTGGGGCCTTTTAGGGCCGGGGCCTTGGGGTCGGCGGTTTTCGGAGAATTCGGCCCACCTTACCGTGTATTTTCATGCAGAATTTGCGCATGCAATACGTAACACAACAGCATTAAGTTACATTTCGTTTATTTCAAGAATTCTTTAGTATCAATGATTCATCACATTGATTCGTTTGATTATTTGTTCATTACATTTATGCATTCGTTCGATCCGTACTCTTACGTTGTTTATTCGTTGCATACACTGAATAGAATCCTGCATAAAGAACGCCGTTAGATCCCGAGAGTTCACGAAGGAATCCTATGCGAAAGAGTTCCTAGCTGTTCCTACGACAAAGAGACGCGTAAACAATAGAAAAGACGGTTGTAATCCTTCGAAATACTGTGCCGCCTGCTTTTGTACAATTCGATAATAGATAAACCCTGTATATTTTCCGCCTTATAACGTCTTGCTCAGCTTTTAGAATAACTACAATAACATCCTACACGTTATATCTAATCACAAATAAGTACGATACTGCATATCCACAGATAGCTTTATATGCCGCCCTATATAACGCCCTTACTATCCGGACGTATCTAGAAATAAAGAAGGTATAGCCCGTAAAGCCTCCCTCCTTAAATTCTGCCGAAGTCTATCATTGCTTTCCTTCTTATATCCGTATTAATCCCAATGTAACGAAGAGTAACGGATGGAGCTGCATGATTGAAAAGATCCTGCAAGAGTGCAACATCCTTTGTTTTCTTATAAAAATGGTATCCGTATGTCTTGCGTAGAGAGTGACATCCGATGTCCTCAAGTGCCGCTTTATGTCCTGCTGCTGCGAGTATCTTGTGAGCCTGCTGCCTAGAGATAGCAGCATCCCCTTTACGACTTGGAAATAGAGGAACATCGTCGCCCATGCCTTCCGTGTAAGCTGCGATATCCTCTTGTAAATGTCCGATATATATGTCCTTCGTCTTTTTCGTTTTCTTCTCTCGTAAGATGTAGAAATCACGATCACGAACGTCCCCGACTCGTAAGGAAAGTAAATCCGTTATGCGAAGCCCTGTATTAATGCCCATTTCGAATAGCATAAAGTCTCTCTCGTTCTGGCTGCGAAGGATTGACCGTACCTCGTTTAATTTCACACTATCTCTTATCGGTTGTACTTCTTTCATATGTAAAAAACTCCATTTCTATATACAATATGTCGCATTCGATATCTAAATTATACGTTATGTCGCATTTGAAAGCAAAAAAATATTTGATATCCATAAAAAAAACGTTAGAAGCCTTGGGCCTCTAAGCGTTTAGGTACTTCCTCAGTCAATTAACGAATGCGACTTAATAGGTATTGTGTAATATTCGACCTACATGAAAATATTTCTCTTCTAATACCTCTAAAGACGTCTTACCCGTCTAATATACCTTTATTGGATTGAGATTAAGAATAAAGGTGCTATCTTCCCCCACTCCAAAATCCAAAAATCTATCACTGTCTTTAACCGACACTTTGTATGAATCTATTTTTATTGGCACGTCTCCATTGTCTAAAGGCCTAAGCTCGAATGTTCCTTCTTTTACTAGGATACCGTCATTAGGTATAAAACGCAGTGCAATTTCTTTAACTTGACTGAGCTCGTAAGGTAAAGACCACGAGATATTAATTACTTGTCCATTTATCGTTCCGCAAAGTAGACGTGGTCTTATCCCCTCAACATCAAACAAGTATAGGATATCGCTTGATTCTTTAGCAGGTTGACCAAATACCTCAATAAAGCTTTTGATATTGTCCCCTATTTTGGGAAATTGTTTATTTAATAGTGACATACTAACTCCTCCTTTTTTTATAAGAACCCCATGAGGTCGGGAGCCTCTCCTCCCTCGAGTCTTTAAGTAAGATTACATATCCCTTAAACTCATCAAAATGTTAACGAATGTCAACCTTACTTTACATCGATATATCCTAATTCAAAGCTCCCACGCTTACAGCCGAAAGGGATTGCGAGATTATACGAAATAGGTATGGGAAGTCCCTCTAGTTTACAAAAAAAATGGATGTTACGCAGCGAGGCGAGCTTTAATCGCTAAAATGGACCCTCGTTTCTTCCTGTAAGACTTCGATTGCCTCTTCGATGAGCTCTTTTACTCGTGGATTCTCTGCGATCTGTTCAAAATCAGAAAGGACTGTGACTTCGATATTTTCATCGAGCTCTGTAGCACGAACGGAAACAATCGTCTTAAAGTCACTAAAATTCTCGTCGTCGTTCCATGCTTCTATATCAATCTCGATGAACTGATAACCCTCTTCTGTGATCCCTGCGCCTATATCATCGGAAAGGTTGATATGCTTCCATTGCTCCATGAATATTCCCCCTATATGTAAATTGTCTAATCCGGCCGCTCGCCCACAACGAGAAGGCAGCGAAAACCGAACCGATCTATTTTTCGGGTTCCTGACGTTCCTTTTGCAATCTCTCTAGTTCATCGCAGACGAGCCCCACCTCATAACGTAAGCGGTCGAGCTTTTCTCCTGTGATTGAATAAACAGAAGCCCCCTCATCCAACAAGTAAGGAAATACATAATCACGCCCACTCTCCCCAACGATAAGACCAAACGTTCTCATCTCCTCAAGCGTATATATAGAGTTCATGGTTTTTCCATCAATCCCCTGTAATAAAAAACTAGCGTTATGAAAAACTCCCTCGAGTACTTCTAATTCATCGATAACTGACATAAAGGAAAACCTCCTATCCAAAGAATACAAACAACAAGAAAACTCATACGAAGATTGGAAAGCGAAGAGTTCGTAAGAAAGACCACTACTATTTTTACCGACACACTCCTGTGCAATCCCGATTCACTGTTCTTGCTTTTCGAAATATTCTCGGGATGCTGAGCGTCCGCATGTCGTGCAGACATAATCTCCCGTATTAGCTCCTAGATAGTATTCCTTCACGATACGAAGGTGGTTACTCGGCTTATCACCCCAATCCTTACGAAGTTCCTGCGCTTCTTCCATTTGCATGATTACGTCTCCTTTAATGACGATACTTGCTCTTTTATTGAACCTTCGAATCTTAGCATAACGAATTGCGTAATAGTCAAGGAGAGATGACGAAGTAATCTCGCTTGGTCATTATCAGCAATATACGGGTGCGATCCAGTATTGCTTAACAAGCCATAGACGGCTGCTATCGTTTTGGTCTCTTTAGTTTCTAGTATTCCTTCACTTTCGAGAAAGCTGCGTACTTCTCTAGGACTTTCATAAATCCGGTTTGATAGTTTGCTTCTCTTTATTTTTTCATTATACGAATAAGCGATTTCTCGAAGCACACTCTCCATATACTTTCTTGAATTTGAAATTGAATCATCCCATTTTGCAGCCAAATAATGTTCACTCGAAAGTTTTAGGTGATGAAGAGCCGTTTCTCTATTATTCAAATCTAATTCTGTATATAACGATTCCAAGACTCCTGTTTCCTCTTCGACTTCTAAAATATCAACTTCGGAGAGAATTAATTTTCCATTATTATACTTATACCCATCAAGTTCAAGACTATTTATGAGTTTTCCTTGCAATTTATGTTCCGCTCTCAATATATCTTCCGATAGATTAACTAAATAATTTTGGCCTAGAACCTTTCTTTGTTCCCAAGTCCAATTACTCGTTACTTGATATTGTGTTTCTCCTGTATGTAATTTCATAATTAATTCTTTTATAGCACGAGGCTGATTAAATATTCTTAAATTTTTTGCCGTGTTACAAAACCAAGAGGAATATTCGTTTTCGTATAAGTAGTCATAGAGTCTATTTAGATCATTTTTAGATCCTGAACCACTACCCCTTCCTCGGTAAGTATAGATATCTTGGAACATATCTCCTAAAATTAGCGCAGACCTTCTGCTAAACACCCTTGACCATCTCCCTACTTTTTTGTTCTATTTTACCATATTCATTTTTTATATTCCTGAAAATGGTTATGATTACTTAAAACTAAATAAATCCTTAATTAGACTTAAAGTATGCTTACTATCTTTAAGGCTAGGAATGAACTCGTAAGAAGTTGCGAAGAAGTCTTCTTTCCCGTTTATATCAATGACTTCGAACTGATTTCCTCCTATTACTGTTGTTCCTATTCCCCGATTAAAAAAGTCTTCAAGGCGCTTTTCGCTTACTTCGTCGTTGTAGGTAGAGTATGCGTCTCTCATTGCTTGGTCGTACTCTTCGTTTGCCTTTTTTTCGTTAGCCTCTTTCAAATGCTAGATTAAGATTATAAGTTAGAAATGCCAGAGTACCTTTTTTGAATGCGAATAGACCGCGATTAGCTTTTCGTTGGAAATACACTAAAGTCTCTAGAGCTTTCAATACGGACATTTTCGCATCAGCAAATAATAGATTACGTTTCTTTAAGCCCTTTTCGATTACTTTTTGAATTTGGATCTTTTCAAGTATTCCGTATCCGGTTAGTAGCATATCGATGTCATTATCGAATGGAGAAATATATTCTATAGTTTTTATTCGATTACCGACGGAGTCATGTACTTTGTATTTAATATCTTTTAATTCCGAAGGGGAAGCTTGATTAAAAGAGTCTTGATTCGGATCCGGAATATTGACCTCAACTTCTTGGCGCTCTAAGGATGAAGGCATCTCGACGCCGTGCAAAGACGCTGTGCAAGACGCTGTGCAATCTTCATTTTCGGAAGGTGCTTCGATAGCCTCATCGAAAGGATGCGGACGTAAATTTGATAGGGGAGAAAACACATAAACCAGATACGCATATCCGCCGTAGCGCTTGTCCTTTTTACCGAGCTGCTTAAGAGTTGAGATACCAAAAGTATCGGCAGCAACCTTTAGGAAGTTTCCGACGGAACGCAAAGACACTCCGGCTTTCTCTGCGAGCGTTTCACGTTTCATGAAAGGCACTCCGATAGTTTTTGCGCACTTTGAAATAAAACCTCTAGAATAGCCTTGTAGGACGGTTTCTGCTCGAGTAGTTCCGCATAAGTATATGTGAGGTTCCTGTAGTGTGCGTTGAATGCTTCGAGAGATTCGAATTTTGATAGGGATTTATAATAGGCGATGTTGCCTGCGTGTTCTGCTTGGATTGTGGACATGGACATAGTTTCTATACTTATTTTCGACATGATTCTAGATCCCTTTCGTAAAAGAGACGCAGCCCGCGCTTATAGTATCCGAAAAAAGGCATAACTGAATAATCCTTGCTAAAGGCAGTTTTTTTCAGTAAACTATAAGTAATCAGAAATCAGTGCGGGGCGTTCGGTTGTTACAGCAACCGGCGCTCTTTTTGTATTTTTATATTTTTATAGTAGATACTTTAAAGGTGAAAATTCTTTGTGCTTTTCTTTAACATCATCACTATATAAATTGACGTATATTCTAACCATTTCCATAGAGGTATGTCCTAGAATTTGCTGCAGTTCAAAGATGCCAGCACCTTGTTTAACAGCCATCTTCGCAAAGGTATGACGGAACGTATGACAAGAGCAACGCACATTTTTGATCTTGGACTTTTCCCCATAATAAGAAATTCTGTTTTGTAATTGACGTTTAGAAAGCGCAGTATTGTCCATTGTCACAAGCAGAGCATCCGTTTCACACTTACCGCGGATAGAAAGATACTTCTTTAGCTGAGCCCTCATCTTCGATTGAAAAGGCACTAATCGCTCACGATGCCCCTTAGTATTGCGTATAAGGATCATCGAGTCTTCCCACCGTATATCATCCGTTTCTATACCAATCAATTCTGATGCCCTGACGCCTGTTTCTAGGAGCAGCAGCATTATCGTATAATCTCGTACGCCAGTAAAAGTCCTTAAGTCTGTAGATTTAAGTAGCTTATGTATTTGTTCGCGAGTAAACGTTTCTATAACAGTCCGCCGGTCTTTAAGTAGCTGAATGTTAGCGAAGGGATTCTTCGGGATATAGCTGTGCTTATACGCGAAATTAAAGAACGCTCTTATCGCCCTAAGCCGTGTATTAATCGAAACAATCTTTAACTCCAAAACATCCTTCGAGTAGATAATAAATTGATTAATATGATCCGGTTTAATCTTCGCCGGCATTGTGTCGAGTTCTAGCGTTTCTAACGCCTTTCTAAACGACATTAATTCGTTAGAGTAATAGGTTAATGTATGAGGACGCAAATTACGCAGATTTCCGTCTTGAAGGAATAGCATGAAGAGTTCGTCAAAGTTGAAACTATCGTGGATTACTTCGGATTGGATAACTTTCATTTCGCGTTGATTAAGCTGATTATTACGACGTGCCATAAATATCGCCTCATTCCGATTAGTTAGCGATACTACGCACACGATTGATCGCGCACGATATTTTCCGTCGAATCGTGAAATTTACGCAAATAAAAAACGCTCCCTACCGAAGTAGAGAACGCTGACGTCACCGCATTTAAGGCGACTTCTTTTGATACCGGTGGCCGGGGTCGAACCGGCACTCCAGAGGAACACGATTTTGAGTCGTGCGCGTCTGCCAATTCCGCCACACCGCTGATAGATTAACCTTATACGTATAATTAGACCATGCTATGTATATATTTATCCATACGATTCTTAAGTACCTACTAATCATTCTACCAAAAAATAATACGATTGAAACCTTATTTTTCATCTACTAAAATATTATACAGTAATAAAAATAAAGCACCTATTAAATAGATGCTTTATCTTATTCCTATTGATTTGTTTGCATTTGTTCTAGTTGTTTTTTCAACTCTTTAATTTCTTGTTCTTTTAAATAGCCTGATACAATTTCATAAGTATCTATCCACAAACTTAAGGTTTTACCAACTTCATTAACCGCACCTTGTTTCTCAAAATATACTCCCATAACCTTAGTTACTAATTTATCAGCTATTTCATCAAAAACATCAATCGGGTCATGAATCCATTCGTACATTCCATTAGGTGCTTCCTTATATAATTGACGCATTGAAGCCAATATTGGGAAAAATAATGAATTAGGTATCTTGTAACTAATTCTCTTATTATTTTCTGTAAACAATAATGGGAAGTAATCTTGTTTAAAAGTTACTCCTTTCAGTTTACCGAAATTTCCTCTTTCAGATTCATAACCATGCTTATTATAAATACTTGGGAAATTAACCAAAATATGATCTACTAGCTTAAAGATCTTACTATACAATGTTGTTAATTTATAATAAACATTATCCTGCTGATAATTTTTTACATTCTTGTTGTATTCATTTATATAAGCAGTCTCACATGATCCAGCACCACTATATGTTTTACGCATAGACTTATCTGGAAGTGAGTGATTAAATGTTGTAAGGACTTGAATAATAAAATTTATGGATATATCTCCATCTTCATTTTCTGTCCAAGATATATTGTCATAGAAGCACTCTTTTTTTAGAGCTTCTTTAATAAAATCAAACTTACCCTCAAGATTAGCTATTGATTTTTCTTTTACTTGAGTACTAGTGTTTCTAGCTCTAGCTAAATCAAATAATATATCCTCTACACCAGTAAAAACTTCTAATAAAACATGTTTTTCGCCTAGTATCTCAGCCTTATCTAAAGCATCAAAAAGAACTTTGATTGTATGTCCTCCATCAAAAATCCCATGCTCATCTACATCAGACAATTTAAGAAATACTTCTTTTTTATCATTAAGATTTCTAACTTTACATTCTGCTACACTTAGAGAGATACCTCTATTCAAATAGTGAAAAATATCCCTACTATCAGCGTTTAACGTTTTTCGCATTTCTTTTGCAGGCTTAAGATTTAAATTTTGTTCACGAGGATTGATTTCTGTCCATTCTCTTAATGTTAATGCTTTTTTTAGTTGATCTACTTCTACTTTTATCCAGCGTCTACTTCTTATAACACCATCTGATGTCGTTTCTTTCATAGTCGCAACGTCTTCTGCAACTAATTTAATTTCGAGATTATTCATAATTTACCCCCGTATAATTGTAATTTTTTGCTGTGCATTACTAACACTTTTAAGCGAGTAATTTTTTGCCGTGTATTACCCAACACATTGTTAATATTATACAGTGATTAAACAATATTGTAAATATAAGTTTTTTTCAGACTTTTACACATAATAATTGAGAATCAATTGCAGATGAACATATTAATTGTGTAAATGTAAAGGCAGGGGTCCCTACTGTAAGATGACCTGTGAGGGATTCTAACCCACGACCCCTTCCCTGTCAATTTTGTTTCATATAATCAAACTGGTTTAACTGCATTAAATAAGTGTAAAGAAGGTTGATTTCTCAAGGTTTTGTAAGGTCTTTTTATCAGCTCAGTAAAATAAATAAAGCTCAATGAAATAATTATGTTAGCAAATGTGTGAGCAGGTGGTCTGCTACAATTATCATTATGACTAATCGTTTAATTTTCTTCCACTGACCAGTTAGGGAACAGGATTAACATTAAAGTTAATTGTTTTTTTATCAGAATGGGGCTCACTATTCGGATTACAAATAATAACATATTTTCCAGTGCTACTAAACTTATATTAGATTTGTTTTTTCTCATTTCTAAATTTTTTTGAGGATGCCTGAACCACAAACGTTATGTGTGGACTGTAATTGACAACACAAAGGGATGTTGGTGGGTTTACTAACATTCTTTTTAAGAATACACCTTACTACAAATTGTGGAACCTAAAGTATTTTACCTGCATCTGAATTATTTATATTTCTTTTCCAAAATTAATTAAATCTTTTACTTAAATCCTAGCGAATTAAATTGCTCTTCTGTTCTAGCTATATAAATACTTATCAATTCTTCAATATTCTCTGTTTTGTCATCCCGCATTTCAGCAAAGTGTTCTAACGCTTCCCTTGTTAAAACATCATCCGGGACAAGTTGTGGGCGGTCATAATAAAATATTGCTGGTTGGATTTCACCAGGTATTTTCGCAATAATACAAACTCTACACATAATATCAAAATTAATTGTCTCTTCCTGTGGATATGAAACATTATAAAAATCAAGCGGAGAAACATTATTATATTGACGTAAATACTCTTGAATCAATGTTTCAAAGCCTGGCTGCATAAGTCTTGGAATATTAAGCCTCGTTACAATTGGAGAAGTATTGCTTGTGAAAAAAACTTCTCCTTCTTCTATAAAATATTGTGTTATGTTAGTTTCTTCAAAACAGGAAATATCCAATTTATTTTTTGCATATGGATTATGAAAAATAAAAAGTCCATCTGTCAATAACTCTGGAACTTCTTTATCTACGACCTGTAATTTGTATGGAATATCATTATCTTCATAATCCCTTCTAAGATTGTATACTATATTTGTAGAACTTTTTCCTGATGACAGTGCCAGAGAAGCTAATTTCCCTAAAGTTGTAGTACAAGAATAAATAATCGCTGAAATATTACTATATTTATCAGAATTAAATATTCCAATAGGAATTTTTGCTCCTGTTTCAGGCTTAACAACTGTATCCTTTTTTATGTAATGGTTTTCTTCTGGTACATAATACAATCCGTAAAGCAATGCCATCATAGGATAAATATATTCTCGTCCATAATTCACCTGATCATAAGAACTCATAGCCACCACAAATGGAACATCCTCTTCAATCCACTCACATTTAGAATATTCTTGAAAATGCTTATTTATTTTATATGTTATGGTATTGGAATGCCTAATTATAGCTTCATCTAACACTTCAACAAAATCCGGTTGTTGACTTGGAGGATTGAACATTTCCATTAAATCATTTATATCTCTATCTTTTTCTTCTCTTCCACCCTTCTTAATATTTGAAACTACAGCCTCAACATATATTTTATATGGAGATGTGATAATAAAATCCGGCCTATTGTATGACTGTTCAAGTTTAAACCCCATTTCATTAAAACAGGCGTTCAAATAAAATTCCCAAAAACTTGAATGAAATGTTTCTTGGAATTCTCTTACTATTTTTTTATCTCTATCCACAAACCCTTCCGTCCAGCCAAGTAAAATATCTCGCTCGTCCTTCATAGTAATACTCTCTTTTAACAATTTAAATTTAGAATGCAATTGCTCTTCGCTAACACCCTTTACTATCTGAAATAATTCCAAATCCATTTACCACCTTTCTAACATAGAGTTAATTTCCTCTGATTAATAAAAGAATCCCACCATTTTGTATATTTTCATCAGTATGAAGGTGATTCACAAAAAAACCGGAACCTATAAAGGTTGCGGCCCTTTTCCTAATAAAAATCTATTACTCAAGCCAGGACAATTTTAAAAGATTGTATCTAATTCGTCTGTTTTATTTTTCACAAATTTAAATTCAACTTAAAATCTCTATTAATCTGAGGATAATTTAGTATTGGATCGTTAGAATAACAACGACTATTTTAAGATTTCTTTCTTTCATAGGGCTTCTAAATCAGCTTTCACGTTTATTGCTTTTTAGCTTCTTTCTGAAATTCAATATATCTTTCTAGAGCAAGGAGATAATGATTTTTAGAATTCGGAAATTCTTTTTCAACAGCCACTATCAAAGACTGTGTCATCTCATTTTCTCCTTTATAAATTCCTTTATTATCAATTCCGTTAAAACGGCCGACATAGTCCTTAGCAAAACTGTCTCCTAAATTATATTTTTGAACTAAAAATTCCTTAAACTCCAAAATTATCTCCCACTAGTCACAAATTAATCTTTTTCTTCATTAATATTTGCTAAAAAGCAAAAATTTCGAACATATTATATATGTAACCAAAGATTGAAAGTGTACTTTCTCTAAATTATTTCAAACTATAAACTTCATAGTTAGAGCTGTCTAACCTTGTAGTCCATCTTAACCCCGATATTTCGGGGAATAAGTCCCGAGAGGATTCCCAGTTTAATATATGTACATCTTGCAAATCCTGATCAGGGATATTATTCAGATTTTTGGAGTTATCGGCTGGTTTATGAACATAAATTAAAAGTTTCTCAGCTAAATCAATTTCATTAGCCCTTTGACTTTCATTTGGTACACTTTCTCCAGATAAACGCCCTGCATAAATAGTAAGTATTTTTAATAGATATGGTCCGGTCCAATCGATTTGAATAAGTCTGACATTATAACTTTTCATTCCTTATTTACCCCTGACGCTGTCAACTGTAGTATCTTAATACCGGAATTAAAATTAAATTAAACGCAAAAATTTTATTTATTTAATTTTTCATATGCAGATTGAGAACTAAATATTAATCCCGTTCTTTAGTATATGTATAGTAGCAGCTTTGTTAATCTTCTTATCATAATCAGAAATAAGCGATTGAACTTGAGATAATAGTTTATAACTTTGTTCAGATGTTTGTGGTAATTTTACAAACCACATTTTTAATATATCTTCAGTATCAACACCGTTTTCCTTGAACCTCTATCGTACTTTTTAGTACTCATTGCCCTGTAACCAATATATTTGCTTGGCCAAAATAAATTAAGTAGAGGATATAAAATACCAATGTCTAAACTGCGACAATTGTGTAATGATATCAGTCTTATTTTTTAAATCCTCATTAAATTGTTTTACATTTTCAAGGACCTCTTCTAGACTAGTTACTAATTCATCCATAACAGTTCTCCCTAAAATTTATTTACCATCTACCTGTTTCTCTTGTTAATTCTTAAAACTATTAGAAAAGCAATTAACATATTCGAAAAACTAGTAGTATAACACCTCACATACTTACTAGTTTTGTTTCTCTAATTTAAAACATAGTATGGATTTTCTACTAATTCGATTCCTGCTGTTTCATACCTAATAAACAAACTTTCATAATCCCATTCCTCATTGACACACATTACCCTTCTTAACCCTTTTTCATCTAATTTTTTATCTTCTTCTTTGGTTATAAGAGCTGTAAAGCAATACTTTAATAGGATATTACCGATAGTACCTTCATCCGGAGACTCTTTTTTAATTCTTTAATAATATCTTTGAAATATATATTTTTACATACTACGTGTTCCTTTATGTATGAAGTTTTATTGTTAGTATCATACATTTCTAAAGCTATTGGGGTAATATATTTATGCACGCCTATACCATTCCAATCATAATTTATATCTAAAGTTTCTTTTGCAGAGGACCTTAAGCATCTATAAACGAAGCCTTGAATAAAATTCGTACTATTTTGAAAGGTATGTCTAGATTCTGGATCCATTAATTTTATTGCATTGTAGTTTCTTATTAACCACTCTACAGCCCTTTTATAAACTAATTTCTCAGCTGATGTATTATTATTTTTTAACATATTCATACCTCACTAGTGCTAAAGGAAATACCACCTACGTAATCCGTATATTTTCTTATCTAGTTTTAGACTACCTCGTATCCAGTTTTCTTTTTAACAGCTTCTTTATCCGTTGTAAAAAAATAAGTAGCTCCATCTTTAGAATACGATTCACCGTACCAAATCCCCTTATTAATAGCAGACCAATTGAAACGTTTAGAATTTGTTTCTTTTTTGAAAAATCTTGCCGCCTCCTGAATACTAGGACATTCAGCGATTAATTCTTCTCCTTTGAAAATATTTACGGGGATTTCGACTTTGTTTTGTATTATAGGTCTTTTTCTCTCCATATTAGCACCTGTCTATTTATTATTTTTATTCATCAGTATTTAGTTCAAAAAACTCCAAAACTTTATCAATAGTATATTGACTTCTCAATTTATAGGCACTGTTCTGATTAGCTTTTAAGCCCTTCACCCAATAAGCTTCCTCCTTAGATACATTGGCTAACCATTTTACTTTAACAACATACTCACACTTCTCAAGATCTTCTACATCGTGAAACATATTGGTTGCTTTGAGGTTTAGATCTGACATTTTAACCTCTGTTTGATTGACCTTAAATGTAACATCTTTTATAGGTTTAACAGTATCTATTACTGTACCAATACCGACGTATCCACTTTTAGGTATCATACAAAATATTCTAGCACCAACAAATAATTGGTTTAATGTCCTACTATACCAGCGTCCTCCGCCTGCTGAAATAAAACCATATTTTACTGCATCTTCCCATTTTCTAGATGGCTTATCTTCAAAATTAACTACAAATTCTTGTTTATTCCATTTCTCCTTTTTATTCTCTACTTTTGTATTACTAGATTTCTCATCTATTACATTTGGATCCAAAAGCCAACTTCTAGTTAAAAAATGTTGTTCCCCTTCTTCGAAATACCGGAAGAAAACAGCATTGATTGGAACGTCATAATTATTTGATAAGTAATTTATTATTCTCTCTGTCTCACTATCAAGTTGTGACGAAACAATTGTAATTTGATGTGTGTCATTCAACTTATCTGGTAAACTAACATCAAACTTTTCAGCAAATGCTTCCTCTAATGGGCCGTTATTTTTATCCTCGTATATTCTTAATACTTGCTCATATGAAAGATTCTGTACCCAGGAAGCATAGTCTAATGCTTGAGCAACTACTTCTCTAGGTGCTCTATTTTTCTTTAATTCAATAATATGAAGGTTTCCCTCTCCATCTATTGCGAGCATATCTAAATATTTCCCATACTCTGTTTGAACTTGTCTACCAATCAATAAAAGATCATCAGATAGAATAGACAAATCTTTCGACAATATATCTTCTAACTTATTTTCTGATTCAATTACAGAGAAATCCACCTTTTTTATACCGCCATTTACCTTCCATATCCCAACTTCTATAGGCATATACTTACACCTCTATTTAATATTATTTAAGAGAAAAAATAGTAATTTCCGTACTTAGTTTTATAGTATAATATTACCATATTGCAAGGGGAATGGTGAGCAAAATTGTCTAAAACAAGATCTTTAACACACAACGCAATAATGGAAGCAATAGATTGGTCTTATGATAAAGCAATTAAGGTGGTGTACCTGGAATGGTGGACACGGCTATAGAATTAGCTGAAAGTTACTTACAAAAGAATGGGACCTTAGATGAAAAAGTTAAAAGTTTAATACTATGGCAAAAACCACAAAAAGTGTTACTAGTAGATTTTTAACAGGTTTAAGAGGACTTATTACATTACTTGTTACCACTTTTTTTATGTAAAATGAAATTTATATTTGAACAGTTAAGAAAATAGAGGGATTCTCAAAAAAGAAGGGTATCTTTAGGTGAAGATTTAGATCTTTGTTACACTCTGAACGTTTTGCTTATAATGTTACTCCCTATGATGTAATTTACATTTGCGAGTATGGGGATGGATGGTATACATTTCGGCTTATTAACCCACTTTTGGAACGGTATCTGATTTAGAGAATGCTTTTGTTGTCTGCATTAGCCCAATGGATTTTGGTGAACATATAAAAATTGTGGCTCGAAACATAATGGAGTTTATGGGCTTAGTTTGTTCAATGAAAAGAGCAATAGCAATTTCTAACTTTATTTTCTTTCAAGAAGAGGCGAGATACTTAGATTATTTAAAAGAACTTAAGCAACAAGAAAATGATGAATATACAGAAAAAGCAATCTATATAATTGCCAAATTAATGTCTACAATCAAATTCAAATTAATTGACGATGTATACGATAATGTAGAAAGAAAAGTAAAAACAGAAAGAAAAAATCAAATCACCTTACCAGCTCTGGATGGAATAGGAATAACGCTTTAGAAAATATAAATTGTAATCATACAATCTACAAACTTGAAAAAGATAATTAACCTAAATGAAGTAAAATCTTTTTTTAACACTTGGATTTGAGTCAATATTTTGAACACAAAAAAAGTTAAATCTTAAGCTGTATTTGTAATTTGATCTTCAATGGCTTGTGGAGTTTTATATCCTAAGCTGCTGTGAATTCTTTTTCGGTTATACCAACCTTCAATAAATTGGAATATTGCTAATTTAGCTGTTTGGTAGTCTAGATAATGTACGTGGTTGACTTCTTCCTTCTTTAATATCGCATGAAAAGATTCAATACAGGCATTATCGTACGGGCACTCCTTCTGGCTAAAGGATTGCTTAATATGATGATTCTGGGTATGTTGAGTAAACTCACTGCTTGTATACTGTGAGCCAAGATCAGTATGAAGAACTAAGCCCTCCGAGGGCTCTTGTGAAGAGTGAGCGTTATCAAAAGCTTTTATGACCAGTTCTGTCGTCATAGAACGTGAAAAGGAATACCCTACTATTTTCTTAGAATGAAGATCCAATACAGAAGCTAAATAACACCATCCGTCTTTTAACGTGTGGATATACGTAATATCAGCTATCCATTTCTCATTAATGGTATGGGTACTAAAGTCTCGTTTAAGCAAATTTTCTAACTGAATAACCTTTTCTTTTGATGGATAAGGACGGTATATTTTTTCGTGATAGAACGAATACTCGCTTTGCTCATTAGGCGTTGAACACGCTTTAGACTTAGGGAAAATCCTTTGGTTAATAAGATGTTATGTATCTTAGGAGCACCATAACGTCCCTTGCTTTCTAGGTAGATGAGATGAATTTTCTTCGTTAGTTCTTTGTTTTCCTGTTCGCGATTGGATACGAAAAGTTGAAGAGACTGATAATGGCTGCTTCTTGGAATTTCTAATATATGATTGGTTTTGCCACCAGGCTGCCACCAACTTACCACCATTATTATATTTATCAAACCCTTGATTTTTAAGTGTTTAACAGACCTTTCATAAATCAAATATCTTTCAATGAATTAGACTTTAGGTAGATACGAACCCTTTCAGCAACTCTTTTCCACACTAAACATTTTTATTTAGTGATTCTTGAACATTTATTTCATATTCACTTTTAAATCGAAATGATGGGGGCAGTGATGTGAACGGTTTTTTAGAAATCTTCTTCCTTCAATCTGAACCTAGCTGAAACCTAATCGAAAGTTGAAACTTAGGTTTTATTTACACTATAATAGGACAGTTCTTACTTTAGATTAGAATATAAATTTACTTATTATTTTATAGGAAAAGCCATGGACCCTATGAAATCCATGGCCTTTTGTTTACCGTTGCATATGTAGTAGTTGCTTTAGTTCACTTTTTGATAACCACGGTCGTTTACGGTGTAGCATACGGTGGCAGTTAGCACATACTAGGGCGATATCCTCTACCTTTGTTTCTTGGTTATCGTCCATTTCTGATACAGGTTTCGTATGATGACCTTCTATATAACCATGTCCTAGTTCACCGTAATATTGTTGGAAATCAAACTCGCATACTTCGCAAAATAACCTACCGTGCTGTTGTAAGAATCGTTCCTTTGCAAGTTTAATAACAAGGGGGTTTCTTTCACGTACTAGATGCCGTTTTAATTTAACCTTTCCTTCTGGAAAACCTTCGTCATCTTCCGTAAACCCTATACGATCAATTTCGTTAAGTTTACGTAGTACATTACCTACGGAACTAAAACCGTACTCTAAAATTGCGTTTCCTTCTGTATCAGTAATACCTTGTCCAGACATAGTGGTATTTGCAAATTTAATATTAATATTGCTTAGATATACGGGGTTATCAAACACTTTGAAGTCGGTAAGAATTATACATCCTATTTGACCCGTATATGCATCAGTTCCAAACATGGTTTTCATTCTACCTATAAAACTTTCCTTATCTTCATCACCGTTAGCATTACGGTATCTGTCCCATGCTTCACCTGCCGTTAATACCTCGAAACGTATGTACGTAGCCATACCCAATACCGCTCTTTCTCCTTTAACTCTCTTATCATTTTTAACAAGAAAAAAGAACGGTTCCCCCATGGTTATCGATTTAAAGTTTTTAGTGTCCTTACGCCAAAAGTTAAATTCATCTGCTTCATTATGCGAAGATAAATTCGTAAACCATTCCCTAGAAGTAACGCCAATATAACCATTCATGTTTAAACCTCCTGCAACTAACTAATAATGCCTGTAAAATATTGTATCATTCTATTAACGTTATTATAGGGTAGATTTTTAGTTTTGCAGAATTTAATCTCGGTTATGCAACCCACTACGTTGTTCTGATGCAATAATTTTAGATGACTTGAGAAACCCTTTGAATTTAATTATGACTAAATTCAAAGGGTTTTTTATCAGAAATCTATGTTTAATTTAGAAGCTTCCAGAACGCCATATCCTCCATAATTTCGTATCTATTATTGGTAACAGACGTGACTAAGCTATAGTGTTTTTGAAGTTGCGCTATCTTTTTAACTATCTGCTCACCCTCTGCCTGATTTTCTGGACTGAAGATAGCTTGTACTTCCTTCTTTTTAATGGTAGGTACTCTATGTATAATCCAAGTCAATATATACTGAGCATAGTCATTATTTGTAGTTGCAAAGTGGTCTAAAAATTGGGTTGATAGGATTACACCAACGCCATATTCTCTTCCTTCTTTCATAATTTTCTTTAAAGAAGAGAAGTTTTGACTCAAGAAATTATCTGCCTCATCAACAAGTATCATTTTCGTTAATTCACGATAATCTCCTTGAATTGTACTGTGCCCTTTTGTAGACATCTGGGAATAGAAGGTGTCCAAAGTGATTCCTACTATCAAGTTCTGAACACTTGGATCATAACCAGCCAGATTTACAACCGTTACGCCTTGTATCATGTCGTATAAGGACTTTGTATTCTCACTATTTGGAGAAAAGATCTCAAAATCATAAATTTGTTTTAGTGCTGCATAAAGACTATCTTCTTTTACATCCTCCCTATCCATTAATCGTTCAAATACATTATTTAATGTAGGTGGTACCAGACCCCATGTAGCCATATCAGCCTTATAAATACCTGCTTGTGAATAAGCTTCAATGATTAAATCATTCAATAACTGCTGTTGCTTTATACCTAAATTAAAAGCATTAGCAATTGTTTCTTTAATGGTACTAGCTGTATGCAAAGGCAATAACGGCTTTAGTTGTTTTCCCCTATATAAAGATAACGGATTATACGGAAGGTGATATGGATGATACACTGTAGCGTTTGTCGCTCCTATAAAGTCATCTTTGATATAGTCACCTTTATAGTCAAAGATGAGAACATCAATAGGTGTTCCATTTACATTAGATAGAGAACCATCATGTATCTGTTTAATGAGCGATTTAGTAAACTGAGTTTTACCTGTCCCCATCGTACCAATAATACCTGTATTCGTATGCATGATTTTACTAGTCGTAGTTGGATACCAATACAATGGTTCATTGCTGTTGGGTGAATGACCAAAAAGAATTCTTAATGGTTCTGTTTCGTCAGGCAATTTTATAACGGAAGGTTCTA
The DNA here is from genome assembly GCF_016651095.1 of Peribacillus sp. TH16. NCBI lineage: Bacteria > Bacillati > Bacillota > Bacilli > Caryophanales > Bacillaceae > Peribacillus > Peribacillus sp. TH16. Next base: position 205,299 of record NZ_JAEKEM010000003.1, on the reverse strand, counting down.
TGACTAGAGAACTATTATGTGAGTCATGATTCGCCGTAACCGAAGCAATTGCATGGCTTTTTTTATAAATATTTTTCAAATTTTGCTTTTCTTCCGTTTGCAGTTCCTCAGGCATTTCCTCCTGTTCCATGTTAAGCATTTCGCCCTTCGGTTGTTTATATATATCCTCCCAGCCTTTTATGAATTTCTCATATGCTTTTTGCATTGCGGATGGTGTTAAGTGGGTGTAAACGTAGTAATTGTCTTTTACAAAGATATTTTTCTTTTTACTTCCATTTTTGGCTACGAAGTATTCTGAAACGGAAGTGCGGATTCCTGTGAACTCTATTGTTTCAATTGTTTTTTGTAAATCTTTTTCCATGAAGAACTGCCAGAAGTTGCGGTAGATTTGTGCGTGTGATTTTTCTGCCCATCTGATTATTTCTCCTTCTATGTTCATTTCAAATTCATGAGTGCTCATTAGTAAATTCCTCCTATATTTCTCCTCTTTATATATTAGATTACTAAATTTTAGCTGGCAAATAAATAAAGATATTAAATGACTTGGTTCTGTTGCAAAAATTCCCAAATTTTGAACATCTAGATACTATTACTCTAAAGAAGGTGCGTGATCAAAGTTAGAAACCAGGTTTAAACCTGATGAAAATCTTCAATAAGGTTCACTCATACCTAAAATTACTTAACTATTCACTAAACATCGTTAATATCAAAATAAAAACCAGTGTCTAATTTAAGACACTGGTTTTTCCTTTTTAAAACTCATATACTCTTCATCTATAAAATCATATGGTATTTCTGTTTCATTTTTTGTTTTCAATTTTAACTTATTCAATAAGCGATTTTTAAGTTTTCTATCTTCAATCTTCTTTTCTATTTTTTCATGACACGCCCTGCATATTATTTCATAATCCACTTTATAAGTTTCAACTTTAACAAACATTGATTGTATATTTAAATGCTTTGCAATACAAGTCCTATGTTGTCCATCGGTAAATTCAAAGTGTCCACAATCTCTAGGGTGCATTCTTATTGAAAAATCACTTTCTTGAAAACTTGAATCTTTAAAATATTTATCATTTAACAAAGATCTTGCTAGATCACGACAAAACATAACATTACTGTCATAAAATTTATTATCTTCTTCTTTTCTTACTTGATCTGCTTCTTCCTCACTTAAGTATAAGGAACATGTTCCTTTTCTTAATTCATAACAATCATATTTCCCTAATCGATAAGAAAACTGGCATTTGGTTGGGTTGAATTGCTTTATTTCATAACTCAATTTGATCACTCCATTTTAATCCTTTTATGCTAAAACGTATAATATGCATTTAAAAAGAGCCCTGCTTCCTAATAATGAAGTGAACCCAAAAAGTTAGACACTTTAATTAGGCAGCCATGAGGTCATGAACTCAATAATCTATAGTACTCATTCCTTTTAACCATAATTCGTAATGATTGTAGTAATGGGTATATTCATCTAGTTTATTTCATTCATATAAGAAGCCAGTAAAAAATCGTATACTTTGTGAATATTCACAAAGTTAGATATCGCTTCCAAATTTCGATATATCCCAAAAATATATTTTTTTATAGTTATTTTATTTTCGACGATAATTTGTTCTCAACCCATTTACTAATACTAATCCCTTCTTGTTTAGCTAAATCTGAAATTTTTTCTAACAATTCATTTGGTAATTCAAAACTAGTTTTTCTATAAGGACTTCGTAATATCAAAGTACCTTCTTCATGGTGCATTTCTCCATTGATTAAGTACGGCAAAATATCAGCAATACCAAACATCTCTGGCATTAACGGTCTTTCCCCTGCCCTGATGAAGAGTAAAACTGAACTATCTTGTTCTCTCATTCTTATGTTTTCCACTCCCCATATTTCATATAAGTAGTCAATGAAGGGATAAAATACAACTTCATTTTTTGGTACCTGAAGCTCAACATATCCTTTATAATCCAAAGTAGGTTGGTGGATCGAGTATGATGGCTTTAAGGCATAATTATTAATTCCTTCTTCATACGTCAACAACTTTTGGATATTGGGTAAGTAGAAACCAAATACTTTTTCTTCATTACGAATCACACGTGCCTCTGGTATTTTATTCGAATGAAATCTTTGATACAAAACAATATCATTTTTCGCATCATAATATTCATATTTTTTTGGTCGCTGGGTTTCAGACGGTTTGAGTGATTTCTCTGCTTCATGATAGGCTGTTTCCGAAATTACATAAGTGATTCTTTCATCACCATAAGGGACGGATTCAGCTTTTATGGAACCATCTTGTATATACTTATAAACACTTTGTACAGATAATCCCAATTTCTTTGCAACCTCATTTGGACTCATACCAGTAGGTAAAGATTGCTTTTCATATACTAGTTGATCCACTTCCGCTTTTTCATAACGTGCCTCTTTATGTAATCGATGTGGGTCCAGAATTTTAATGATTTTCTTCTGCTTTCCATAATGGTAGACCGTTGCCTTGGATACTCCTAATAAATCAGCTACTTCCTTTTGTGTATACCATTCCACTTTATTCCCCTCCCATCCTTCTTGCTTATCCGTTCCTGTTATGGGAACATCCCGTTGGTTGCCATTCGTTAATTCCTCATGATACAAGACTGCATCCGCCTGGCCAAATTTTACACGATATTGGAGACGGGGGTGTTCGATCACTTCCAAAATCACGCCTTCTTTTTTTTCAAATTGTTTAAAGTAGTAAAAACTCTCTGGGTCTTCTTCTTCCGTACATGTTTGGAGAACATAAACCGTTTCCCCCATTTCATATGATGCAGTCTGCGTGTTTTTTTCATGGTTTAGTTTATTCATTATTTGTCTCTTCACCTTTTATCTTTTATTGTTATATATCTTTCTATCTCATGATTAACTATTTAGTTCCAATATCTAATATAATATATAATATTGATATAAATAAGTATAATTGTAAATTCCTTTTATATAAACATTATAGACATAGTCTTTGAATTTAACAATATTATTATAATTTTTGAATCTAGTTATGTAATAATTATGGTAGACCTAAATAAATATAGGATTTATTTAGGTATTTCATAATTAATTACCTCTTGTCATTTGTTATAATGTAAGTAGGATTCATAACATAGAGAGTATTTAGATATACACTTTACCTTATTAATAAGTGAATTATAAAAGTGAGGGATACAGGTATGCATGAACTGATTGGAAAAACGAAAGAGATTCAGAGCTTTGCATGGAAAAACAGTCTGTCAGACATTTCGATCAACACGTTACAAGAACGATTAGATACGACAGAAAAGAATGGACATAAGCCTTTTTCCGATTTTAGCGATGTAGAAATGCTACAGTGGTTTCTTCAACGACGAGAGCATTTAAAACAGCAACATGAAAAGTCCACCCGCACCGTCCAAGCCTATGAGAGAGAGCTTATTCAATTTATTGAACAATTACTCACTTATTCGGTGGAAATCAATGTAGACTTGGAAAAAGTCGTGGAAAGTTCCCTCTTTAAGTCTCTATCTACCCGGCACATTCGAAGATATCAGGAATGGTTATCAGAAAAAAGCCCCTATGTCTTAAAAAAAGGTGCTTATTCCGTTGCCACATTATCCAGAAAGACAACCATCATTCAGAGTTTTTTGAAATTCTTGTTCGAATCAGGCTATATTAGTGAACCAATTCATGAAGGTTTCTTTAAGATAAGTATTCGTAAAGATGATCGGCCGAACCGTGATTTGGGACCAAAGGAAGTCATTCAGCTACTTGATTACTTCAGGGAAATTAACCACCCCATCGTTTTTTCGATTATTCATATCCTAACGATGACAGGCATGCGTAATGAAGAGTTTACAAGACTCCGAGTCAAGGATCTTCAATATGATTCCATTACCAGCACGTATTTTTTAGAGGTCCTAGGTAAAGGAAATAAAAAAAGGCAAATACCTTTAAAAGAAAAAGGAATGAAAAGTATTCGAATGTTCCGTTCAGCTAGAGGAATCGACGATATAGATGCAGCAGAAGGAGACGACCCGCTCTTTACGACCAATACCGGCCGTGCCTACTCTCCCTCTTATTTGTCTCAATACATAACAAAAGCCATTAAAGAGAGTGGATTGCCTTTTTTGAAGTTTCGTTCTTCTTCCATTGGTCCTCATACCTTTAGGCATGCTTTTGCCATCATTTCTCACTTAAATGGAGTGGATGTCTATCAGATTATGAAGAGTCTGGGCCATGAGCAGCTATCCACTACAGAAATTTATTTGGAGAAGGTTTTTGAAAAAGAACGCCATGCGATTCATTTGTGGAAATCAGATGTGTTTGGAGAGTATATATAATAGAAGAAACTCGTCATAATTAGAGAAGTTTTTGCTGGATTTTGGGACTTAAGTCAGGCGTTGCTGGAGCGGAAATAATTGGAATGACTGATATTGCTATCATGAAACAGACGGGACATAAAACGTGGAAGATGGTCGATCCGTATGTTCTCAGGCTGGGACACGTTATAAAATAACGCCAGCAGCATCTTGAAGATTATATAAGGTAAAAGACTCTTTCTTTTACCCTATATAATAGAAGACACTCGTCAAAGATTATATGATTTTCTGTTTGGATTGAAATAATTTAGTATTTCTAGGAAGCTCTTTAATGAAATAATTGGGCAATGGGCTTGGAAAATAAATTTATTTTTGACTGAGAGTTAATCTAAGACAATTGAATAAGAAACTGTAAATCCTGTTCCAAGTAATCTGTTATCAATTTACTAATTTCCCTGTCGTCTTCCACAAGCAGAATACGCTTTTGCATACTTCCACATCCATTCATTTGTGTTAACAATGCAAATTAATCTCATATCTTTTTTATCTATTACTTTATTTCTATACTTTGTACATAATTCTTTCCTCAACTAAATGACCCTTAACGGAACAACTTTATTAAGAGATTCAATATTCTCTTAATACCCTATATAATTGGAATTTATTTGCATATGGTCCCATATTTCGCTTTTGGTTGTCATACCCCATATTTAGTTGGAGGGTACCTTGAGGATCATTTTTGAATCTCTTAGTGCTATCTTAAAAAAGTCCAACTCACTTGTGATACGGTTCACCGCATCTACTAAACCAGCGGTTTTTCCAATTAGATGAGGGTTGGGATTTAAAATGAAGTTTAAATGATTAAAGATAATAACAAAAGGGAGTTGAGGTAGGGTCAAATAGATTGTTGATGAAAAAACTGTATTACCATGAATGGAAGTATGTCTTTTATAGCATAAAAAAACAGATTTCCTTTTTAAGGAAATCTGTTTTTTTACTATTCGGCTTTCACTAAAATTTTCACTTGATTCCTTTCTTTTAGTAAAGCCTCAAAGCCCTCTTCAATTGCGTCATCAAGCTTAATCCGTTTAGTTACTAAACTATCAGCAGGGAAGTAACCTTGGGCCATTAAACTAATAACTGCAGGGAATACATTGCGGTACCCGATAATGCCATTTATTGTACGCTCTTTTAGAACAATATTTTGAGGATGAATAGAGGCCTCTTTTTCAAAAATACTTACAATCATAGTTTCTCCACCATTCTGGGTAGAGTTAATTGCTTGAGACAGAACCGGGGGAACTCCAGTAACTTCATAAGAAACATCTACTCCTCCGTTTGTTAGCTTTTGAATTTGTTCCACAGGATCACATTGACTAGGATCGATACCAATAGCACCAAGTTCTTCCGCCTTTTTTCTCCGCTGTTCAGATAACTCAACTGCATAAATTTCTGATGCACCTGATGCTTTTAGTGCTTCAATAACTAAAAGTCCGATAGGACCAGTTCCAAAAACAGCAGCTTTATCTCCTACTTTCAATTTGCTCTGACGTACAGCATGAAGAGCTACCGCTGATGGTTCAACAAGTGCCCCCTGCTCATAAGACACCACTTCTGGAATTTTATGAAGCATTGCTTCTGGAACCGCTGCGTACTCTGAGAAACCGCCGCCGCCGCCAGCAAGACCATAAAAGCCCATTTTCTTACAAAGATTATACGTCCCCTGTTTACAAGCCGCACATTTACCACAGGCATAAATTGGCTCAACAACCACACGATCACCAACCTGAACCTTTGTTACTTCTTCTCCAACTTCAACAACTCGTCCAGAAAATTCATGTCCCAATACGATAGGAGCTTTGCCCCCGCTTAATGGATGTGGTGCCTCAGTTGGAATAAAAATCGGTCCAGCAGTATATTCGTGTAAATCACTTCCACAAATCCCGCACCATTCTACTTTAATTTTTACTTTATCTTTTTCTGCAGTCGGTTCTTCGATATTATCTAATCGTAAATCTCTTACTCCATGCCATCTCAGAGCTTTCATTTTTCCCTCTCCTTAAGTGTTAATAATTCCTTTTATTATTGAGTTATATATTTACTGCATCTTTACTTCTGTATAATTATTAAGTGCATAGGAGCCCATTTCACGTCCCATACCTGATTGTTTGTATCCGCCGAATGGAGAGGCTGCATCGAATGCATTGTAGCAGTTTACCCATACGGATCCCGCACGAAGCTTGCTGGAGATATAGTGAGCTTTAGCCACATCGCGTGTCCACACACCAGCTGCCAGTCCATATTCACTATTGATGGCACGATTAATTAATTCATCAATATCGTCATATGGCATAGCAGCGATAACCGGTCCAAAGATTTCTTCCTTAGCGATTGTCATTTCATCCCGTACATCTGCAAAAATAGTGGGGGAAACAAAGTAACCCTGTTCCTGAGGCTTATTACCACCTGTAACAAGCTGTGCACCTTCCTTTAGTCCCTTTTCAATATACCCAAGTACACGGTTTTGCTGTTCGATGGAAACCAGCAGTCCAATTTGTGTATCCGTAAAAATTCCGGAGCCTTGTTTAATTCTTTTCGCATGTTCAGCCATATCTGCTACAACATTATCAAATTGCTTCTTTTGAATAAATACTCGGGAACCTGCACAGCAACCTGTCCTTGGTTGAACATAACACCGTTAAGTGCCCCTGGTATTGTCTTTGTTAAATCAGCGTCGGGAAGGATGATGTTTGGCGACTTTCCGCCAAGCTCAAGGGTAACTCGCTTCAAGTTTTAGACGCGCTTGACATGATTAGCTTTCCAACCTCAGTAGAACCGGTAAAAGCAATTTTATCGACTAAAGGATGGTTAACAAGAGGCTGACCCTGCGGTTTTACCAAAACCAGGTTTTTCCCTTACCGTTGTAAATTGTCTAAATCCTGACGCTACCCCTTTTTAGTTTAAAATGATCCTATGCAAAAAGAGATTAACAATAGATGGCTATTCATTAACTGTTAATCTCTTTTAATACTTTTATTAGAGAACTAGTAAATATGGTGTCTCAATATATTTGACTAAGACATTTAGGAATTCTGCTGCTTGAGCACCATCTGCTATTTGATGATCGAAGGTGAGACTAAATGGAATTTTCTTAACGGATTTAACTTTGCCCTCTTCATCTAAGATTAATTCATCCTGGAAAGCCCCTACTCCTAAAATACCTGTTTCTGGTGTATTCAAAATAGGTGTAAAGTATTCAATTCCACTGGCTCCAAGGTTTGTAATGGTAAATGTTGAGCCAGTTAGTAAATCTCCGCCTGCCTGACCGTTTCTTGCTTTCGTCGATATTTCTTTTATTTCTTTTGCCAGAGTACCGATTGTTTTTTGCTGGGCATTCTTAACGACAGGGACTAACAAGCCATCGTCCAAAGAAGTTGCAATACCTAGATGAACCTCATCAAACTCTGTCAATTTGCCATCCTGGTAGTGAGAATTCATTTTCTTCAAATCTCGTAAAGCTAGAACCGTTGCTCTAGCAACCAATACAGTCAAAGTAAGTTTGACATCTAAATCAGCAGACTCAATTTCTTTCCTTAGCACTTGTTGGAAATCAATTAAACGATCAGCATTTGCCTTTCGATGTAACGTTAATTGAGCGGTTTGTCCCAAACTTCTACGCATATTGCGAGCAATCGCTTTTCGCATCGGACGCAGACCTTCACCTACGGATTCATCATTAGCAGCAGGTGTAGCTAGGGCTGCTGCAACTTGTGACTCTGCTTGATAATCGTAACCACCCGCTAGAACACGTAGGATATCTCGTTTTGTAATTCTAGCGTTTCCACCGGTGCCCTTAATTAAATCAATATCCAGATTATTTACTTTAACCATTTTTCTCGCTAATGGAGTAATGAATATCCGGTTACCTTTTACTTTTTTTCCTTCGGTTTTTTTCACTTTAGCAGGTTGATCAATAGCTTCCGCTTCTACAGGGGCTGTTGCTGTTTGCTCAACTTGTAATTCATTCGTTACAACCACTTCGTCTGCTTCTCCAATCACAGCTATTGGAGCACCGACTTCTAGTTGTTCTTCAACCTCCGCATTTTTAATGAGTAAGGTACCCGATATCGGAGCTTCAACTTCTTGGTTTAATTTTTCTGAACTGATCATTAAAACCGCTTCGCCTTCGTTAACAGGATCTCCCACTTCTTTATACCATTCAACAATGGTACCTTCAGTCATCGTCATTCCTAATTTAGGCATTACGATTGTTTCACTCATTTCGCTTCACCTCCTATTTCATTACATGTTGTTTTTTCAAGTCAGCAATTAACTCTTCTGCAACAGTCAATACTTTTTTTGCATCCGGAATATAGGCCTGTTCCAAATTAAACGCAAATGGTACCGGTGTATTTGGTGCACATACCGTTTTAATCGGACCATCTAAATAATCAAAGGCTTTATCCGCCACTACTGATGCAATATCAGTAGCTGTGTTGTTATGTGGATTTGACTCATCAATAACGATTAGTCTTCCCGTTTTCTTCACCGATTCCAACACAGTTTCTTGATCCCAAGGGGCAACCGTCCTTAAATCAATGACTTCCACTGAGATTCCATCTTTACCTAATGTTTCTGCCACTTCATGGGCTACTCGAACCATTTTACCAATCGCCACAATCGTAAGGTCCGTTCCTTCTCTTGTCACATTGGCTTTACCAATTTCAATTGTATAATATTCTTCAGGCACATCGCCTTTAATGCCATAGAGGGTTTTATCTTCCGAAAAAATGACTACGTTATCGTCTTCAATCGCTGCTAGCATCAACCCTTTTGCGTCATATGGATTGGAGGGAACGACTACTTTAACTCCCGGAATAGAACCGAACATTCCATACAAAGTTTGGGAGTGTTGGGCAGCTGCTCCTGCTCCTGCACCATGTACTGTCCGAACAGAAAGTGGGATTTTTGCTTTTCCGCCAAACATATATCGCATCTTTGCACCTTGATTTAAGATTGGATCTAAAGCAAATCCGATGAAGTCGTTAAACATCAATTCGGAAATGGGACGTAATCCTGTAGCAGCTGCACCGACTGCTGCACCAAAATAACCGTGCTCTGCGATCGGTGTGTCAATGACACGTCCGCGACCGAACTCTGTTACCATTCCTTTGGATAATCCGAAAACCCCACCAAATGCATCATCATAACGTCCATCGTCTTTGATTAAATGGTCGACTTCAGCACCGCCAGCAACATCCGTACCAATTAAGATAACAGTTTCATCTTTTCGCATTGCTTGTGTCATCGCTTCAGTAATAGCAGTCATAAAAGTTACTTGTCTTTTTGTCATTTTTCATTCCCCCTATTCTTATGCAAATATATCCGTATATAAAGTTTCTAAATCTGGTAGTGGGCTTGCTTCTGCAAAAGCAACTGCTTCTTTGATCGTTTCTTTAGCTTGTGCTTCAATACCATCCGCCTCTTCTGCTGTCATCCAACCATTTTGAACCGCTTTTTCTCTGAATTCGATAATTGGATCACGGTCTTTATTTGGATCGTTATCCGTTTTGTATTTTTGTTCGTCCCCTTCAAAGTGACCATATTTCCGGTATGTATCACATTCAATTAGGGTAGGACCGTTACCTGACTTTGCCCTTTCGATGGCTTCTTTTGTAGCATTGTAAACAGCCTCAACATCCATACCATCCACACGTACACCAGGCATATTATAAGATGATGCTCTTTCAGAAACGGTTTCAGATGCACTTGCATATCTAAATGGTGTACCTTCACCAAATTGGTTATTTTCACAAACAAAAATGACCGGTAAGTCTAAAATAGAAGCTAGATTTAGACCTTCATGGAATGTTCCTTCGTTTGACGCTCCATCACCAAAGAAGCAAACCGCGACATTGTCTTTTCCTAGAGTCTTAATGGTAAGAGCTGCACCAGCTGCTAAGCCGAAACCACCCCCAACAATTCCATTGGCACCTAGCATTCCTTTACCAACATCGGCAACATGCATGGATCCACCTTTTCCTCCGCCTAAGCCATCTTTTTTACCCATAATCTCTGCCATCATGCCTTTAATATCACAACCTTTTGCAATCGCATGTCCATGTCCACGGTGGGTACTGGTAATATAATCTTCATCATCTAATAGTGCCATTACTCCTGTTGCAACAGCCTCTTCTCCTGCATACAAATGGACAAATCCTGGAATTAAACCTTTTCCGAAAGTACGATGCACATCTTCTTCAAAAAACCTAATCTCATTCATCTTTTGATAAATCCAAAGGACTTCTTTCTTTTCCATTTATTATTCCTCCCTTTATGTTGTTTACATATGAATTGCTTGTTTAAGTAAAGCGTTTGCATTTTCTCCAATCGCTTCAGAAATGGCAGGATGGGCATGCACCATGCTTGCTAGCTCATTCATCGTACCTTCTGAGTGCTTCATGGCCAATATTTCTCCAATTAACTCTGTTGCATTCGCCCCAACAATAACGGCGCCTAGTATTTCCTCATATTGATGATCCGAGAAAATTTTGATAAAACCTTCCGTTTCCCCCATCGCAATGGCTTTCGCGTTTCCTGCAAGGTTAGATGTGGTTATTTTCACATTATAACCGGCATTCTTTGCTTGTTCTTCATTGAGACCGAACGAAGCGATTTCAGGATGTGTATAGACACATCTAGGAATTTCCGTTTGATATAAAGGTTGAGGATGATCGCCATTCATGGCATGAACCGCAATGAGCCCTTCTGCACTTGCTGCATGTGCCAATTGATAGCCTCCTACCAAATCTCCAACTGCATAAACGTGTTTTTTACTAGTTTCATAATCATCATTAACTGCCACAAACTTGTTCGATGCATCCATTTTTAGGTTAAGTTCTTGTGCCACTTCAATATTTGGTTTTCTTCCAGTTGCCACCAAAAGAGTGTCAAATGAGATTTCTTGATCCGCTAAAATGACCTTCCCTTTTTGTACTTCCTGGATTTTGGCTTTTATAATGGTTTGTATATTTTTCTTTTGCAATTGCTTTTTAATGATTTTTCGTGCGTCAAGGTCTTCAGTTAATAGAATGTCAGGAGCCACTTCGATAATGGTCACCTTTGTTCCTAGTGGGGCCATTGCAAAAGCTAACTCTATTGAAATGACCCCGCCGCCAATGATCGTCATGGACTCTGGTAGTTCCTTCAAGTCAAAGAAAGAATCGGTAGTGTGGTAGTTTATTTTATCCAAACCTTTAATAGGAGGGATAAACGGTGTGCTTCCTGTTGCTAATAAAATATCTTTACCTTTGATTTTGCCGTCTCCAATGGAAACAACTAAAGCATCCGAAATCGACGCTTCTCCAAGAAAAAGGGTAATGTTGTTTTTCTTTAACAGATGCTGAACACCACCGGTCAACGTCTGTACGACTTGATCTTTACGTTTCATTAATTTTGGAAAATCAATCGATAATTCACCGGTTTTAATGCCCCAGCTATTTGCCTTTTGAATTTCTTCAACCATTTCACTATGTCTCAATAATGCCTTTGAAGGAATGCAACCGACATTCAGACATGTTCCGCCTATTTTCTTTCTTTCGACGATCGCTACCTTCTTGCCCAATTGTGCAGCCCGAATGGCGGGAACATATCCCCCAGGTCCTGCACCAATGACAACTACATCAAATTCTTTCATTTCTTTTCATCACCTTGCTTTCGTCTTAAAGTGAAAGTTAATTACACTCATATATAATGCAAGTGGCGTGCCAACTTTTATAAAATAGATAAAAACGCTGTCATAACAATGTGGTTCCTCTTCCTTTGTATTTTCACTCATCTTTAAATTTTGTATCAATGAGACGGATTGTGTCTCACTTGTCTCACTGTCTCTAGACAAAAAATCCTCCATTTTATCCTTCTCAACTGAGAGAGGTATAAAATGGAGGGATTTTTTTAAATTTGGCTTTTTACTTTTTTGCTATTCCAATCTTCAGCAGTCAGCTGATACTGTTTGATTTTTCGATACATGGTAGCGCGAGAAATATCAAGGATTTTTGCGGCGTTTGTGACATTTCCATCCTCCTTAATCATCGCTTCAATGAGTCTTACCTTTTCGTCTTCTACTACCGGGCCTTCAAGCAATTCTGGAGGCAGATCGAATGGGGATAGGCTATTTCCTTCCATATTAAAAAGAGATTGTTGAACGACATTTTTCAATTCCCTAATATTCCCTGGCCAATGGTATTGTGTCAGGTACTGCATGGTATCTGATTGTACTACAATGTCACGTTTTCCAAATTCTCCACTCATTTTTTTTATGAAGTGATGGACCAATGCAGGGACATCGCCGATTCTTTCACGTAAAGCAGGAATTCTCAATTGGATCACATGAAGACGATACAATAGATCCTCGCGAAATTCACCTTTTTGTACAGCTTCCTTTAAATTTTTATGAGTAGCCGCAAAGACACGTACATCAAGCGGAATCAGTTTATCCCCGCCCAGTCTGGTGACCACCCTTTCTTCCAATAACCGAAGCAGGTGTACTTGCAAATTCAACGGCATATCTCCAATTTCATCAAGGAAAATCGTACCTCCCTGAGCCAATTCAAACTTTCCAGGGCTTCCTTTCGATTTAGCTCCGGTGAATGCACCTGGTTCATAACCGAATAATTCACTTTCAAGCAATCCATGTGGAACAGCTCCACAGTTAATCGCTACAAAAGGTTTATTACTACGATTGCTCGCTTGATGGATCGACTGTGCAAAAAGCTCTTTACCCGTCCCTGTTTCACCTGAGAGAAAAAGAGTGGAATCAATTAACGATGCTTTTCGTGCTTTTTTTACGACATCTGTAAATTCCTTTGAGGAACCTATCATATCGTCAAAACTATAGCGGGTTGTATTAGAATGGGTTGAACGAGTTATTGTAGGCTTTTGCGATATTAATGTGGGGGATTCCGTATTTTTTCTAAAAAATATAACAGCCCCCAAATTTTCAGTCTGGAAAGTGACAGGATAAATGGAGCAAATGAATTTTTGCTTATTTTTATCCATACTTACTTCTTCTCTCAGAATTTGCTGTCCATTTTGCAAAACAAAATCTATGAGACTATCTAATTTAGGGATATTTTTAAGGGTTTGAATATTGCTTAGAATGGAATGTGATCTAGCAGCATCATTTTTATCCACAATACTTTTACCGCCATTCACAATAAATACAGCATCTTCTACACCTTCCAAAGCAGTGTTTAAAAATAAATGATTACTCAAAGCATATTTAAAAAAATAATGATTAATAGACTTAGAAATATTTTTCGCTTCTGAAACGATGTACTTAATCTTTTGTGAATTCATCTGAATTTCGTATCCTGCAATATTCATAATTCCAAGCAGTTCATTTGTAAACGGGTACAAAATAGGGAAAGCTACACAAAACCAATCATGATGTTTTTCACAATAATGTTCCGAAAACAAAACTTGGGAGAACTGTTTCTTTTTTAGCACAAGCCCAACCGCATTTGTTCCTGCCGATTGCTCACTCCAAGTTCCACCATTAAAAATATTTATCTTCTCCGCCTTTTTCAAAACATTCCTTTCACCGCTTGAATATAAAACAGTACCGTGATTATCTGCAATGGAAAGCATCGTTTTAGATTCAATTAAAATATCGGATAATTTATTTATTTTTGGTGTAGCATAAGAAAGTAATTCTTCATTTTTCTCGAGTCGATCTTTCAATTCGTTCTCGTTAATAATTTCTTGAATTCTGTTTTGAAAAGGACTGATGCCTAGTTTCTTTGAATTCTCCCAGGAATCAATGATGTCATCACGTACGCCATCACCAGTATATTGTCCCAACTCCTGGAATCGTTTCCAAAGTTGATTAATAGAAGGATTATAATCTATGGGTCCAACTAACTCTCTTGTAAGTTTATGTTTCATTTAAATGCCCTCCATAACATAAATTTGCTAATTCTTCACATAATTTTTTTACTTCTTCTATTTGGTCCAAGATATTATTATTCACTTTTCTCAAATTATCATATAAAGCAAAAATACCCGCAAATGAAAGGGCTAGTATCTGTTAATTCTTTCTCTCTTTCTGCAGATGTCAGTGTCTCATTTTCTCCCGAAATTTCTTCTTCTTTCGGCTCGATACCTATATTCAAATCAATTTGTTTAGGCTCATCAACACTTTCTTTAACTTTTGTCTCCTCTTTCTTTGCCTTTTCCAGGCTCTTTCTCAATGTATCGAATCTGCTAGTTTCTTAGATTTCACTTCAAGTCTAAATTCTCTTTCTTCATCCGATGAAAGCATATTCTCCTCCGTTCAGTTATTTAATTACCTTGAATCCTACAAGCATTCGGCTAATACGGTCTAATTTATAGACAACCACAGTATCTCCCTCGCGTAACACTTTTAGAGCTCATCCAACTGAGGACGATTTCTTCTCTTTCCTGATTCCTTTTCTTCAAAAATCTGGTCAACTCCAAAATGATTTAAAGAATCAAGTTGTAACGACAATGATTGATCTTGTGTACTAACGCGTGCATATCCAAAATTCAACATAATTACCCTTTCTGAATCCTTCAACTATACCAAAAAGGGGTATGAAACGTATGCTCAGAAATGGAGATGTTCAATTGGCCAATGAGTTAGTTAGGATCGTAAAATCTTTTTTACTTTAAATTTCACGAGTGAAAAGTAAGGTTGTTGTTCCGTATATAAAGGGTGTCTCCATTTTCTACAAATTCGGATGCCCGCTTTGCAATACTTCTTTTTTCATTTTCATTCGTACTTTAACGATTAATGTAGCTTGTCTCTAAGTTTGCTTTGTTTAGAATTGCGCCCCATGGACTTTGCGAACAAGCCCTTTTCCTCCAACTCATATAAATCTTTTCGTATTGTTTCTCGCGTTACGTTTAACTCTCTGCTGAGTTCCAAAATTTTGACTGTTTTAAATTCATGTAGTTGTTTCATGATTTCACTTTGTCTATCTTGTGGAAGCATTTCTCCACCTCCAAATTTTATTCTATTTACATTATAGAACAAGTCAAAGACTCTTCGCCTGTCCATTCAATTGCACTAACAGCGCCAATTACCACAAATTTTTATAAGTATACATAGTCATGAGATTAAAAGGGGGAACAAGTCATCCAGACGACTTGCTCCCCCACTTTTTCAATAATTACTTATTTTATTCAAAAAAACCAGCATGAATTTGCTGCATATCTCCATCTTTATATTTTCCAATGTTATAAATCCAAACTTCGGTAAAGAAGACCAAATAGCTTAAATCCTCCATGAATCTCTCGAACCCTTTTATAAAGCCTTTATGTTCTCTTGGATGATTCTTGCGATAGCATTAAAATCATACTTATGGTTGACGACATCTACAACAAAATCCTGTTCTTCTTCTATTCCCATTAGCCATTGATAATGATTGATCTTTAGAAACATAATAAGGGAAGCGAGTGCTGTCCTCTTGTTTGCGTTGTGGAAAGCATGATTTTTAGAAATGGATTCGAATAAGGCTGCAGCCTTTTCATGAATAGATGGGTAAGCATCATTCTCGAAAACAGTTTGTCTGGGTCTGTTCACTGCAGAATCAAGGAGGCCGGGATCTTTCACCCCGATTTGTTCAGTAGGAGAATATACTTTTATTTGAATGGCATTGATAGCAATAATTTGATTGGTGGAAAGATAGATAATATCCAATGTCATATTACCTATCCACCAATCCCTTGAATGCTTCGTCATGTTCTTTTATAACATCTGATAACATTTCCATAAATTCCGCATCTACACCTTTAGGTAATTTCACATTTTTATTTTTCCTTAAAATGATTTCTTCACCCTTGAACTCAACCTCTAATTCGTCACCAAAAGCTAAATTTGCAGTTTTCAACATTTCAACTGGAAACGTAATACCCAAGCTATTTCCGACTTTAGTTAATTTCCTAATGGCCATTATTCATTCCTCCTTCAAAAGAAAATTATAATTGTTATTACTATTATAACATTGGTCTTTATGGTTTATACTACTTTTATCTGGTATCTGTTATTTTTTTGATTACATAAAAAAACTTGCAGATTTAGACCCTAAATGGGACCTTATTCTACAAGCTGAACAACCTCCATTATCCCAGCAATTCTAATATAAAATGGTACAGCCAATATTATATTATCTTATGAGCAAGTAATGATCATGTTACCTTAGGTTGGACCAGCTGCCCAAGCTACAGTTTATCTAATGGTTAAATCAATTATCTAATTATATATACGCAAGAAAACCAGAGCAGAATATATGCCCCGGTTCTCTTACTCCTTTATTCTTTAGCTGATTATATAACTTCACTTTTTTTCTCTACATCGATTAAGTCTTGGTCTTCTACGATTTCCTTTTGATCACTAACATCATATTTTGCAGGGGATTTTGCAATTTTGAAGAGCGCAATCAATACACCGAGCTCTAATATCAGAGCCGGGACACCACCAAGATTAGAGAGCATTTTAATTCCGTCTATTTGCGCAAAACTGATCATCATCCATGAAACAAAACTTACGGTTATTCCCCAAGTAGCATTGATTAATATTCCCGGTTCAGGACTTTTTGGGGAGATACCAGTCGAACTGATGCCACCCATTGCCGCGGTATTTGCATCCGCTCCCGAAACAAATGAAAGGAAAACAATGAATAGATAAAAAGGAATAACAATTTGAGCAAAAGGAAGCGCTTCGAATACAGCATATAAAACCAATTCAGGACCACTGTTATTCAAAACTCCTGCGAGTGCTCCCCCTTCCATTTGCATTTGAATGGATGTTCCACTAAAAATCGTCATCCAAATGCCACCGAATATCGCCGGCAAAATAAAGTTAACAAGGATTACGGTTTTTACTGTATATCCATAAGCTATTGAAATAAAGCCGTAATTGCTGCCCATGAAAACCAGTTTGCCCAATAAAATGTTGTCCACCATCGAGGCCATTGATCTCCAGCAGCAGATCCTGTAAACAAACTCTTCTCAAAAAAGTGTGTTAAGTAGTAACCTAACGATTCTGTTCCTAAATTCAGCATATAAGAAGTCGGACCAGCAATAAAAAGGAATAACGCAACGGCATAGAACGCTTTAACGTTAATATTAGATAAAATTCGGATTCCTTTTGTCAATCCACTTGATGCAGAAACAATAAAGATTGCTGTTCCGACAAGTGTAATAATTCCCCAAACAACCGGTGTACTTTCAATTCCGGTCAAACTTTTGATTCCGCCAGCTAGACTCATCGTACTCGTACCCATCGAAGCTGCCATACCCAATGCCAATGTATATAAGCAGACTGCATCAATCACCTGTCCGCTTTTCCCGTCTAATTTCTTACCTAGAACAGGTGATAATGTAGACGATAAGCTAAATGGTTTACGCATATTATAATAAGTAAAAGCAAAAACAATAATTGGTACACAATATATAGCATAAGGTGTAATTGTCCAATGAAGGTACATCGTTGACATGGCAAAGATGGCCGCGGCTGGACTATTTGGGTCAATTCCCAAAGATTCCGGCGGCGCTGATACATGGTATACAGGCTCAACAATTCCCCAGAATGTTAAACCAGAGGCAATGGTTGTGGTTAAAGTGATTGCAACCAGTTTTTGAAACTTAAGATGGGTTTTGCATTTGCACCGCCAATTTTTCCTAGTGGAGAAAAGTAAGTAGCAATGCACGCTATTACCATTAGTAATCCGCTTATACTAAACACCCCTCCATTGACAGTAGTCCCATTTATACAAAGCATCGTGAACTTTGGCAGCATGATTGATAACATGTTCATGGCATCTAAGATATTAACTCCCGCTGCACCTTCGAATACATTCAAATCTAATTCACCATGTTCTAATGCAGCCTGAACGACACGATCACAACCTAACACTTGAAAACAACATTGAATGAGTGTTTCCGGTATTACCGGATTTATTTTCCCCGGGAAAAACGATGAACCTGCTTGTACTGCTGGTAGTACAATTTCACCAAACCCTGCTTCTGGTCCTGATGACAGTAATCGTAAATCTTTAGCGAATTTAATCAAACAAGATGCAAGCTGTTTTAGTTCACTTGACAAATCCGCTAAATCGTCCATATTTTGAGCAGCATCAAATAAATTTTCCCGATGATGAAGCAGCAGTCCTGATGCTTCACTTAACTTCATAACAATCACATCTCGATAACTGTCTGATGCACCAACACCAGAGCCAATAACCGTTCCTCCCAGATTGATAGCGTGCAGTTGTTCAACGGACTTTTCCATATGCTTGAGACGGCGCTCCAACATCGCTGCATAACCACTAAATTTTTCACCTAATCCAACACGCATGGCATCTGTAAACATGTTCTGGAAATAGTTGTTATATCACCAAATTCACTTGCTTTAAACGCCACTTTTTCTATAAGATCATTCATTTCTTGTCTTAATAATTGAAAACTTGAAATTATCGCCATCCGGATCGCTGTGTGACAAACATCTGAAGTAGATTGAGATGCATTTACATGCTCTGTTGGATGAATGGGTGTATACCCGCCTTTTTCCACGCCAAAAGCCGCATTAGCAAAATTGGCAATCACTTCATTGACGTTCATATTTGTTCCGATCCCACCGCCGCCGTGTAATACATCAATTAAAAACTGATCTCCATTTGCTCCAGATAAAAGTTGATTACAAGCAGAAGATATCTGTTCACCCACTTCTTTTGATAACACTTTAGCTTCAACATTTGCAGCAACAGCTGATTTTTTTACAATCAAAAGTGCTTTCACATAAAGTGGGTATTGCTGAAGCGTTCGATTTGAAAACGACAAATTTTCAATTGTTCGTACTGTGTTAATTCCATAAAGAGCCTCTTTAGGAATTGCACCCTTGCCGATTGCATCCTCTTCTACTCTCATATTGTTCAACACACTTCACCTTCTTCGTACACAAATTAAAACTTAAGATAAACAGTTTTGATTTGTAAAAATTCTTCAAATCCATGTTTTCCATCGTCGCCGCCAATACCCGATTGTTTCCAACCTGCGTGATATTTGTGTGGAAAAAGGCAACGATGAAATTTGAGGAGAAGCTGTAAGAGAAAATTGACGAGACATACCAACCGATTCAGGTCATCACAAATAAAGAAGATTACGAACTCTTTTGAAACAGAATTTGAAGCCTTGATTCTCTATAATACATTTTTAACGGAACAAAAACGGAGTTACAAAAAAGATATTCGTCATGCGAGTAACTGGATATATGATGAACACAAGGATGAATACATTTGTCCAAATAACCGTAAGGTTTTATTTAAACGTTATTCGACCCGCACAGATAAAAATGGCTTCACGCGTGAATTTAAAATTTATGAATGCGAGGACTGTTCAGATTGCCCATTGAAATCGCGTTGCTCAAAGGCAGCAGGAAATCGTCAGGTGCATTATAACCCGATTTATGAAGAACTAAAAACGAAAGCAAAAGTGAACCTTTGGTCTTAATCAAATGCACAAATCTACACTCGACGAAAAAATCGAGGTTGAGAGTGTTTTTGGTCACATCAAGGGCAATAGGTCGTTCCGTCGATTTTCGCTTCGGGGAAAGTCCAACCCGAGTTTGACATCGTAGGCCATGGCTCAGAATCTACTGAAGGTAGCTGGCTTTCGCCAGTTACTTACAATGAATAATTATAAAACTAGAAAAACAGGTGAAGAAAAACGAATCGTTTTTCTTCACCTGTTTTATTTTAGGGACTTATTAGACAGCCCCTTTTCTCAATATTAGTATTCTCATTCATAGAAGCACAATTATAGAAAGCTCGGGCAGAATACTTACAATCAAGGTTTAACTAATAAAACTGTAAAATGAGTAGGTGATAAAAAGTCTGGATGTCCTTTCTTGATTTCATGTGTTTATTGGGAAGTTTATAATTTCTACCGTTTTTGAATAATTCCTTATTTTCTCAAAATGCCTAATAATCAACAAGAACTAAAGTATTCACTATTTCTTAAAAGGTTATAAGTATATATACTGTCTGAAGTAGAGCGTAAACTGTAGTATTTCCACTTCAAAGTACACCATGATGCATGGGGCTCTTGATAATGATCATTTTAAAATTAAAACCTATCCATTTTTTGTATGATATCCAAAATCTATTTGTCAATTATAGTCTTGATATTTCCCTCGTTTTGTATAGTAGTATGAATGGTAAGCTTCATTTCTAGATTGGGATAATATTTCTTTCGCCAGTCCTTCAATTCCTCATAAGGAATTTTATTTCTGTAGTATTGTCCCAAACCGAAGACATCTGTTTCTTGCTTTTGAAATCGTTTCAGCATTCCATCAAAACGATTTGCCATTACCTTTTCCAGCTCTTTTTTAATTATTGCATTGGAAACTTTTCCTCTTCTCTCTTGAATAACTACATTTAAACGAATCGTTGAGAACATATATGGAATATGATTTCTTAGTTCTCCTTTATGAAAACCTGTATTTCCAACAATCATGATGGTTGCATGTTCCATTACTTCTACCCTTCCCTTCATACTGTTCCCATGAAAGGCATTAAAAAGGAGGGTTTCTTTAGGATCCATTTTAGAAACGATTTTTCCTCTTTTCATCACTGCAGAACCTACATATGTAACTGGGGTGTTTTCCCCTGATTTGACCATAGGAATTGCTACATTTTGAGTATAGGAATTAAGAGCTCGATAAACATGCCATAGACGTGTTAAAGATATTTGTGGGGTCCAACCTGCATATTTCTCAAAAAAGTCATAAAGATTTATCCCTTTTTCTAGATTTTTTTTGAGTGTTAAGAAAAAAGCATCTATATTATCATCACATATTGCGATTAATGTTTTTGAAGATATTTCACGAATTCTCATAAACGTGTTAATCGGTTCTTCCATCCCTCCTTCTTCTACTAATTTTCTATCAAATATGATTATCCTTATGTGCAATAAGTCTACACTGCTTTCCATATTAGTTCTAATGTCCTCTACTGCCTTTAAAATGGTTAATCCTGTTCCTTTGACAATTGTCTGTTTCTGAACACCCTCTGAAGAAATAGGAATTTGAAGTAAGACTCTGAATTTTTCTCCCTCTTTAGTAATTCCCATTGCAATCGGAAAGGCTCGATGATTAATGTCTTTAATATCCCAGCAACCACTTAATGGCATCAATATACATAGAATAAGCACTAGTTTAAAACAAATCATAATACTTCTCATGATAGTCTTTTTCTCCTTACACCGATTAGGAATATAATTAAAGGGAGTACGATTAAAATATAAAATCGGAAAGCAGTATTCCACCATAGCAACTTCTCAGTCTCTTGCCAACTAGGAATACATAAGCAAATGATAAAAATGCTAACAGATAGGGCTACAATATGATATTTTTGCTTTAATCCCGGGAAATATTGACTCATTATTATAGAGGACTGCCATAAAAGTAAGGAAGTAAGCAACATGATAAAGGTAACTAGGCTTAACGCAAAAAACAAGGTAGCCCTGTCAAATATAAGCCATTGAAGCTGAACTTTATCCAATGTGGTTATAAAGGGAAAAAGCAGCGTACTAGCCGTTTCATTTCCAAAGGTTAAAAGAGGTAAATAAACGGATAAGAAAAAAAATGGGATAAGCAAAAAGACTGCAATCATAATTTTTTTAGAGTTATACGATATTTTTTTAGGAAGAAAACCTAAAAATGAAAAAACAATGGCGAAAGAAAAAAAACTTGTATAATAGGGAGGTTGTCGAAAAAAAGTAAAGTCGGTATCCATAATCGGAAAGGCATTATGCCAATCAATGTCTTGAAAGCAAATCGAAAGCATAAGTAAGATTAACGGAAAAAAGATACAGAATATTAATAAGGCTGTACGTAAGATGGTTTCGATTCCTTTTACGGCGATATAAGTTGAAATAAGAATCATTAATGTAATAATTGCCCATGTAGGAGTATTCGCTAAAAAGATAATGCTGGTCACTTCTGCATAGGCGCTAACAAGTTCAATAGTAGTTATGACTAAGTAAAGAAGAACAGGAAAAAGTAATGTGAAAGAAAAAGCTTTACCAAAGATCTCTAAAATACTAATAATATTCTGTTGGGGAAAATAAGATAGGCCCTTTAGGTAAAGCCATAAAAATAGAATAAATATGACACATTGAATTAAAATCGGTTCCCAGTGACCTTTTTGTGTGCTGGCAATAATTCTTTCCGGATAAATGAAAAAAATAAGACCAAAATGAGACATTAACCCCATGCATATAACCTGAAGGCTTTTATCCAATTTCCCCTCTCCTCTTAGCTAAACTAGTGTATGGAATTCCAAATATCTCTCGACTTGCAAAGTAAGCGCTTATGAATACCAGACCGGATAATATGCCCAACACGCCATAGATTGAAGCAAAAATAACAACTACATATTTAAGTAAGCGCAGGATTAAGGCATTTTGAAACCCTACAACGCTTGAATTCGCAATCGAGGTTGCTGCTACAATGATAATTAAAAGGTTGCTTACCAGCTTTGCGTCTACTACTGCTTGTCCGATGACAATTCCCCCTACCATTGTTACCGTTGGACCGATACTGAGCGGAAGCCTAATACTCGCTTCAATAATTAACTCTAAAATAAGGAGCATAATTGTAATTTCAACAAAAGGGGGATAGGGTATTCCCGCCCTGCTCTGAGCAATCGATAGAGCCAATTCAATTTTTAATATCTCAGGATTTACAGCAACAAGGGCCACATAGAGAGCTGGAAATATAAGGGTAACCAAAGCGCCAAGTACACGTGAAAATCGGATGGCGCTCATAATTGGGTAAGCATAGTTACGGTCATTCGCCTGGGCGAACATATCCCATAATAAATGTGGCAAGATAAGCGCAAAGGGATAACCGTCAACGAAAATAATGACCTTTCCTTTGTTTAAACCATCTACTGCTTCCAATGGCATTTCTGTGTTATTAAACTGAGGGATAACCTCCCATTTCCGCACACCCATAAAACGATAAAGATGCTGAAGGTAGAGAATATTTGTGTGTTGATTCATTTCAATATGTGAAATGATCTTTTTGATCACACCTTTATCTGCTCGGTCATTCAAATAAACTATTGATAAATTCTTTTTTTGATCACTTCCTACCGTATAGGTTTTAACTGAGAGCTGAGCAGAGCAAACTTTTTTTCTCACTATTCCTATATTTGTTGACATATCTTCAATAAAAGAATCTAAAGGACCTTGTAATACGTTTTCATTAGCCGGCGGTTCAATTGACCGAGTCAATTCTTTGGGAAGTGGTTCAAATTGCAACATTATATTTTTTTCTTTTGAGTAAACAATGAGTTTACCCTGAAGAATGGACTCTATTGCTTCTTCACTATTTATTTCAACACCTTTTTTGTTGAAAAAAGTTCTTTTTACTTTTATTGAATGAATCACTTCACTGGTATCCATATCTTTTTTTAATATTTCTTTTGTTTTTATAAGGTTAACTATTGAATGTAAACCAAGTAAAAGGACTGCTTCACCATCCAAAATAAACGGTTCTATGAAAAAGTCTTCTGCATCTTTAAAAGCCTCATTTATTTCTACTATTATTGAGTTCATGACTTCTCATCTTCCCTTTCAAATTCTTCCATTATTTCTTATTTCATTTTCCCCCTTTGCTTGTCATTTATACAAATACCAAGCTAGGTAAAATATGACGTCTGAGATATGTTTTTTAAAGCCACAACCACATATTCGCATGTGCACATTTCTTTAGAGATAGTTCATTCAGAAAAGGAGGGGTAACGCTTCGGGGCATTTTTTTATTTAAGCTTTGAAACGAGAAATCATCTCCTGCAATTCCTCCGACAATCTGGACAAGGAAATTGTTGCATTTGAAACCTCCTCAATTGAGGCCAATTGCTGCTTCCTAGCAGCAGCTGCTGTTTCAGTACCAGATAGCGTTTCCTGTGACCCTGCAGCAATTATTTCTATGGTTTGCTGTAGTTCTTCAAAACCATTCTTTATAAACTGGGTAGAGGCTGCCACTTCTTGAATCTGAATGTTACCTGCTCAATTAAAATTAAAATTTCTTCAAAGTTTGTTACTGTTTCTTCAGAATGCTTTTTTCCAGAGTCTACGTTTTCTCTTACAATTTGAATATTATTAACGGTCTCGTTTGATTCAATTTGGATGATTGAAACAAGCTTATGGATATTATTTGCAGATTGTTTGGTTTGATTGGCTAATTTTCTAACCTCTTCTGCAACAACTGAGAATCCTTTTCCATGCTCCCCGGCTCTAGCAGCCTCAATTGCAGCGTTTAATGCAAGGTCTGACCTGAAATATCAGTAATTAGAGTGGAGATTTCTTTAATTTTTGTCGCGCTAAATACTAATGGGGTGACTCCTTTATCCGCCATGTCAACAGACAGATTGATAGATTTCATCTGCTCGAGCATTCAGCTGCTGCCAAACGCTGCGCCGATAATGCATTGAACCGATTTTTCAAGAGGCAATCGGATTGCACAACAGCATGGTTCTTGGCACCCGCCAGAGCTTGAACACGTTTTCCATTAGCTGTACCCTGTTGGTAATCTTGGTCTGCCCCTTGTGCTTTCCAGATGGTTTCTTTTAAATTTAAACCTGCTTTTTACGATTTGGAGAGGGTGTTGATAGTCTCTGAGGTCGCAGACCTCTGCGAAATGCCAATCCCTTTATTTTTCGCAACCTATCTCACTTTATAGAATTAATACGACATAGTTAAATCGTTATATAAATAAGTCGTGCGACCCAATCCATTTTCAGGACCATTTCTGGATATGTGATATTTCCTACCCATACATAAGCCAACAGCAGCCATTCTGGTTAATTACTCTTTGATATAGATCAACGAACATGCCTGTCATTTGAATGAGGGATTATGTTCAATAAAGTGGAAGCCGTTTTAATAAATTCAGCCATAAATATTGTCCAATTTAAAAAGGATTGCCAGTGGCAACCCTTTTTTCTAAATATTAGTATTCTCACTCATATTAGCTTGAAAATAATGGAGGAAATGTTTCAGTCCTTTTGACTTAATTAAACAGAAGCTTCTTTTTTAACATTTAGTAATTTAAAGAATTCTTTCATAAAACCTGGGAGATCTGGCCAAGCATGCCCTGACACGATATTGCCATCAACATGAAGCATTTCTTCCACGTATGTAGCTCCTGCAGCTTCTATTTCGGGTCTACATGCCGTATAAGCTGTCATCTCCCTGCCCTTTATATATTCTCTTATCGTTGTTAATACCAGTTGTCCGTGACAGATAACTCCAAGTGGTTTATTTTCTTTTAAAAAATGGGCGGTTATATCTTGTACTTTTTTATTCATACGAATATATTCAGGAGCACGGCCCCCAGGAATAATAAGTGCGTCATAATCAGTAGGTTCAATCTCATCAACCGAGGCATGAGATTCAATTTTATATCCCCATTTTTCTGTAAACGTTTCCATTTCAGGCAAAAAATCATGAACAACTGTCTGGAGACTTTTTTTCACAGGTGAGGCAATTGTGCAATTAATATTTTCTTCGATACATCTATAATATGGATAAAATACTTCCAATGCCTCTACAGCGTCACCAGTTATAATAAGAACGTTCTTACTCATTTTTCATCACATTCCTTTTCTGAAATTTTTTTAAAATTCATAAGCATCCTTAAAATTATATTTTCGTCAATGTACTTTCATCAGCGGAAGGCAAATTATATCGAGCCTCTAATAAACCGCGACAATAATGAGCATTAAACTCCATATTCATTCGTGATCCTTTGGCACCTCGCAGATAATCATCAAACCCTTCTTCAGTTATCTCTTTATCTTCAGGAGTGGTTATGGCTAAGAGATTTAAGTAATTCGACGTTTTTTTCTTTTCCAGGTATTTTTCTCTAAGTAACTTCCCTTCTACAGATAAAGGCAGTTCATAAAGCTCTTGGATCGATAAATTGATGATTTCTTTCTTTGACATGCCATTTTGAAGTAAATATCTTATAAGTTTCTCTTGCCTTGCATAGAAAGCTTTTATCTGGAAAGTCTTACGTAATTCATCAAGATCTCCATCAGATAAACTACTAAAGGATTCGCTAAAGGATTTACCTGAAGTTGCTCCTTGGTTGATTTCATCCGAAGCACAGTGATCTAATAAAGTTACTTTAACTTCATTTACCCAGTCTAATTCAGCCACATACTTCAGTATATCTTCGGCCATGATATATGCGAAGTTAGGTGAACACCAGTAAGTTGGTAATCGAAAAACTACTTCGACATCGTTTTCTTTTATTACCGTGTGATCGATAAATCCTAATTCAGTTAAAGGCCGATCCAATTCTGGATCATAAACTTTATCAAGCATGCTATAAACCTGTTTTTCTTTGTTCATAAAGTTCGATACACCTCTCTTTTTCAATGATTGAGGCAAAACTTTAACATGACTCAACTGGTCTATTGATTGAGATTAAACCATTATATGTGAAGCTAATTCACATTTTTGCAACTTCGCTTTTTGAGCCTCGATATCAATATTATAGAGTCTGGCTGCATTACCGCCTAAAATTTTCTTTTTAACATTCAAATCAAAAGTTACGCCTGTTTCCTGTTGGATATCTTCAGGAAGCTCAAAATCTACGAACTTTTCGATAAGCCATTTTGGTTCCCATATTCCATAATCACTCCCAAAAAGGATGCGATCCTCATCCAGCCAGTACAATAACTCACTTATGATTTCTGCAAAATAGCGAGGACGTTGATGGATAAGTGATATGGCTACAGCTAATCCCCCGTATACATTTTTCTCTTGTGTTGCAATCCAACAAAAATCTTCCAGCCTAGGCAACCCAACATGCTCTACGATAAAATTCAGTTCTGGAAAAGTACTTGCAGCATCATCAACGTCAGCTACATCAAAAGCATCGCGATTAAGCGGTGTGACCGTTGGGCCTTTATGGATATGAATATTTTTTATTCCCAGATCAAGGCATTTTTGCAGATAACGCTGAGACCACGGATCAGTCAGCTTATATCCTTTAGAATCGCCATACCAATCAGCTGTATAAAGTTTTATACCTTGCCAACCGTATTTCAATTTCATCGCTTCTAGATTTTCTAACCCGCGCTCACCATGTCGAGGATCAAGTGTCCCATTACATATAAAACGATTTGGATATTTTTTTGAAAGGGCATCATTTACATCAAAATCTCCAAACCCGTTTTTGTAAAACTCCTTAAGATATACCGGTTGAAAAATAGCCATATCAGCATATCCTTTTACAATGACATCCTGTACCAACGTTTCAGAGCCATATTTCTCAAATTTTTCCCTTGGCCAAAAATATTCTTCAGGACTCAAATTCTTATGATAATCATAGAAACAACTAATAAACTGTTCACCATGTATGTTTAGCTGGTTTTCCTTGCTTCCATCCCAAATTGCCACATGAGAATCAATAACAAAAATTTCTTCCCCGCTTTTCGTTTTATACAACATTATCACCCCTTCAAGTTTTGTCTTTCTCTTTACTTCATTGCAAATACTGTGCCAAAACTTCCTTCTTTACTATCAAAAATTATTAAATTTTTCTTTAATACAAGCAAGAGTGCCTCTATTCCAATATTTATCAGGCTCTAAATAATTGGAAATTTGGAATGATAACTATAGATTTAAATAAAAATATTGAAAGTTCTGTATTTTTATTCTAATGACATATGGTGCATAAAGCGACACTGTATCTAAAAGTGACGATCGTAATTAAGCAAAGTGCGACACACCTTACTTATAAGTTTGATTAAATATAGAATAGTAGATTATATTTGAGAGTGGGACAGCATAGAGGAGATTAACAATATTGATAATTCAGATAATTGGTATATAATATGTGTAACTATATTTCTAACGTGATAGAGAACTTATTATTATCAATCACTTAAAAGTATTGTAAGCGTTTACTGAAAGGTCAGGGTGATTTCAGAAACATGGCACGTACTTACATTAAAAGGAAGGTACCGGTATGAAGAACCCATATATTTCGTTGGATTTTTCCTCTTCACCGAAAACTGAAAAAGATAGAATCGAAAGAGCCTGGGAGAATTTTATATCAGGCCAAAATTTAGTATCTGAAGTGAGATCCTTAACTTATCAATCTTGGGAGCGCTCTATTCGTCATGGAGTACACCCCACCAAAGGGAGAGCCCCACTGGTTCTGTCACAAGATGAAATACAAGAATATCAAACAACCCACACTTTCTTTTCTATTTCAGAATCCCTTCTACCAAAACTTAAAGAATCAGCAATAGATTCAGGTCACTTAATTGTGATTTGTAATCATAAAGGAGAATTATTATATCTAGATGGAGATGCCTCTCTTAAAAAGAAAGCCGAAAATATGAATTTTACAGCAGGGACTTCATGGTCAGAGAGCTATGTAGGGACAAATGCTATGGGCACTTCTTTGGCTACAGGAGTCCCTATGCAAGTCTTCGCGGGAGAACATTTTTGCCAACCTGTTCACAATTGGGTATGCTCAGCCTCGCCGATTAAAGATCCTGCAACACAAAAGGTTCTTGGAGCGGTCAACTTAACGGGTATTTGGGACGTGGTACATCCCCTCTCTCTATCCGCTGTTGTTTCTATCACTCAAACAATCGAAGAAAAGCTCCTAAGCCGGCTCAAATTTGAGCACTTTTTGCTACTTGAACATTATATTGAAACAACTCGTAAAAACCCCAGTAAAATAGTGGCTGTGCTCGATAATGGACATCAAGTCATTAAAGCCTCCACCCCATGGTATGACAAAGGTTGGATTGATTACAATAACCGATTAATAAATTCGTTATCAGATTGCAGTGGCACAGAAGGCATGAAAGAAGGCTGGATTTTTGAGTCAGTCCCTTTCTATCATCAAGGATTCCCTATTGGTTTTATGATACATGCGATTTCAAAAGTCAAACCTTTAAATAAAACGGGGTTTAGTACAAAGTACTCCTTCACAAATATGATTGGGAAATCTCCGGAATTCCAATCTGTTATCGATGAGGCGCATACAATGGCTAATCTGGATTTACCCGTTTTAATTGAGGGAGAGAGCGGTACTGGAAAAGAATTATTCGCCCAATCCATACACGCTTATAGCCATCGATCTGAAGCTGCTTTTGTAGCTGTTAATTGCGGGGCAATTCCAAAAGAACTCGCAGCAAGCGAATTATTCGGTTATGAGGAAGGCACTTTTACAGGAAGTATAAAAGGTGGCCGTGCCGGAAAATTCCAACAGGCTGAAGGAGGAACCATTTTTTTAGATGAAGTTGGCGAGATGCCACTAGATATACAGACCATGTTTTTGCGCGTGCTTGAAGAAGGAGAAATTGTACGAATGGGTGGAAGAGAACCGATAAAATTAAATGTACGGGTAATTGCCGCAACAAATTGTAATTTAAAAAAAGCCTGCGAGGAAGGCGCTTTTCGTAAAGACCTTTACTACAGACTTAATATCCTTTCCTTGCAAGTCCCCCCACTGCGCGAAAGAACAGGGGATGTCCCCTTATTATTAAACCATTTTTTGACAAAAACTTGTGCAGAAATTAGGAGACCACCACTTAAAATAGGCGACCAAGACTTGTTTGTCTTAGAGCAGTATGAATGGCCTGGGAATGTACGTGAATTAAGGAATTTTGCCTACAAAGTGGCCATAAAGGCAAATGGCAATGTAATCACAAACAGTGATTTCCCAAAAGAAATCGGACTAACTAAAAGGATAATAAATTATTCAGCGACAGATCATTCACATCAAAAATTGAATAATAAAGAACAGCCATTAATACTTACTAATCCTTCCTCATCCCAAGAAGAATCAGTGAATTATCCAACCTCTTTAAAGCAGCAAGAATTGCATATGATTCTTATGGTACTTAATGAGGCAAATGGCAATGTTACAGCGGCTGCTAAAAAACTTGGTATTCATAGAAGCACAATTTATAGAAAGCTCGGGCAAAAAACTAAAAATGAAGGTTTATCTAATAACAATGGATAATGAAAAGCCTGGATATCCTTTCTTGATTTCAGTGTGTTTATTGGGAAAATTATAAGTTCTGCCGTTTTTAATTCCTTATTTCACAAAGGATCTGATAATTAAAAATCATCAGTATAGTTAACACTATTTCTTAAAGGGAAAAAGTATATATATTTTCTGAAGTAAATGATGAACTGTAGAGTTTCCACTTCAAAGAGCACCATGATACTGAACTGCACCTCCAATTGTTAGACAACATCTAACAATTGGAGGTGCAGTTTTTTGACTAAATATATGATAGACGAAAAATCAAATGTAGTTTTAGAGTACTTAGAAGGGAAAAAATCCTATAAATCCATTGCTCAAGAAAGAAATGTAGGTTTATCCCCTACACAAAGCATGTCCCGCAAAGGAAATTGTCTCGATAATGCGGTCATTGAAAACTTCTTTGGCTTATTAAAATCCGAATTACTCTATCTTCAAGAATTTGAAAGCATGGAGCATTTCAAACAAGAACTAGAATAATCTATTACTACAATCATCAACGAATCAAGGTAAAATTAAAAGGCATGAGCCCGGTAGATTACCGGGTTCATGCCCTCAAGGCAGCCTTAGTAAATAAAGTGTCTAACTTTTTGGGTTCACTTCATACATGGAGCTGTTTATATAATTATTTTCTTCAAAAATTAAAACCTATTGCCTTCCTTGGCAAACGCGACGGCAATTGCTTTTCCAATACCTCTACTGCCGCCTGTCACGAGTGCCGTTTTATCTTTTAATCCCAGGTTCACTTTAGATCCAATCCTTTCTATGGGCGGCACACGCTCATGGATCATAACAACTCGGGATGTCTGATTGTTATCATCACGGATTGATCCGTTCCAAAAGCCGCCGACAGAATTATGGAGATAATCCAGGTCCTGGTCCGCTAACTTGTCCACCAATTCCAACGTTTCTTCCATGGTGATGCCAGGATTCTCTCTTTCTTCAGGCCATAACCGATAGCCGATGATAAAAGGTTTTGTTGCATGGTCTAAAACTGCTTTTTTAACAGCGTCAACTACAGCAAGCGGGAAGGACATACGTTTTTCCAGCGTTCCACCCAACTTGTCAGTTCTGCGATTTGAGTGTGGAGAAAAGAACTGCTGAATCAAATACGTATTAGCACCATGGATTTCAACTCCATCATACCCAGCTTCGATTGCTATTCTGGTTGCTTCACCAACTGCTTTAATAATTTCATCGATTTCGTCTGCTGTCATTTCCCGAGGTACCACGGCATCGTCCCGTTCCGCTGCTACCGCACTCGGAGCAATTGGTTGACGATCGAGCATTTTTATTCTATGAAAAAAAATTTTAGAGATACATTAAAAGCTTGCCATAAGGATCGGCCAGTTTTGACCTATTTTAGCTGAGTAATTTCTGCCAATATTTCATAGGAATGGAGGCGGGCCTTATGATCGTAAACCTGGGTGATTGCCATGATTTCATCGGCTTGACTTTCATCCATAAACTTTTCCAGCTTTTCTTTTACGATTTGAGGACTGCCAACAATCGAAGTTCCTAATTGATTCTCAAGGGCAGCTATTTCATAGTCGCTCGCTATATCATTAATATTATCCACTGGCGGCTGCAATGGGACTTCCTTCCCGCGCATCAAATTCAAGAACTGCTGCTGCAATGTTGTAGCGAGCCGCTCAGCTTCTTGATCTGTGTCGGCCGCAATGATGTTTAGCCCTACCATTGCATGCGGCTTGTCCAGTACTTTAGAAGGCTTAAACGAACGGCGGTACAGCTGGATGGCCGGCAGTGTGTTATGCGGCGAGAAATGGCTCGCAAATGCAAACGGCAGTCCAAGCTCTCCTGCCAGCTGGGCACTATATCCGCTTGAACCTAACAGCCAAATAGGTATGTTTAATCCCTCACCCGGAATTGCTTTAACATGACTATATCCTTGTGCCAGGGAAGGGTCAAAGTAATTCCGGAGCTCAGCCAGCTGCTCAGGGAAATCTTCTCCTGAACTTCTCAAGTCACGTCTTAATGCACGTGCGGTAAGCTGATCAGTGCCTGGTGCACGGCCCAAGCCAAGATCAATACGTCCTGGATATAATGATTCCAGAGTACCAAATTGCTCAGCAATAACAAGAGGTGCATGATTCGGCAGCATAATGCCGCCTGAACCTACCCGGATTTTTGATGTACCTGCTGCAACATGGGAAATGACTACCGATGTTGCAGAGCTAGCGATAAATGGCATATTATGATGCTCAGCGAGCCAATATCGGTTATACCCCAGCTTTTCAGCGAGCCGGGCCAGCTCCAAAGTATTGCGAAAAGAATCAGCCGGCGTACTTCCATCTGCAATTGGAGAGAGATCCAGGACCGAGAATGGAATATCCGTAATTTGTTTTGTATCATTTTCAGGCATTTGCTCATCTTCTTTCTTTAAAAATTTCGTTTCAAACCTATAAAAGAATTTACAGGTTGTTTTCTTTGTCTTCTTTTACTGCTTCAATCTAAATCACATTAATTTAACTGATTTAATATCTGCAGAAAATACATCCTTTATTAGACTAGACACTGTTTAATTTACTGCAGCCTGAGCCAAAATTTCATAAGAGCGCAGCCGTGCCTTATGATCAAAAATCTCTGTATGAGCCATAATTTCATCAGCGTCAGTCTTTTCTATTAACTCATGGAGCTGCTGCTTCACACCTGCAGGGTCCCCGATGATGGAAGTGAAAAGCTGTTCTTCAACCGCCCTGCGTTCATTATCGTTCCAAATCTCGTCCATGTTATCAACAGGTGGCAAAATGGGCGAAGACTGTCCGCGGGTTAACAAAAGAAATTTTTGATACATCGAAGTGGCAAGCCTTTGTGCCTCCTGTTTCTCATCAGCAGCCACCACTTGAACGGCTAACAGTACATAAGGCTCCTCCAAAAATTGAGACGGACGAAAATAATCCCGGTACAGTTTTATGGCCTCCATCATGTTACCTGGAGCAAAATGTCCCGCGAAAGAGAATGGTAACCCAAGTATTCCAGCCAATTGTGCACTATAAAACCCTGAACCTAACAGCCAAATTGGCACATTTGTTTTTTCGCCGGGAATAGCGTGAAAGCTAAATGAACCATTCTTAGTGGCTGTTCCTGTACCATAAAGATATGCGATAAGCTCATCAAGCCGGGCATCAAATTCAGGTTCACCAGCAACCCGCTGCCGCAATACATTTGCTGTATATTGGTCGGTGCCAGGTGCCCGCCCCAATCCAAGGTCGATCCGGCCAGGGAAGAAGGCTTCTAATGTTCCAAATTGCTCAGCCACGGAAAGAGGAGAATAATGGGAAAGCAGCATTGCGCCTGATCCAATACGAATTTCTTCCGTGACAGAGGCTACTCGTCCAATTACGATCGGGGATGCTGAACTCGCCATTCCTGCCCAATTATGATGTTCAGCAAGCCAAAACCGTTTATATCCCCACTGCTCTGTTTTCTTTGCTAGATCAAGCGTGTTTTGAAGGGAAAGTTCGGCTGATCCTCCCTCGACAATTGGGGAGGGATCTAGTACTGAAAGTTCTATTTTCTTTGTCATAATTCTTCCTCCTTCTATACAATTAAATTTTTTAAAGCTGGCCTTTACGTTTATGGGTTGGAAAGTAGGGTAAAACAAATTCTCCAAGTTCCTGGATTACTTCCTCCGGAGGGCGCTTGGAAAAATACAGAACAAACGCCAAATGGTTGACACCAATCGCTTGAAATCGATGAAGTAGATCAACTAAATGGTTTCTTCCCACGGAATAGCCTAAGGGTATGGGGACAGGCATTTCATCGGGATTTTCCAATAAATTGATGAACAAGCTTTGAGAGAAGGGTTTAAAATCTCCTGGAGCATGCACTTCAGTTAAAGCACGATAATCCTGGATAAGCTGCGCCTGTTGAATAATGCTTCTTGGGTATTGAAGCCACCCATCCCCATTCCTTGCTATCCAATTGATAGACTGATTGCTAAATCCAGTCACCATGGTCGGAATCGAAGATACAGGCTTTGGAATTAACCTCATATCTGTACCATCGATCAGCCCGGCGTGGCTGTGGATTGTCGGCTGATCCTCTTTTAACAGCCGGTCGAGAATTTCGAAATTTTCTTTAAATAACGGACCGCTTTCTTGCTTAGATATCCCTAAAGCTGTAAAGTCTTTTTCCCTGTCCCCTGATGCCACTCCCATAATCAATCGACCTGGAAACAATTGATCGATTGATGCAGCTTCCTTGGCTACCCTGACGGGGTGGCGCAAAGGGAGAACTACACTTCCTGTCACTAACGCAATGTGCTTCGTATAGGCAGCAAGATACGTCAAATAAATCCATAAATCGTACTTTTGGCCGTTATCATCAATATTCAAATTCTGTATCGTAATATCACGGAGCCATAATGAAGCAAAGCCATATTCCTCAATTTTACGGGCAAGCTCAAGCTGATTCTCCATAATCGGATTTTTAGACATCCTGGCAGTCGGGAGGATAAATCCGAGTGTCATTTTGTCTTTCTGGTACATGCTGTTATAGGCACGATGATTTTGAAAACTCACTCTTGGTCCTCCTTAAAAGGTTATATTTTTAAGCCTATATACTTTTCAAACTGTTTAATGGTTTCCTCATTGCTTCGATAATAAGTCCATTGTCCGATTCGTTTCATTTCTACCAGGTGAACGTCCGACACCTGCCTCTATTCTTCCGGGAAAAAGTGATTGTAATTAAAATAGCTAGGTAGCCACCTTTTATGCACTATACTGTGGAAGCAGGATTCCACCACTGCCAACCTTCAATTATGTTTTCAAATTTGTTCATTTTAATTTTCTCCCTTTTCATCTCTTAGAATTTCAGTATATTATTAAACAACGGATTGTATTGGATCAATAGGAAACAAAAGCGAATACTTCATCCTTATTCTTATGGACACCCTTTCTAAATTTGTCTAAATCTCTTCCTTACTATAATTAATAAATCAGCTCCTTAAATAACGCTGAAATCATAGAAGCGTATATAATAAATTAATACATCGCGAATTAACGATTTATTTTAATAAAAAAATATATGGCCTAACATATTTACATATTCTGAAATCTAGATATATATTAATTGATTAAAGTGAATTGCTTCAAGCAATTCACTTTAATCCTCAAATCTCTTTCGCAATGTAATTGCTTATTTCCTTAATAACTTCTTCATTACGCTTATAGTATGTCCACTTCCCCTTACGCGTTGCTTCGAGTAGCCCAGCCCGATGTAACATAGTAAGATATTGAGAAACCGTTGATTGTGTTACATTTAACTTATGATGTAGCTGTGATACGCATACACCCTCTTTCTCAAAGCTAACCCCTTCAGAAATAGGGAGGGTAAAATAGTTTTCAGGCTCTTTTAACCACTTCAAAATCTGCAAACGTTTTTCATTAGACAATGCTTTAAAGATTTCTATGATATCCATATGTTTATAATATCATTAATTCCCGATATGTCAATTTGAATTCCCCCCTATAAGGATATCAATCGAAGTTAATACCTACTACCAAGCATGTTAGTTATCTAAATATAGTCAGAATACTATTTACGGACCCAATCAATCTGAACATAATTAGAGCCTCCTTATACAGCGTTTGTCATTGTCATCCGGATTATGCCAAAGCAGTCGTAGCAGTGAAAAATGCGGCAGATCAATAATCACTTTTTTGTTCAAATTTATTGATCTTCCACAATCGAGGCATTATCTACAGTATGGAAAAAAGCCCAATTTCTCAATTTAATGCTGAGAAATTGAGCTTTTAATATTGGTATTTCCTTAACGTTGTAAATTCGCGTTTTGCTGGTGGTATCCCTGTAAGTACGCTCTTTATAATTAAATAGTATCAGTAAAATTACATAGTGTAATAAAGTATACCAATTACTAGGTCCTTGTATAATATTCCTAGAAACGAAAAGGTTTTCCCATCTGAGTAGACACTCCTTCATTAAGCTAACCGTACACCACCATGGCTAGAGATTTGCACCAATGCCGGGTGCATGTGAAAAAGCCAAGGTCAGCAACTATACAAAAATCGCTAACCTTGGCTTTTAATAACTGATTATTAAATGTTGTGCTTTTCTCTACCTTAATTTGATACGTGACCATATAAAGGTAAAGAAAAAGGAGAAAACATCTTTGAATAAGAAAGAAGGGATAGTTTTTCTAATTGATATCCTCTTTTCTTTTTACTTGGCCCCCAACGACATTCTCCATATAATTTTTGCCCCAATTATACATCGAATCAAGAATCGGCATCAGGCTTTCTCCTTGTTCTGTCAGAGAGTATTCCACTTTGGGAGGTACAATTGGATAGACTTCGCGATGAACAATAAGATCTTCTTCCAGCTCTCGAAGCTGGTTAACGAGCATTCTTTGAGTGATGCCCGGCATAAGAGCCTTCAGTTCACCAAAACGCTTGGTCCCCTGCTTGCCTAGGTGCCATAAAACAAGCATCTTCCATTTCCCCCCAATAACAGAAAGGGTCAATTCCTTCTCACAATTGAATGTTTTATTCTGTAGCCTTGTCATTCAAATCACCTCCAAATATAAATCCTTAATCACATAGTATACTTTTTAACACTATGTAAAATTAAAGTGCGTACTTACAAAAATATTATACTTAGTATACGATACATTGTACAGTCGATATAAATTTCTTGCGGTGCAATGATTGAGTGCCAGAGGGGCATACTTACTGTGCAACAAACTAAAACATACTATTAGGAGTGAAGAATAAATGGAATTACAATTGGCACTGGATTTAGTAAACATTCAAGAAGGTATTGAATTGGTTAAACAAGTGGAGGAATATGTTGATATCGTAGAAATCGGTACACCTGTGGTTATTAATGAAGGGCTTAGGGCTGTTAAAGAAATGAAAGAAGCTTTCCCTTCTTTGAAAGTATTAGCTGACCTAAAAATTATGGATGCAGCCGGTTATGAAGTGATGAAGGCATCTGAAGCTGGCGCTGATATCATCACGATTCTTGGTGCAGCTGAAGATATGTCCATCAAAGGGGCTGTTGAAGAAGCTAAAAAACAAGGCAAAAAAATCCTTGTTGATATGATCGCTGTGAAAGATCTTGAAACTCGTGCTAAAGAAGTGGATGCATTTGGCGTCGACTACATCTGTGTGCACACTGGCTACGATCTTCAAGCTGTTGGAAAAAATTCTTTTGAGGACCTTCAAACCATTAAACGTGTTGTAAAAAATGCAAAAACTGCTGTAGCAGGCGGCATAAAATTAGATACACTTCCGGAAGTCATTAAAGCACAACCTGACCTTGTCATTGTTGGTGGAGGTATCACTGGGCAAGCTGATATTAAAGGGACAGCTGCCCAAATACAAAAATTAGTGAAACAAGGCTAATATCCATCATGCATACTTCTCAATATTTAGCTGAAATCATAAAAGAGCTAAATCGTTCAGTAGACTTAATAGCTGACGAAGAAGCTGAAAAACTGGTTAATGGGATTCTTGAATCAAAGAAAGTTTTTGTAGCGGGTGCAGGAAGATCCGGGCTTATGGGTAAATCCTTTGCCATGCGAATGATGCACATGGGGATAGATGCGTATGTAATAGGTGAAACAGTCACCCCTACCTTCGAAAAAGACGACATTTTGATCATCGGAACCGGTTCAGGAGAAACAAAAAGTTTGGTTTCCATGGCTGAGAAAGCAAAAAGTATCGGTGGAACCATTGCGACTGCAACAATTTTCCCTGAATCCACCATTGGAAAATTGGCGGATATCGCAATAAAATTGCCTGGTTCACCTAAAGATCAGTCAGAAGGTGATTATCAAACAATTCAACCAATGGGCTCTCTATTTGAGCAAACTCTCTTACTTTTTTACGATGGTGTCATTTTGAGGTTCATGGATAAAAAGGGATTGGATACCAATAAAATGTATGGCCGACACGCAAATCTCGAGTAAAGAAATGATAACTAAAAAGTAAGATATAAAAAGACCGCAAGGAATTCTTTGAACTGTGCCCCATTTTACGGACAGTATAAAAAAGTGCCTAAGCGGCTAATAAGTGGTCCCGGTATTGTACCGGGGCCATTTTCTTTAGCCCCCATTGATAACGATGTTCATTATATTCTTCAATAACTCGATCAATTTCTTCCTTCACATCCGTTAAATTAGTACATGTTTTATATTCTGACTTGTTCCCCTTTTTTTGAATAATCATTTATTGTATACCATCAGCATGAATTGCTACCAACCGTCGATAAAAAACAAATTTTGCTCAATGAACGAAACCTCTTATAAAGCCTTTATGTTTTCTTGGATGATTCTTGAGATAGCTTTAAAATCATATTTATGGTTGACGACATCTACAACAAAATCCTGTTCTTCTTCTATTCCCATAAGCCATTGATAATGATTGATTTTCAGAAACATAATAAGGGAAGCAAGAGCTGTCCTCTTATTAGCGTTGTGGAACGCATGATTTTTTGAAATGGATTCGAATAATGCTGCAGCCTTTTCATGAATAGATGGGTATGCATCATTCTCGAAAACAGTTTGTCTGGGTCTGTTCACTGCAGAATCAAGGAGACCGGGATCTTTCACCCCGATTTGTTCAGTAGGAGAATAAACTTTTATTTGAATGGCATTGATAGCAATAATTTGATTCGTGGAAAGATAGATAATATCCAACGTCATATTATCTATCCACCAATCCCTTGAATGCTTCGTCATGTTCTTTAATAATGTCTGATAACATTTCCATAAATTCTGCATCTACACCTTTAGGTAATTTCACATTTTTATTTTTCCTTAAAATGATTTCTTCACCCTTAAACTCAACCTCTAATTCGTCTCCAAACGCTAAATTTGCAGTTTTCAACATGTCAACTGGAAACGTAATACCCAAGCTATTTCCGACTTTAGTTAATTTCCTAATGGCCATTATTCATTCCTCCTTCAAAAGAAAGTTATAATTGTTATTACTATTATAACATTAGTCTTTATGGTTTATACTACTTTTATCTGGAATCTGTTATTTTTGATTACACAAAAAAAGCTTGCAGATTTAGACCCTAAAAGGGACCTTATTCTACATGCTGATTTATCAGATAAAGGTATCCATGTGGGACATTTATCATTAGGTATAATGATGAAATTAGGTACTCAAACAGACCTAATTTATGTGGCAGATACTTGGTATTACATGTTCGAAGAAAAAGAAATAGTAGAAGATACTTATCCTAAAGGTGCTATACCGGAAACAATAATCTGGTAATAAGTAAAATAAATTATCTCGTCCAATTGAACAAGCTGCTAACGTAAAGTTTTATCAAGCTTTTCTTTAGCTATAATAAGTCGCGGCAAAGACGATCAATCACTACTTTGGCAAATTTGATTCAGAATTAAGTAAAACTATTAATGTGTTCCTATACGGAAGCCCCCAGGAAAAGACAAAACCTTTACCTGGGGACTATTTCGTTTTGGTCTCTTATTTTACGTGACGAAATTCCCCTGGTTTTCGGGATAAAGAGTTTGTGCCATCATTTTCCGCTTTTGACTTCTTGGAAGAAAGATAAACTCCAGCGAAAATAATCAGCAGGCCAATAATTACATTAGGAGTAATCGCTTCTCCAAGCAAGACATAGCCCCAAACCATAGCGGTTGCAGGAATAAGGTATGTAACCGTTGCCGCTAACTCTGGACTGCCATTTTTATTGATGTAGAAATAGATCAGCTGGCCGAGCCCTGAACCAAAGCACCCAAGACCGACGATGGCGAAAATCGTCAGCGGTTCCATCAACATTGCTGGCTTTATCGGCTCCGTTATTAGCATCCCGATCAAACCGATAACGGCACCCGTGAGCAGCGTAAATGTCGTTATGACCAATACTCCGGTACCAGAAAGAAATCTTTTCGTAAATTGGCCGGCAAATCCGTAACAGGTGGACGCAAGCAGCATTGTTCCAATCCCGATGAATTCCTTGCCGAAAAGCTGACCGACTTGAAAATCCATCAATACTAGAATTCCGAAAAAACCGATAAGAATGCCCATCCATTGGCGGGCGGTTAGAACATATGAAAAAATAATAAATCCGATGATCCCCGTCCAGATCGGAGTGGTTGCATTAAGAATCGATGCCGTGCTGCTGTTAATCTCTGTTTCACTTAGAGGAATTAATCCCCATGCCAATACGCAATTGAAGATTCCGACAACGACCAGTGCTTTCCACGGCAATTTCCAGCTGATTTCCCTGCGCTTCCACCACAAAACGGGAAGCAGAACAGCAGCACCCGCCAAACAGCGGAGAAACACAATCCCCCAAATGCCCGCTGGCGGGAGCAACCACTTCATAAAAACAAACGATAAACCCCATATCAAACTAAGGCCAATTAAAGCCCCGTATAATCGAAGCATGATGTTCCCCCTTCCTACTCTCTTATTATGGCAAACTTTGATAGGGATTTCATATAAAATCTTGCTATATAAGTTGAACTTGTAATTAAAATCATTGTCGATATGCGGAATCACTATTTATCGTTTCAGCAACCGTCATTAGTTTTTTCATGCCTGTTTGCAGCTGTATTTCGTTTGCGTACGAAAAGCTCAGTCTAATCCACGATCTAAGGGCTTGATCTGGATCACATATAGATCCCGGCACGAAGGAAATGGACTGTTCCAAACAGGCATCAAGGAGCTTTTCAACTGAAATTTGTTCTGGAAGTTCCACCCACAAGTTTAATCCTCCTAATGGATCTGTCCATTTCCATGACGTTGCAGCCAGTTCATTTCTCATTACTTCTTTCCTTAAAAATAGAGCTGTTCGCAATTTCTCCAAGTGAATCTGCATTCGTTCCGAGAAAAAATAGTGCAGGAACATTTTTTGATTAATAAGGGCCGTCCCGTTGTCAGCGAGTGACTTTGAAGTAATCAAGTGGCTCATTAGCGGATGACGGCAAGCTACAGCTGCAACACGCAATCCAGGTGAAACGTATTTACTAAAGCTGCGGATATAGATAACATAGCCATCGGTATCATACGAATAAATCGGGAATGGAGGAGCCTTATCAAAATAAATATCCCTGAAAGGATCATCTTCAACGATGACACATTGATACTTTTCTGCAAGTTCCACCAGCTGTTTTCTTTGCAGAGCAGAAATGGTGTGGCCTGTTGGATTATTGAAGGTTGGATTTGTATAGAAAAACCGCGGTTTATCTTTTTTTAAGATATGTTCTAGCTGATTCAGATCGTAACCGCCCTGCCCAATCTCAATCCCAATAATACGCGCACCATATTGCCTGAAAATATCAATGGCTGAGCTGTATGTAGGCCTCTCAACTAATACTGTATCATTCGCCCTAAGCAGAACCTTTGCCACGAGATCAATGGCCTGTTGAGCACCTGAAGTAATTAACAGCTCATCAATCGGTGCAAAAAAATGGTGCGTCTTGTAAAAGTAGTCTGAAAGTGCTGTCCTCAATTCCTCATCCCCTTGAACAGTCGAATAAGTGCCAAGCACTTTGGGATAGAGGGTAAAAACCTTTTTGACATATTCAGATAAATAAGAATTCGGCAGGAGATTCGGATCAATAAGGGCTTGAGAGAATTGATAGTCAACAGCCACCTGATGGATCGATGACAACAGGTTGCTATAAGGATAGTCAGCGATTTCTGGCAGCTGAGATTCATTCAAAGAAAAAGATGGATCTTCAGGCTGAACAAAGTACCCTGATTTTTCCTTTGCGTATATCTTTTTATGTTCTTTTAGTAATTGATAAGCTCTTAGAACAGTCAACCGATTTACATTCAGTTCCTCCGCCATTCTTCTTACAGAAGGCAGTTTCTCATGTTCCTTCCATTCTTTACGATCAATTTTGGCAAGAACCAAATCGTAAATCTGCTTATAAAGCTCTGAGGATTTTATCTTCACATGAATTCCCCCCAATATCAGTTTAGCACCAAGGTTTGCGATCTGTTCTACCTACAATGAATCTGTTCTATTTCCCGTCCTATATGATGAGTAGCAAGGAGGGATTTACATGATTATCTTTAACTATATTTGTATGTGCTTGATTTTTGGGACAACATTCCTGGCAATAAAAATAGGAGTAGACGAAGGGCTTCCTCCCTTTTTTTCAGCAGGGATTCGATTTTTCATGGCAGGAATCCTTCTATTTTTAATGATGTCGCTGCGAAAAAAAGCAAATCTGGCTGTTCTTTTTTCTAAAGAATCATTCATCACAGGAAGTACGTTAACATTCGGAACGTTTGCTACTCTATATTGGGCGGAACAGTACGTTGCTTCCGGAGTTGGTGCTGTCCTGTCTGCAACGGGACCAATTATGATTTTGCTGATTCAAACAATGGTCTTGCACGTTAAGTTATCTATAAGAACGTTTGTAGGATGTGCAATCAGCTTGATTGGAGTGGCTCTGCTCCTTATGCCGAATC
The DNA here is from genome assembly GCF_016651095.1 of Peribacillus sp. TH16. Classification (NCBI taxonomy): domain Bacteria; kingdom Bacillati; phylum Bacillota; class Bacilli; order Caryophanales; family Bacillaceae; genus Peribacillus; species Peribacillus sp. TH16. The sequence continues at coordinate 162,412 of NZ_JAEKEM010000003.1, read as the reverse complement.
TGACTGTTTCCTACGATTCAATATGGCTGATCGCTTGCTTCCTTATTCTGCTTGGTCAATTGGGTTATGCAGCAGGAACGATCTATTCCAAAAAGGTGTCAGAGCGTTTTTCAGGCACCTCACCTATTATGCTGAATGCTACTCAAATGATTTACGGCGGTGCATTGCTTCTGCTGCTGTCTTTGACATCTGAGCAGATAAACATAGGAGATCTTGCAAATAAGAATGCAATAGGATCGATCGTGTACTTGACCGTTTTTGGCTCTATGATTGCCCATACCATATACTATTGGCTTGTTTCAAAAACGGACCCGATATTTCCGTCCACATGGCTCTACATCTCCCCCATCATTGCCTTAGGACTTGGGAAGGTCTTGTATCAGGAAAAGATAACATGGCTCATGTTTTTCGGGGGAATCACGATCATTGCAGGATTAATTGTGATTAATTCTAAGGCCTTAATCACCCATTTTGCAAATAAGTGCCGTACTGATTCCGTTAAGAGTGAAAGTTATCGCGCTAATAAGGCTTAATGTTCAAGTCTCACATTTAAAAAGCGTTAGAATCCTATTCTGTAAATTTAGGTGATAATTTGCACTTAACTTAAGTGCTATTTTGCACGTAAAAGAATCAACTATAGGGATTGATCAAAAGGTCCTCCTGAACCCCCATATTAGCGTAAATAAAAAGAATCCATTTTGGAAAAAAATGAACAAAATGGATTCTTTTCTAGTGATTAAGTATACGGTTTTTATAAAATAGTTTGATCATTTTTTGTGATCCTTTTGTTGATTGACAATAAGGTCGTTTAATTTTAAAGCTACAAACATGCATAACACCGTCCAAATTTTTGAACGGTGTTAAAATAAAGTTATTAATTTTGATTGTAGGTCAAAATTGCTCTTTCCACAGTAACAATAATGTCATTTAAAATCTATAATTCAATGCAATAACACAGCAATTTAGCCCTAATACCATTGTATTTTAATTATTTCTGGAATGTATATCCTGCTCTGGAGTTGCTAATTAGTTTGGATACTCCTTCTGGATAATAAGGCATTAGTCTATCTGCTTCCTCTAAATTTACCCATTCAACTCTTAAAATGTTTTTTTCCTTTGGAATTTGTTCAGGTGATTTTAGAACTTGCCCTTCAAACATAATAAAATATACATGATCTTCATTTATAAATGCTTCATTTAATGCAATAATATCGTTTACCTGCACATCATAGCCCGTTTCTTCTTTAACTTCTCTGATGGCTGCTTCTTTTAGAGTCTCATTTGCTTCAACTGCTCCTCCTGGTAAGGACCAAGTGTTATTTTTTTTATTTAGTACCACTAAAATCTTATTGGTATCCTCGTTAAACAAAAGTGTGTACACAACATCAACACGATTCAAATTCAATACTCCTTTTCTTATTAGTTAAGAGTTAAACAAGTTTATTGTAAATTAAACATCTTTATTTGTAATTAATTATCTTTATTGTCATTGAACACCTTTTAGTGATCCTTATAGAACTAACGCACCCGTAGTTTAAGTACAATGTTTCACAAACCTACTCAATTACCACTTCATTTATTACATGAATGCTGCCCGTCTATATGAGAGCAAGAGATGACTCTTCCACAAATTCTGTTTATTCTCTTGCTCCAGCTTAAATAGATCTTGATTATTTCTCTCAAAAGAATGCAAGACTTCGCTTCTCTTTCTCTCCTCAACAAAAAACAAAGAATGATACGGAGTCTTACTCGGAATATTTGAATGCCCTTCATGAATTTGATCAAAGAAACAAGTATATCGAAGGACTTCATGTAACAATAATAATACAATAAAAAACAATACGAATTTATTGTAAAACGATAAATCATATGATAAAATCATGTTGTCATTAAATAAGTGAGGTATTTTAAATGAATGTTAAACCAGGTTCAACCACTTTCTTAAAGGTAATTATTTTTCTGGTTGGAATTGCAGTTCTTGCATTGTGCATATTTTTGGTGCCTAAGATTGGGAATTTTGCTGGGGAATTGTATCCAGATATTGCTTATATGAAATCTCTCGTTTTAATCGATATGTACGTGGCAGCGATTCCTTTTTATTTCGCTCTTTATCAAGCTTTTAAACTTTTAAGCTATATTGATAAGAATCAAGCGTTCTCGGAATTATCGGTAAAGGCTTTAAAGAATATAAAACACTGTGCCATCACGATCAGTACCTTGTACCTGTTAGGTATGCCACTCTACTATCTCATGGCGAAAAGAGTTGACCCTCCAAGTTTCATACCAATCGGATTGGTCATTATTTTCGCCTCAATGGTGATCGCCGTTTTTGCTGCTGTTCTCCAAAGACTTTTACAAGAAGCTATTAATATAAAATCAGAAAATGATTTAACGATCTGAGGTGAATATCATGGCGATTATCATCAATATTGATGTGATGTTGGCAAAAAGGAAAATGAGCGTAACAGTACTTTCGGAGAGGGTTGGAATTACTATGGCGAATCTTTCCATTCTGAAAAATGGAAAAGCAAAAGCGGTTCGTTTTTCAACATTAGAAGCGATATGTAAGACTTTGGATTGTCAGCCAGGTGATATTTTGGAGTACAAGGGCGACGAAGACACTCAATAAAAACAGACAACAACTTTCTTCAACCAACGGGATTAGATAGTGAAATTAAGATGAAGGGGTAGCTATTAAGCTATCCCTTCTCTGCGTTTATTATTGATATTTAATTAGAGAATTCCATTGAGAATTGCATTGATATTAGTGACAAAAAATGTGATGTGATTTGCATTGTTTGCACCTCAAAAGGGAACCCGTTAGCCGCAGCCATCCCTTCTTTAATATAAGCACCCGTTAATTTAGATAAGATAAAAAACAAAAAGGCTTATATTCCAAAGTGTATCATGTATTTATTTTCCTCTTTAGCCTGAAATATTTTAGAAGCTAACTCATTAAGTTCAGCAGATTTTTTATACATCGTTGAAGATGTAATCACATCATAAAACATTGATAAAGAATCAGGTGGAATAATTGTAATTCCCCAGTAAGCTAACCCAAACTCTGGGCGTTCAAGCGAATGAAAGTAGGTTCTCATAATAGATAAATGCTCATTTAAGTGATTAATAATTTCATCATCAACAGAAATACATTTATATTTTTGTGGTTCATAACCAATATTTCTTTTCAGATTTTCGATATTATCAATTATTCCAAAATCATGAACAGGCATTATTTAAGACCTCCTGATACATAGTGAGCCTTCTTGCCACTTAAGATATTGCATAAAAGCATACTATTGTTTAAGTACATTTTTTTCAAAAACTCTATAATTGAAGGTCATAAGAATGAATATGTTGTACAAATAATATATTAAAAAGTGCTCATATTCCTTTGCATTAATCTATTTCCCATTTTACATCAATCTTCCCTTTCAAATTATCCCCTGTGACTATTAATATATATATACCTGCTTTTTCTGCATTAAACTGGATTACATTCGTATCACTGTCTCTATATTCTCCATACGTATCTTCTAGCTCTTTCATCTCTACTAACTTCCCGTTATTATCTAAAATATGATACCCATATCCTCCCTCATTCATTTGGTCAAAGGATATATAACTCGTTACTACATCTCCCTTTTTTAAAGATATTGGAATCTCGTTTTTTCCATTGAAACGCTCAAACTCCGCGGAAAATGATGATTTTGTCTTTTCTTCGGTCCAATCTTCTTTTATAGTAAAATCGAATAATCTTATACATAGCAGTAGAGGGAAGACTAAAAGAGAAATCCATACTAATTGCTTTTTTTTCTCTAAAAAATAGTAGCTAAAAGCATAGATAAATGCACATAAGGCACCAACACTTCCAGCAATCAATGAAAACAAATTAATACCCATAAATGGAAAAAACACAATAAATCCTGCTAAACAGTGCAAAAGGATACTCGTCTTGTATGTGACCTCTCTCCATTTATACCTTACTAAATCGATTAGCACTGTCATCACTAGTGCATATCCACAAATTAATCCCCAAACCTTTATATTTGATATAGACTCTGTAAACTCATACAAATCAAATTCGGTTCCCAAAATGATATATATACACATAATAAATACTAATAAACCAAGCGCTGCTAGTTTATTAAGTATGTACTCCATTACATTGTTATTAAACGTTATTTCTAAATTCATAAATCCCCCTATATGAAATTTTTCAATATGATATAAATAATATTAGCAGACATTCCCAATATATTACACAAAGGATTTACAGATTGATTGCCCGGATAGCTTAAGTGTAATTTTTCACAAATAATCTTAAATTAGTATGCCTACTGTTCATATTCCTCAACAATCTGGCCCAATTGTTGAATAAAGATCAAACAGCACTCTTTAACTATCCTGCCCCTTCGTATTATAAAGGTCAGCCAGTTATTTCTGGTTGAACAATTTTTATATCGATATATGATAACGGTAGCCGGGGTAGAACGTTCCTGCCCGTGGGGCTTGGACCCCGTCAACTAAACAGTTCGCCCCCTACTTGCTTAAACATGATTTGGCTGGTTGGGACCAAGATCTCGTATAACAAGCGAAGATATGATACTGCAAGAAGGATTAGGGGTTACCGGCAATATTATGTTTTTGGAGGAGATAAAAAATGAATCCAGTGGTTGGTCTGGATGTAGCTAAAGGTGAAAGTCAGGTTCAAGCGTTCTTGGATAAAAAGAAGCCTTATAAAAGAAGTTTTAAAGTAGCACATACCATTGAAGGACTAGAGAGCTTACACCAATATCTTAGAGAGATAGAAAACGTAACAGGAATTCGACCTCCGGTCGTTTTAGAGTCTACTGGGCATTATCATACGCCCGTTGTACAGTATTTTGAGGAGAGAGGTTACTTATTAATTATCGTTAACCCACTCATTTCTTATCGTGCGAAGAGCTCTAGTTTACGGAAAGTAAAGACAGATTTAATCGATGCACGTCACCTCTGCGAGCTGTACTATAAAGAGGATTTAGAGCCTTATAAAAAACGAGGGATACAACTCTTAAATCTTCGTAATCTTTCAAGACAACATGCAAATATAACAGGTATCTATGTACAAACAAAACTACAGTTTCAGGCTGTTCTTGATCAAGTATTTCCTGAATATAGAGGGTTTTTGGAGATTTGTATTCGGTTGTTTCTTTGCTTACTCTATTAGAATTCCCTACTTCTGAAGACATATCAGCAGTCGATGAAGAAACCGTAGCAAATAGGATTAATGAACTTTGTCCAAGTCGTTCTAGAAAGTGGGCGAATACACAGGCAGAGAAACTTATGGCTGCCTCAGCTCGAAATCCTTTTCAGAGAACTTTATATCAGAGTCACATTTTAAGCCTAGAGATGTATATAAAAATGCTTCTAGAATACCAAAAGCACCTATCCAAATTTGAAGAAGAGATAAATGCTTTGGCAAAAGAAATTGAAGAATATAAGATTATCCGATCCATCCCTGGTATCGGTGAAAAAATCGCTACAACGATTATTTCTGAAATTGGAGAGATTGATCGGTTTAATCACCCTAAAAAACTAGTGGCATTTGCCGGAATTGATCCAAGTATCTTTGAATCAGGTAAATTTAAAGGCTCAGTAAATCGGATTACCAAAAGAGGTTCTGGTGACTACGCCATGCCTTATATATGGCAGTTCGTTGTGCCATTCGTGATTGTCGCAAGAAGAAAACGACAGATGAAATCATCCCTCGGAACAAAAGATTACGAGAGTTCTATGATAAGAAACGTGAAGAAGGAAAGCCCTTTAAAGTAGCTGTGATAGCATGTGCCAATAAGCTTCTACAATGGATTTATGCACTATTACAAAATAACTCGACTTTCCAAGATCTAACCTAGTTTAAAAGTATAACTAAATAGCACAAAACTTTCCAAATATAGTTCATTGGAAGGTTATTTAGCATGCACAAATTTAGTATAGCATGAAATATTTTAAGTTTTCATTGAAAAATGTTGACTAACTATTAGCTGGTTTAGTTTAAGTACATTCTTTCACAATCTCAATAGTGTACACCCAATAGGGACGTTTTAAGAATCCTGATAAATCAAAGTTACAACCTTATCTGTCACTTTAGGAGGTAATTTGCACTTATTTTAAGTGCTATTTTTCACATCCAACTTTTGTAGCTTTGGAATAATGATTGATCAAATCAATACTAATAACCTTGATAAACGAACAAAAAGAAAGAGCTTGTTTTGAAAAAAGATTGATCAAAACAAGCTCTTAATATATTCAATTGAATCATTCTTTTATAAAAAAGTTTGATCATTTTAATATCAATTATTCCGTAGACATCTCCGTGGCTCAAGACAGAGGACCAGTAAAGTCTCTGTCGTCTAAGAATTTGTCTAACGATTTAAACTGTATCTTATAGTTCAGACACCGTCACGAATTCATACCCTTCTGTTTTTAAATACTTTAAAATTGGTTCTACTGCTTGTGCGCTTGTATCATGAATATCGTGCATAAGAATGATGGAACCGTCTTTTACATTTTCCTTAACAATTTTTAATATTTCATTTGGGTTATGTGACTGCCAATCTAATGTATCTATTGTCCACAGAACAGATGGACTGCTGATGGATTTTTGGACTTGTTCGTTAACAGCCCCATATGGTGGGCGAAATGCCGTTGATTCTCTTCCTGTAGTACTTTTTATTATTTCATTTGTTTGTTCGACTTCCTGAATTCCTTCTTCCTTACTTAAGGTAGAAAGGTCTTTGTGATCCCATGTATGGTTACCTAATTCATGACCTTCATCCGCGACCTTTTTAGCGATTTCTGGATAGAAATTAACCCTGTTTCCTAGCATAAAGAATGTTGCTTTCGCATCATATTTATCCAATATATCAATAATCTTCAAGGTGTTTTTTGGATGAGGACCATCATCAAAAGTAAGCGCCACTCGTTTACCACCTGTTGGAGAAGTTCTATCAGGTGTTTCTTCTTTTTCTATCTGTTTATCATTAGAATCGCCTTTATCGTCTTTATCGTCTTTTTTCGTGTTATTAATCCATAATTTATCTTTCCATTCATCTGTTAGTAAATCTCGCATCTTCTCTAATGGTATGGAAATCTCTGGCATCCCTGCTGCTCCTGCTGTTACTTCATATTTATCAAATTTAAATACTGCTGACTTGTCAGTGAAATACAGGTTTGAAAAATTGTTTTCCTTATTCATTGTCCATTCTTTTAAACTCTCTTCGAATAATAACGGTTCATATTCGCTCGATTCTTTGAAACTCTCATTTAAGAGAGTATATAGTTGCTCCCTATTTTGTTTTGTATCGTTAAAAATTTTTGTTTGTTGAATAAAATTCCCTTTATCTATATCGACCAAATAAACTTTTGCTTTTTGCTGAGCATTTGCACCAACAACATAACTTCCTTCAGAAAATACAATAGAATAGGTGTTTTCTGCCATTGTATAGATATCCATAGTCAAGGACAAATTGGCACTATGATTTTTAATATACTTCTTATTCTCATTGACAGTTGTTATAAAACCTTTTTCAATAGTAGATACATATTCTTCTATTTCCTCATTCAGTTTTTTGCTTTTAAACTTTGGGTAATGCATGGAAATGTGGTACTTTTCTTTATCCGTTATATCTGTAATTAGATCCACTTCCGGGTATTTAGAATACTCCACTAATGTTCCATTTGTTTTACCTTTTTTGTTTCCTTCCGCCTTAGTTTCTTGTAGTAAGTTCATAAAAAGATATCCTATTAAAAAGATACCAAGTAGAATTAAAATGCTATTCGTTAATTTTGTAGGTCTCATAAACATATGCTCCTGTTATTTTTCTTTGTTGTAATATTCATTTTCCTTTCAGCATAATTACGTACATATAATAGTCATGACAACAAAATTTTCTCGTTGTACATGATTGATTATATTGTAGTTTTGAAATAAAGTTTGATCAGAATGGATGCTCTACAATTCGATAAACTGGGAGAACCAAGAGAAAAATCCTATCGGACTAGTAGGAGAAAATGATAGCAAGATAGAATCTATTGATTTACTCAACTCTAACAATTTCTTATATCGTATTCAAGAAAATGGCCCTTTAGTGGAGTAACACGACTGGAATTTTACAAAATCAACAAATGTAAAAAAGAAAAATACTGCTTAAATTAATACAGGATTTTGATCAAACTTAAGTCTACAACTGAAGCCTTTTCACTTCAACCCCTAATTTATTGATATTGATATCATTTTCATTCAATATTTTTTATATTTGCATCTATCCAATCATTAACTTTTTCGTGCATGGTTTTCGTGGTATCTATTACCTCATGTGCTACAAATGAAATTAATGCAAAAAGTGAAATATGTTCGTCATCCGGGGCATAGTTCAGTAGTACACTGTCTTTTTTTATTTGTTCACTATATGTCTTATGCGACATTACTGAATTATCCTGCCCATTTAGTGCCATAAGAAAAAGTCTGCCGAAGCAACCCAAGTTAATGAACTAACGCACCCGTTAGTTCATTAAAGATTATTGTTGAGTTGACCCAAACTGCGAAGTATCATTTAAATTACGGGGTATTCCAAAAGAATGTTGTTACGATAGTTGGAATAATGACGATAATTAAAGGGAGGAATTAAAAAAGCTAGAATAAATTCTCTAAAAGCTAAATTATACAGAACATCAAATGCGATTAGGTGAAGATAGGAGATTTAATCATGTTAGTATGGTTGCTTCATATTTTGATATGTTTCATGGTGTTAGGAATAACATTTTTTGCACCACAAATGGTAGAAAATAAGAGTAGTACCCTAAGTTATCTTATTGCGATATCTGTACTATTAGGGGTTATGTTAGTAGGTACAGGTATTTACATTGGAATGGGAGAGTCTTTACATGCATATATCTATATAACATTTATATTACAATTGATTATTCTAGGTCTTCTCTTATTAATCTACCGTCTTTTTAAAAAGGTGGGGTATTCAAAATTAATAAATATCTGTTCGCTTTGCTTAGTCACAATTAGTCATTTAACTTATGTTTACTATATTATCGCGAGTTTTATATATTATTAGACGAAAAATTAGGAGAAAGATATAAAAAAAACGCTACTGAACAGTCCGAATACACTATGCTTGTTGAACTATCCTGCCCCGATAGTTCCATAAGAAAAAGCTGCCTTAAAGACAGCTCTGATCTAAAGCTAACGCACCTGTTAGTTCTATAAGAAAAGCGATTCTTAAATAATCAACAATACTTCTATTAGAATGGTGGAATAAGAAAAGCACATTATTTGTCTATCTCTTTTACATAATCACAGTTCTAGGTAGTATACCTAAATATAAATAGCCTCATCAAGTTTTTGATGAGGCTATCCACTGCGTATAGTGTATTAAAGTTTTTGCACTAGAACCAATATATCTTAAGGAGCATTTCTTTAGTTTTGAACGGCTCTAGTATAATAATATTCTTCAAGAGTAATTCCTTGGCTCATAATAGTTTGAGCTATTGATTTGCCTACATATCGAAGATGCCATGGTTCATATTTATAACCAGTAACTGATTCTTTTCCTTTAGGGTATCGGATAATAAATCCATAATCATCTGCATGTGCCTGTAGCCATTTTGCTTCTTTAGTACCTCCAAAGCAATCCTGTGCCGCGCATTTACCATTCCCTCCTGTCACATCAATAGCAAGGCCTGTTTCATGCTCACTTGTTCCAGGTAATGCACTGTATGTGATTGCTTTGGCATAACCATCCCTTTTTACATAATAATCAAATAGAGCAACTTGTGTAGCATGTGATCTGTATGCAGATACACCGAGAAGACTTACTCCCTGCTTCTTGGATTCCGCAAATAATTTGCTAATGGCAGCAGCTGCTTCACTTCGCATTTTTCTCTTTTCTGTCTTTTCTTTAAAAGTAAACGGTATCGACGTATATACTAAGTCTTTTGGTACATAGTTTTCTGGTAGCTTATTTTTTTTATTGACTAACACTGGAATACTTTCAGGCTTTGCAACAACCTGAATGGCGTCAGATGAAGGATTGGATACCTTTACATATTGGCTACTAACATAACCTGTTTGACCGTTTAAGCTAACCTTTAGCCATCCATTCGCATCTTTTCCAGTAACCGTTAACTTTGTGCCCTGTTTAACTGTTGCTATAATTGTATTAGCAGTAGAAGGACCTGTACGGACATTCAGGTTAGCAGTTGCTGTATAGATTACAGTTGTTGTACTAGAGCCAGATGAAGAGTTTGATATTTTTACATATTGGCTACTAACATAACCTGTTTGACCATTTAAGCTAACCTTTAGCCATCCATTCGCATCTTTTCCAGTAACCGTTAACTTTGTGCCCTGTTTAACTGTTGCTATAATTTTATTAGCAGTAGAAGGACCTGTACGGACATTCAGGTTAGCAGTTGTTGTATAGGTTACAGTTGCTGCATTGGCTACGCTTGGTTCTAACCCCTTAATATTTGCATGGTTAAAACCGATTAAACCTGCACATAAAATAATGAAAGCAAAACCGTTAGCTAGCAATCTTTTGTTTAACGTTACTTTATTTAGTTTTGTCATTTAGAACACCTCATCTTTAAGGTATATTTTAAAAAAATAAATGTCACTGGTTTATTATTCCAATTAGAAACAAGGATGTTGAAATGATTATATTTAGGTTAGATAATGTAAACATATGAAAACAAAAAGAACGCACATTTTAGACATATCTAATATGTGCGTTCTTTAATTATAGAACTAACGCACCCGTTAGTTCTATAAAAAAGCGAAACTTCTTCAAGAATCGCGCCCTTTAATGGAACAACGAAAATAGAAACACAAATGCAATTTAGCTTGTTTTTCTTGAACTAACGCTCCCGTACAATTCTTCACAAACCTTGCTGCTAATTTATATCATTACAGGAACGCTGTACTGTTAGTACGAATTTAAGCACGATTAAATGTTCCCTTTATAGACTCTATAATTACCAGACAGGTCTTAAACTCGATGATAGTTTATCTTCATTTTCTTCATAAACTAATTTTGTCAAATCTTCTTTGAGCATTTGCAGGCGTTCAGCACCTATTTTTTCAATCCAACGTTGCTCAATCTCAGTTAGTATCTTCTCTTTTGCTTTCACTACTAACCAACCTCGTTCGGTCAAAACAATAATTTTCCCTCTCTTATCAGTGGGATGAGCTTTGCGCATTACATAGCCACTTTTCTCAAGATAATCCACCATTTTACTCACAGCTTGCTTTGTAATTCCTAAATATTCGGCTAGTTCTATACCTGTTGCTCCATTGGGAGTGATGCATTTATTAGAGCAAGAAGTGATTATTGATTTTTATAAAAAAGAAATTTTCACATATACAAATGCTTGTATCGTAACTGTAAAAGTTACAAATCCAGATGGTTCTATTGATTATAAAAAAGGAAAAACAAGTACAGAAAATATTGTATGTACTAATGTTGTGTGGGGCTCTGATGAAGTTTCTTTTGAAATGAGGGCAAGTGCAAGCAATCCTTTAAATGCAGCAGCACCTGCGGCTGATTATTTATTAACTATACATGTTAACAAAAATGGTGTGGCGTATATTGAAGGTTCCCATGATGGGTTCCCCTGCTATGAATTTTATAAACAAACAGATTTTGGTCCATTTGAATTAATATATACACATGATTTCAGAAAAACTGGTGACACTCCAGCAGCGCTAGCTGGGGAAATGGAATACAGTTTTAAAACGACAATCTAGATATAAATACTAAGTAGAAGTTTACAAGCAGCAAATATTAAAGGAAAAGCAATAATTTATACGAAAGAAATTGCGGCCTGTTTTGCTGAATGGCTCAAAGTTATGAATTACCCAAAATAAAATTAGAATTACAGAGGTGGTTCTTATGACTAACATTGTTAAAGTTAGAGCAAGTGTATTTATTCCAATGTCTTGGACTGAACCTAAGAAAGATACTCAAACAGGAAACGTGATTCAATTCGAAGGTGACTCACGTGAATTTACACCATATGCTGTAAACGCTATGCGTTCCAGAATTGAACAAGAAGTAGTTGTAGATTTTTATAAAAAAGAAATCTTCACATATGCGAATACTGGCATAACAACAGAAAGAATCACAACTCCTGATGGTTCCGTTAATAAAAAAACAGGTAAAGCTAGTACGGAAGGTATTTTGTGCACTGATGTTGTATGGAGGTCAGATGACGTCAAATTTCAAATGAGTGCTAGTGCTAGCAACCCATTAAATGTATATGCACCTCCCGTTGATTATCTATTAACTGTACATGTCAAAAAAGATGGAACTATCGATATTCAAGGTGCACATGACGGATTCCCTTGTTATGAGTTTTATAAGCAAGTAAACTTTGGTCCGTTTGAAAAGATTCATACACATGACTTCAGAGAAACTGGTGATACAGCTGAAGCTCTAGGTGGAGACATGGAATATAGTTTTAAAAAGATATTGTAAAGACAATAGGATTCCCTTTTTAGTGAATAAATGTATAACAGCATAAGAGTGAATAACAGGAGGAAAAGAGAATGACAACAGTTTTATTTGTAAAAGCAAACAATCGCCCCGCAAACCAAGCAGTGAGTGTGAAATTATATGAGGCTTTTTTAGCAAGCTATAAAGAATCACATCCAAATGATACAGTGGTAGAACTTGATTTATACAAGGAAGAATTGCCATATGTAGGAGTAGATATGATTAACGGTACATTTAAGGCTAGTAGAGGACTTGATTTAACAGTAGAAGAAGCAAAAGCAGTAACTGTTGCTGATAAATATTTAGAACAATTCCTTGCAGCTGATAAAGTTGTGTTTGGATTCCCATTATGGAACTTAACAATTCCGGCTGTACTACACACATATATTGATTATTTAAACCGCGCGGGCAAAACATTTAAATATACGTCAGAAGGTCCAGTAGGTCTGATTGGAGATAAGGAAATTGTATTATTAAACGCAAGTGGCGGTGTATATTCTGAAGGACCAAAAGCTGAAGTAGAAATGGCTGTTAAATATGTAGCAAGTATGATGAGCTTCTTCGGTGTAAAAAATATAGAGAAAGTAGTGATTGAAGGTCACAATCAATTCCCAGATAAAGCAGAAGAAATTATTGCTGCAGGGCTTGAAAAAGCTGTTAAAGTAGCAAGTACGTTCTAATTAATAAAAAACTTGTCACTCAATATAGCAGTACCAACACTTTTATAGCGGTGGTACTGCTTTTTTTATTCGCTTATCTTGCTACTTTTGGATGAGTTAGAACCCAACTAATGTAATAATTCCATTTTAATCTTATAAAACGATAGAAAGAAGGATTACATTACAATAAAGTTGATGGACAAAATATATATAAACTTGATTTTCTTCTTCAACTATTCTGTCCTTTAGCTTAAGTACAATCCTTCAAAATCTCACCGACAAATATCGAATTTTCTTTTAAAATGATCTTCCACAATCTGGCCCAATTGTTGAATAAAGATCAAACAGCACTCTTCAACTATCCTGCCCCTTCGTATTATAAAGGTCAGCCAGTTATTTCTGGTTGAACAATTTTTATATCGATATATGATAACGGTAGCCGGGGTAGAACGTTCCTGCCCGTGGGGCTTGGACCCCGTCAACTAAACAGTTCGCCCCCTACTTGCTTAAACATGATTTGGCTGGTTGGGACCAAGATCTCGTATAACAAGCGAAGCTATGATACTGCAAGAAGGATTAGGGGTTACCGGCAATATTATGTTTTTGGAGGAGATAAAAAATGAATCCAGTGGTTGGTCTGGATGTAGCTAAAGGTGAAAGTCAGGTTCAAGCGTTCTTGGATAAAAAGAAGCCTTATAAAAGAAGTTTTAAAGTAGCACATACCATTGAAGGACTAGAGAGCTTACACCAATATCTTAGAGAGATAGAAAACGTAACAGGAATTCGACCTCCGGTCGTTTTAGAGTCTACTGGGCATTATCATACGCCCGTTGTACAGTATTTTGAGGAGAGAGGTTACTTATTAATTATCGTTAACCCACTCATTTCTTATCGTGCGAAGAGCTCTAGTTTACGGAAAGTAAAGACAGATTTAATCGATGCACGTCACCTCTGCGAACTGTACTATAAAGAGGATTTAGAACCTTATAAAAAAAGAGGGATACAACTCTTAAATCTTCGTAATCTTTCAAGACAACATGCAAATATAACAGGTATCTATGTACAAACAAAACTACAGTTTCAGGCTGTTCTTGATCAAGTATTTCCTGAATATAGAGGGGTTTTTGGAGATTTGTATTCGGTTGTTTCTTTGCTTACTCTATTAGAATTCCCTACTTCTGAAGACATATCAGCAGTCGATGAAGAAACTGTAGCAAATAGGATTAATGAACTTTGTCCAAGTCGTTCTAGAAAGTGGGCGAATACACAGGCAGAGAAATTTATGGCTGCCTCAGCTCGAAATCCTTTTCAGAGAACTTTATATTAGAGTCACATTTTAAGCCTAGAGATGTATATAAAAATGCTTCTAGAATACCAAAAGCACCTATCCAAATTTGAAGAAGAGATAAATGCTTTGGCAAAAGAAATTGAAGAATATAAGATTATCCAATCCATCCCTGGTATCGGTGAAAAAATCGCTACAACGATTATTTCTGAAATTGGAGAGATTGATCGGTTTAATCACCCTAAAAAACTAGTGGCATTTGCCGGAATTGATCCAAGTATCTTTGAATCAGGTAAATTTAAAGGCTCAGTAAATCGGATTACCAAAAGAGGTTCTGGTAGACTACGCCATGCCTTATATATGGCAGTTCGTTGTGCCATTCGTGATTGTCGCAAGAAGAAAACGACAGATGAAATCATCCCTCGGAACAAAAGATTACGAGAGTTCTATGATAAGAAACGTGAAGAAGGAAAGCCCTTTAAAGTAGCTGTGATAGCATGTGCCAATAAGCTTCTACAATGGATTTATGCACTATTACAAAATAACTCGACTTTCCAAGATCTAACCTAGTTTAAAAGTATAACTAAATAGCACAAAACTTTCCAAATATAGTTCATTGGAAGGTTATTTAGCATGCACAAATTTAGTATAGCATGAAATATTTTAAGTTTTCATTGAAAAATGTTGACTAACTATTAGCTGGTTTAGTTCATTAAGCAAAAAGGCCACCAAATGGCAGCCCCGGTTCTAAACTAACGCACCCGTTAGTTTAAGTGTTATACTTCACAAATTATTAAAAAATATTTAATTCTAGAAATTCATCAGTTTCCATAAAACCAAACTTCTTATACACTGGTCTACCCATTTTTGAAGCCCCAAGCCATATTTGTGAAATACCTGAAATCTTAACTTCATCAACTAATTTAGTTAACAGCTTTGTTGCGATTCCTTGCCCACGATAATTTTCATTAGTATACATATTTGTGATATAAGCCTTTTTTCCAGTCTTATTGGTGTAACAAGGTGGAAATTCATAAAAAATTACTGCACCACAAGCTATAATTTCTTCATTATCTTCCACTAGCCATTGAATTAAAGTACCATCACTTAGTTTATTTTTAAAGAAAACATATAGTTCTCTATCAATATCTATATTAGGTTCTATCCCCTCATCAACTAATTGCTTTTTTCTTAACTCGACCAATTTATCAATATCATCGATATTTGCTTTACGATATTTCAACTTCTCACAACTCCTTTATAAAATTACAACTGACCAGCCCCATAGCATAATTAATTCTCATCATTTTACCATTGATTCTTATTAAACTAAACTGCCATTAAGTTATTTACTAACCTGCCCCGTTAGTTGAACAAGGAACTATTATTTTTCATTCCCATTCCTCAGCCAGTTTTGCGTAAATAATATGGTCTACATAATGATCATATAGCCATTCTGCTTGTCTTAATCTTCCTTCTTCTATAAAACCCTGCCGTTCAGCAAGTGCTCGACTTCTTTTGTTCTCAACAGCTATGCTAACCTCAATTCGATTTAGCCCAAGTTCTCTAAATCCGTAATCAATAAAAGCCTTAAACGCTTTTGTCATTATGCCATTCCCCTGAAAATCTTCTCCAATCCAGTAGCCGATGCTCCCAATCTTACTTACCTTGTTTATTTCATTAAATCCGATAGTTCCTGCTATTTCACCTCTATAAATGATAGCAACTGACTTTGGATACCCTCCAGTTTCTACAAAGCTCTGTAGTCGAGATTTTATGGTCTCAACAGTATCCTCTACTTTTTCTACGTAATCAAGCCATCCAAGCCATTCTTTGAGATAAGGTTTTGAGCTAATAATCAAATTAAAAAATTCTTCAGCGTCACCCACATTGAATAGCCTCAAAGATACTTCATCATCGATTTTATGTATTAACAAAAAATTCTCCCCCTGACTTATTGCCCCTATCAATTCTACACAATAATACCATTTCCTTCTTTAACTAAACTGCCCCTTTAGTTCAATAAGAAAAAGGCAGCAACCCCTGTTATAGAACTAACGCACCCTTTAGTTTAAGTACTATTCTTCACAAACTACCAGCTAGTTTAATTCAATAAGAAGAAATAACGTCCTGTTGACGAAATTGTTGTATGGTTAATAGTTAAAGAAGTCGTAGCGACATTTTGACTCATCCATACACATAAAGCGACTAAATCTTTGGCTTGGTACTTGCTTGTTCGTTGCACAAAGCCAACATCTCTAGCAAGATTTCGTAAGATATTAGGGGATAAAAAGCTTTGAATTTCTTGAGCAAATAGTTGTAATTCATCTGATACAGAAATTGACATACAAAAACGCCATCCTTTCCTATGATTCTACAGAAAGAATAGCGTATTTTTTCTTTTTAGGGGAATTTTGTTTTGTTAGCTGGATAGCGATGTGGCGCACCCCAGGAAACGGTACTGGAGAAGAGATCTGGTTCTCTGTCACTAGATCAATTAGTTTTACTGATTCATAATATTGAATATTTATTTTAGTTTTTCAGCATCATCACACTTAAAATTCTTTCCTCCATCATTCGATATACAAATTTTATTTATCGATTTTTCAGTCACTTTTTCAGCTTTATTCGTGACTTGATCCAAATCCATACGAAATACTTGTTTCGGATTCTCTTTCGAATGTCCTTCAATATGAATTGTACGATCGAACATCTCAGCTGTGAAACTGCTAGATGTATTTATAATTTCCACTCCATTATTTTCGCCTATATAGCGTTCAGCTACTTTTTCAGCTTCTTTAAGTTGTTGGTTAGTAGGATATGGTATAGATTCTGCTGAAATGACTATAGCTATAATATAAGTAATGACAATACCACTTACAATCAAGATAACTTTCTTCCATGTTTTATTAATCATGCTCTTACTCCCTTTGCTTCTTTTGCTATTACAATATATAACTGTCGATATCTCTATCAATTTCTTTTTATTATAAAAGATACTTCAATTTTTAATTATCTAATTACATGACATTAGTTTTACATTTCATAAAAAGCACCTCTCCTACTTATTTTCAATTTGATATTAACATGTCTTTTATCGTTTTTCAATAAATAATTATCATATTACATTACTTTTTTATTGATAATCCCTTTGATTTTAGACAAAGATAAAAAGCATTCCTCTAACTACCCTGATCTTTATCTCAATTAATCCATTAAATAATCCTATTATGGAATTCCATCACATCGTCATCAAGTTAAGAAATTTGTTTTTCTTCAAAATGAAAAACGGAACTAGATTATCATAAATAACTGTAGAGAGGTAAAAAATTTGTTTTAGGGGTACTTCAAAATCTTAGCTTGATGGGCATGTACCAGGACCCCATAAAGTAAAAGAAGCCTACGATCCTTGCTATTTAAGGAAGTAGGCTTTGTTTTTTTGCATATAACGTGGAACACCTGTAGATGCTTTGAGGTGGCTACATAATTGTGTGAGGGGTGTACTAGCGACTTGTTGACCAAGCATACACTTAAAGCAATTAATTCTTGTTCTTGATATTTACTTGTACGTTGAACAAAACCAACTTCTTTAGCTAGTTGTTGAAGAGAAGATGGAGATAAGTAGTTTTGAAGTTCTTTAGAAAAGAGATTCATTTCGTCTGAAACAGAAAAACTCATAGAAAAACGCCATCCTTCCTTTATATTTCTACAAAAGAATAGCGTTTTTTTCGTTATGATGATACAAATTCACCTTAGCTTGATGGCGATGGTCTTTTGTTCCATTCAATACAAACTCCAGTATATCCGTATAAAAATAGAACGGGTCTGGGTGAACCCCAAGAGGTTTCGATTGGTCCAGTATCATTATATAATTAAAAAACTACTAGATGCAGGATTTATTCAGTTATTTGAACATAAGAATGACCGTCGAAAAACATACATAGCAACCCAAAAAGGAAAAATGATGCTAATGAATAAAATTGAAAGAAGAAGAAAAATGGTAGAACTAGAAAATCACCTTTTAGGTGGAGACAGATGATGTTAAAGAATAATAAAAAATTGTAGAGGTTTATTTCTACAATTTTTTATGTAAGTAGAAAAAGAATAATACTCCATCTTCTGTATTGGATACGCCATACTGTACACCATGGAGTTCTAAAATATTCTTAGAAATGGCTAGACCTAATCCTGTTCCACCTTTTGAACGCTGACGAGAAGTGTCCATACGATAAAAGCGTTCCCATATTTTATCTAATAGTTCCGCCTGGATATGAGTACCTTTATTTTCTACACATATCCTTACTTTATCATTTTCCTCTATTGTCGAAATGATAATATCCTCTTTTTCTGGAGTATAACGAATTGCATTGGTAATAAAGTTTACGATAACTTGATCAATGCGATGTTGATTGGCAACTACTTCAATCTGAGAAAGGTGTTTGTAGACATTTAGTTCCTTTTTAGCTATTTCCAATGATAATTGTTCACATATATTATCAATTATTTGATCAATATAAAAAACATCCATTTGCATTTTATATGTACCAGACTCAAATTTGGCTAGCTCAAGCATATCAACAATTAACATATCCATCTTGTCTACTTCTTTTTCCATTGCCTGAAAGTAATGTTCTTTCTTATGGCTAGCAACACCATCTTTTAAAATTGAAATACAACTTTTCATAATACTTAGAGGTGTTTTTAATTCATGCGATACACCTGAAATAAATTCTTTTCGTGTATTTTCCAACCTCCTTTCTTTCTCTATGTCCTGTCTTAGTTGGCCAATATGTGAATGTAGTGTGTTGGAAAGCCTATTAATATTTTGTGATAAATCACCAATCTCATCTTTTGAAGTAATTGGAATTCTTTCCGAGAAATCTAAATTTGCAATTTTTTTCGTTGTATTGTTTATTTGTAACAAAGGTCTCGCAATTTGTTTGGAATAATAAAAAGAAGCGAGAAATATAAGCAGCAATACAAATGCAATAATATATACATAATAATCCTGTACCATTTGTATGGCTTCATCAACTGGCTGCAACGATGTCATTGAAAAAATATAGGTTGTCGTACCATTTTTTTCTTTTATCGGCAGTATCAATAATTTATACTTAATATCATTTTGCTCATAATTAAGCTCTTGTAAAGAGTGCGAGCTTTCACTTCCTTTATTTAACAACAAATTCACCTGAAATTCTTTGATTCTTTCAATAAATAAATCGTTTGTATACATGAAGTTCGTTAATCCATTCCCTTGAGGGAGTTGCACCTTAGTAACGGTTCCATTTCTTACAACCACATGCGATTCAGCACTAAGTCCTTTTGAATATTTTACTTTCAGATCAATATCGCCTAATTTTTTCTTAATTTGCTTATTTTCCCAATATGAAGTGCCTTCTTCCATCTGAACCTCAAACGGAACGATTGCAGAATCTTTTTTTATTCCGAAAATACGAATTCGCACTCCTGAAGCTAAAGGTAACTTTTGACTTCCAACATCCTCTATATGCATAAGATAGTACAAGGGAACGGTGATGGTAGTATCAGAGAAGTTGTTTTCTTTAACACGATCCAACTTTACTTTTACATAAAAATCTTGTGCGTGCTTTAAGTTCCCATTACTATCTAATGTTGTAATCCAAGTATTATGTTCTCGATAAAAATCTTGTTCAAGCTTTTGAATTGCTTCTGTGTTACCTCCGCTATTTAAATAACCTTTTTCAAAAGATTGTATACTTGTTTTAATATCATTCACTTTCCGATTGGCATAATATTGTTTAAAAAAAATGGTTTGGCCAATGAAAATGGTTGCTAAGATCAACATACATAAAGCTGTTGTTAGTATAAATAATTTTAGTACAATTCCTTTTTTCATACTTAACCCTCAAATTTATAACCAGCTCGAACAACGGTTATAATATATTTTGATTTATCTCGTAATTTATTTCGTAAATTACGAATATGACTATTTACTGTGCGATCATCACCAAAGAATTCATAGCCCCAAACCTTTGTAATTAATTGCTCTCTTGTAATGACAATCCCTTGATTTTTCATTAAATACGTTAAGATTTCAAATTCTGTATGTGTTAGATTAATATCCGCTCCTTCTACTGTGACTGTCCGTGAAGGAAAATGTACTCGAATACCATTACAGAATAACTTATCATCACTTGCTTGTTCACATATAGAATATCGACTATCAAGTAATCTTTTCGCTCTTGCTAATAAAATGGGTGGGCTATATGGTTTTGTTACATAATCATCCGCACCTAACTCAAATCCAAGTAATGTATCATCTTCATCCACACGAGCTGTTAACATAATAATAGGCACATTAGATGTCTTACGAATTCGCCGACAAACAGACCAACCATCTACTTCTGGTAACATAATATCAAGAATAACTAAGTGAACCTCTTGTTCTTCGAATAAGGATAGTGCCTCTTTCCCATCTCTTGCTTCGAGTACTTCATATTTTTCATTTAAAAAATAATCTTTAATAATTTCACGTAAAATATCTTCATCTTCAACGATTAGAATTGTTCTTTTCATGTTTACTCCCCCAATATATTCAGTATTGCTATAAAAATATAAAACCATAAGGGAAAATAATGTATCTTTTTTACTTAATCGACATGGAGAGTATGATAATGTAAGTCCGTTTTTAATCAGTAGAAATTAACCTAGCTTCAATAATATATCTATTTGGAGCATCGCCTATATAATCAAATGGGTAACAAGTTGTAAGTGTTACTGTAGGTGCATCTTTGTGTACAATGACTGTGCGATCATCGGCATTCGTAATCCATTTTTTCGTGATTTGATATGTGTAAACCTTTTTATCATATTCCACAAGAAGGTTATCATTTTCTTTCAACTTTCCTAGTTCTGTAAATACAGTATCACGATGTCCACTCAGCACTGTATGTCCATGTTCAGAAGGAACTGTTGTAACATTACTGACAAACATACCCACTCCTTTTTTTAAAACGATATCATCAGTTCCCCAATATACAGAATACTTTTTTTTCATTTTTGGTATATTTAACGTCGCTACTTTCTCTCCATTTTTATACTGCATTTGGGAAGAAGGAACTTGTGGCTGAACAGAGGCTTTTGTTTCATTTGAAGTATGTTTCTGTTGTATCTTCTCAAAATATTTTACTTCTTCCGTAGTTAAGGATTGGGCAGAACTTTTCCCCTTATACCATTCGGAAAAATGGTATATGCCAATAAAAATACCTATTATAATACAACAGTATCCGAAGCGATTCAGAAGTTTCATTTTTAAATTCCTCCATATAAAAAATGGCAGGAATACCCTGCCATTTTAAATCTATTAGCTTATGCTTTGATTTTACGACGGGTAAATCCAAATACTGAACCTAATGCTACAAGGCATGCACTTACAAGCATCATTGTTACTCCGTTCGATGCGGTATTTGGTAGTTTTTCACCTTGCTGTTGTTTAATTGCCGCTTCTTTTTTCGCTAAATCGCTATCTTGCTGTTGTTTGATTGCCGCTTCTTTTTTCGCTAAATCGCTATCTTGCTGTTGTTTGATTGCCGCTTCTTTTTTCGCTAAATCGCTATCTTGCTGTTGTTTGATTGCCGCTTCTTTTTTCGCTAAATCGCTATCTTGTTGTTGTTTGATTGCCGCTTCTTTTTTCGCTAAATCGCTATCTTGTTGTTGTTTGATTGCTGCTTCTTTTTTCGCTAGATCGTTACTCTGTTGTTCTTTTAGAGCTTCTTCTTTCGTTACTGTTCCAGTAGATGCACTTGCTGTTGATGAATATCCTACAGATAAAAATGCTAATGCACAAATTGGTAAAATTACTTTTTTCATTTTGCTTCTCTCCTTAAATATCTTTTACTACCTTTTTGGGTGCATCCATAGGATATAACAGTTGTGTAAAGATTAAATGCAGATAAAATGCAGTTTTTTTAAAGATTAGTATGTAAAAAACTAAACTAACATCTTAAACATTAAGCAACTAAGTAATCAGAAGGTGTTATCGTTATTTTTCTTGCTTAGATTTTAAATTATGAAAATTTTATATTTTTTTGCCAAGCTACCCCTTCGTTTTAGATCCCCATACTGAAAGAATAGCGCCTTTTCTGTTTTGGGTTAGTTCCTTGTTCATAAAAGTGTACTTTTACGAACAGGGTAATTATAGTAAACAGGAAAGGCTTATCAAGTTAGGGATAATGGCATCCATATGTGTTTAATATTTTCTCTTCTTCTGCATCATAGTAAAATCCTCTTTCTCCGTTAATACATTCGAATCTGACTTTAGTAAAATAAGTGACATTACCATTTGAATCAAGTTCTGGTGCTATGCCAATTATTGCTATATAGTCTTTTCTAACATTACCTTTATCTATAAACTCGTCGGGAAACTTGTCAATTTTATATTTAGCTTCTGAAACATTCATCTTTGCACCTTCCTTGTGTCACAATTTTGTCTATAAGCGAATTTGCATGTTACCAATTCAAAAATTCAGGATATTTTTTATTTGTCTTAGGATGTAAAGCAACCTGGCCATAGGTTCTGTAACTGAGGTTTGTTAATCAAAGGGGAGCGTGTGTTGAATTAAGACTTTTTATGAGGTAAAAAAGGAAAGGCTTAAGGATCCGAATTCACCTCAAGCCTTTACTTGCCCTATCTTAAAAACCCATTGATATATATTTTTCTTCCAAATATTCTTCAAGGCCTTGATGGCCACCTTCCCTTCCCATACCACTCTCTTTCATGCCGCCAAATGGAGCTTGTGCAACGGTGGGAATTGCGTCGTTAAAGCCGATGATGCCGAACTCCAGAGCTTCGGATACCCTGACTCCCCTGCTTATATTCTGTGTATAAAAATAAGCGGCCAGACCGTACTCTGTATTGTTGGCAAGCTCGATTACTTCTTCTTCTGTATCAAATGGGATGATTGGTGCAACCGGTCCAAATGTTTCCTTGTATGTGATAAGCATATCCTTGTTCACTCCACCTAGAACGGTAGGTTCATAGAATAATCCATCAGCCAATTCCCCTTCAATCCTTTGTCCACCACAAAGAAGGCGGGCACCTTTTGCCAAGGCATCTTGTACATGTTCCTCTACCTTTGCCAGGCCATCACTGCTGACAAGAGGCCCGACTTCAACGGTTGGATCAATGCTATTTCCGACTTTAAGGGCTTGTACTTTTTCAACAAAAAGTGCAGAGAATTTATCGATGACAGAACGCTGGACGTAAATTCGATTTGCACAAACGCATGTTTGTCCAGTGTTCCTGAATTTGCTTGCAACGGCACCAGCTGCTGCGGCTTCCAAATCAGCATCCTCAAAGACGATGAACGGCGCGTGTCCTCCAAGCTCAAGGGAAAGTCTCTTGAGCTGCGGGGCTGACTTGGTAACCAGCAATTTGCCTACTTCAGTAGATCCTGTAAAAGAAATTTTCCTTACTACCGGATTTTCAAAAATTTCATCCGAGATAGGTCCGGCACTCCCTGTTACGATACTGACCACTCCAGCAGGCACTCCCGCCATTTCCACCAATTTACCAAACGCTAACGCACTAATAGGAGATTGTTTTGCAGGCTTGACAATGACTGTACATCCAGCGGCCATGGCAGGTCCTACTTTCCGCGTCATCATGGCCAACGGGAAATTCCAAGGGGTAATGGAAGCGACCACTCCAATCGGCTGGCGAATCACCGATAGCCTTTTATTTGCAGCAGAAGCAGGGATCGTTTCCCCATAAATCCGGCGTCCTTCTTCAGCAAACCATTCCAGGTAGCTTGCAGCAAAATCCACTTCACCCCGGGCTTCCGTTAAGGGCTTGCCCATTTCCATACTCATGATTTCTGCTAATTCATCTTTATATTCATGCATAAGGTCATGCAATATCTTTAGATATTTACTGCGTTCCTGTGCCGTCAGTTTTGACCAGGTTTTAAACGCTTCCTCAGCAGCTGCAATGGCCGCATGCGTTTCTTGGCGTCCTCCATTTGGAATCCTTGCCACCACTTTCCCTGTTGATGGATTTGTTACTGGTAAAGTTTCTCCGTTATGTGCTGCAGTCCATTCACCGTTTACATACATTTTCAGTTCAGTTAAATTTACTAATCCACTAGTTTTCAGCATGAATATGTCTCCTTTTTTTCGTTGGATTTGTAAAACGCTTCATTATATATACATAAGGCAAGGAACCTTTATAGTCCTGAAACGTTAGTTCCTCTGTCAATGTCAGAGTCAATGGATATCCTCTCATTTTTAAGAATGAAGGTATATCCCACAGCAGCAATAAGGCAAATGACTACTGGTATAATCAAGGCTATATTGAAATTATTGAATTTCGTTATTAAGAGCCCAGTTGCAACTGGAGCTATCCAACCAGCGAGGTTCCCCACGAAATTTTGCAGCCCTGCAAGCTTTCCTTCCGCACCCTTTGGAGCAACATCCGAAACAGTAGCCCAGAGGATGCCCGCAGCCAATCCTTCACCACCGATTGCTATTGAGATATACGTAAGTGCCATAAAGGCGCTGTCTGTATAGATAGTCGGTATAATGGCTAATGGAAATAGCATGCCAATGGTTAAAACAGTTTTTCTTGCTTTGATGGAATTCCAGCCTCTTTTAATCAAGAAATCCGATAAAACCCCTCCTAGAATATTTCCCAGAAAGGACATGATCCAAGGTAGCATCGTGAAAAAACCGGCTTTTAAAAGAGTCATTTGCCTTTCGACTACAAGATAAGTGGGAAGCCAGGTCATCATTAAATAAGTAAGATAGTTATGGGCAAACAAGCCGTATAACATAGGGTAAACACTTCTGAATTTAAAGAATTTAAATGGTGAGACGTTTAGTATCGTCGCTTTTTCGGTTTGAGTTTGCTCCTCTTTGATATAGGCTACTTCGGCCTCGTTTGCAATCTTACTTTGCTCTGGATGGTTTTTGAAAAAGAATAACCAGAATGCCAGCCATACAAAACCGATGGATCCAATTACCACAAAGGATGCTTGCCATCCCCAAGTCTGGATGATCCATGCTAAAATGGGTGTCGTTATGCCAATCCCGATAGCTGTACCAGAATTAAATATCCCGTTTGCAATGCCCCGTTCGTGTGACGGCAGCCAGTCTGAAATAACGCGCGTATTGGTTGGAAACGCTGGAGCCTCTCCGATTCCCATTAAAACGCGGATACCAATCAGTCCGCCAAGCGAACGTCCCATTCCAGTAAACACCGTACAGAGCGACCACCAAACGATGGCAATCGAATAAGTTAAGCGTGCCCCCAATTTATCAACGATTACCCCGACCGGGATCTGCATTAAGGCATACGACCAAAAGAACGCTGACCCCAATATCCCGAATTCTACTGCCGAAAGCGAAAGATCCTTCATCATCGAGGGTCCTGCAATGCCAAGAATTGCCCGATCCATATAATTGATTGTTGTTGCGACGAAAAGGAATACCACTACAAGCCATCTTCCATTGGTCTTTTTCATACGTCACCTCATTAGATAATTATATTCAGGTAGAAAAATGCTGCGGGAAATCCATGTGTCCGAAAAAAGTTAAAAAGGGGAAACTGATTCGAAATCCCCTGAAATTCCAGGTGATTTTCAAATTGAATGGTTTTTATACATTCACGATGGCCGTTTCTGAATTTTTTGCACTGCTTGCATTTCGATTACCATTATTAAAACCTTCAAAGTCCCCCTCATAAGCCTTCTCTATAATCAGTTGGATATCCGATGCCTTCGTCAGCCTTGGATTAACGACCACGTTACCGCTTCGCATGGAATCTTCCACTAATTTCGGCAAAACGTCCAAAGAGACTCCAAGCTCTTTAATATTAAGAGGAATATTCATGCTCCGATTCATTTCGATGATGGTTTCGATTGCTTTCTCGGCTGCTTGTGCATTGGATAAACCGCTTACATCCCTTCCTAAAGCTATTGCAATTTCTCTATACTGATCCTCACATGCCGGCAGGTTGAATCTCATGACGAATGGCAATAGTGCTGCATTTGCGATGCCATGCGGGATATTAAAGACTCCTCCAAATGTATGGGAAATGGCGTGTACATTACCCAGTCGGGATTGTGAAAAGGCTGCACCAGCTAACAGGGAGGCTACAAGCATGTTTTCCCTGCTCTCCATGTCCGTTCCCACAAAGTACGATCGTGTTAAATTTTCACCGATCATCTTAATGGCCTGCATCGCGAAAGCCTTACTGACAGGGTTGGCAGATTTGGAGGTGTAAGATTCAATTGCATGCGTCAGAGCATCCATACCAGTAGCTGCAGTAATCTCTTGAGGTAAATTTAATGTAAGGGCAGGATCCAATATAGCTAGCTTTGGAAACAAAAGTGAACTAAGTACTCCTAATTTAAAAGAGGTGTCCTTATTCGTTACCACTGTTGAATTAGTAGCTTCACTGCCAGTTCCAGCCGTAGTCGGGATTGCTATGATCGGGAGCGGAGGATTGGAAATATTTCCAACCCCTTCATAATCCAGGATATGGCCGGGATTAGTAGCCATTGCCGCGATGCCCTTGGCTGTGTCAATGCTGCTTCCTCCTCCTACAGCCAGAACCGCCTCCATCTTTTGTTGCTTAAGATACACTGTCCCCTGTTGGATTGTTTGAGCTGATGGATTAGGCTCTACCTCATCGTAAATCTCAAAATAAAGGTTTGCCGAAGCAAGGGATTTTTCAATGCCTTGTAAGAGACCGGCTCCTCTTACCCCTTTATCTGTTACGATCAGCACACTCGATACACCTAAATCCTTAATGAGTTCCCCTGTTTTTCCAGATATTCCGTTACCGCATTCCACCCGTGTCGGCATACTATATGTAAAAGGCATAAGAGACATTTTCATCTTCCTCTCCATTTATATTCTATTAGATAGTGAAACCCTTTCCGCCCCGGTCTGCAGATCCATCATGAATGGTTATGATGCTTAAACTTTCATGGACACCCTACCTTCAAGCAATCTATAAAGCTTTTCTAAGTAATTCTTCTAAACTGCGCTGGGTTGGCACTCTTGGGTTATTCCGAATCAGGCGATCGATTTGGAGGGTCTTCTCAGCAATTTCGGGAATATCCTCTTCTTTGATCCCAATCTTCGTCAGCTTTGTAGGCAGTCCAATTTCCCCAAGCAGGGTAAGCACAGCTTTTGATGCAGCCAAAGCGGCTTCCTTATCGGAGAGGCCATCCGTGTTCACATTGAATGCCTGGGAAATCCTCACCATTTTTTCTGTTTCTACAGTTGCATTATATTCCATGACATATGGAAGCAAGAGCCCGGTCACCTCTCCATGCGGTGACTTCACAAGTCCTCCGATTGGGTAAGCCAATGCATGGGCTGCTGCTGTACCTGCATTTGAAAAGGACATTCCAGCAAGCAGGCTGCCCATTAGCATATTGGAACGGGCCTCGAGATTGCTCCCTTGCTGCACCGCAAGCGGCAGGTTTTTTGCAATCAATTCAATGGCTCTGAAGGCGAGTGCATCGCTTATGGGGATTGAACCTTGGAATAAAATGCTTCCTTCTGCCTGGATATATGCAGAAGGTTTGGCTGTGTATGCCTCTATCGCATGTGACAAAGCATCAATTCCGGAACAAGCTGTTACATAAGCAGGAAGCCCTAACGTTAATTCTGGATCAAGTAGAGCAACGGTTGGTCTTAGGTAATTATCCGAGATACCAACTTTCAGGTTATTTTCCACATCGGTCAACACCGCTACAGATGTCACTTCTGAACCGGTTCCAGCAGTCGTCGGAATCGCTACAAGAGGGGCGATGGGTCCAGGAACCTGGTTTTCTCCGCCATAATAGTCCAGGGGATGTCCGCCATGGGCGACCAACAAAGCGACAATCTTCGCCATATCAATGCTGCTTCCTCCGCCAAGGCCAATTACTGCATCAATATCCATTTGAGATTTAGCAAACTTATAACAGTCCATCGCCGAATCTACCGGAGGTTCCGGTACGACCTGGTCATAGATAACTGTTTCGTAATTTGCATGTTCCAACAACGATGAAATTCTGTCTACGATTCCTGCATTTTTGATCCCTGGGTCAGTAACGAGCAAGATGTTTTTTGCCTTTAATCTTTGAAGGATCACATCCAATTGCCCGATTGCCCCGTTTCCAAATACGATTCTTTCGGTAGAATAAAAATCCCATGTATTTCTCATATTCCTTACCTCCAAAGTCTAAAGATTGATGACGACAAGTTTTTCGTCTGTCATTTCTTGCATGGCATAATGCGGTCCCTCTTTGCCAATTCCGCTGTCCTTCACTCCGCCGTACGGCATAATGTCGGCACGGTATGTAGAAACATCATTGATGATTACACCGCCAAAATGGAGTTCCTGTGTTGCCCGCATGGCTAAAGTGATATCGGATGTAAATAAACCAACTTGTAAGCCGAACTTCGTATCATTGGCCTGACGGAAAGCCTCCTCGATGCTATCGAAAGGAATGATGCTAATCACCGGTGCGAACACTTCCTGGCAGACTACCTTCATTTCCGGTTTCACATCTATTAATATAGTAGGTTCTAGAATCGAATCCCGCCTTTTCCCTCCATATACCACTTTGGCCCCAAGACGCCTGGCTTCCTGGATCCATTCTTCCGCACGCCTTGCTTCTTTCTCGGAAATCATAGGGCCAATGTCCGTGGAAGAATCTTCCGGATCACCGACCTTCAAGCCCTGTGCCACCTTGACTGCCTTCTCCACAAACGTATCGCAGATATTTCTATGAACGTAGATTCGCTGTACTGAGATGCAGGCTTGCCCTGCATTCACATACCCTCGTGTGACACAGAGCTCAACTGCTCTGTCTAAATCATGGACATCCTTGTGAATGATGTTTGGGGAGTTATTCCCTAATTCCAAAGTAACCTTACGAATTCCCGTACTGCTCTTAATATGCCGACCTACACCGGGACTCCCTGTAAAAGTGAACATTGCAATTCGTTCATCCTCCAAAAGGTATTGACCTGTTTCCTGCCCAAACCCGTTAACCACATTCAGAAAACCTGCAGGCAATCCAGCTTCAGAAAAAATTTCTGCGATCTTGCATGCAATGAGTGGCGTCATTTCAGCCGGCTTCAACACGATTGTATTTCCCGCTGCCAACGCAGGAGCTACCTTGTGTATGGTGAGATTGAATGGGAAATTAAACGGGGTGATCGCACCGATAACCCCAACAGGAACCCTGATGGTGAAAGCCATCTTATTGTCGTTTCCAGACTGCCCCAAAGGAACGCCTGTACCGGCAATCCGTTTTGCTTCTTCCGCTGAAGCTATCATCGTTTGGATTCCTCTATCGATTTCCCCTCTGGCATCCTTCAATACTTTACCGACTTCCTGAACCAGAATCATCGCCAGCTCTTCTTTTCTCTCTTTAGCGATATCCGCTGCACGCATTAGAATCTCGTAGCGTTGATTGGAATCTAGCTTTCTCGTATTAAAGGTTTCCAAGGCATTGGTCACCGCTTCAGAAACAATTTTCCGGGATGCCCTGCCGATCTGGGCAATTTCTTCTTTGTTATATTTGTTCATAACAGCGATTGTATGTTGATCGGATATCCATTGCCCATTTATGAAATGGCCATAAAATGTGTTTTTTCTGCTCAGCGTTGTGCTCATTGAAGATTCCTCCTTTGAAAAATAAAGATCACTTTTTTTAACTTCACAGTTATTTCTTCTAATAGATTCAATAAATTTCAATCAAGAAAACGGCAATTATAAAGCGCTTCCATTTTAAACTTAAGATTTTCCCTGCCCATCAACACTCTTTAGTAACTGATTATTGTAGAATCCTGCCCAAAAATAGTATGTAATCATTTCCAAAAATATATCATATAATATACGATTATGTAAATATTTAAAATTAAAAATATTCAGTTTTTTTATATAAACCTTGCTATTACAATGTTTTTCACTTCGAATAATATAGATAGATTAAATAATTCATGATTATTTTTAAAATATTATATATAATCTATTCAAAATCCATCAAATATAATATATAATCATCAGTGATGAGGATATATTTTTGTAGCTTTCCAGCAGACTATGGAGTCTACTTCTAAACTCTCTATTCTTGATATCAATATGGTTTCGCCTTATCTTATTGATAGGGTCAACAAGCCGAAAGCTGCTTCAGTTTTAATTTAAGTTGTTACATCTATATGAAATAACACTCGTTCTCATAGAATTTTTTTAAGTTAGGGGCATTTCGATGATAAAGGAAAAAGAACGCGGAGAAACAACGGAATATGTCTACAATTTATTAAAAGAAAAGATTTTTGAATGGGATTTATCGCCGGGACAAAAAATCAATATCAGCCATTTAACCCGGGAAATCAACATTAGCGCCATACCTCTCAGAGAAGCATTATCTCGTCTGAACTCTGAGAACTTAGTCATCTTAGAACCAAATAAGGGGTATCGGGTCAGTGACATATTAGATACTGAAAATATGGCGAAAATGTTAGAGGCCCGGATATTACTGGAGACGCATGCGGTCCGGAATATTATCCGCTTAAATAATGTAAGCGTGACGGAAGAAATGGCCGCGCTTACAGATGAAATGTTTTCCACAAACACAGGTGCTTCCAACAAAAAAATACTAGATTTTACTCATTTAGATCAACAATTTCATCATGCCATCATGAACGCTGGAGGAAACCCGTTTTTATTTGAAGCATATAAAGGCATGCACTGTCATCTTCATATAGGCCGGTTTTATCACGTCAAAGGTGAGATCGACCAAAAAGACGCACCATCGGAACATATGGAAATCATTGAGGCCATCCGGACAAGGGATGTATACAGAGCCGAGATTGCGATCTCCAGCCACATACAGGATTCCATAGATCGTTTATTGGAGAGGACAAAAAGATAATCCTTGGAAGCTATTGAGGATAATCTTCTTCGGATATCAGTCATCGTAATCGCTTTGATCAAATTTCCGGAATATTCAAGTGGGTGTAAACAGACATTCCCATCTCAAATGCTTGGAAAAAAAGGGACAGAAAAACATGTGAAAGATTTATGCACCAAGAAGAAAACAAGTGTGATCAAAGGGATGAAACCGAAGACAAAAGAAAAGAAGCCTTTTGATGCTTCTCTTGTTTTGAAAGATGATGGATCGATTGAATTTGCAAAAAAAACATTTGCTAAATCAAAGCAACAAACTAAAATCCCTATAACAATTGATAGGGATTTTACCATGAAAGAGTATATGCCGAATGATTCGCTGAATGGATCCACTTACTGCTATAACCTTTTCTGATTTTGATCTCCAAAGAAAAGAAAAAGTATATGTGAAAAATCCAAACGAAAGAAGTAAAAAATAACGAAAACCCTATAACTAATTTGCCCCTTATAGTTTTTGTAGGTCGTGGGTTTTACTTAATGAAAAAAACTCTTTGAAAAAAGATAGCTTAGAGCACAAAAAAAACGATTTTCCCTTAACGTGGGGTAAAATCGTCTTTTCTGGTACTTAATTTGAATAAGGTAAATGTAGCTCTCAAGACAGGGGTGTTCACTTTTCTTAAATCTTCTTCTATGCGTATTTAAACCAGAAGTAAAAATCACTTCCAAAAGTTAAAAAAGGGTTTGATACCTTCAAATCTATTTTTCCAAATGAAAACAACCATCTTTATGGCTTAAGGACCACTTTAATACATCCATCTGTCCTTGTATCAAATACTTCATACCCATGCTTTGCTTGGTCAATTGGAAGTACATGGGTTACAACATCGCCAGGATCTACTTTTCCTTCTGATATTAGTTTATAAAGGTAGGGCATATAAGGAATAACAGGAGCCTGACCTGTTTTAATTTCCACGTTTCTTTGGAAAATATCTCCTAGGGGGAATCCATTATAACGGCCGCCATAAACGCCTGTTATTTGTATAGTTCCCGCCTTACGCACGGCTTGGGACGCAATTACAATCCCTCCCATGGCTCCCCCATGTAATTTAAGACCCGATGCAAGATATTCCATCGGAGTCATTTTGCCACTCATCCCGGAACAGTCAATAACGATATCTGCACCACCTTTAGTGATTTCTTTAAGGTATTCGCCAGTATTTTCATATTGTGCAAAATTTACGGTTTCGACTTTATTCGTCCTTTTTGCATGCTCTAAACGATAGTCGAGATGGTCGACAGCAATCACTCTTTTCGCCCCTTTAAACCAAGCGAATTTTTGAGTAAGTAGACCTACAGGACCGCAGCCTAAAACGATAACCGTATCGCCAGATTTAACACCTGCGTGATCTACACTCCAGAATGCTGTGGATGCTGCATCAGCGAGCAACACCAATTTTTCATCTTCTACCTCGCAGTCTTCTGGGATTTTGAAAGGGGTAAAGTTTCCATAAGGAACACGCATATATTCAGCTTGCCCGCCCGCATACCCACCAGTTGTTTCTGAGTATCCAAAAAAACCACCCATTTCCCCATGAGGATTTGAATTATCGCACTGACTTGTAAGGTCGTGGTCGCAATACCAGCAGCTCCCGCAGCTAACGTTAAAGGGGATAATGACCCGGTCTCCCTTCTTTACCTTAGTTACCCCTGGTCCAACTTCCTCAACAACCCCCATCGGCTCATGACCAATGACATAATCTGTAGGCATATTGGGAATTAATTGATGAATTAAGTGCAAATCGGAGCCGCAAATCGCTGAAGTAGTGACTTTTACAATAATATCATCCGAATTTTTGATGTTAGGGTCTTTAACTTCTTTAACCTGTACATTTTTATTGCCCTGGTAAGTTACGGCTTTCATGATGCTTTTCCTCCTTTATTTATTCGGCGTTGCGAACATGCCGAGTCTGTCAGTATCATTCGGGAAAAGATTCATTCCAGCGATACTAACCGCCATATCGGCTGATTTCAAATCTAATTCCACCTGTTTACCTACATCGTTCGGATAAAGCCAGCCCTTCCTGATCATTAAATCGGATAACTCACCATGTAAGTCAATAGATTGCTCCATTTGCTGGTACAATGCTTTTCTCAATGCGGGATTCGCTGTTTCAGATAATGCAATACCATAAGTATGAATCCCACTTTTGATAGAGAGTAGAAAATCTAACGCGAAAGAGGAATCAGCCATTTCCGGCATATGTTCAGCGCCTTGAGGATCTAAAAAATCCATTTCCATTTAAATTTCACCTCATTTTTCATAGTTTGTTCGGGCTTCTTTATAAAAACCCTTTAGCTCGTTTATAGCAGCTATAGATTGTTGTACGTCTTTTTCCATTAATGCTTTTAAGTCATTGTCAAAGCAAATTCCTTGCATTAATTTAGATCTCATTAAACCTATTGTTTTAAAATTTAAAATTTCATGCGTTTCCATGGTTTCATGAAATGCCAAGCTTTCATTTTCCATACGTTAACCTCCCTAATCTATATAACAAAAATACCTTTCCCAGTTCATCTGTTTGTTATACGGAATATTGACCGATAGGTAGTTTTTTTCGCAAAATATACGTTACCTTTGCAAATGATGATGTATAAAAACTTTTGTATTACGAAAGATATGTAAGTGAATTCTCAAAGAAATGGAGTGAAAAATCATGACCAAAAATTTAGGACTGCATGAAACTTTAGAGGCGCACGAAATTTTAACTTTCAAGAGTCTTTGTCTAACAAAGTCCTCTTCAATGAGCAGTTTAGTGCAGGATACAGAACTACAAAATATTCTATTAAAAGACATGAGCACTGGGACACAAGATATTCATAAACTGCAGGAAATTCTGACAAATCGAGGGGAACAGTAATGACAAATTTTTTGCAAAATATGGCGGGGATGGGTGGCATGACTGATCAGGTGATTGCAACGGACTTCTTAATATCCGCAAAATCAGGAATTAGAAATATTGCATTTGCCATTACAGAAACAAAAACACCTGAATTGAAAGCAGCCTTAAGAGAACAGCTTCGTGTCGCTGTAGAAAGACACGGAGAGATAAGTAACTATATGATTTCAAAAGGTTACTATCATCCACATGATTTAAGTGAACAATTACAAGTTGATTTAAATACAGCAAATACAGCCCTAAACCTTCCTCAACAATAAAGTCAACTCATGGATGTGAAAACAGACAGATTACACAGAGGTACGGGCAAATGGAAAAAAAGCAATGAATTTCTCAAACTTGAGATACATTGCTTTTTTTAGGGGTATATTATAGAAAGTCCTTAGCAAAACAGAGGAATAATGGTAATGTAGATGCTCCAATCTATAAGCTGTTGTGTTTTAACTAATTTTACTTCTTTCTTAATAGGGTTAAATCGATTTCTTCATGCCACACTCTCTGCATTTACGAATATATTTAACCGAACTTTCAAACTAAGTGTTACCGCAATTGTCATAGCGACCACTAACGATGTCAGGATAATCTTCGTAGTCATAAATAATTATGGTGTCATATTCCTTTTTTCCTCTAGAATTTCTTCAGATAAAGTAAAATCACCTTCACTATTTATTTGATTATATATATTCTACGAGAGGCGGAATGCTCCGCTTATCAAGACCTAAATTATAAAAAACCTTAATAAATAAAGGAGAACACATATTAGCCTTGTATAATATGTACTCTCCTTTTATCTTTTAATGAACTGACGCACCCGCTAGTTCCATAAGAAACTCCTATGGCGGCGCTCCTCGCCGCCACCATCTACTACGAATGTGGCTTCCGCTTCGTAATAATTATCGACACCCATTGTACAAGCATACCCATTAAGAGCTTGGCCCGCTTCCGGGAGAGGACTTTGACGCTGCATCAAAGCACCATTAATCCCAGGTTCATTCTCATCGCCAGTCCCCGCTCCCAAGTAAGGCATTCCTGCGAAATCACTCCAATCTTGAAATGACCATCCAAATACCTCACCATAAAATTTCTTTGCCCGTTCCATGTCATCCACATGAATTTCGAAGTGAACTAATCTTCCCATGATTACCTCCTAGTTTTGTTCAAAATTTTTCCTCTTACCGTAAGTTGATACTTATGTAGCTTCATGCCTATGGTGCTTTATTTATATTTTTAAATCTAAGATGAAGCAGGCTTTTCAATTTGAGTTAAGTCACTTCTTTATTATAGGACAGTTGGGGGGGGGAATATCTGACAAAAAAGGCAGCTCCCTGATGGGGGATAGCTACCTTCGTTTACGATTACTATGAAAAGGTAGGAGCAGGGAATTCATCAATTCTCATACGAAGTAAACTATATGGTTTTTCTCGCAGATCTCTTCCATAATGAAATCTCGCCTGCCGATGTAATTGATTCACAATGACATATAAGTATTGATTGGGGCCAATCGAAAAAGTATCCGGCCATAAAATTCTCGGGTCATGTGCGATGGTTTCCATTGCGCCATTCGGCAATATCTTCCGGATACTATTGTTTTCATAGTCTCCCGCATAAACGGTTCCTTTTGCGCCGGTGACCATTCCATCAGACGCACCTTTTTCCCCCCAATACTGCACATATTGGGATAAATTCAGGTCCTGTATCCTTCTGTCTCTTAGGGCTTCTGTTGAGATCGAGAACAGCTGACGGCTGGTTAGCGGAGCATAAAATAAAACCTTTCCATCAGGAGAAATCGCTAAACTATCGGAAGCCAATCTAAATGGGAAAGTCGAGCCGTCCGGGTTTCGATTCATCAAAATTTCACCTTCTACTTTCGGTAAAAAATAGGGATCAGGTGAAGTTGATATTGCCCCATTTAACCGTCTAAACGCGTTCCCATTTTCTAAATCTACGACGATAATAGCCCCTGGCCCTCTGGAAGAAGAATCCGTTATATATGCATAGCCTGCTCTTCCAACCCGAAAATCCAAACGGACATCATTCAGATAAGTTGTTGGCAAGACAACATCTTCTGTAAAGGTATATACTCTCCTTATTGTATTCGTGCTTAAATCAACAGCAACTAATTTTGCTCCCCCTTGAATAGGTTCAGAAAAATTTGGTGCCCCTGTATCTAGTACCCAAAGTGTTCCTCTTCCATCAGCAACGATACTTTGGACACTGACGAAAGACATCGTAATATTCCCAGTATTAACTAAATTGGTTTCTACACTGGGATAAGGCTGCAATTCACCCTCAACAATTTCCGCCACAGTAAATTGAACGTCGTCTCCCCATTTCGGAAAGCATACAAAAATACGACCGGTTTCGGAAACGCTGACACCTGTAGGCATAGCCCCATAAAAAGCATGCACCAGTTCAAACTGCCCAAAATATTTTTCCATAGGTAACATAGGTTGCATGATATCCTCCTCATCAAATCCGAACGGATATCACCTATATATGATGAAAATTTTTTGTAGTGCCTGGTTCTTGATAAATTTTCTATCGTGATGGATGCTGTGGGTTTATTAGTCCAGGAGAAACATGGGAGTCTCGATAAAGTGATTCAAACTTCCATGTTTCTCCAAAGACGGGGAATGAGAGCATCTGAATTTATGTTTGCAGTCAATTTTAGAACTAACATAAAAACTATTATGATTTGCTCCCGTCCAGCAGCCTGGTTAGAAAATAAATCTGTCTCCTTTAAAGGGGAGTATTTTTAAGTTTAGTGTAACTTTTTCATCCTGAGCATAAGTAAGAATTTTTAGAAGCCTATAAAGTGGGCGGATATTCATTTAATATAGATTATTTAAGAACCTCATTTACTTATGATACGGTTCCCCGTAACGAATCTAAATGAGGTTATAAAACCATGATATATTTTATTTTTCATTTAAAGATCTACTTTACCACAGTCAAAACTAATACCTGTTTCATTTTATTTGCCATTTTTCAACGTTGAAGTCTTTTACTTTTGAATAAATAATTTTGGTGTCTAAAAAAGTTTTAAAAATTCTTTTGCTGCTTTTGATAAATAACTATTCTTCCTCCAAATTACTTTGGGTTCAGATATTAAGGTCTGATCCTTTAGCTGAATGACTCTCAATCCTCCCAATGAATGGAGGGATAATAACGAGAGCGGTAAGATCGTTGCACCAAACCCCGATGAAACGAGACCAAGTAACATAATTAAATCCTGACATTCGCACAGTATATTTGGTTCTAAATCTAACCGTTGAAATTCATTGACAATTTGTCCATACGCACCTAAACCATAGTTTGGTCGCAGAAGAATCAATGGCAAATCGATGATTTCCTCTAACCTGCATTGTTCTGATCCACTCCACGTCCATTTTTCAGGCAAAACAAGCACATATGGGTCACTTTCCAATGTCATTTGAGAGATACTTTTTTCCGTTATTGGACTATTTGTTATCGCAATCTCAATCTGACGTTTAGATAACATTTTTATGAGATGAATCGTTTCACCTTCCCATACTTTGAAAGTAAGACCAGGATTTTTCTCACGAATATCTACCACCTTGGAAAGAATTAAAGATGCACAATAAAGATTGGATCCAACAGATAAAATCCCACTGGTGTCTTTCCTCAATTCTTGAACTTCTACCATTGTTTCATCAAGTTTATTTAAAAGTTCTTTTGCTCGAAGAAGTAATCTTTCCCCCTCCAAGGTTAAATTAAGACTTTTGTTATCTCGATCAAATAAAATGACGCCTAGCTCTTCTTCCATTTGTTTGAGTTGTCTGCTCAAAGGGGGTTGAGCAATATTTAATTTCTTTGCAGCTGTCGTGATCTTACCTTCTTCTGCTATAGTGACAAAGTATTTTAACTGTCGAATATCCAAGATGAAACCTCCATCATACCTAAAAGATATAGTAAAAAGATAAAACAGATATTTTAAGTATTGATAAATTAAGTATACACTACGATGTAGTGTAATTCATAAGTTGAAGGGGAGTGACTTTGTTGTTCAAAAAAAATACCATACAATTTCCAAAGCTTTTATCAGTTGGGAATATATCGAATGGATTTGTGGCCTGGCTTTTTGGTTCAGCAGGACCATTATTAATTGTTTTACAAGCTGCTGCAAAAGGTCATTTGTCTGGTAGCATAACCAGCTCATGGATTTTCGCCATTTATGGAATGGGGGGACTCCTAACGCTCATCGTTTCCTTATATTATGGGCAACCCATAGGCTATGCCTTTTCAATACCTGGAGCCATTCTTGTCGGCTCAAGCTTAACCCATTATTCTTTCAACCAAGTGGTTGGTGCCTATATTATAACCGGGATCCTTATTTTTCTTTTAGGATTATCTGGCCTTGTTACAAAATTGATGAAGGTTTTGCCTATGCCAGTTATGATGGGGATGGTGTCAGGCGTCTTACTCCCTTTCGGAACTGAAATGATCGGCTCGGTTGTAAAAAATCCTTTACTCAACGGAATCCCTTTACTTGTCTTTCTTGCTCTTTCTTTTTTCTTACGATTTTCAAAAAAGTTTCCGCCTATATTAGGGGCGATCATTGCAGCAATTCTTTGTCTTAAATTTTTGCCGAACGTTTCTGTACAGCCTATCCATATAACAATGGGCATTCCCCATTTTATAATTCCATCATTTAGTTTTTCCGTTGTAGGGGAACTTGTCATTCCATTACTCTTAACGGTTATTGCCATTCAAAATGCCCAAGGGATTGCTATGTTAGAGACCCATGGCTATCGTCCACCGATCAATGCCATGACCAATTGGAGCGGAATCGGTACCATTATAAATGCTTTTTTTGGGGGTCACCCAGCCTGTATTGCAGGTCCCATGACGGGCTTACTTGTTAACAAAGAATCAGGCAAACTTGAACATAGGTATGTCGCTGCTATTGTATTAGGAGTATTATCCTGTCTATTAGCTCTTTTCTCTCCAATAGCTTCGCAAATTCCATATGTCATTCCTACCTCATTAATTCAATTACTAGGTGGCGTTGCCATGATTAGTGTACTGGTTGACTCTTTGAAAATGAGTTTCTCTGGTCCATTCAAATCAGGCGCCCTCTTTTCCTTTATAATCACAATCTCTGGGATCTCTATTCTCCATATTGGAGCACCATTCTGGGGTCTGGTTGGGGGTACCTTGGCCACCGTATTCTTGGATAAACAAGATTTTTATAAATCCAAATCAAGTGACCAAAACAATGAAACTAACTTGAGTGAAGCTCTTTACAAGGACAAAATTTCCTAACACCGTTTCTTTAGACCTCGGATACATCTCATGACAAAATAAATGACACCTAGACATAGTGCAGTCTAGGTGTCATTTATTTCTTTGTATAGAATAAAAACCTCATATACTTATGATACGATTCACCGCACATATTCAAGCTGTGATTTTTTAAAAACTGTCAGCCTTTTTATTTTACACTTCTACTTTAAATCGACGCTGCTGATGAAGCAGCTGCTTGATCAGCCTTCACACAATCAATTGCAACAACGAGTGCAATAATAATGGTTTCCATCTCTTCATCTATTATTTGAACCTGTAGCTATCGCCCCAAGTGAACCACTCCTTGCCCACTTCACCTCGATTTTACCATGCTGTAAAACTTGAAAATCCATATCCAACCAATTACCATGTACTTCAATGTCTGCCGCATCAATTGTATATCGTGCTTTTAAGAAGAAATTCCTTCTTTATTGTTAATACCTCTCGACCATTCACCTCAACCAAAAACTTTGGTAAAATGCTGAACACCTTTTTCGTAATGAGTGCTACTTCATCTCTTGCTGTATTCATAATGGAGAAAGTCTTTGGAACTTGCATAAAACTTCCCTCCATGTAATATTTAAGTCTTTTACATTACTTACGTTTGAAATGGGCATTGGTTCCAATATTATGCATTAAATTCCAAATAATAGTTTCACTTAAAAGCTCCTTCTTTTCGGTTCACCACTATTTATCCTTACTAATTTACCTTTTGTAAAGTCAGCAATTCTTCCTTCGCAATCTGGCCCAATTGTTGAATAACTCCTTATGTACTCTTCAACTAGCTGCCCCGATGGTTCCATAAGAAAAAGCTGACTTAAAGACAGCTCTGATCTTCAGCTAACTAAGATAAGCGTTGTTTACTTCTTGAAAAAGGTTAAATGTTTTTTAATATTTAATAATTGTTCTTCCCAAATGGTGACCATTTTTAATCGCTTCAATCGTTTGAGGTAATTCTTCAAGTGAAATTTCACTTATTAGAGTAGTTTGAGAAATATTCCATTCATTCGCTATTTTCTCCCAAATATAACCACGGTCTTTGATTGGTACATTTACAGAATCAATTCCCAAAAGGTTAATTCCTCTAAGTATAAACGGCAATACTGTTGATGTTAGTTTTATACCACCTGCATTCCCACACATACTCATACTTCCACCATAAGAAATTTGAGGAATTAATACAGAAGCAATTTCCCCACCAACAGTATCTAGGACAAAGTCAAACTTTTGCTTATTTAATGGTTTATTTTGCACTCCTAATTCATTTACAAAAATGACATCGGTAGCTCCTAAAGATATAGCTACCTCTATTTGGTGTTCTTTTCGAACTAAAGCAGCAATATTTTTGTAACCAATTTTAGATAAAATTTGTAAAGCAATACTACCTACTCCACCAGTTGAACCAGTGACTAGAATCCTAGGGTTTTTAATTATATCCATACCTTTCTCCTCTAAAGCTATGATAGAAAGGGCAGCCGTAAACCCTGCTGTTCCAAAAACCATAGCATCTTTTAAGGATAAGTTGACTGGCATAGGAACAATCCAATCTCCAGGGACTCTAGCATATTCTGCAAATCCTCCTGTATGGCTCATCCCCATAGCAAAACCTGTAACAACAACTTTCTGTCCCTCTGTGTAACGATTATCTGTTGTATGAACAATGGTTCCACTTAAATCAATTCCGGGGATCATTGGGTAATTCCGAATAACTCCTCCATTTTTTTGAACAGCTAACATATCCTTATAGTTTATTGAAGAATATGACACCTTAATTAAAACCTCGCCGTCCGAAAGACTGTCAAGATTAACATCTTCCAAACCATAAATTACTTGATCATGTTTTTCTTTTACAATAATTGCCTTGAATGTATTCATAGATATCTACCTCCTTTTTGATACAAAACATTTTTGCAACAAAAATGTTTCATTACAAAAACTTACATGATATTATAGGTAATGTCAATATGGAGGAGATACTATGGAATTAAAAGATTGCATGAACTTTTTACTAAGTGCTAGTCAGAATAAAGTTTTTAAATATTTCAGCAAGCTTTTAGAGGAATTTGGAGTAACACCAGCTCAATATGGTGTGTTGAATTGTTTGTGGAGAGAAGGACAATTATCCCCTAAACAAATTGGAGAAATGGTATATTTAGAAGCCCCTACTGTCTCTGGGATATTAGATAAAATGCAAAAAGCTGAATTAATAGAACGTTCGGTAGATCCAAAAAATCGTAGAAATGTTTTAGTGATGGCTACTCAAAAATCTAAAGAAATCAGAGATGAAGTTGAAGCTGCAACAATTAAGTTGAATAATAAGGTTCTTCAAAACTTGTCGGATAATGATAAAGTAGTACTAAAAAAAGCATTAAATACAATAATAAAGTCTGATTTTTAACGATATGTAGCCAATATAATAACACTTATTTTCTTAACCTACGGTTGGAACAGTACTTGGTTGGAGTGTAAATTTGCAGATTAGCTCTACCTAATTTGTTAATATAAAAAAATTAAATTAGCCCCCCCTCATAATGGTTGATGGGGGGGCCTGACTACGTTGTAAAATGTAAGACTTATAAATCCCATTGTTAAACTTACCTGCCCCTTTAGTTGCATAAAGAAAAAGCTGCCTTAAAGAGAGCTCTGATCTTCAGATAACGCCCGTTAGCCAACCATGCAGCGCACAACCAGCGCTGCACCACAGAGAATGAAAATGGTGGAAAACCGTCCATACTGATTCTATGGCTGGGTGAGGAAGGTCGATGAACTATGGTGCCATTAGAGCCCATCCGTTAGTCTGACTCCAACGACCTCGGTGCATCACAGACTGTCGCTCCCTTACGGGAAGCACTCATGGTAGATTAATCCTATTCTGGTTTTTGCACCAGCCTCTAATTTTTTGCCATAGAAAGGATGGTTTCAATGGAAGTAATCATTGAACGAGTATGCGGAATGGATGTACATAAAGATAACATTACCGCCTGCATTATGACCCCCGAAGGAAAGGAGATTCAAACATTTTCTACAAAAACGGTGTTTTTAATTCAACTGATGGATTGGATTAAATCACATGGTTGCACTCATGTCGCTATGGAGAGCACAGGTGTGTTTTGGAAGCCTATCGTGAACTTAATTGAGGCTGAAGAAATGGAGTTTTTAGTTGTTAACGCACAACATATGAAAGCAGTCCCTGGTCGAAAAACAGATGTCAAGGATGCTGAGTGGATCGCTCAACTTCTTCGTCATGGTTTATTGAAGGCAAGCTTTATCCCTGATCGAAATCAACGAGAATTGCGTGAGCTTGTTCGGTATCGTAGAAGTATTATTGAAGAACGAGCCAGACAGCATAATCGAATTCAAAAGGTGCTTGAAGGTGCAAATATCAAATTAGGCTCTGTCGTATCGGATATTATGGGCGTTTCATCAAAGGACATGCTTCAAGCGATCGCAAATGGTGAGGATGATCCTGAGAAACTAGCAAACCTTGCGCGACGTTCGATGAAGAAGAAAAAAGATGATTTAATCCTTGCCCTGAATGGGTATGTGAATCCTCATCAACGCATGATGCTTAAAACGATTCTAACTCATATTGATTTTCTGACTGAACAGATTGAAAACCTCGATCAAGAGGTTGCCCAAAGAGTTAGTGTGTATCAAGAAAACATAGAACGACTGGATTCAATACCTGGGATTGCCACTCGAATGGCAGAACAAATTCTAGCTGAAATCGGAACGGACGTTGAAAAACAGTTCGAAAGTGCAGCCAGATTATGTTCATGGGCCGCCCTCGTACCAGGACACAATGAAAGTGCAGGAAAAAGGAAATCAACCAGAGGCAAAAAGGGAAATAAATATTTAAAATCTGCTTTAACTGAGGCTGCTCAT
Source organism: Peribacillus sp. TH16 (assembly GCF_016651095.1). Classification (NCBI taxonomy): domain Bacteria; kingdom Bacillati; phylum Bacillota; class Bacilli; order Caryophanales; family Bacillaceae; genus Peribacillus; species Peribacillus sp. TH16. The sequence continues at coordinate 118,874 of NZ_JAEKEM010000003.1, read as the reverse complement.
TCAGTTGGAGCCTCCAAAAACTATCTTGGCGCTCTATACAGACGGACAGCTGCGCGAAAAGGAAGAAAACGAGCTGGAATTGTCGTTGCCCACGCCATGTTAAGAATTTCTTATTATCTTTTAACAAGGAAAGAAATGTATGTAGACTTAGGCGAAGATTATTTTGATAAGCAAAAGCAAGCTTCCATTGTACGAAATTCGGTCCGAAGGTTAGAAAACTTAGGATATACCGTAAATATATCAGAGGCATCCTAACCACCGATTTATTAGGAGATCTAATAAGGCGCTGCTCTTTTTCAAAAAAATTGAAGCTTGCGTTTTATTTAATATGGTCTTTTTTCTTATTATTAGTGTTTAATTTTCATGGTAGTTTAAGTAAAAATCTTAACAAGATTAATTAACATAAATACATCCATTTTCCCTTTAAAGTAGAAGCTTATTATAGTGTAAACGGGTTTAGTAATTATAATTACAGGGTAATTAAAGTTTTGGTATATAAAAAATAGGGGGATTAAATTATGAAGGGGTCACTAGATACATATAAATTACTGGAATTCATCCAAGAAAATAAAGCGGATTTTGAAAATTCATTATTAAACGAAGCATCTAATGTGAAAGAAAAAATTGAAGAAATTTTAACGATCGGTAATATTGACCTGATAAATAATGCCCATAGGCTGATTCAATACATTATTGAGGCTAAAGAACAGGAGCTTCAATCATTTGCTACACAAGAAGGTATAGCTTGGGCGACACACGCAATTCCATTAACTTTCAAATTAGAGTGGGTGCAAGCCATTCGAAGGACCTTATGGAGGTTCCTACAAGAATATAACGAGGTAAAGAATAAGGTTATTACTGAAGAATTTTTTCCGGTAGAAAAACAAGTTAATAATCAGGTAGACAGATTTTTAAATGTTTTTTTTATTACATATTCTCAATACAAAGATTCGTTGATAATGGCTCAAAAAGAATTGGTTGAAAATCTTTCAGTGCCTATAATACCAATAACACCCACTATATGTATTTTGCCTCTTATTGGTGCGGTTGATCTTTACCGAACGAATATTCTCGAGGAAAAAGTTTTAATAGAGATTGGAAAATTACGTATTCAAACATTGATTATGGACTTATCTGGAATTATGGAAATCGAGGCCGAAGTAATTGATCATTTAATGAAGATTATAGACGGCACTTCATTAATGGGATGTACCACTGTGATCACCGGGTTAAGAGCTGAAGTGGTTAGTAGTATGATAAACGTAGGAATAAGATTAAATGAAAAAGCACAAACATTAGGAACTTTACAACAAGCATTGAATAAATACTTATTAAGTTAAACACGGGGAATTTTAGAGGAGAGTGCTTTGCCGACTCTTTTTTCTTATTCAATATATTCTGACCAACTGTCTAAATATTTGTTCCTGCCCGGCAGTTACGCCTTGGTATAAGCTATAGTTAGGGTATTTAGTTTTTAATTCAACACTAATCAAATCATTTTTTTCTTCAACTAAAATGCTGGTACATAAAGAATGTGCTGCCTTAAAAAAAGCTCCTGTTTTCAGCTAAAGCACCCGTTAGCAATCCATGAAGCGCAAATATCAGCGCTTCACCACAGAGAATGAAAATTGGTCTCTATGTCGATAATGTTTTAATGGCTGGCGAAGAAGGTCGTTGAACTGGTACCTTTGAGCCCATCCGTTAGTCTGACTCCGACGACCACGGTGTACCACCGACTGTCGCGCCCTTTATGGGTAGCACTCATGGGAGATTAATCCTTTTTTGATCGTCGCGCTAGCCTTTACTTAATTTGCAATGATTGGAGGTTTTTGTTTAACGATTTACCAAACTCAATTAGATCACTCATAAGGCTCAACCTATTTTTAAAAAGCGTTTTTACTGGGTCTATTTTGTTGTGGTTTTTTCTGGATTTTGAGCTTTTTTAATCTTCATGGGAGCTCAATTAGAAAATACGATACCTCTTATTAAAGTATCGCACTCATTAGTTTAAGAAGTACACATCATTAATTAATCAAATGGTTCTCTTCAATTTTCTTTTCTTATTTAAATCTGTAATTAATATTAAAACTAAGATTCTTCGGCTTATTCCAAATATAATTGCACCTCCCCTACTTACTCCCATTCCTACAAACCCCCTAATTAACTTCAACCACCAAAATGCGTTATGATACCTAAATTTACAAAAACCAATGGAGAAATATATAATGGTAAGCTTGATTTGTGTTAGAACATCAGTGTGACAAATCCCCGACGCAATAAGGCGAACTAAAACCTCACTTAGTTTAGGATCATCCATTGTAATTTCTGTGATTTGGAATGGTTCACCTTCCCAAATGTAACTGCTGACCTTTTCTGTTGAATCCTTACAAAACGATCTGCCCAGATTGTATTATAAGTTTCTAGAAGCTTTCTATCCTACTTAGTTATTTTATGCTTAATATGAATGTACAAAAAGAGAAAAGGGATATATAGATACACAAAGTAAAAAGCAATGTTTGAATACATATCATTCAATCGCTCTATTTGACTCCACTCTTTGAGCACATTAGCTAAAATAAAGAATAGGACCAGTACAATGAACAGACTTATACGTTGTTTCACATTTATTACTTTCTTAATAGCACGACAACCTGCCCATATTTTCACACTGATATTGGGTAATACGAGAAGTAACCAAATCGAAACAACGATAAATTCGACTCTTTCTATTAGAGGGAATTTGGCAATTTTCATTTGAGCTAATGTTGGCCATATTGTATGGTTTAATTGTCCTTCACTAAAGAAGACAAATGTGATGAGTGCTATTATTAGATAAAGTAAGCTTGAGAACAAAAGTCCAAAATGGGCCCATTTTTGTGATCTGTCTGGATTTTTTATGAATGGGTAGAACATGAATAAGGTCTCAAAGCCAACATACTGAAACAACATAGCTTTAGAGGATGATACGATTTCCTTCACAGAGTGGTTAAAGACGGGTAATAAATTGTGAAAATTGGCAAATTCCAATGAAAAAAAATTAAGGGGAAACAGGATAATAAAAGGTATGATAGTTCCCCAGAAACACATTCCAGTAATCACGCGGAATCCACCGGATACAACGTAATAAATGAGTACTAGAAGAATGAGGCTTATTTGCCAGGTCTTCATTAAGGGAAACAGCCAAACTTGAACAACTTCAATATAAACACGGAAAACAATTAACGCTAATATAAGAAAGTAGAAAATCACAAAAATGTTGAACAGTCCGCCAATCCATTTTCCAAAGCAAAATTTGTGAACATGTATGACATCATTATTAGCAATTCCAAGAATACGATAGATCATCCAAACTAGTATATGAATGCTTATACTTGATAAAATGATGGAAATCCATGCATCATAACCTGCGTCCTTCGTTATATCTCGTTGAAAACTCATGATTCCTATGCCAATAATATTCGTGTAGATCAGAAAGAAAACGTAAAAGGAAGATACTAAATGTCGTTCGTCTAGTAATGATTTCACGTGGTTCCTCCTCTTATCATGCAGATTTACTCTTCAATACCTGTATTTAGGATGTCAATATTTGTGTGTACAGTGGTTTTTACTTCTGCGTATATGTCCTCCATAAACCGTTGATAGTCCCAATTTCTTGAGGCGGCTCTAACCTTTTCTCCCAACCCAATGGGATCTACATTGTATCCTTGTACCAGTGAAATTAAACGTTGGACCTCTTCCTTAAAGTGTTCATTTAAAATTCGTTCCAATTTTACAATATCTTTATCTTTTTTCAAATCAAACCAGGATGATGCTTTTTCAATCTCTGCATGGATGGTTAAATCGATGAATATACTCGGAATGCCTTCGCTTTTCTCAACCGTATATGTAGTTTTTGCATCCAGGTTTTTTAAGAGAATAAAACCTTCCTTTTTATTTTGTGTGATTTTGGTTTTATATTGCCCATTTTGAGACCCATCAATTAATGTTTTTAGAATAAAGGACTTTCTTAAATTAATATGATTTATGTACTTCCCGTTCCTTAATAAGGCTAACCCGTCAATTTTAATTTGATCTTCCTCTAGGATAAAATAAGGTAAAATTTGATCCCTCCCTTCTTGATGAAAACTGTTCAAAAACATGTGCAGATTCATTTTTGGCAAATTACCACTTTCAATGTTTTGATTGATTTTTTCACTTAAATGGAATGGAAGATTCACATGTGCACTGGATTGAAGTATATCTTCGGCTTTGTTTTCAGCAATGCCCAACTGCATTCGACTCCCCGTATTTGGATTTCGGGCAAAATTAGTGATAACATCTTCGATCCCTTGTGTGGCATATTCCTTGCCGAACAATAGAAAATCTAATTTTCCTGTCTCAATAGGATAGGCTGACTTTGCATTCATGGTCGGGAGTATGTCTTCATATGAATCAGACACCGTTTTATAAATCTTCAATTTGACCTTCCCCTGCTCTGCGAAAGTAGGATAAATAGCAATTCCTTTGACTTTGCCTTCTTCCCGATCATATCCTAGAGCTTCAATTATCTGAACTTCATCAATGATCCTCTCATGTATACCACACCCTGATAAAAAGAAAGTTAAGCTAAAAGTTAACAGAAAACATAATTTCATTTAATTCACCTTTATTATCCTTTCCTGGTTATTCATCAAAATCACTTTTCTTTTTTTTGTGATTATGTGGGTGGTATCTCCAAATTGATTTAGGACGTAAGTAATTTGGCCTTTTGGATGTTTTACTATAAGAGGAACGGATCAGGCTGTCCGTTAAATCCTCAGGCCTAAAAGGATAAAGTGGAACGGTATAGGGTGTTCCTAAAGATTCTAACCGTGTAAGGTGAATGAGTAAAAAGGCAATCCCGATAACGACACCTAGTCCCCCCCAAATAGATGCGAAGAGAATTAAAGGAAAACGTAAAAAACGTATAGTGTTCGACATTTTATAAATTGGGGTAGTAAAGGAAGCTAAGGCAGATAAGGCGACTATAATGAGTAAGACATTACTTGTAAGGGACGCCTCAACTGACGCTTGGCCGATAACAATACCGCCCACTATTCCCAATGTTTGTCCTACCTTTGTAGGTAACCGGACTCCCGCTTCACGTAATAGTTCAATCGTGAATTCCAGAAAAATCACCTCTAATACCGGCGGAAACGGGACATTATAACGGGAACTACTAAGTGAACCGAATAAATCGTTTGGAATCATCTCGTAATGGTAAGTGATAACGGCTATATAAATAGATGTTCCAAAAATGGAGAAAAGGACACTGAATACCCGTATTAAACGAAAAAAAGATGCAAGAATCCATGGGAGAAAGTAATCTTCAGGTGAAATAAAATAATCAATGATCGTAGAAGGACCTGTAATGACATATGGCGACCCACTACTTAAAACAGCTACTTGTCCGTTAATAAGAGCTTGAACCGCCCTATCCACACGTTCAGTTGGAAGAAGCAAAGGAAACGGTGTAAGGGAATTATCTTCTATAAATTGATGCAGCAGAGAAGTATCAAAAATGACATCAAAATCAATATCTTGAAGCCGTTGGGTCATGGTATTAACATGCTGCTCACTCGTAATCCCATCAATATGAGCAATAATAACTCGAGTATTTGAAGTAGAACCAATGTTTACTTCCTTCGTAATTAGATCAGTTGTATTTATTTGTTGTCTTAATAAATGGATATTTACATCAATATTCTCAAGAAACCCAATTTGTGGCCCCACCACACTAAACTCATTTTCAACGTTATTTTGTTCACGCAATCCAGCTTTATCATTAGATAAGAGAATTAAAGCAACCCTTTGATCATTTTCCTTCATTTGAAGTATCGCATACCCTTTAAGTAACTTTGATTCAGCTTCGTTCCGATTATCCGTTATTACAATATCTTCTATTGCGATGATTTTCTTTATGTCATCAATTTTCTCTAGCCTGTCTAGTTCAAAAGGGGTCTCTCGGAAAATCATTAAAATTTTCAGTTGGAGTTGTTGTTGATCGACCAGTGTATTGTAGTAAGAAATGATTAAATGTCCCGATTCATCCGTAAGTGGAAATTGTTTAAAATCACTGGATTTTTTAACCTTAGCAAACAGCTGGCCAATATCTTGTGAATTCTCAGTCACGGCCTGTTTGTCTTTATTATTTCTAATCTTTCGTTTTTTGAAGAACATCTAATCACCTCCCTATTACAAAGGAATTCATATCCTTCTATATTATGTACAGGCATCCCCATATTTATGTAAATCCGTTTTATAATAAGTGAAAACTTTATCCTCTCTAGTTTACATAATATAAATATAGCTTAGAGTAAGCAAAGGACCCTGATCCTAATAGAAATAATCCCTGTAGGGGTAGGGTAGGACAGCAAAACACAAATTTACAAAGTTAAAACTTTTTCAAAATAAAAAGAGCCAAAAGGCTCTCTTAAATCATCGAATGGAGTTTAAACTCTAATGCTCCCCTCAATTTTACACCTAATTCAGGATACTTATTTAAACCGGTCCATACATTAACCCAACCCTCATTTTGTTCAAACAGTTTGCTTATTAGTGTATCATCATTTTCTTTCAAACCTTTTTTTTAACTTCATTATTTTATTCTCATTATCTACTATTTCAGTATAATCTTAATATCTGTTTCTTGATCATCCTCTACTTTTATATCTGTTGGTCAAATAAGATATTTCATAACAATACCTTTTATAAATAATCAATCTCACTTAATTTAGCTTTCAAGTATTCTATCGAAGTCCTTGCGTACCAATCTGGTTCTGCTTGTCTTGTATGAAATCCTACTTCCATTGATAAATACCCATCATAATTGATTTCTTTTAATGCTTTAAGTACGGCCGTAAAATCGCCTCTTCCTTGGCCAGGAGGGAGACGGTCATTGTCCGAAATATGGACATGGTGAAGTTTATTCTTCATTTGATATACATAATCACTTGGTACTTCGTTTCTGTACAAAGCATGGAATGTATCAAACATTACCTTGACATTGGATAAACCGGTTTGTTCGCTTAATAACAAAGCATCATCTGCTGTTTCAATCAGGTTGCTATCTGCAGGGGTTGGCTCAACAACCATAGTTACACCTAACTCTTTGGCATAATTACCAACTTCCCCTAAACCCTCTAAGCTGTAATTCCAGGCATCCTGTTGAGACATGCCAAATGAGGCCCATCCTGCAATCCACATAACTGTCGGGCATTCCCACTCGTGTGCCAACCGGACAACCTCTTTATAGTGGTTGATCGTAAATTTTCGTTCCTCTGCAAGAAGTGAACTTGGGTTATTACCCGGTCCGCCGCCTGGTGCAGGAAGCATCGATGATACCTTTAAGTTCTTTTCTTTTAAAAGTTTTAAAATTTCCTTCCTTCTTTCCGGTGATAAATAGTCCGGCCAGGCATGAGGAGCTGCACATCCAATCTCAATCGCATCATAACCAAATGATGAAATCCTATTTATTACCTCCTCTAGCGGATAGGAAGGAACCCAAGTTGGAAAACTGCTGTATGCCCAAGTATTAAACGAAATACCCTTCATGATATATAACCTCTTTTCGAATGATATTATCTAACGATTGTTATTTTATCCCTGTACTTCGGACCGGCAATGAGAGCTAATAAGTATTTCACTTGTATAGCTTAATATTATTCCCAAACAAATACTGCTTTTTCCGTTTTTCTTTCATCAAATAGTTGGAACGCTGTTTCTGCTTCTTCCAGTCTGAATTTATGGGTCACCAATCTTTCAACAGGGAGTTTTTTTCTCACAATGAATTCCGTAATTTCGTCAAATTCCTGGATTGGGAAATACCACGACCCTATGACAGAGATTTGTTTACGGATTAATTGTGCACTTGGTTTGATCGTAGTTTCCTTGCTTTCACCAACAAAGGCAACCCGTCCATGGGCTCTCACGCAATCCAGCGCATCATTCTGAGCGAAAGGACTTCCTGAACAATCGATCGCTGCATCGGCACCAAGCCCATTTGTAATGCGGGAAATTTCATCTTGTACGTTTGCATTTTTCCCATTAATTATGTAGGCTGCGCCTAATTCTTTCGCCATTTCTAAGCGCTCATCGAGCATATCGACTGCAATTACAGTCGCCCCCAGGGCATTTCCGATCATTACACCGGCGGCCCCCATAGGACCCATTCCGAAAATGACAAGTTTGTCTCTTCCAGAAATCGCTAGTCTTTTTTGGGCATGGAATAACGTTCCGACAGCATCAGTTGAAACTGCAGCTGTTAAAAAGCTCATATCATCGGGAAGCCTCATGCAGTTTTCAGCCGGAACAACCATGTAATCTGCGTCTCCACCGTGGGAATCAAATCCTATGCACTTGAATTCCTTACAGAACATTTTGTAACCACTCTTACAATGGGCACACTCCCCGCATCCTAGTGCTAAATAAACCGCAACACGGTCTCCTGTCTTAAAAGTGGTTACCCCTTCTCCTAATTCTGTTATGATTCCCGCAGGTTCATGACCTGGAACAATAGAACCAAGTTTTGTACCCTCAAAAACCGAAGTTCCATAATATAAACTCATATCACTGCGGCAAATCGCAGATGCTTTCATTTGGATTAAAACTTCTCCCATACCAGGTGTCGGGATTTCCATTTCTCTTATTTCTACTTTTTTGTCTCCAGGAAAAATAACTGCTTTCATGGTTTTCTCCTCCTATTAATAAAGGTCTTATTTTTCATAGTTTTTAATATATAATGTGTTTATTATCTTTTAACTTGCTTGATCTTTGTCAATAAAAGCATTTTCTTTCTGTTTTTGCTTTTCTTCATGCGGCAATTTCATGAATCTCATTAAGAATGCACTAATAAAATACAAGATGGCGAATACCCACATCACACCTTCCACACCGATGCTTCCGATGAATGCCCCAACGATTGCCGGTGCAATGAAGTAAGATAATCCTGCTCCGAAATTTACAACAGCCATAGCAGACCCTTTCTTATCCGGTGCAAGTGAAGTTACAATTGCAGTGATTGGTACGTAACCTGTGAGTGCAGCTCCAAGAAATACTCCTGCAAGAGTCATCATCCAAAAATTACCCCCGAAAACCTGTGGCGTATAAAGCAAAACCAGAGTCATTACACCCGAACCAAAGCTTCCAATCCACATAACCGTTTTTCTCCAGCCTAACCATTTATCGCTGACATACGGGATAACAATATCAAAAACAATATTAGCTAACCACATCGTTCCCCATACTTGCAGCCATTGCTCTGTGCTAAATCCGTATTCGGAAGATAAATATAACGGGAAAAAGATTGGCAGTGCACCTATACCTGTCGTATTGATCGTACGAACAATACCACCGATTGCTACTTTTGGATTCTCGTAGCAAATGGTTAGTCCACTAATTAAGCTTTTGAACTTTTCCTTTGGATTGCCTTTCTTAGCTCCTGTATCGCGTCCGACAACATAAATTCCAATTAAACCACCGACTAAAACCCAAGCAACTGCACTCCATAGAAGACCTACATGCCCAATTTTAGGAAGCATAAATGCTGGGAAATAACTTCCGATTACATAAAGCCCCGCAATCCAAGCTGCCCAGAAGACTCCGATTGCTGTCGCAAGGACCTTACCAGGGCTGCGATACGTGACCCACACTAAGAAAGAGTAACAAAATAATGGATATCCGAATCCGCGTAAAGCATAGGTAGGTAACATGACTGAATAGTTAATACTTTGAAGAGCCTCTATAAAAGCAATGTGACCGATCAACCAGATGATCATTCCTAAAACCATCACTTTTCTTGCTCCCCAGGCTTCTGTCAGAACCCCGGAAAAGTAGGAGGCAATAGCCAAAACTCCCCCATATGCCATAAATAAGGTAGCAGACTGTTGAACGGTAAAACCTTGTTCAATAAGATATGGAGACAGCCATCCATGCTCAAGTCCGTCCCCAACCATAAAAATCATTGTTGCTAAATATCCCCAAATCATGGTGATAGGAAGGCCGAAGAGACCGCGTTTCGTTCCTTTAATTGCTTTCACTATTAATCACCTCGAATTATAAAGTTAAGGAATGGTGAGCCTTACGCCCACCACATTTCAGTTAATTGCTCTTTAAACATGGCCCCTTTTAATAACGAAATGGCCTTGCCTAGGCCCTCGTCTAGCGACGCAAGCATATCTTCATGCTCAATCGAAACAACGTAATCATATCCTACTGCGAGTAGAGCGCTTACAATATCTTTCCAAACTTTTTCGTCTTGTCCATAACCTACAGATCTAAATGTCCAGGAGCGATTTAAGATATTACTGTAATGCTTTGTATCCAGGACGCCATTCACACTAATATTAGCTTGGTCCAAATACGTATCTTTCGCGTGAAAATGATAGATGGCATTTTCTTTTCCAAGCCTTTTAATGGCTTCAACCGGATTTATTCCTTGCCAGATCAAATGGCTTGGATCAAAATTCGCTCCTATAATCGGTCCTACATGCTCCCTTAACTTCAGTAATGTCTCCGGGTTGTACACAACAAACCCTGGGTGCATTTCAAGTGCGATTTGATTGATGCCGTGTGACTTGGCAAATCGAGCTTCCTCTTTCCAATAGGGAATTACGACTTCGTTCCATTGCCAATCTAGAACCTCGGTGTATTCAGGTGGCCAGGAGCATGTTACCCAGTTTGGAAACCTTGCTTCATGATGATCACCTGGACAGCCTGAAAACCCATTGATGACAGGAACTTCTAACCGTTCCGCTAATAAAACGGTTTTTCTCCAAGTGTCATGTGCTTCTTTCGCAGCCTTTTGATTCGGGTGAAGTGGATTCCCATGACAGCTTAGACCACTGATAGTCATTCCTCTACTATCAATCGCACGTTTAAATTCTTTAACTTTTTCAGGATTGCTTAATAACTCATCCGGGTTGCAATGACAGTTCCCCGGATAATTTCCAGTACCCAATTCAATCGCATCTACTCCCATTTCGGAAAGCTTATCCAACATCGCTTCAAAAGAAAGGTTTTGATAAAGAACGGTAAATACACCTAGTTTCATAGATACTCCTGCCTTCCCTGGACTTTCACCCATTTTTGTTGTTCATGGCTCTCTAAAATCGCATCAGTAATGCACATGGATATATGACCATCTTCAAATGTCGCAAAATTAACTTGTTCATTTAGTAGATCCTTGCCTTCACGAATGAAGGAATAATAATTCAGCATCATATTCTTCATTGCATCCGGCCAACCTTCATTATGTCCGCCTGGATGGTGGATCGCCTGTTTGGCTTCCGGTAAGAACAAAGCAGGATCTGCCTGAAGGATTTCATTCGGTCTTTCACGGTGGCCAATCCATAATTTCTCCGGTTCCTCCTGGTTCCAGAAGGCTGAATGTTGACTTCCGTTGATCTCAAAGCTCAACCTATTTTTCCGGCCAGCGCTTACCTGAGATACCGTAAACACCCCTTTGGCTCCATCCTCAAAGCGTACAAGAACGGATGCGTAATCTTCTGTATTGATAGAAACATCTTCATAATTCTTATTTTCTTCTTTTTCCGTTCCAAAAGTGGATCCGTTGTGTTTTTGTTTCTTTCTTACTGGAATGACTGTTGCTAAATCAGCGAATACTTCCGTAATCCGTTTTCCGGTCACATATTGGACGGTATCGCACCAGTGGGAACCGATATCCGCGATGGCTCGTGATTTTCCGCCTACATCCGAAGCCAACCGCCAATTAAAATCTGTCTCATATAATAACCAATCTTGTAAGTAGCTTCCGTGCACAAGATTCACTTTGCCCAACTCGCCATTCTTTATCATTGCTGCCAATTGTTTCATGATCGGGTATTGCCTATAATTGAAGTTGACGCCATGCACGACTTTATTTTCCTTTGCGAGCGCTAACAATTCAGCTGACTCTTGGCTTGACATTGCTAGAGGCTTTTCTGAAACAACATGCTTTCCTGCTAACATAATCTCTTTATTGATTGTAAAGTGAAGATGGTTCGGTGTGCAGTTATGTACCACTTGGATTTCACTATCTTTTAGCATATCGCGATAATCGCCAAAGGCTTTTGAAATCCCGAGTTCAGCCGCCTTTTTTTCAGCGGCCTCCTGACCATTCGCTGCTAGCCCGATCACTTCCACAAAACCAAGCCTTCTAATAGCTTCAATATGAGTAGGTCCAATAAAACCATTTCCAATGACTCCCACTTTAATTTTTTCCATGGTGTGATCCTCCTTAACCAGTAACATATGATTTTCTGTAATCGATTACAAAAAATGAGTTGGGTTTTATTCCTTTTTTTCGTTTATTTCCTTGATTTCGTGTGAATTAGCAAAAAAATATGTAATCGATTACATTTATAGAGATTTATGCTATCTATCTATTCTTATTAGGTTGTTTAAGTAATAAACTGTTTTACAAGAATAATTGTAATCGATTACATTATTAATTGCAACTTTTTTCACAAAATTTATAATCTTTATACTTATTGTATATGGACAATTTTTCACCCATTAATTTTACTTTTTCTCAAAAATAGATTAGTACTTCTAATTAGTTAACTCCGTCAGGTCAAAACTGTGTGAGTCTTAAGGTTTGTTAATGAGGGGATGCAATAAAAAGGGGGTGACTTGTTTTAATAGTCACCCTTTTTTTATATATTAGAGATAAAAAACACAGAAGTATTATCAAATAACATAGCTCATATAATGAAACCTGCAGGTTTACCAATTTATTTCAGGACTGGCCTGTTTAAGTGTAAATGAAATAACCTTCTACTGATGGAGTTTCCCTTTATTTATTTTACATTTACAAGGTTTTGTTGCAGATTCACCCATGCACCTTTTTCAGCAGATTCAAGGATTGCATCAGAAATAACTGCAATCTGAAACCCATCATTAAAGTCTGGTGAAACAGCTGTGTTTTCTGCAATTGATTTAATAAAATCATAAGTTTCGATTATTTTTGTTTCACCATAGCCGATGCCTAACGCTGGAATTGGCCAAAGACTTTCTCCGTATGGATGGGCCGGACCAGTATAAACTGTTCTGAACCCTTTGGCATCGCCTGGGTCGTCAGAGAAACAAACTTGGAGTTCATCACGGCGCTCGTAGTTGAAACAAATTGAACCTTTGTCGCCATGAATTTCGAATGTTAAGAAGTTGTTACGACCCCATGCATTGCGTGTAGCCTCAATACTTCCAATTGCTCCGTTCTCAAACTTTACCAATGTAGTAAACTCATCATCTACATCTACAGCACTCTTTGGTACACCTTCAGACCCTTTGATAGTACCTAATTTGTCGACACCACCTGTGTGAACTGGCCTCTCAGGAATCCATGTTCTTGCAAGTGCATTAACATCAGTGATTTCACCGACCAGGTAACGTGCGAAGTCGATTACATGAGTTCCTATATCTCCTAGAGCGCCAGATCCTGCGATTTTTTTCTGGAATCGCCATGATAAAGGTGAATTAGGGTCTGCAGACCAGTCTTGTAGATAAGTACCCCGAAAGTTCAAAACCCTTCCAATTCTTCCTTCTTCAATATACTTTTTAGCCAATGCAACAGCTGGTGTTCTTCTATAATTGAAAGCAACCATATGCTTGACCCCTGCCTCACGTACAGCCTCTAACATGGTTTTTGCCTCTTTAGCATCTCTTGCTAAAGGTTTTTCTGAAATAATATGCTTTCCAGCCTTAGCAGCAGCAATCGCTATTTCTGCATGAGAATCATTAGGAGTAACAATATCAATAATATCAATGTCTGGATTTTCTACTACCGCTCTCCAATCGGAAGAATAATTCTCAAACCCTAGACGCAGCGCACCATCCTTAGCTAATTCATCTGTAATATCTACTAAAGTATGACGATGTGGGATTGCTGGTGACGGCCAAAAAAACATCGGCATCCCCGCATATGCAAGTGCATGCGCTTTCCCCATAAATCCTCCACCAATCATGCCTATATTCAATTTCTTCATTTTATTCTCCTCCTATTATTAAATTAGCGATCAATAAGTATTTACTTTCCTGCATTCTGGATTGTATTAGGTGCCTCTGTATGGTATACCAGTTCCCATGCATCCAGAATATTGTCTTTATTTACTGTTAAAGCTGGTACTGCTATATATGCAGGTGCTTCTTTTCCAAGTAAAGCATAGCCAGCAAGGATAGCTTCAGCGATACCCTGGTCATAAGGCAGCTGTGCCCCTAGACCTTTAATTGGCCCACCTGATACAATATCCAAAGCAACATTTGTGCCTAAATCAATTGTTGTTATGATCATATCTTCTCTACCTGCAGTTCTAACTGCCGCTAATGCTCCTTCAGCAGGTACATCCCAAACAACAAAGATTCCATCTAAAGTGGGGGTTTTTGTCAGCATACCTGATGCAACCTTCTCTCCCTGGTTCGGGTCAGTTATCCCTCCACGTGCAACAATTTTCATATCGGGATACTTTTCTTTAAGGGTTGCTTCAAATGCTTCTGTACGTTGTTTTGTTACAAAGAAGTCAGCATCATGAAAAATCATACCGATCTTCCCCTTTCTACCAAGTTTTTCAGCCATAATATCTGCTGCGGCCACGCCGTTTCCATAGTTATCTGCAGAAACAATACTCACATAATCCTTGCCTGCTTCCAGACCACTAGGTGTATTATCCATAAACACAAGCTTGACTCCAGCTTCAACTGCTTTCTTATATGCTGCAGCAGTCGAGACAGGGTCTACTGGAATACTTACGATAAGATCAGGATCCTTTGCTAGAACAGTTTCTATATCTGAAACCTGCTTCTCTGGTTTAAATTGTGCATCCGTAACGGCTACAATTTCTACGCCCATTCTTTTGAAGGATGATTTCAGACCGTCGATTTGTGCCTTTGCCCAATCGTTACCCGCGTAATGCATTACAATTGCTGCAGTATATTTCCCTTTTTTAATTTTTTCCATATCCTGTTCTGAAAGTTCTAATGTTGTTGCTGAAACTGCAGTTTCCCCATGAGGACCTTTACTAAGAATTTTCTGATCACTCGGTAATTCAGTGTTAATGGTAAGCGGACCCGATGAATTTGCTTCTGGGGCATTTTCAACTTCAGTGCTGTTCGAACTTTCCTGGCTGCAGCCAACTAGTCCAAAAGAGGTAATCAACAAAATCATAGGGAATACCGACAAAAACTTCTTCATAATAACCCCCCTTTCATATCCTTTAACCTATACGTTATTTATCTTCACAAACTTAGAAAGAAAATGACGGCTAATCTCTGCCCCTTTTTTTGGATCAGGGTAGCTATCTAATTCGACAGTAACCCAGCCATCATAGTTCACTTCATCCAAAACAGTCAGCATCTGGGCAAAATTTTGGTGACCCTCTCCCAAAGGTAAGAAATCCCCATTATGGTAGTCTTTTAAATGAACGTATTTAATACGATCCGAATACTTTTTTATAACATCTATCGGTTCTCCACCACCAGCTTCAATATGAGCAGTATCCGGGCAGAGATTTATCTTTGTTAATTGCATTAGTTTATCCAGTTGCTTAGGGGACTGTACATTTGTCCCTAAATGTGGATGGTAACTTGCTATAAGGTCATACTTTTCAGCAATGTCTGAGACAATATTAAGAGCATTCCCTAACGCTATGTAATCGCTATCCAGGATACCATTCGAACGGATTGCCCCTCCCCCGACTATAAGGTGTTTTGCGCCCGCTTTTGATGCCAAAGCAGCTACCGCCTCTATTTTTGATAATTCCTCTTCTAATATGTCAGGAAAGATAAAATTCCCACCTGTGTACACACCAATAAAATCTAAGGAATTCTCCCGTATCAAAGACTTAAATTCTTCCACTCGAACTTTGTATTCCATTAGGTTTCCATCGAAGATCTCAAAACCTTGATAGCCTGCTTCTGCTATATCTTTTAACGCTTCCTCTGTTGACCCATTTGCTAGATAGAATAAATCCTTCACTGAAGTGACTCCTGCAGGATGGCCAATTACTCCACCCCAGGTATTCGTATGATATCCCAATTTCATTATTTACCCTCCAATTCGAACTGATGAAAAGCATTCTTTAAAACCCTAGAATAATAATCACCTCCTAAAAAGGAATAATGTGAAACTAAACCTGTGTCATTTAGTTTTCTATACTCTCAACTGATCGTTAGTGGTATCTAGTGTGCTAGACGTGCTATCGATGTACAGGGTTGTGCTAGTATTCCTACAATTATCAAGTTTTATCGTTGCAGATTCCTATAAAGAGATACCCAATCCCAAGAACGATCCTTTAAATGCTTAAAGAAGTTGTTATTTCCAGGTATAAACATTTAAATGAAATGTAATCGATTACATTTTGGATTGTGGTATATATTATCTATCAATCAAAATATAAACTTAGCGTTTGAAAAATCTAAACCGTTCTCAGGCAAAAAAACCACCTCAAACAAAGCTGAGTCTTCTGATTACTTCAATGTAAGTGGCCCGATAAAAACCCATTTCAATATTTCCCACCTGATTTTTTGTTCACTTCTCATCCCTGCTCTAGTGGTTGAAACCAAGTGAGTATTGAATCGTTTACTATCTTTTCAAAGCTTTCTTACCGAACGCTACAGCCATGATAATGATCATTCCTTTAACAATCATCTGTTGGCTCACATCTAAGCCCATGATTATTAATCCGTTGTTAATAGTTCCAATCATCAACGATCCAACTACAGTCCCAACGATGGTTCCTACGCCGCCAAATAAGCTTGTTCCGCCAAGAATGACTGCTGCGATAACGGATAGCTCATCGCCCTGACCGAATGTATACCTCCCTGCATGCATACGTCCCGCATATAATAAACCTGCCAAACCCGCCATTAGGCCCGTCCCAAGAAAGACTATGAGTTTAATTTTCATGGTTTTTACACCTGAGAAACGAGCGGCACTCTCATTCCCGCCTGTGGCAAGGGTTTGTCTTCCAAAAGGTGTTTTTTTCAATAGAATATGAGCAATAATAGTCAGAATTAATGTCCACACTAATAAGATAGGAACTGCACCAATGTCACCGGATCCAAAGATAAAGTTAAAAGAAGAATCAACGATCGGCACCGGTGCAGTGTCTGTTATCCACATTGCTACCCCTGAAATAGCTCCCAACGTTCCAAGCGTAACCAAAAAGGAAGGGATTTGTACTCTTGTTACTAGCAATCCGTTAATTAATCCAACTAGTAACCCAGTCGCCAAGCCAACTGCTACACCACCTATCGCTCCATAACCAGCCTGGATGGCCAATGCACCTGTTAATGAAGATAAAGCGGCAATAGAGCCAACAGAAAGGTCAATTTCACCTGTACTGATAACAAATGTCATCGCTAGTGCCATGATTGTGATAGGAGCTGTTTGTCTAACTATATTCATAAAGTTATCTGAGCTCAAGAATCCTTGGTCAGAAAGGCTAACCGAGAAATAGAATAATACTCCTATAAAAGCTATATAAACGATATAGTTTCTCCATTCAAATCCTTTAAGTGATGTAGTTACATTGTTTCTAGGTTTGTTTTCAACTTTATTAGTGACCTTGTATTGCATATTGAAGATCCTCCTCTGTATCGATTTCTTTTCGATTGAGCTCCTTGATGATCGCTCCTTCGTGCATGATGACCACACGATCACTCATGGCCAGCAGTTCTTGAAGCTCCGAAGAGATAACAAGTATAGCCTTGCCGCTGTCAGCAAGTTCACGAATGACATCAATAATTTCTGATTTTGCACCAATGTCTACCCCTACTGTAGGTTCGTCGAGAATAAGCACCGTTGGATCATTCGCCAGCCACTTGGCCAAAACAATTTTTTGCTGGTTTCCACCTGAGAGCAAACCAGACTTTTTGAAGATATTGTCTGTCTTGATATTAAGTTTTTTAACAAACTTGTTTGTAATTTCATTGGACTTTTTATCATCAAGCAAAAAGCCTCTTTTAACCTTCGAAATGATTGGTAAGACCATGTTCTCTTTCACACTGTGCTCCAAGATTAATCCCTGTACCCTACGGTCTTCCGGAATAAGGGCTATACCCGCATTTATTGCGTCAGTTGGACTTTTTATGGTTACTTTTTGTCCATTTACAATGACTTCTCCACTATCTTTAGGGTCTACCCCAAATATGCCTCGGACCATTTCTGTTCTTCCGCTTCCCATCAGTCCGGCCACGCCAAGTATCTCACCAGGATAGATGCTTAAATTCACATTATTGACTTTTGGTCCTGACGATAAATTTTTTACCTGTAATACCGGCTGGGCAACTTTAGAATAACTTCTTTCTTTCCATTCAAAGGCCTTATTAAATTTCGCCCCTACAATATGATGAATAACAGATTCCATATCAGTATTTTCAATGTTATCTGTAGCTACATGCTTTCCGTCTCGTAAAATCGTAATACGGTCGCAAATCTTGAAGATTTCATCCATTCTATGTGAAATATAAATGATAGAATACCCTTTTGCTTTTAGTTGATTCATAAGCATAAATAGTATGTCTATCTCATTTTGAGTAAGCGAGGAAGTCGGTTCATCCATGACTAATATTTTGGCTTCCTGAGAAAGCGCTTTAGCAATTTCTGTCATTTGCCAGTACCCTACTCCAAGTTCCTGGACAATGTCATTAGGGTTGATATCGACACCTAATTCATTTATGATTTTTTCTGCTTTTAAAACAAGTTCTTTATCATTAATCAGCCCAACAGAAGTTTTGGCTTCTCTTGTGAGAAAGATATTTTGTGCAACTGTTAATGTTGGAATTAAACTGAACTCCTGAAAGATCATAGATATAAAGTTTTTTCTAGCATCCTCATAGCTATTGATTGTTACTTTTTCATTTTCAATTAAAACTTCTCCTGAGTCTGCTGTATAAACACCCGTTAAAATCTTCATTAAAGTAGATTTACCAGCACCATTTCCACCCATTAAGGCGTGTATCTCTCCCTTATTGATAGAGAAATCAACATTGTCAAGAACCGTGATACCGTTGAATGCTTTAGATATTTTCTTCATTTCAAGTATTGGCTTTCCCAAAGCTAATTCACCTTCTTTATTTGTAGAAGCTAATTTTCAGAATAACTTCATATAATTTAATGGTTTAATTAGTAGTAGATATTATTCAGCTGCATTTTGAATGATCTCCGGGGCATCCACTCCGTAAATTAGCTTCCAGCTATCCAACACGTTTTCTTTGGTTACAGATAGAGCTGGTGTAGCGACATAAGCTGGTGCCTCTTTCCCAAGTAGTGCGTATCCTGCTAAAATAGATTCTGCTACGCCCTGGTCAAAAGGTAATTGACCGCCTAGGCCTTTTACAATACCTTCAGAGGCAATTTCCAATCCAACATTTGTGCCTAAGTCTGTTGTAGTGACTACTAAATCATCTTTCCCTGCTGTACGAGCAGCTGCGACGACACCTTCAGCAGGCACATCCCACACCACGAAGATACCATTAATATCTTTGTTTCTAGTTAACATTGCAGAAGCTACTTTTTCTCCATCATTTGGCCCGGTAATTCCCCCCCTTGCTACGATTTCAATATTTGGATACTTTTCTCTCATTGTTTCTTCAAAAGCATCCGTACGGTTTTTTGTTACAAAGAAATCAGCGTCATGGAAAACAATACCTACATTTCCTTTTTTACCAAGTTTTTCAGCCATAATATCAGCTGCGGCAGCACCGTTTCCGCGATTATCACCAGACACTGCACTGATATATTCCTTCCCTGGTTTTAAACCCTGTGCAACTCCATCCATAAATACTAGCTTAACCCCTTGTTGGGCTGCCTTTTTAAACGCCGGTGCTGTTGAAACTGGGTCTACTGGAACAGAAATCATTACATCTGGTTTTTTTGCTAATACTGTTTCAATATCTGAAACTTGTTTTTCTGCTTTAAATTGAGCGTCCGTCACTGCAACTACTTCGATTCCCATCCTCTTGAGGGATGCTTTCATTGCATTAACCTGGGCTGTCATATAGTCTGTTCCAGAATAGTGCATAACAATAGCAGCTTTATATTTGCCTGCTTTAATCTTTTCAATTTCTTTTTCAGTAAGCTTTAATGTTTTAGCCGAAACTGCTGTCTCACCATATGGCCCTTTATCCATAACTTTTTTATCCGAAACCTTAGGATTTATCATTAAATCACCAGTGCTTGCGATAGTTGCTGTTTTAGTAGTGTCTTTACCGCCTTCCTTTGTAGAAGCGTCTTGGTTACCACAAGCTGCCAGAGCAAGTGCGCTACTTATGATAATTGCAGAGAATATGTAAGATTTCTTTTTCATATTAATCCTCCCATTTGGTTCATTCATTATTTTTTATGTAACGCTTTATTTAAGCTTAGTAAGTAATAAACCAATTTTCCTCTTGTATTAAAGAAATCAATCACCCCCTTAAGACATGTAATGAGGGCATGTATCATGCATTATCCATTTTATGGTTTGTAATCGATTACAAATTGTAGAAAAAATTTTTATATTAACCTTTTGCATGATTCCCGAACAACCAGTTTATCATCTAAAATATATTGGCTTTTCTCTAGATTAACTTTACTTATAATTTTAATTAGTAATTCCATGGCTATCCTCCCAATATCAAAGGATGGTTGAGCAACCGTAGTTAATGACGGCTCAAAAATGGAAGCAAATTTAATATCATCAAACCCAACTACTGATATGTTCCCTGGTACACTTAATCCTTTGGATTTTATCGCTTTTATCGCCCCGATTGCCATTTCATCATTAGCAGCAAAAATAGCAGTCGGGGGTACTTCATTCGCTAATAATTTAAGCGTTAAATTAAAACCACTTTCATAAGAAAAGTCCCCCTCCTGTACCATTGTTGAGAGTATAGGTAAGCTATGTTGAGCCATTGCCTGATTATATCCCTTTAAACGATCGCGACCTAACACGCTATTAAATGGCCCGGATAAAAAACCAATTCGTTTGTGGTCTAAATTAATCAGATGTTCCGTTGCTTTTCTGGCACTGCTAATATTGTCAATCGATACAGTTGGAATTTCAAATCCTTCTGTATACTCACAAGCAAGGACAACAGGAAATTGTTTTGCAATGTCCTCTACTACTTGTCCATCAATTCTTGCAGTTAACAATATCATTCCGTCCGCCTTTTTTTGTTGAAGAATATTTAAGTATCCACTTTCACGATCCACATTATTGAGAGCATCTCCCAACAATACTTGATATCCACTTTCCATGGCTACGGATTCTATCCCCCGCAACACCTTGGAAAAAAAAGTATTCGTAATATCTGGAACAACAACAAGGATTGTTTTTGTTTCCATTCTTCGAAGCTGTCTTGCAAGAACATTAGGTTGATAGTTTAATAATTCTATCGCTTTCAGGACTCTTTCTTTTGTATCACTTTTTACGGTACCGGATTTACTTATCACCCTAGAAACTGTTGCTGTGGAAACATTCGCTTCCTTTGCAACATCAACAATTCTTATCATATTTTAAATTCCTTTCAAGATAAACTATCTTCCAATATTGTAATCGATTACATTTTCAATTGCAATAATATTTTAAATATTTAATTTTCCGTTACCTATTATCAATAAAATCTTCGATTTTTAAAATTATTCTTACTGTTTAACAAGCACAGATGAAATAATTATAACATCCTCCTTGGACGCGATATATTGACAAATTCATAACCACCTAATGGATTATACATTTAATACTTTATTGTTGACCCCCTTATATAAATAGGCTCCACCCACAACACCTGCATCATTTCCTAACGACGCAAGTTCTAATGTTAATGCATGGTAGGCCCGAGGTAACGTATATTGTTTTAAATACTTTTTCAATTGTTCTAGCAAGAATTCTCCTGCTTTCGAAACCCCTCCGCCAATAATCACCATTTCAGGATTATTTGTATGAATAATGGTACTAATTGCAATTCCTAAATGTTTCATTGCTTCATCAACTACATTAAGAGCATAAAAGTCCCCGCTTTCCGCAGCATTTAATACATCTTTGGCTTCAATTTTCCCGTTATCTTCTTTAATTACATATAAATCAGTAGAACCGGAGTGATTTTCAATCATTTCATTTCCCAATCTTACCATACCAGTTGCACTTGCGATTGTTTCCAGGCAACCCACTTTTCCGCAACCACAAATAATTCCATTATCCTTTGAAAATATATGTCCGATCTCTCCACCCATCCCATTAATTCCTCTTACTACTTCTCCGTCTACAATGACTCCCCCACCTACTCCGGTACCGAGCGTCACCATTAAAATGTTTTTCTTTCCTTTTCCAGCACCCATCCACATCTCACCTATAGCTGCTAAATTAGCATCATTTTCGATGGCCACTGGTAGTCTAAAACCCTCTTCTAATTCCTCTTTCAGTGGATAGTTTTCTTTCCAAGGTATATTAGGGGAATATGTTACACATCCGGCAACTGAATCTACAAATCCTGGAACACCGACACCTACCCCATTAAAAGAATCCATCTCAAAATTAAGTTCAACTATTTTTTTGTTAACGGTTTCAATAATGTCACCAACGATTTTTACACCGTTATACGAGATATCTGTCGGTATTTCCCACTTTGCTAACATCATTCCATCTAATTTTAAAAAAGCTAATTTTATGCTTGTTCCACCAATATCAATACCAATACACTTATCTTTCAAATATAACAACCACCTTACTATTAATGAATTGCGGGTTCCTTTCTCAGAAACAAAAAATGAAAAAGAAACGAGAAAAGATTCTATTCTTTTTTTGTAAATTCCTAAACAAGTATACAATGATTTGCTTTACTTTAACAGGTACCTTACTTTTGTTTTTGTAGCCTGTCGTAAACTTCAAAAAAAAAGGGACTTACACAGCGCTTTAAATGTTACAAACACACAATCTTTTTAATGAATGTAAATTCCATTTTGATATGGACCAAGGTAGTAGCGCATACCAGCTTTCCTTTAGACTTCGAAAACGGGATCACCGTCTTTAAAATTATGTGTTTATTCAATTAATTTTTTTACTTTAATAACTTCATAAAACCTTATAATGCTCTCTGCCGTTCCCCTTGCAGTATACTAAATAATGAGTCAATCCCTTTTTCATATAGTATATCAATATCACGACTTACTCTTCCTGCCAGCGCTATTACCGGTTTATTATATTTCTTGGCCACAGTTGTAACTCCATATGGAGTTTTCCTAACAAAAAGGTTGCTTCAGCAACCTCCCTTATTGAACTAACGCACCCGTTAGTTGAAGTAGAAATACTAATCCCTAATAAGATATTTACCTGCCTCATTTTTAATCCTTGATATTACATCGTTCTCATTAAACTCTAAAGGTATATCACCATTTCGTAGTTCATCAATCATTTCACTTATCTCATACCACTCCATCAAATCATTGGGATAATCTAAATCCGAAGCAACAATCCGATAAATCATATAAGCAAAATCAAAGGTCAACGAATGGTTATTTTCTTTAATAATTTCATTTGCTAAATGACCTATATAGGCTCTAGCACATATCTCAAGGGTTGGTTTCTCTATTACCAATTCATTCAAAGCTCTTTTAAAATAAACTTCCACTTCGAAAATATTTTCGTCAAATGGAAATGAAGAAATAATATTTACGGATGGTGATGACACGTCGGTTTTTAACAAGTTGTGCGACCAATTTACATAATCCTCAGTGCAAATAGTTCTCTTTTGAATCTTGTAAAATAAAGCATTTGTTTCCATTTTATTTACCACCTTATAGGTTCTATTCCTACAACCAGATTATAAACCTTATTGAACTAATCTGCCCCTTTAGTTTAAGTACATTTTTTCACAATCTCAATAGTGTAGAGCCTTTTTAGACACAATCCAATCACCTACAAAATAGAGTTCATAATGTCCATATGACTTGTATCAGAATGCTTATCGTTGTAAATACGCATTATCCTGATGCTCCCCCTATATAAGGTAATGAAGGTAGGTTGCTACTTATATCTAACTGATACAGCTGATACAGATAAGCTATTGATATGTATAGAGGTCCTGGGTGGTGCTCAGAGGTACAGTGATGGTGAATCATATGTTCTATCAGTATGCTTTTCAATGAGTGAACCAGCAGTGACTGTGAGGTGCAGTCTGTTGTGTATCCCTACCAATGATAGATGATATGTCTAATGCGTTATTTCGTTATGCTTATGATGGTTGATGTATTATGCTATGAGTAAGCAAGGAGCATGACGTTATGATGATAGGTAGTTCAATCGATGATGGATACAACATAGAGAGCACAAGAAGAGAAGCATATCAAGCAGGTCAAGGTAAACAATGTTTACCCTCCATTGATAGAAGATTCAGTTGCAAATCCGCAGGGATCCAAATGAGTTCGAGGAAAGACTTAAAGGTACGCCCTACCACTTTCATAAAAAATCACTTTTTTACCTATAATAACGTGTGAAGTGTCGTTCACACTACAGGACCCAAAACGCGGTTTGACTGTGAACTTTAAAAATCTAATCTTTACATTTTCAAAGGAAAAGACATATAAAAATATGTTATATTATGGAACAACAAAGAAGGAGGAATTGTTCAATGAAATACCATTATAATTTTATAATTGATGGAAAGCTCATCGAAGTTGAGGAAAGAAATTATGAACGTGCTGAGCAGCGTGCTAAAGAAATTCTGGCAGAAATGAATCAAATAAAAGCCTAATCGAGACTAAAAATCTTGGTTAGGCTTTTATTTTTGCTTTTTTTTAATTTCCCCCTACTTCTATGGAGCATTTCACGAGTTTTTCTTTCATTTACAGGATTTTGTTCAATGATGAGTATACATTGTCTGACAACTGCTTGGGTTAAATTAAAAAGTGCAGGGGTCACTGTTGCTACCTTAAAATTAGGTAATCATTATTCTGTTGGTGATTATGGGTTGAAAATGAGATATTGTGATGTAGCAGGAACAAAAGGTACTGTTTGGTCAAGTGTAGATGCTTCATGTGAAGTTTCTGATTCAAAAGCTGAAAAAGTAGGTTATGATATGAATGCTGTAGGAAACTTATAAAATGAATGGTAAACTTACTAAGGCTATATAGTTCTTACTAGTTATCTCCAACTTACTTCTTTAAAGAAAACTAGTAAAGTTGCTCGTGTTTATCAAAGATACACATATAGAGATTAAAATTTTTAATGGGGTTGAATTAAAATGAATGTATCGTCTTCTTATTTTATATTTGGTTTAATAAACATGATTTTAATGATTGGAGCTATACCAGCTATCATATACGCTTTATATTTATTACGAAAAATTTCAAAAAAATAAAGTAAAAAAAGGAAGAGGGACTTTTGTAGTTCCTCTTCCTTTTTTGTGCCTTTGTTTCTTCAGCAAATTACATTAAGAAAAATTTCAAAACACTTCCTATTATAAAATCGTAATTTTATTTCCGTAATCTCCCAACACGCAAGGTGTTAAAGGTACATTCGTAAAACGTATCAATGACGGTAAATTGAGAGCTCGTGTCGATGCTGATGATGCAGGTGTTACAGCATCTGCTATTACTGGTTGGTTCACTACTGTATATAACAAAGTAATATGTATGGGCTACCTTGGGGTAGCTCTCTTTTTATTTGTCTTAATCAACTAACGCACCTGTTAGTTCTATAAGGGAGGACTCAAATTATCATTCCTAAGATGTTCTTTAAAGTACTTTAAATGGTAAAGCAGACATTAATCGAATTAGTTAATTTACCTTTGTAGATTAACCAAATATATACCCCTTTCTAATGTTACAATATTTTACATATATGTAACTTATGGTATATTTTATATAGTCGCTAGTTAGATTCTTTTCTATAAATTCAATATATATCCACATATTTGCACCAAAACCACTTAAAGAATAAAAAATGCATTTACAAAATATACTTATTCAAAACTAAAGAAGGAGCAAATATGCTGAAAAACAATTAGAAAAATTACTAATAAGGGGGACACTATGTGAAAAAACACTTTGAACCTAGATATTTTTTCTGGCAATTGGCATCTTAATAGCAGTGGTTTCACCAATATTTCTATTGATTACTCCCCAAGCAATAGCAGATGCAGTTCATTATAAAACAGGGATTTGGCAAGTCTTTGTACCAGGAGTGAATTTTGTTGTTTATGGTATTGGTTGTTCTTTTTTAGTATTAGCAGCTCTTGTTCTCTTTTTTTTAGATATTAAGAAAGTTTCTATAATTCTATGTAGTTTTTTGATGTTGTTGAGTATATCTTCCTTTTATGTAGCTTCTCAATCTTATAAATCATTATCAGAAGATTCAATTTCATATTCTTCTCTTTTATCTCTGAAAGAATATACTTATTCATGGGAAGATGTGGAGGATATAAATTATTATGAAGGAAATGATGATAGATTTCCAGAATATGTATTCTTTTTTAAAGATGGAAATAGCTTAAGTTTAAGTGAAAATGGATATATTAAGAAATTAAAATTTATGATAATTATTAAAGCTGAAGATTTAAATATAAAAATGGAGAATATTGATAAGGATTAATCTGATCATTTAAACTACTGGATAAGGGTTAGGAATTACATAAATGGGTTATTGAAATCCTTATCTCCTTTAGTGAACTAACCTGCCCCGTTAGTTCAATTAGAAAAAGGTTGCCGCAGCAACCCCTTATTTCACAAAAACTAGCAATTCGTTAAATAAAATAATCTACATTATACATGATACCTAAAGCTAACAATAGGTAAGTAAGTGTAATGACTGTAATGACATATTCTTTTGATTTTTTCAGGTACTTCCACTCCATAAACAACTGAAAACCCATTGATACAATTAAAAAGCATATCCAATACCACTTTATAACATTTCTGTCCTCTACTGCAAAGGGAAGAGTACATAAAAAAATGAATAGGATTATACCTCTTCCCCAACGGTCAATGTTCTTACCAGAAGTTTCTGATATCTTTTTCTTTTCTACACCGAGCCATTTCCTTAAAAATTTATCTATAAAGAGAGAAAAAATAATAAGAATGATAAAGAACACTAAGAATTTCACTAAACATCCCCCTTTTATAGCCACTTGATCTATATTTTACCACAAAATTTTTTATATCTTATTCAAACTATCCTACCCCGTTAGCTCCATGAGAAAAGAGCTGATCGTCACAGCTCACTAATGAACTAACGAACCCGTTAGTTTAACAAGGATGGTTTTTAATTAGCACGAGAGTTATCATATGAAGGTTTGGAATATAAATTTCACAGCCATCCATAGTGTTTGAAGCTAAAAATTCGTTGGGAAGTTCCAGCCATTTAGATGCAATATTATTTAGCATAGGTTTTACATTAGATTCAGATGATTCATCTATATCAAGAAAAACCTTGTACATATCATCAATTTTCCAATACTTTTCTATTCCAGAAACAGACATGAAAACTTTATAATTAGCAGCAAATTTCTTAAAATCATCTAAGTGTTTGTTAGTTTCTTCTGAATTACTTGCCTCAAGAAATAATATAAATTTCAAAAGCAAAACTCCTTAAAATATAGTAAAAGTTCGTCTTATTAAAGTAAAATCCTTATGCAACTAAAGCACCTGTTAGTTCTTTAAGAACCCCTGTATAGATACAAAAAAGCAAATAAAGAGACAATAATGCTCATATATCCCCAAAATCTTTTTCTATCTTTTTGAAGTTCAGCTCCTGTCACCAACATTAATGTCCCTAAGACCAACATAGAATACGGCATCAACTCAAAATTTTGAGTAATTTGCTGATAGTCTGATAAAGCAAGAACAATTATTGCTAAAATAATTATAACTATCTTCAAGAATATATTTCCCCCTAAAAATTATGTTGGTACAATTTTTTATTTAATCATACCATTTAGCACCTTTTCATTTATGCAGAAAATGGAAATTCCTTCTTTAACTAACCTTCCCCGATAGTTCTATAAGACTTATTGTTGAGTTCACTTTATAACCACAGAAAATAATTAGAAAACACTATAAATATATGGGAATCTATATTATTCCAGAAATATTGAAAAGTAGCAGCGAAAACAAGACTAAATAAAACTTATTTTTTACTTTAAAACAATATAACCATTGTTACGATTAAATAAAAAAGGCGAACTGTTCAGTTCACCTTTAATCTACTTTTTCTTCTTTAATTTTCTGCTAACTGTTTTGACGATTTTCACAATAATAAATACCACTATAACAAGAACAATGATATCAATTATTCCATTTACTATGTTAATATTCTTCAAATGTTTTCTACCCCTTAAAATGCGTATTTATTAAATGTACCAGTTTTAATAGCAACTTGCACATAAGCATCAGTATAAGTGTAAACAACATCTACTCTAGAATATATAACTTTTTTAAAGAAACCTTATAGAAAATATATTAATTCAGTAATACCCAAAAAGATTATACCTATGAGACCTGAGAATAATGCTATTTTCGCTCTAAAGCTTCTGTGTTTTGTTGTTTCTAAAGATTGATCATTTTTGTGTTCCTTATGCAACTAACGCACCCGTTAGTTCTAGAAGATTAAGAATTAGAGATAGGGGTCCAAGGACTTTGTTTTGTTTCGCAAACTCATCCAATGATACCTAGCCTTATATGAAGTTCGTGTTCCTCAGACCGGAGGTTTGCCGCTTGCTTCCTTCAGATTCCATGTCACCATGGACACCCTTGCATTAAGCTAACCATTACTACTGCCTTCATGGTTCGGGACTCACACCCTTTAGATTGCACCCATGCCGGGCGCACGAAGAAAACATTTGAAATTGACAATTCCAAATGCTTTTTCATTTCATATATTCCTTAATTTTACGAACAATATGTAACTAAGTACGAATGCTAAAAAACCATTAGGCCTCAAGGTAATGTCTTCCGTTTTTATTGTTTAAGCATGTTTATATACATCGATGGATGAAGTCTTTCTGTGTATGAAGTCTTTGAGTTAGAAGGTTAGCGAGAACTTGTTGAAGAAATTGTACTACGGAACCACTAAATCTTTGATTAAGGGGACTATGAGGACACCTGTAGATGATAATACTTTTGCAAATACACTGTATAAAATCTGTCCGTTTATAAGTGACAAACTTATGGAATCTTCTAGTGCAATGAGATGAAGATGATTGCTAAAATAATAGTATGAAAACGGATTCATATCAGAATCCTTCATTATTTATTTCTAAATTGTTTTGAAAGATAATAGGAGGAGAGAAAATGAGAGCACTAGTGATTGAAGAACCCTATAAAGCAGTCGTAAAAGAAGTTCCTTATCCTGCACCGCAGTCAGGAGAAGTAACAATCAAAGTAAAGCATACCGGTATATGTGGCACCGATATACATATTTACAAAGGAGAATTTTTGTCTCCCTATCCCATTATTCCAGGACATGAGTTTTCCGGTGTTATTCATGAGATCGGAGAAAACGTAAGAGGATTTAATATAGGAGACAGAGTAACAGCTGACCCATCTTTGTTTTGCGGCGAATGTGAATATTGTTTAACACACCGCGGTAACCAATGTGAAAATTGGGGGGCTCTTGGAAATACAACTGATGGTAGCATGGCGGAATATGTAAAAGTCCTAGCACGAAATGTAGTAAAAATTCCCGATTCCCTTTCTTTTGAAGAAGCTGCATTCATTGAGCCAATGGCCTGTGTCGTGCATGCTATGAACCGTCTTGATTTACAAGTAGGAGACCGCGTTCTATTATTTGGAGCAGGCGCAATGGGACAACAGTTGATTCAATCTTTAAAAATGGCCGGTGCTTCTGAACTTGTTGTTGTCGATCTTGATCAGGCAAAATTAGATATGGCGTTGGAGTGGGGAGCTACAAAAGGTGTACTCAGCCAAGAAATTGAAAAGAACCTTAGCAATGAAATATACCCGCATGGATTTGATGTTGTTGTAGACGCTACTGGAATTCCCTCTGTTATAGAAAGTGCATTTAACTACATCGGAAAAACAGGTAAGTATCTTCAGTTTGGTGTGACAGCACAAAATGCAAAAGTAACTCTTGATCCATTTAAACTATACAATAATGACTGGACTGTATTAGGTTCTATGGCCATTAACTATACATTCATTCCTGCTTTCAATTGGGTGAAAGAAGGACGTATTCTATTAAAACCACTCATTTCTGATCAGCTGTCTCTTGAAGAAACAGTTGATTACTTACAAGGACCGCGCAACAGTAGTCAATTTAAAGTACAAGTAAAAATCGATAAATAGCATCTACCCAGGACCCAGCCATCCAATTCAAGCAGTTTATTTCACTCTGCTGAAAGGTACTTGCCGGGTTCTCTCTTTTTACTAGAAAGCAGAAAGGATAAAAAAAGATGAACCCTTCATTATTATTAGGAATTGATATTGGAACGCAAGGAACAAAGGCTTTGGTGATCGATCATAATGGACACGTTGTTTCTACCGCTCAAGTATCTTATACATTTGATAGTCCACAGCCAGGCTGGGCTGAACAATCACCCTCTCTTTGGTGGGAGTCCGTTATTTCCTGCTTAAACATGTTATGGGAAAAAGGAATTGATTCAACATTAATTCGAGCAGTTGGTACCACCGGCCAAATGCACAGCCTGGTTATTTTAGATGAACAAAATCAACCGATTCGACCGTCCATTTTATGGAATGATGGGCGAACATTAAAAGAGTGTAGTGAAATGGAGGAAATCATCGGGGCTGATTGTTTATTTAAAACTGTCCAAAATCCAATTTTACCTGGTTTTACTGCGCCTAAACTTTTATGGCTAAAAAGAAATGAACCTCATCATTTTTCACAAATTAAGAAGATCTTAATGCCAAAAGATTATATTGTATACGAGTTAACTGGAGAATATTCAGCAGATGTAACCGATGCAAGCGGAACATGTTTGCTAAATGTCCAAAAAAGAGAATGGGCTTGGGATATTATCAAAGATCTTGGATTTCTTGAAGAATGGTTCCCTCCAGTTTCGGAAAGTAAGGAAGTCATCGGAACCATTTCTGAAAAAGCGGCTCAGTTAACAGGACTGCCAATCGGAATTCCAGTTATTGCTGGAGCAGGAGACAATGCAGCAGCAGCCCTAGGAAATGGTATTATAAAGGAAATGAAGGGGAGTATCAGCATCGGAACATCAGGAACCGTTTTTGTTCCACTGAATGAACTTCCTGATGTAGCAAGAGATGAAGCAAGCACACTGCACTTGTTTTGTCATTGTCTGCCTGGAATGTGGCATGCGATGGGTACAACATTATCTGCTGGAATGTCATTAAGATGGCTGCGTGACACGTTTGAAAAAGAAACATTTGATGAATTGCTGAAAGGTGTTGATCAAGTAGAACCTGGCGCTGAAGGATTATTGTTCTTCCCCTATTTAAATGGCGAACGGACACCATTAAATAATCCCAAAGCAAAAGGCGTCTTTTTTGGATTAACGTATAGACATCATCGACAAAACATGGCTCGCGCTGTGATAGAAGGAGTTTGTTATAGTTTAAGAGATGTATTTGATATGATGAAAAAAGCAGGGATTGAGGTAGAAGATTGGACTGTAACAGGTGGCGCTATTAAAAATCCATTATGGACAGAAGTGCTAGCTGACGTATATCAGCAGTCTCTTCATGTTCATGAAGAACGTGAAGGCCCAGCTTATGGTGCATCTATTCTAGCGGGTTTTGGCAACGGAGAGTGGACGGCAGTTTCTGATTTAGCTATGCTTGATCAGCAATCTAAAATGATTGCCTGCAATCCAAAAAACAAAAACGTGTATGACGAACAATTTGCCCGCTATCAAACCATTGCTCAAACTATAAACCCTTTGTTTTAATACATAAAAAATGATGAGAAATGCTTGAGAAATGAAGGTGAAAAAGTTGGCAGAGAAAGCAAAAATATTTATTAGCAGCCGCCAAAAGATGATAATTGACCGTCTACTTGAAAGCGACTTTCCGATTATGCCAAAAGATATTGCTGAGGAGCTGGACATTAGTTTAAGAACATGCCAGCGAGAAATAGCACAGTTAAAACCTATAGTACGGACTTATGGTCTGAAAATCATGAAACAATTTCGAAGTGGCATATGCTTAGTTGGTGAACAAGAAAATAAAGATGTTCTGACGGAAGAACTAGAAAAAGCCCGCCAGCAAACCTCTTTTTCACCAAAAGACAGGCAAATAGGAATCGTTTGCGACTTATTAAGGGATCAGACACCAACTAAAATGTTTGTGTTCAGTAAAAAATACTATGTAACGGAAGCGACGATCAGCCATGATTTAAATGAACTTGAAGAATGGTTGAACCATTTTCATTTAACATTGGTTCGAAAACCTGGTCTTGGTATTTATATTGTAGGAGAAGACAAAGATTTACGAGCTGCCATTACTACGGTTGTAAATAATTCAACACTGCCAGAGAATTGGCTGGCAGTGTTTGATTTATTGAAACTAGGAAAAAAAGAAGATTGGCGGATAGAAAAGTATATCCCATCCATGTATTTAGACCTGCTAGATTTGGATATTCTTTATGCAGTCGAGAAAGTGCTAACTGAGGCAGCTGAACAAAATCCTTCGCTGTTTTTAAACGAGCGTGATCGGATCAGCGTTTCTCTTCATTTAGCTCTTGCTGCTGAGCGCCACAAAGATAAAAAACATGGACATCTAAACCTGGACTCGAAACTAATGAAATTGTACCCTTCCGCTTTTTATATAGCAGCAAGATTAAGAGAATTACTGGATATTGAACTTCCGGAAGAGGAAATAAACTATTTGATTCTTCACTTATATGGGGTACAACCTGATTTGCCTATAGAACAGCTTCAAGAAGAAGAAACTACCCATTTGGTTAGGATTTTTATCGAAGGCGTGAAAAAAGAACTGAATCAACCATTGACAGATCCCATGCTGAGTGAAGGATTACTTAAGCATTTTTATCCTGCATTAAACAGAATACGCAATGGACTGCCTATCCATAACCCGCTATTTTCTCAAATTCAAAGAGATTATCCCGATGTCTATGAAGCGAGCCGGAAAAGTGCTGAATCATTGTCAGATTATCTTGGTGTTACCATACCTCCTTCTGAAATTGCCTATATGGCAATACATGTGGGAGCAGCATTAGTAAATCAACAAAATATAAAAGGACGCGTAGTTATAGTTTGTGCCAGTGGATTTGGCACATCCCGATTAATTGCGTCCCGGTTAAAGCAAGAAATTCCAGGAATTTACGTTTCAGGAGTGATATCCATTAATGAATTGCCTAAATGGCTCGAAAACAACTGGCAAGTGGATGCAATTGTATCTACGATTCAGATATCTGCCATTACAGAAGAGCGTCTTATCGTAGTATCCCCCATTTTAACAGAAAATGATTTGCAAAAAATAAAAAGCATATTAAAAAAACAACAAAGCACCGATCAGATACTGTTCGCATCCGATCATTTTTCAGAAGATTCAGCGCTTATAGAGGTCGCTTATTATGGGGAAGCGTTTGCTCAACTGATGAGAAGCCTCGATTGGATGGAAGCCATTCCTACAAAAGAGAAGTTTACATGGCTTAATGCGATTGTATCACAATCCCATGCTGTCATTTCATCCGAAGAGCTGATTGAAGCATTTAAAGAAAGAGAGCGGAAAGGCAGTTTTGTAATTGGCTCCATTGGTATTTTACATAGCCGTACATCTGCTGTTCGGACTCTTTTTGCTAACATTATATCGCTGAAAGAAGCAATACCGTGGCATTCTGAAAATGGACAAAAGCAATCCGTCAATACAGTATTACTACTGGCGGGACCGCCTGATGCACCGCGTGAGCATTTTCCACTTTTAGGGGAATTGATAAGCGGGCTTCTTGATAATGTGCTGGCAGAAGCCATTTCTTCCGGCAACAAAGAACAGGCACTTTTCGCCGTGCGTGACCAATTGCAGCAAGCTTATCAAGAAAAAATTCTTAATTATGCAAGAGGAAAACTTAGATGAATCGCATAGGACGCATATATAGCTCCATTGTTTTTCAAAATATCTCAATTATGATAGCTGTAGGCATTTTAAATATTTTATTTGGACCAAATGGATGGAAACCTGACACTGTAATCAGTCAATTTATCGATCCTATTTATCGATATGTATTACCACTTATGCTTGCTTACACTGGAGGAAAGTTGTTTGGCGGCCATAGCGGAGGTATTGTCGCGAATGTTGCCATGATTGGTTTGATTATGACATCAGATATGCCGATGACTATTGGAGCTATTTTATTCAGTCCGCTAATCGGCTGGCTATCAGCATGGATAGAACGGCGGACACAGGACTATATTCCGATTGGTAGTGAACTTCTGATTTCCAATCTTATAGATGCAGTGCTTGGGATTAGTTTACTGTTAGCTGGCTATTTCATGATAGGCCCTCTAATGAACGATATACTCAAACAAATAAATAATGGGTTAATTATGTTAGTCGAATCAGTATGGCTACCTTTTTTATCGTTTATCATTGAGCCTGCCAAAGTCATGTTTTTAAATAATCTCATTAACCATGGAATCGTCGCGCCATTTGGTATTCAACAAACACGCGAACTCGGGAAAAGTGTCATCTTTCTTGTAGAAGCCAATCCTGGACCAGGCTTTGGTGTTCTGTTGGCCTATTTGGTGACGGCAAGAAAGGAAGAAGAACCGGCACTCCGTGGGACAGCTGGGATTCAGATTTTTGGAGGAATTCACGAAGTATATTTTCCATATATTTTAATGAAGCCTACATTATTTTTAGCAGTAATTGCTGGCGGATTTACAGGCATTACCTTATTCCAACTTTTTAATGTTGGACTTGTTTCCACGGCTTCTCCTGCGAGCATATTATTGATCTTGTTTCTTGCTCCGCAGGATGATGCTTTATTTATTTTATTGGGAATTGGGTTATCGGCGTTTGTATCCTATATTGTTGCTCATTTTATTCTTGTTCGATCTGATGCCCAACGTTCTGAAACATCAATGGAACCTTTCCCTCTTCCACTCTCTGAAAAAAATGAACGGCCAAGTATCGTATTTCGGGACGAACAACCCTCTTCTCTTTCTCCCATTCATCACGTTACTATTTCCTGTGACGGAGGAATGGCTTCGAGTGCGATGGGAGCGGCTATTCTACGACGGAAAGTGAAGGAAGCTGGATTAACAAATATTCAAATTGATCACCGATCTATCGATGATATTCCGTCCTATACAGATTTAGTTGTTATTCAGGAGCAACTAAAAAAAAGAATGAATCACAAGCATCAATCTGTACCTACAGTTGGATTGAACTCCTTATCTAATTTACTAGAATACGATGATATTGTTCTATTAATTAAAAACAGAAACCAATCTGAATAAACCCTCACATAGAGAAAACTGTCCGAATAAGAATTCAGACAGCTTTTTCTATGAATTCATCGCTATCTTTTGTGTTTCTTCTTTTGCTTTTGCTTCTGTGGGCAATTTGATAAAGACTGTCAATATAGCACTAATAAAATATAGAATTGCAAGCATCCAGATTAAACCGCTTGCGCCAATCGGCTCATAAAACAATCCTACAAGAGCAGGGCCGATAAATACGGGGAGTCCTGCCCCTAAGTTCAATACAGAAACAGCTGCTCCCTTGTCTTCTTTTACAAGAGATGGTACCAAAGCAGATAATGGTACATACCCTGCAAGCGAAGCACCCCAGAACATTCCTGCAAGAAAAACGAGTATAAGGTTTCCATTGGTCCATATTGGTATATAAAATAACAGTAGTGTAGAGATTCCGGCAGTAACTCCTCCAAACCAAATGACTGTATTACGCCATCCTAATTTATCACCGACTATTCCAAATATCACATTAAATATGATATTACTGGCAAAAATAACGCCCCACATAGTCAGCCATGTATTGATCGAAATCCCGTAATTCGCCATATGAATAGGCAAAAAGATTGGAAAAGCAAATTGAGAAGTAGTATTAATGGTTCGAACAATCCCGCCTAACGCAACTTTTGGTTCCCTTTTTAAAATCGTAAAACCTTTTGTTAATTCTTTTAATTTCGCACCGGTATTCATATTGCTGCTTTTAAGCTCTAGCTTGTCTCGGTTCATAATAATGGCAAAAAAAGCTCCGACACATACCCAGAGAATTGATGTCCAAAGAGTACCGATCTGGCCGAAATGTTCAATGGCCCATATAGAGTAATAGGCTCCCAGTACATTTAAACCACCTGTAAAAACAAACCAAAACCATCCAACTGCTGCTCCCAGCTTATTTTTAGGACTCCGATAATTGATCCATACCATGAAGCTGTATGCGAATAGTGGATAACCGAATCCTCGGAGTGCATAAGTCAGTAACATCGTGCCATAATTAAGCTCGTTAACGCCGAAAGCAATAAACGAACTAGTCCCGATTATATAAGTAATCATTCCCGTAAACATTATTCTTCTCGGACCAAACGCTTCAGCGAGCACCCCTGATAAAAAGGAAGCAATTGTAACTGTGACTCCATAGGCCGTATAAAGAGAAGCCGTTTGTTCAACGCTCATTCCTCGTTCTTGCAAATATGTACTCAGCCAAGCTATTTCCAATCCATCTCCCATCATGAAAATTAGAATTCCAAAATACCCCCAAACGAGCGTCTTCGGAATACCAATTTTATTTAAAAATGAAAGTTTTATTCCATTAGAGGTATTCATAAACATCCCCTTTTCCATTTGAATTAGATGATTGCGCTTACATCGTTAAGTTTAGCACCGTTTGAAGAGAAGAAGAGACGTCACTTCTTCAAACTTTGGCGCATTTTCCGTGACAAAAATTCTTGAACAAAATAAAACATAGAAATTCCTATTAACCGGACTTTCTCTTGGATTGGCTGTCTGGGGTCCTGCAACAAAACGCGGATATTATACGCTAAGAAGAAAAATCAGGGTTATTTTTACGTCCGCAGTGGACGTAGGGAATGAATGGAATTCGGATTCTAGAATTGAACGAATATTCTCCGAGAAAATTTATGTATTCCCATCCTAACGGGGATAAATGAGAAGCAATTCTTCTTGATATTTCCTGTAATTTCATGTGTTCAACTGCCTGTGTGATAGTTACACGGTATTCCAAATGCTGATTGCATTAATAGTAAGATTTAATACGCTGACACGTTGTAATTGATCTTGTAATGCTCTTTCTCTAAGTTCCCCATGTTTAAATTGCTCGTTCTAAGGCGTTCATGGCTTCAACATTATTTAACCCACGCTGGATTCGACGACGTAAGTGTGGAATAAGGCTACTGATGAGTTTCAATCGAAAGGAAGGATAAAAATGAATCATGTAATTGGACTAGTCATTGTGAAAGGAGAAAGTGAAGGAAAGACATTAAGAAAAGTTATAGTGTTCACAATACACGTGAAGGACTAGATTCGTTCCATATATTCTTAAAAGAACTGGAGGATATGACAGGAGTTAAACCTTCGGTCATTATGGAATCAACGAGACATATCATGCCCCAGTCGTTCAGTTTATAGAGGAGAAGGACTATCTTACATGGACGGTAAATGGAAAAGGGTATGA
This sequence comes from Peribacillus sp. TH16, assembly GCF_016651095.1. Classification (NCBI taxonomy): domain Bacteria; kingdom Bacillati; phylum Bacillota; class Bacilli; order Caryophanales; family Bacillaceae; genus Peribacillus; species Peribacillus sp. TH16. The sequence continues at coordinate 81,265 of NZ_JAEKEM010000003.1, read as the reverse complement.
AATGATTGCCACACCCTAAAAGAAAATCCATATTTATTCGTAGGAAACCATAAATGACTTTCTTTATAAACTTTTTTCTACAGATTACATATTTACAGGTACAACCATGAAAACGATTTATAGCAATGAACGTAACCTTCTTCTTAACTATGTCCAAAATCACCTTTTCATTTAGTTCATATTTCAGCTTTTTTCGCCTGGATCATTTCTTTGATTTTATCTCTAAACTTCTCATTCGTGAAAATATCCTGTGTGGTTGTTATGTGTCGCTTGGCATGTCTGGAGAAGTTAGTGGCTGCCAACCACTGACCACAATAAGGACATGGAAGCTGTGCGTCTACTTGCCATTGTGTCGTTACGAATCTACTTTTATTTGAATTACTTCTTTTCGGAACCTTATTGACTACCTTTGTATTCGTATCGACTACATCATCATTCATTTTGTATTCGTCTGTGATTGCTAGTTCATCGGATACACTTTCATTCCCTGTCATTTCACGTTCTATCAGCAGACAAACCGCTTCACTGATAGATAAATTCAGTTCGTCACAGTAACCTTTGAAATCCCCGTACAAGCTTTCTGGAATGCGTGCGGTTAATACCTCGGTCTTTTCTCTTCTTCTCCGATTACGTGCGAATTTTTCCAAGTATGTCATCCAATTCCCTCCTAAATCCTCTTATTGATTTATTCGGTACACATCACCATACCTCCTTCAAATCATTCTGTATACAATTCGAATCACAATCAAATCACTTTGAAACATTTATATTGGGTCACCTTGTATACTTGTATATTAGATTAAAATATATATTCTATCGAGGTTATTTCTAAAATAATTAAGAAGTAAACTTCACTAGATCAACTGATAAACTTGTATCCTGGAATCTATGATAATTGTTCTTTTTGACGCTCATACCAGGTAGTTTTTTTGTTCAAATTACTTATGTATTCCAAAATTAGAACGATGCCAAGTTGAATAAGAGAATATGTAATTCAAACTTTTATTCTGAGTACAAAATAAAAACGACAATTAAGTCGCCTTTTCTCTTCTTTTTAATAAAAATCTCCTAACAGCTAGTTTTGTTGTACCTCCCATCCCCCATCATTCCCCTGCCAGAACCAGATGAATACCACATGTTTCTTAGAACCGATCGACTCTTTATCAGAAGAATACAGCATCTCATGAATAAAGTAATAGAAAATTAAGAAATGTAAGATTTTCATTGTTTAATATGCCTAAAGTTATTACGAATAAAAAGATTATAGAAAGGATCGCAAAAAATCTGACTTTTCGTTTGCTTTTTTTATGGATTATTAGAAGGGAAAATCCATCGCTTCAAATAAAAAAAGCACGTGATAATGTGACTAAACCAAACTAATCTAATCCAGATTAGTTTAATCTTTTAAAACCAGACTAGACTAAACTAGTTTAGTAATTTCATGATCAAATTCGGGTCATAACGATATTTGACCAAATGGCATTTTAACCAGGAGACGTCCATATACTATTTTAAAAGGAGGAAGGAAAATGGTGTATAGACCTACAGTAAGATACCCGGACGTTTATAAAAATTATATAGAGAATGTATATAAATCGACCGATCTAGATCGTAATCAAATTTTCCGTTTGGCCTTATTTGTTGCCGCACATTCAAATGAGTATAAAAGTATCCTTCAAAAACATAAAATTGCTGACGTCCCTCTCCCCTGCCCTGATTGGGGGCGGGATGAAGAAGGTTGCTGGAAAGATCAAAATTATATTAAAAAACAGAATCTAGCCCCATTCAAAATCACTGAACAGGGTGGAATTAAGATTATTTTGGGCTAATTATTTCTTTTTAGATTCATTTGTGCTCTTTACGTAATGCAGCGTGGATGCCTTATTAGCAAGCTTTTCAGCCAGTTCTTTTGAAATATCTTTACTCATTTCGTATCACCTCACTTAAAAAAAGCCTTGCCACAATCCCTAGCAAATATACCTCCCTCCACTCTTGGCATAGCGTAACGATGTAACCAACTGACCAACCAACCCAAAGAAAAAGACGATTTTGAAAGGGGAATAGCAAATGGGAAAGGTTAACCATTTGAATCCGGTTCTCTCTACTTCAAAAAAGAAAATACTTGAACCACAAAAAAGGAAAGTTCGTTCGGATAAGCTACATGATATAAAAATCCCCATAGACGAACCCGTGGACATGATATTAAGACGAGAATCCCGACGATTCTGGAATGGCTCTAAAACAGCCTTGGGAACGGAAATACTGTTATTTGGACTTGAAGAGGTGCTCGTATATCCTGACGTCACCTATACAGACCAGCCTTACACGGTTCATTGCAAAGTAGATCATGAAACTTATCAAAAGATAGGCGATTATGCGGCTGTTTGGAAATGTAGCGTTCGAAAAGCAGCTCATCGAATATTTGTAGAATCATACAAAAAAAAACAACTTGGGGGCGTAACCGATGGGGAAATATAGCCAAGCCAATCTTATAGATGAAGAACTATCTTTGATCGGATCATCAAACTTTATCGGAAAGCTTCTCCATAAAGTAAATAAATCTTCAACCGTCTTACTGAGTATAGACGTCCCCTTGAATCTATTTCTAAGAGCAGAAGTTTTCTGTGAAGATATTCAAGACCTATCAGACATGCATTTCGAACAAAACGACTTAATGAATCTTTTATATAATGACTTCTTACTTTTTGCGAAAAAGAATCCAGACTCAAAGGCTTTATTCCGATTGATCACCTCATTGGATCAGTATGCTGGTAAAAATTCAAGACTTGAAAAGTCTGGGGAATCTGCTTTTAAATTAATCCATATAGATAAGAATCAAGAAATGAAAACCTTGAATTTGCGCATGAGAAGGAAATTTGCCTTACGTGGAGAGGTGTTGCTTGCCGATATGGAGGAAGTTCAGCCTGAACATGGCTACACACTAGAAAAAGTATTTGAGCTTCTTTATATAGACTTTATTGATAAATTTCGAAAAGGTAATCATGCGGGTGTCGTAGAAAATATCCTGCGCCTGCTTGATGATGAAATCGAATAGAAAATACACGAAAAGCTAATCTTTTAAGGAACACATTTGAAAGGGAAAATCCATTAACCTCAGGCTATATCACAAATTATGAACCTATGCATTCACAATACTATTTGCATGAATAATTGAGCTTGTAGAGGTTTCTCCAAGCTCCTTACATAAACTTTTTGTTGTTCAACTTCTCTGCCTTTGTTGATCAACAACCTCTTCTATTGCATACCATACCGATTATTCATTAAAAAGATAATAGTTTCACCTTCAAATGTTGATGCATATACTGAAAATGGATAGGACTTGTCCTCCTGTTTAGTAAGATAATTCCGATATTCGATTATTTGGGAGTAACTATTCTTGGTCGGGGAATAGTTACTTTTTTTCGAACTATAATAATCACAGTTTTTTTCTGATGTGTAACATAAGCCCTTTGAGGGAATATTATATATCGAGCAAGGTAACTTAGTCACCAATAGCATTCCACCAGCGATCCTTGCTCTCTGCTTCATTTCATTTACAAAAATTTTAATGTCCTCAATCTTTTTTGCTATAAACGTTCTTTTCCTTCTCGAAATAACCAATCATTCATACACCCTACAATATTTATGTCAGTGCAACTAGGATGCATTTATGTTTAATTATTTAGATGATGCTCCCGCATGATTTGTTTGTTGGAATATCTTCAAAAAAAATAAGCACCGTATAGATGCTTATTTTGCATTTAACCACTCTTTCATTTTTTCTAAGCTGACTGTATACGGGCGTTTAATTAGATTCCTTTCATACCGGGACAAGGTACTATGGGAGATTCCCATTTCCTTAGCAGCCTCTAAAATGCTTAATCCCCGATTCGTTCTTTCATTATTAATCGTTTCAGGAGAAACCTGCTTTTCTTCAACCATTTCCCTGGTTGCACCAGTCTCCCTGTCCGTCATACCCTTCAACATAGTTAGAAAATTCTCTGTGTCATAGTCCTGATCCTCAATCAATAATAAGTCCTGATCATCTCCCATTCCCGTGATTTCAGTAGGTGGGATGATTTGGACACGTGCCTTCAACCAGGTGTTTGCGAACCAATTTCTCTCCTGCTCTATTTGCTTCTCAAGGTTTTTTTCCTTATAGCTCCACCCTTTAATGATTCCATCCTGCTGCAGGGTATCCAATATTTCTTCAAATTGTTCTCTAATCCTTGAACCATATCGCGGATTCACGTCCAAATCCATGACTTTTAAAAGCCCTTTGTCTCCCCCGATATGATAAGCCCTGAGATAGTCCGCACTCTTCTGGCGAATCCTCCACTGCCAGGACAAGTACCTGGACAACCGTTTATGGTACTTTTGCTTAATCGGATGGTATTCGAGTGTCTTCAATGCAAGCAGCCCACTGCTCCTTTGGGAACCGTACAAGAAGTTGGCAAGCAATTCCCCTGGACGAATGCTGCATTCATAAATACCAATCGGGTTATCCCCCCGGTAGGCTACCGTCACGCTATCCACCAAAAACAAGGGATTAAACTGCACTTGTCCAATTTCTTCAAAATCTCCCTGATCCTCATTGATGAACCTCAAATTCTCTTTTTCAATTCTGATCCATATCGTTGTGAGAGCGGCCAACCTTTTCATGATATCATCGCGTTCTTTTTTCCGATAAGACATTTGATAGCCGTCTAAATCTTCCTTCCGTCCTTGCAATCTCCTTAGATTCAAAGCATCATCCGTATGGAAATGAATCATTTGGTCCTTATGAGTAGCCTGTTGCATCCAAAGAATCGAGACGATATCAAAAATGTCTGCGGTTAAGTCATCCATCGATGTGATGGCTTGAGAGGTGAGGTTTTTCCATTGTTCGATGGCTACATTGGATTTCATCATTAGATAATCATTTTCTGCCCTCACTTGAGCCGTCGCCTCTATCGCCCTTTCCGCAATCCTTGCAGTAGGAATCTCAGTCGCAATGTCGAATTCATTTTTACTGATGGTCTCCCTTAATTTATGAAATAATAAGGCCGAACCGGACTCGGCAAAATTTTGATTCAACAAGGCATTTATCACTTCCCTGTTGTTAGACTTTGGGGAATAGGATGAATTCTCTTCCCCTACCGTCTGTATGTATGGAAGGACAAAATTTCTAATTTCTTCTATGTAATCATCAACCCATTGTTCCATATCCTCGAATTTCAATCCATAATCTTTCACCAAGCTATCCAAAATCACAAAAAATGCTTTTAATGTTTGGCTAGGCTGGTAATCATCTTGACCTGACATAAGATGGTTGATATCCATATTCCAATCGACAAAGAGTTGAGGATAATCTGGAAAAATCGTTTTCATGACATTCAAAAATTTCGTTTGCAGGGGTTGTAACATTATTCTTTAACCCGCCCTTCTTTTGTCGACTCTATGTCTTCAAATGAGTACTGTTGGATATAATCTTGAAAAACAACGGTTTCCAATATACCCAAATCGTGCAGAAAGCTAACGGACTCAAAAGAAAGGAACTGAACGATCGGATTTTTTTCTAGGATGGCATTTTTCAACTGTTGGATGTCTTTTTCCTGATAAAGTATGTAATTTCCCATCTGTTCTTTGATGTCCTTAGGGGAATAGATGGTATCTTTGAATGGTTGATTATGCGTACATTCATAGACCATCTCACCTTTTATATAATAAGTCCTGACACCAAAATCTTTCCCAGCCTTATAAAATTCGATTTGTTTTCGAAACCATATGGGACCACTGTATAATTGGACCACTGGTTTAGGAAGCACGCCACGCAACTGATAGGTGGAAACCTTTCTCCGATCCCATCCGAGAATTTCCCCCACCTCTTTAACTCCTACTAAAAAATCCATATGTGTTCCCCTTTAATCTAGTAATATGGTAATTATGAGTGAGCATTGTTGCTTTTGTCAACACACGGTTTAAACGTGCAACTTTTTTTATTTTGACGTTTGCTTTCACAATGTGCACATAACACTGCTTCTCTGTTCACTTGCGATATATTCTCCTTTTTTCTTTAATTTTTTAATTTACTCATCTTCGGATACTTCGTTTTCGTCTCAATATGACTTGTGCTATAGATGTAGGTAAAACCTAGGGTGCATTTTCATAAAAAATGATTTTCTCGAAAAATCATTCAATTGTAAGGGAGCATCAGCAACCACCATGAAGGTTTGAAACCTGTGCTCTTTACACATCCAAGTAGACTCACTCTTCAGATTTAGATTCCAGAAGATCTTGACTGCTAATTATTTTTACAATGTGACGTTAAAGAAGCTTGACGCTTTCTTTCACTATACTAATCAATAAAATTGCAACTTATCTTTTATTTGACGTTTGCTCTCACAATATGCACTAGCCTCTTCGTATAAAACTCCTTTTAAAATGTAGGTTCTTTACCAAAAGACTTGCATACAGTAATCTCCTTCTGTTCAAATAAGAAGGAAAATGACGTTTCCTTTCACACGTTTTTGTGCAAGTTTTACGATTTTTGTACGATTATAAATGGATTTTTCATTAGAATGTTGATATATCAATGATTCTCACACCCTCTTAATGATTAAAGAATGACGTTTCCTTTCACAATGTGCACACCATTATATGGGATTGCAACTTTTCCTTCATTGGACGTTTGCTCTCACAATGTGCACAATGATAAGGGTATGCAGGTTTATCTCGCGTTAACAACATCCCATAAGCTCCACGCCTTCTTGAATATCTCACTCTTCCAAAATAAGCTGTGCAACTTTTTCTTGTTTGACGTTTCCTTTCACAATGTGCACAATCCCCTATTTTTGATCTGAGATTTTTTAAAACATTTTGATCAACCAACCTTTTACACCCCTAAATCTCCAACAAAATTTCAGTAAAAATTAGGAACCCACACAAAATAGTGCCTAAATTTATCTCTTTTTGTTCTAAAATGAAGAAAAATGACGTTTGCTCTCACACAAACTTGCACACATTTCTGTGCAAGTTTTTTTATTCTTGCCCATTTATGCATGGACTATTTTATGAAAACATTGATATATCAACGTTTGTCCTACTTTGCTTATCTATCAATTCATGACGTTTCCTTTCACAATATGCACAAACCGTGTGAAAAATTGACGTTTCCTTTCACACAAAAATATTTAGAGTTTTTTTCAATCCCTTGCCCCCCAAGGGATGAGCACATGTTGTGCAACTTTGAAAATCCCTTAATAAAGGACACCATTTCCTGTTTTTCCATTCTGCTATAATTCAAACTAGAAAAATAGACGAGAGGAGGGCCTAAAATGAAAGAATCCAGAATAAAAATCGATGGTTTTAGAATGCATCACGCCATCTTAAAAGAATTCCATTTTCTTCGTGATCAATCATTTGAGCGCCCTCCTGCCTCTGCCTATGTCGTATATATGACCATGTTAAACCAATTACAAGTAGAACAAAACCAACGAGGCATGCTTAAGGAATATAATCTTTCTTACTGGGCAAAGAAACTTGGAATCTCTTATTCTACCCTTTGGGGAGGAAAAAAGTTCTTAGAAGATCATCATTTTGTGAAAGAGGAAATCCACGAAGGGTTACCTGTTATCGTGTTAAAAGATGTTGATAAGTATAATACACCTGAACTAAATGGTGTATCTCTCAACTACCTAATCATACCGCATGCCCTTTTTGAAACGAATATTTTAGCAGAATTCGTACGTACCTCGAACCCGGAAGGAATCGAACTCCTCTTATCCTTACTTAACCAGTTCCGGACTGGTCTGTCTTTCAGCAAGACAGGTGAAATGGAGAAAATAAAACAAGAACGGACAATGAAGACACTTAAACTTCAACTGAACAAGAATGCAAAAGGGGTTCGTAAAACTTTAAGTGTTTTAGAAGCTCTTTTTTCCATCGAATTCACAGGGATAGAGATTCGTGGCAAGCAAATATGGATTAAAAAAGCCTCCTTTTCCTTGAAGCCGGAATGTGTGGAAGAAAACACGGATGAATTTAATGTCAACTCACTCATGGCGAAACTATCAAAAGAGCTCACCTACTTCTTTGATGGACATCAAATTAAATTTAAACCAAGAGACCAGATCGATGTCATGATTTCCTTTAAGCAGGAAGTAATGAATAAACTGAACTATCTTATGGATGAGGACTATGAAAGCTTCACCATACGTGATCAATTCATGAAAAACTTCTTTTTACAAACAATGGATCAGATAGGAATTCATATACATACAGAAAAACAACGAAAAGGTTCTTTCCATTTCTACTCGATTGGCGCCTTTTTCAGAATGGCCTTTAGAAAGTATCTTCCTGGGGCCTTAAAAAAGATTCCTTATGAATTAATCCATGGAGCCAAAATCAGAGAATACACCAAAACTGGCCAAGCACCAGAGCTACACGGTGTAATTTAATAGCATAAACCAGCCTTGTGAAAAAATAGGACATTCACAGGGCTATTCGAATATACTCAAAAAAAATATAGAAGTATTCCCTTATAACAAAAGTCTTTACTCTCCCCTTCTGTCACAGTTTCTGGCAGATTTTCTGAGAAAGACTATTTTTTTACGTCCAATAGTTTCCGAATGTAGACTTGTGCATTAGTGGATATAAAAAATATCAGCCTGTGAATATGTAAATAGTTAAAAAAAAGTCCTGTGTACATGTGACTTCTTTTACACTCTATATGTGGGAAAGTGGAAACTCTGTTATAACGACTCTTAGAAATGACTAGAACCCTTGTCCTTCAAGGGATATACCCAACAATTGAAAAATGCCTATTACTTCTGTTTCTTTTATTAAATCTGTTTTCTCTTATTAAATATGCCTTTTTATTAAATTTGTTTATTTACGAAATAAATCACTTCAAACAAAATTTTAAATATTAAATTAAGAAAATATACTCGCTCTAAAACAATCTGACTTTCAAAAATTACATATTGAAAACTAATGATAAGATTAATCAACCATATTATTTAGATTGAGGTTCATTCATTCTAAATTTTATACAATCACCAGAAGAAACCTCCAATTAGTTGGGGCGAGCTAAAAACGGCCACCATGAAAATTCAGCGCAAGTTTAATGAGCAGCATTCTATAAAACCTTTCACTAAATCGCTTTTCATCCAAAATTCTGCAAGTAATACCTCAAAAAAGAGAATGCTTTGTAAAAAAATTAGACCACCCAAGACGGTGGCCTAAACTTATCCTTTTACTGCATTCAACGTATTTAATTTAGGAGCAAGGCACCTTTACCCTTTTACTTGCTATAAAGCCCTAGAGAGCTCATAGAGAAGCTATAGACTATCTTTAATCATCTTTAATCATCATAATGCAAAAGGACACTCTTATTCCTAATTTGAATCTGGAAAACGAAATGTCCATCTTCCAGAAACCGCACTACATAATAGTTTGGGAGAATCCAATTTTTCTTCTTACCCCCTAAACCAAAAACAAATGAATAGAACTATTAATCTTCCATAGTTTGTTCTAATGCTTCCCTTTCATTGGTTAAAAGTGCTGTTTCAGATTTTAACCTTTTTTCTAAAGCAAGTGATTCTTCTTCAAATTGACTAATCTTCTGCCTTATTATATTAATTTCATCAATGAGCTCCACTTCTATATGGTCAGCTTTGATATCCCTTTCATCCACTAGTATTTCAGATTCTAAATTCAGAGTATCTTCTGTATTTTTTTTTGCAAAGAAAGAGAAAAAGCCTGTATTTTTCTTTTGCTCCAAACTTTTTCGTAACACATTCGCTGCTTGTCGATCCATTTTTCGATTTAATCGATGATTTTTAATCTTTTCTTCGATAACTTCAATTTGTCTTTGTTTATCAGCTATTCCAGTTCTCCTTCTCAGCAACTCCACTTCAATTAGATTGATTGTGTTTTGTAGTGTGAAGGTTCTCATCATTACATTCTGCCTTCTATCAAATTCCGAGAATAATTGATCTAAGGTATCCTCATTATATTTACTCCCTTTTGCTTTTCCGCCATTTTGTTGAGGAATCGATTTTAGCGATAACTTAACCTGAATATCGGAAATCGTTTCTCCCCTCTCAATTGCCAGTAAAGTCATATGGATTTTAAAAACAGTGAGAAATGGCAATCGCTTCTTTCTACCTTCTACATAAATCTCTAAGTATCCCTCTAGCATCCTAACGTAATACCTTAACGTCGAATTAGCGATATTAAAGATCTTATCGGAACAATCGGTGGTTGAATACATGGCATTCGGATCCAACTCTAGTATATCTTCTTTAAATAGTTTGGCACTGTATTCCTTATCAAGTACCAACGAAGTGAATAAAGCATCGTCACGAAGTGCTTCTGTAATGAAATCCTTATTGGCCTGGACTCTGTTAGTCACGATAACCCTCCTCTTAACGCTAGTTTAACTATAGCTTATTTTTATCTACCTATCGCTAAGCGTCAATTTATCTGTATCTATAGTTTACCTACTAGATAAAGACTAATCAACTAGGTTTGTTTGCTTTAATAGAAATAATGAACGAATTCGATCTATTTTAATCTAGACTAGATTAATCTGAAAGCACAATAATAACCAATCTAGTCTAATCTAGTTTAGATTTTTAGTGAGTTTCTGCTACATTTCTTGTGGTAAATAACCGATAACGTTAATCTAGCGGTAGATAGCAACAATATGAAATTATTAACGGTAATTTACGGATAATCATTTCAACACTAAACTAGTCTAATCTAGTTTAGTGTTGTTTATATGAAGTGATTTCTCCTTATACCTTCAACGTTAAATAACCGATAACGTTAATTTGGCGATAAGTAGCAATAACGCAGGACGGTTTAGCGGTAACTTACGGATAATTATCTCGTAATAAAAGAAGTTAAAAAAACGATAACGTCAAATTACCGTCAAATATATAGTTAAAATAAAACAACTGTTCATAAAGGTGTGAGTTAAGCGTTGAGATATCGCTAATTTAACGATATTATGTTAGCGGTGGAATATCGATAACGTCAATTTAGCGCTAGTTTTTCATTGACTTTAACAGGTATTCTCTATATATTGGATAGTAAGTAGACTAAACTAGATTAGTCCGAAGGAGGAAGACCATGACAAAACTTGATTTTTTATTTAAAGAGGATTATTTAATTGCAGGAGTGGATAGTGGGAACATTTCTAATAAAATTACGTATATCGACCAAAAAGGAAATGTTGTTTCATTAAATATCGCGAGTATTATCGGAGAAAACGCGGAAACGACTGCTGAAGATATGCCAGATGAAAGCGCAGATAAATCTTTTCCTGATGATATGATTCTTCATTTACATATTAAAAGTAAAGCCTTACCAAAGAATCGAACAAATGCTTATTATACAGTAGGGGAATATGCTCAAATTTCAACAAATGACAAAAATAATTTAAGAGAAACCAGCAGTGATGCAAGAGATAAATTAGGGAATGAAATCCATGTTGTAACAACTTTAGCGGGATTAGCCTTAGCTGCTTGGAAATCGGGTAAGACCAATAAGGTAGACGTTCCATTGAGTTTTGGGCTTCCAATAGAAGAGGCCAAACAGGCGTCTTCCGAAAAAATCAACTTATATATGGGTGAGCATGAAATTACTGCAATAAAAGGGCCTTATAAAGGCAAAACCATAACCATTAATATTACGGATGTTCAGCTTAATGTGGAAGGCGTAACGAGCTACTTAGCATTGGCCTTTGATTTAGTGGATGGGGAAGTGGTGGAAACTGAATTTTCATCACAAATCCATGATGAGTTTGCCATAGCTGATTTAGGAGCTGGAACATTGGATTTAGCTCTTTATGATGAAAATGGTTTAAATTCAACTAAATCTACAAACCATCTGATAGGTACAAATAAATATATTGATTTAATCATGAAAGAAGCAGCGGAACTAAAGGAATTCGACAGCATACGGGCCCGTTTTGAAAGGGTGAATAAAACTCCTAAAATTTCGTTTACACGTGAAGAATTTATGAGGAAGTTCATCAAGCCGGAAATCAATAAAATGGTTTTAAATCCTAAATATTCTCCTGTCTTTAAAGCGACCTGGCAGTCCAAAACAGCAGATATCACAAAAATTGTAGATAAATATACGAAAGAATATGCCGAAGAAGTGAAAGATAAAGTCATCCGGTATTTTGTTGATACAAACGTTGGGCAAATGATTATCGTCGGGGGAGGGCTTCTCTTCGCTTATAAATACTTAGCGGAACTCAAAGATGAAGATTGTCTATTTCCTCCGAATATCGATCAAGCCAGTTTCTTTACTAGTAAGGCATATCTCTTGAAAAATATTATTGCTGAAATTGAAAAGCAATCAATTGAAGCATAGTAATATAAGAGTAGGAGCATCTTCTTTTAGTTGTGATACAAGGTGGTGGTAACGTTGTCCAATAGAAAAATCACTCCAGGTCGAGGAATTCAATATACCCCAAAAACCTCGATAGAATGGGCTAATGAATTTAATGAGTTGGTAGACTGCTTTAAAAGCAGAAATGAACTTATTAGTGCGCTTATTGAAGATGGTTTAAAGGTTCGGAATGGATCTTATAAAGAACAAGGTATTTACCTTCCACTAGACACCTTTACGAATGATCAATTAGCACTTTTGAAAACGGAGGAAGGGCAAAGGATTCTTTATAATATCGTTTCTTTAATTGTAGGGAATCCCGAAGGGACGGCGCTTGCCCAGCAAATGGTGCAGCCGGTATCCCAGAAAAGTAAACCAGCTTCCTCACCAATCGTTCCATCTAAAGGTCCATTAAATCATGAAGAAGATACTATGGAAGGCAAGGGACAATCAAACGAAGCCCTTTCTAAACTATTGAAGTTGGGGAAGATGACCAATTTAAAGGGATAAAACATTTTTAAAAATAGAGCTCAGATATATGTAAGAGGCTGATTCAAAAGGTCGTTGAATAACGACAAATTTGAATCAGTCTCTTTTTTTTAAATCTAACTCCAATTCAAATGGAAAGCCCTTTTTAACTGGAAATTTATATATAGCGGGTTGCATAGAGTGGCTGGATCTTTATACGAAGTGCTCAAAGCATATTGTACATTTTATATTAAAAGAAGGTTTTGTCAAAATTTGCATTATAGAAATAATAGATAATGTAAGCGTTTTCTTTTATAATTAAAACACGCGAATGGTGTGTGGCCATCCTGGTATCTTGGCGTAGGCGGAGTGTTTGGCAAAACCCTGATCAATACATAGTAAAACAAGGCAACTACGAGCCATTTATTAAATATATGGAAGATGAAGGTGAGAATTATATTGGAGAATTTGAAGATGGCTTTTTGTTTGAAAATGAAAAGGGTAATATTACTAGTCACATAGGAATTAAGTCTTTTACAAAATATTACGATCTTATTGATGCTCCTTATTGATGCTCACCAAACCCGGACATTCTTGTTTTACTTTCGTATTTTATTCAAAAACTGTGGCATATGAGAAAGGTAAATATAAACTTTTATAAAATAAGTGGCTTTACACCTGTTTCAGGAGGAGTTAGGCATTAATAAAATTAATGGATTTTTAATGAACTAAATTTGTGAATTTATTTGAGTTTGTGAATAAATGTACTTAAACTAACGGGTGCTTTACTTCAATAACAAGGGTTGCTGCGGCAGCCTTTTCTTATGGCACTAACGGGGCAGGTTAGTTGAATAAAAAATGTTTGTTTTTTATAGTTTCAGAAGGGTAATTTGTTTAGACTAAAGAATATGTACAGATATTACGGCAGGTCATAAATTAATATTTGGATAGGTGAAAAAAATGATTTCAATCGATAGAAAACTAAGATTACGAGATTTAGAAGTTTTTCGTTTCTTTAAAGACAATAAAATGCTGGCTTATGTCATTATTGAAGATACTAGAGGACCCTTTACAGAAGAAGATAAAAAGTTAGAGCCACTTTGTTTTTTAGATGACGAAGATATAAATGGAATTGTTAATGTATTTAGAATTTATCTCCTATCAGATGAACCTTTAGAAAAAGAGGATTCGATTATGTTAAGACAGTTTTTTGGAGAATTAGTTGACATTAGTTCTGTTACAAACTATATTACTCAAGAATTTATACAAAAAGACTTATATGAACATGTGGATGATTCTTGGGATGTTAAAACTTATCAAAGAATGTTAGATATAGTTGGTTCAAAGTATAAAATCAAATCAATTGATGAAAAAAATTGGTTAAATTTATCTCAAGAATAATGTCAATTTAGTTGAAGCATGGGTTGCTTGGGCAACTCTTTTTTCTTATTGGGGTAGAGTCAGGAAAATGCGCATTTACAACGATAAGCATTTTGATACAAGTCTTATGAGACATTATATAGCCTAATTTAGAGGTACTTTGAATGTGTCTCAATAGGTTCTACTCTATTGAGATTGTGAATGATAGTACTTAAACTATCGGGGCAGGATAGTTGAAGAAGGAAAATAGAATTATCCATTTGATTCGTGGCAAGTTGCTCTTTTATCGTTAAAGTCTTTTATGGTGGCTGTTATTAACATTATTAAACTCACAATGGATTCACTTGAATTTCCAGGAAATATAGTTCAAGATTGGAAGGTGTTTTAATTAATGAACTTTTAAACTATTTTAGGGGAGAAAAAATGGATAAAGAAAAAAATCGTTTGTATTTAAATATGTTTTTTGGAACTATTGGTATAGTTCTAGTCGGAGTAGGTGCTTTGAAGTATCAAGTTGTAATGAATGATATTGAAGGATACATCATTGCCTATGCTGGTTTTATACTTACAGCCGGTTACATAAATTACTTAGAAAAAAAAGCTGGAATAAGCAATAAAATAATTTGGATTAAATCAGGTATCTCTATTGCTCTATTTTTAATTATTTCTTTTATTTTATATCTCTATCCCTTTTAACAGGGTCTCTAACGACTATTAAGGTTGTAACGGAAGGACAAAAGTGAGTGGAATCAAATGGCGTTAATGAAGTACTAACAGAAGAAGAAACAGACCTATGCCAGAAAATAAAAATGATTCATTTCGTGATATAGAATATAAAAGAAAAGATGACAACAGTTGCCGGAATAGCATTTCTCATTATCCTGGTAGTAGGCTTTGTAATGGGGCTTTATTTCTTTGGACTGGTAGGGGTTTTTGAATTGCTCGATGTTCAATATGAATCTATCCGGTCATTGGTTGTTTTTGTTGTCAGTTTCTTTATTCTAGGCATCATTGTCGAATTGTTTTTCAAAGCAATTTTCGAACTGTCTGTCTGAAATATAACAGGAAAAATAAAGGTATTTTTTATCCGAATCAGTTTTGAAGGGACATCGAACTTGCTAGTACTGTTCGCCGTTGATGAGGTTATGAAAAGTATTACACTTTCCTTGAAAACAGAGATTATTATAGCATTGCTACTTGCCATAATAGAAATTGTTTTCGACGATGATAAGGAAATATCCTAATAAAACAATTTCCCTAAGTAAAATTGGGGGATTCTTGTACCTCAGATAGAGAATAATGGAATATGGAAGTGAACAGTTAGAAAATAATGTGTAAAAAAAGAGAAGTCTTGTTAAACTACCGGGTGCTTTAGCTGAAGAATGGAGTAGGCTTTAAGGCAGCTTTTTCTTAAGGAACTAAACCAGCTAATAGTTAGTCAACATTTTTCAATAAAAACTTAAAATATTTCATGCTATACTAAATTTGTGCATGCTAAATAACCTTCCAATGCACTATATTTGGAAAGTTTTGTGCTATTTAGTTATACTTTTAAACTAGGTTAGATCTTGGAAAGTCGAGTTATTTTGTAATAGTGCATAAATCCATTGTAGAAGCTTATTAGCACATGCTATAACAGCTACTTTATAGGGCTTTCCTTCTTTCCGTTTCTTATCATAGAACTCACGTAATCTCTTATTACGAGGGATGACTTCATCAGTCGTTTTCTTTTTGCGACAATCACGAATGGCACATCGAACAGCCATATATAGGGCATGCCGTAATCTACTCGAACCTCTTTTGGTTATTTTGTTTACGGATCCCTTGAATCTACCAGATTCAAAGATACTAGGATCAATTCCTGCAAATGCTACGAGTTTTTTAGGGTGATTAAACCGATCAATCTCACCAATTTCAGAAATAATCGTTGCCGCGATTTTTTCACCGATACCAGGGATTGATTGGATTATCTTATATTCTTCAATTTCTTTAGCCAAAGCACCTATCTCTTCATCCAACTTTGATAGGTGCTTTTGGTATTCCATAAGCATTTTGATATACATTTCTTAGCTCATTATGTGACTTTGATACAGTGTTGTCTGAAAGGGATTTTTAGCTGCTGCAGCTATAAGTTTCTTTGCCTTTGTATTTGCCCACTTTCTTGAACGACTTGTACATAATTCATCGATTTTATTACCTAATGCTTCTTCATCGACTACCAAAACATCTTTAGATGTAGGAAATTCTAATAAGGTTAGTAAAGAGACAACTGAATATAAGTCCCCAAAAACCCCATGATACTCAGGGAAAACCTGATCAAGAACTGCTTGAAATTGAAGTTTCGTTTGTACATATATACCCGTTACATTTTCGTGTTGTCTTGTAAGATTACGAAGGTTTAAGAGTTGAATTCCTCGTTTTTTATTTGGTTCCAAATCTTCTTTATAATACAGCTCGCAGAGATGGTAAGCATCAATCACATCTGTCTTTACTTTTCGTAGAGATGAGCTCTTTGCTCGATAGGAGACAAGTGGGTTAATGATAATTAGTAAATAACCTCTTTCCTCGAAATACTGAACAACTGGAGTATGATAATGCCCAGTAGACTCTAAAACGACCGGAGGTCGAATTCCTGCTAAGTTTTCTATCTCTCTAAGATATTGGTGTAAGCTCTCTAGCCCTTCAATGGTATGTGCTACTTTAAAACTTCTTTTATAAGGCTTCTTCTTATCCAAGAATGCTTGAACCTGACTTTCACCTTTAGCTACATCCAGACCAACCACTGGATTCATTTTTTATCTCCTCCAAAAACATAATATTTGCCGGTAACCCCTAATCCTTCTTGCAGTATCATAGCTTCGCTTGTTATACGAGATCTTGGTCCCAACCAGCCAAATCATGTTTAAGCAAGTAGGGGGCGAACTGTTTAGTTGACGGGATCTTAAGCCCCACGGGCAGGTACGTTCTACCCCGGCTACCGTTATCATATATCGATATAAAAAATGGTCAACCAGAAATATTTTCTGGCTGACCTTATAATACGAAAGGGGCAGGATAGTTGCATAAGCGTAGTGTATTCGAACTGTGACGTATTGCAGGATAATTTCATGTCTATTTCCCTATTTATTAACAAGTTCAAGAGAAAACATTTTAATAATTACACAATTGTAATATAATCCTAAAATAGAAATTAGTTACCTAAAAAGGAGTATTCAAAATGTGCGAAATAAAAATGTATAGGGATTTAGAATTAAATATAAAGAACCTAAGAAAATTACTTATAGAAACTGGTGTTAAGAAAGGTCTAAATCATCAGGAAACACTTAAATATAGTGAAAAGCTAGACAAGTTGATTCTTAAGCAATCCCTAATAAGTAATTATTAAATACTTAAAGATTTACCAAACCCAGCAATCAATGATCTTTATCGAACGAATTAACATTTTCATCTCCCCTTTATGTCGCAGTTTGTATCTGATGTGTAACATGATCCCTTTAAGGTCAATATATTATTACGAGCAAGGCAAATTAGTCACCACATGCATCTCCACCAGCCGGCCTTGCTCTTTACTTCATTTCATATTCGAACTGTGAAATAAGAATGTTGTGTTTTTTTTAGTTTTTAGGAAAACTAAATAAAATTGATTTAATACAACAACAGGAGGTAACAATATTGAAAAAATTAATAACTACATTAATCATCTTTAGCTTTATAGCCACTGTAGTATCTTCAAATGCAGCAGCAGCGTCAGACGAGCTATTTAAAACTCCTATCATAAAGCAAACTGATCAATGGAAAATCGAAATAAAAAAGGGTAAAGAGACGAAAAAAACTAATAAGAATGTGTTTAAATCATATAACGTTGTTATCACCAATATTGGTAAAGAGCTAGATAAAGTTGAATTTAATACTTACAGGAATGAACCAAATACTGAAACAAAATACGGATTAAGTATAAACGACCATCAATATGAGAAATTTAAAAAGGGACAAGCCTTTGAATTTTCAAATTTCCCTATATCGGTTAAATCCAATGAACTTCAATTTGAAATAAGTTGGCACGGAAAACCACACAGCAAAGAAGTTCAGGGCAGAAAATACAAGGAGACGTTTACTTTCACGCCTACTAAATAAGAGAAATGAAGGGCCGGGATACTTGGGTGCCCTTTTTTACCGCACAGTTTGTGTCAACTCTACAATAAGTCTTTATAGAACTCCCTCAGTTTAATAGATAATGCTCACGAATACTCGCTTATTCGCAGGATTTCAAACCACATGGTATAGGTTGCTTTAGATGAACGAAAGAGATAGGACCGTTTTGATAAGATGAGGGCAGGTTGAAATAGGGGATTCATTGAGAATCCCCTATTATTACATATGCTGCACGCATTTTCCACGCTGCCCCTGGAGGCTTTCCCTCCCATGTCTCAACGGGTCATAATCATATGCCCTTTCATTCCTTCGTCATGCCTATCCAAGGGGTGGAGGCTGGTTTTGCTAACGGAACGGGTCATTGCCCTTTTGTTCTATATATCCAGTACTTCGTGCTTTCTTTGAAATCCTACGAATAAGCCAACTTTCGTAAAAACAATGTGAATGTAAATTTACGCTGCTAGTTGTTCAAGAGGGAATACCATTTCCGGTTTATAGACAGAGCCATTACGAGCAATCCCTACTAGGACACGGGCGAGTTTTCCACATAGTTTCATGATGGATTTCATTTTCTTAATCTTCTTCACCTTAACATTGTTCGAGTGTAGGGCTTTAAACTCAGGGTTATTCATCACCAGACTCATGGTCGCAAGGAAGAGGTAACGCCGCAGGCGTGATCTTCCACGTTTGGAAAGAACAATTTGGCCTTTCCACTTCCCAGAGCTTGCCTCAGCGAGATGCAATCCTGCATGACGAAGGAGTGCATTCCCGTGAGCGAACCCACTCAGATCTCCAGCTTCTCCTAAGATGCCCGCCAGTGAAATTTCGCTGATTCCTTTAATGGCAAGTATTTGCTTAACGAATGGAATCTGTTCCAAGACGTTTGTGACTTCTTGCGTCACTCTTTCGAGTTGGGATGAAGCGAGATCATATTCCTCTAATAACTGTTCCAAGTGAAGTTTATACGCATCAAGGGCTTGTTTCGTACCAATTGAACGCTTGGCCAATGTAATCAGGGAACGGGCTTTTTTATGCCCGGAATGTCGCTTCATACATGATTTCCACCCGGTTACGATATCTTGAGGCTGTAAGGAACATATTTCAGCTGGGGTAGGAAAGAGGCGTAGGGTTGCGATTGCCCCTTTACATGATACGTCTTTAAACACTTGCCGGAGCTCGGGAAAGACAACATCCACCCAGCGATTAATCTGGTTGATGGAGCTAACAAGGCGCTTAACGATCACATCTCGGTTGGCCATAAGGACACGAAGTTTTTCAAATGATTCTGAAGTGGAACGAACGAAGGCATAATAGCCATTCTTCACCATATCAGCGATGACAAGGGCATCTTTTTTATCACTTTTGGATTGCGTATTATCACGATTTTCTTTGTTTCTTTTGACATGGTAAGGATTGACCGTAACGACATCAATGTTTTGTTTGACTAGCCACTTTGAAAGGTTTATCCAATAATGACCGGTAGGTTCCATTCCGACTATCGTGGTGTCTAGGTTTTTCATGTGTTTTAGTTCCTTGATCCAATTTAGTAATCTAGTAAAACCCTCTTCGTTATTTTCAAAAGACAAAGGTTTCCCGATCACAATGCCTCGATAGTTTACAGCACGGGCCACGTGTACGTGTTGGGCGATATCCACACCAACAACTAGATGTTGATCCGTAATTCTTTCAATCAGTTGATTTTGTTTGTTTTGCATTTTAAAATTCATAGTAGGGCTTCCTCCTTAAGACTTTGAGTTAGATTGGACACTATACTCGTATCTTACTGAGGGGCTCTATTTTTTTCAAACCTGATATTTAACGATCTACAGGAATGCTAACAGGTGCGTTAGCTGAAGATCGGAGCTGTCTATAAGGCATCTGTTATGATAGAGTAAATGTAAATTTTGTACATAAGAATTAACTAAAAATGAAGCATGAATAATCAAGCTACAATCTGGAGGAGTTTATTTTGTACAGGAAACAGTTAGTTATTGTTCGTTTAAAAAATCCATAAGTAATTCATAATAAAATTTTATTTCTTCCTCATCTGTATCAATAAGGACTTTGATTTTGTCTATAATTGATTCATCAGTAATGTATTCACTTCTAATTAAACCCACAACTAACTCGGCGCAGGCATATCTAATGGCCATATCAGATTCACTTTCAAGAAAATTAGTAATAATTGAAATAAGTTCATCCATATCTTCGTAACTAGATGACCAAACATATAATCCTTGAATTTTTTTATTTATATCCGTGCTTTTCAATAATTCTTTAGCTAGCTTAGAAGTATTTACATCTGCTACTGTGTTTGAAAAATCATCTTCATCTTCATACTCAAAAAGATTATTAATCATTTCTTTAAATGATTTGAAAATAACAGTAATTTTATTTTCCTCTATATCTATAAAAGTAATTTCAGGTTCAATTTTATTATTTCTATAATCTAATACTGTCCAGGTATGACCATCACCGGATATAGTAATGAAGGCTTTCTCTTTAATCCCCCATTCTTTAAGTAATACTTTTGAATTGAAAATACCTTTATTTTTTTTATGCCATAAAGATAATGTAAAGGTATATGGTCATCAGCCCATGAATTTTTAAAATTTACGGGTAACGCTTGATATTTAAGGTACCCGCCATTTTTAATTTTTAGCAATTCAATATACTCTTTTGGAAAGTTAACATTGAATTCTTTTTCTGCTTTTTTAATATCTTCTTCAGTCAATTTTGCTAATTCAATTTCTTCATCTATATAATCTTCATCATCTTCTGCCCATATATTTCTCATTAATATTCTCCTTAAATAAATGATTAAGAAAGTAGATTCCTTGATAACTTTCCGATATTATACTTAATTTACATCTTAACTATATAACTATATCTTGCATAGATGAATTTGCATAAGTTTTTTTGCATATAACAGGCAAGTTCTTGTGTATGAACTGGGATCATATTGATTTTTGTATTTTTATTTCAAGGGCTCTTTTAAAGGATGCTGTTGATTTTCATGATGAACAAACGGGGCAGGTTAGTTGAAGAAGTTACCCCCTTTTTAGCTCGTTGCTAAAGCCCGGAGACTTACGTTCTCTTTTTTTTTACAATTGAGGTAAGATAAATTTAAAAAAGTTTAGGAAGGAAAATTATGAACAGTAAACAAGTTGCAGAGATGTTTGACCTATCAGTCGACACTCTTCGTTACTATGAAAGAATAGGTGTGATACCACCAGTTACACGTGATAAAAATGGTTATCGTAATTATAAAACCGGTGATTTGAATTGGATTTTTCTTGCAAAAAGTCTTCGTTCAGCAGGATTATCCATTGAGTCATTGATTGAATTTTCTTCACTTGCGGGGCTTAGTGAAACCCAAAATGTAGAGGACGCTCAAAAACAAATATTGGTCGACCAATTGGAGGAAGTTGAAAAAAATATTGAGAAAATGAAAGAAGTACATTCCCTCTTACAATATAAGATTGACACCTATGACGTTCATATAGCGAAGTTCAAAAGTGGTGAATTGACGAAAGATAAGGTGGAGAAGTTATGGGAGATGAAACATTTCAAAAAACGCGAATAAATTTCTTGCTATGGAGTTGACTCCATAGTTTATAGTAGCCTTATGTAATTAACCAATACGGAGGCAGAAAGAATGAAAACTGTACAACTCAATAATGGTGTTGAAATTCCAATTTTAGGTTTTGGAGTATTCCAAATCCCTGGAGAAAAAACAGAACAAGCGGTGATTAATGCTATCAAAGCTGGTTACCGTCATATTGATACCGCACAATCTTATATGAATGAAACGGAAGTCGGATTAGGAGTTAAAAATTCAGGCGTTGCTCGCGAAGAGCTTTTCATTACAACCAAGATATGGATTGAAAATGTATCATATGATGGCGTAATGAATTCTTTTCAAGGTTCACTTAATCGTCTTGGCTTAGACTATGTTGACTTATTACTTATCCACCAGCCTTATAATGATATTTATGGTGCATGGCATGCGATGGAAGAATTTCAAAAAGAAGTGAAAATACGTGCCGTTGGTATTTCAAATTTTGCGGTTGACCGTGCAGTGGATTTATCGTTGTTCAACGAAGTAACTCCAGCTATCAACCAAATTGAGATTAACCCATTCAACCAACAAACAGAAGCTATTGAAGCGTTAAAAGCACAAGGGATTTGTCCTGAAGCATGGGCTCCTTTTGCAGAAGGGAAAAATGAGATTTTTCAAAATGAAATTCTTAGTGAAATAGGTAAGAAATATAATAAGTCAGTTGCACAAGTCATTTCACGTTGGCTCGTGGAGCAAGAAATTGTAGTCTTAGCAAAAACGACAAATCCAGAACGTATGGCAGAAAATATTGATGTCTTTGACTTCAGCTTAACTGATGAAGACAAAGCAGCTATTGCGACCTTAAATATTGGAGAAAGCCAGTTCTTCTCACACGCTGACCCAAATATGATTAAGTGGCTTGCCGAAAGAAAATTAGATTTATAAGAGAGATCATTTTGTGAATTTTTAGAATAGTAATCGCATGAAATTAGCTCATTTAGAGCGTTGATTTCATGCGATTATTTTTTTGTCGCTTAAAGAAAAACAATCCTTTAATAAATTCACAAATATTCCTGCTTTAAAGTGCGTTTTAAGGTTTCTAGTAAACCCAACTTAAATAATTCTTCTGCAACTACCATGTAAATAAGTTTCTTCAAGATTAGAAATATGACAATACTTATGGAACTAAACCAGCTAATAGTTAGTCAACATTTTTCAATGAAAACTTAAAATATTTCATGCTATACTAAAAATATGCATGCCAAATAACCTACCTAATTTATATTTTGGAAGGTTTTTCATTATATAGTTATATTTTTGAACTAAGCTATATCTTGGAAAGTTGAGTTATTTTGTAATAGTGCATAAATCCATTGTAGAAGCTTATTGGCACAGGGCTTTCCTTCTTCACGTTTCTTATCATAGAACTCTCGTAATCTCTTGTTCCGAGGGATGATTTCATCTGTCGTTTTCTTCTTGCGACAATCACGAATGGCACAACGAACTGCCATATATAAGGCATGCCGTAGTCTACCAGAACCTCTTTTGGTAATCCGATTTACTGAGCCTTTAAATTTACCTGATTCAAAGATACTTGGATCAATTCCGGCAAATGCCACTAGTTTTTTAGGATGATTAAACCGATCAATCTCTCCAATTTCAGAAATAATCGTTGTAGCGATTTTTTCACCGATACCAGGGATGGATTGGATAATCTTATATTCTTCAATTTCTTTTGCCAAAGCATTTATCTCTTCTTCAAATTTGGATAGGTGCTTTTGGTATTCTAGAAGCATTTTTATATACATCTCTAGGCTTAAAATGTGACTCTGATATAAAGTTCTCTGAAAAGGATTTCGAGCTGAGGCAGCCATAAGTTTCTCTGCCTGTGTATTCGCCCACTTTTTAGAACGACTTGGACAAAGTTCATTAATCCTATTTGCTACGGTTTCTTCATCGACTGCTGATATGTCTTCATAAGTAGGGAATTCTAATAGAGTAAGCAAAGAAACAACCGAATACAAATCTCCAAAAACCCCTCTATATTCAGGGAATACTTGATCAAGAACAGCCTGAAACTGTAGTTTTGTTTGTACATAGATACCTGTGTGCGATAACAACTAAAAATTCCATTTCTTCAGCCTCAATTAAGTTCACGATAGGCTTCCAAAACACACCTGTGCTCTCCATAGCGACATGAGTGCAACCATGTGATTTAATCCAATCCATCAGTTGAATTAAAAACACCGTTTTTGTAGAAAATGTTTGAATCTCCTTTCCTTCGGGGGTCATAATGCAGGCGGTAATGTTATCTTTATGTACATCCATTCCGCATACTCGTTCAATGATAACTTCCATTGAAACCATCCTTTCTATGGCAAAAAATTAGAGGCTGGTGCAAAAACTAGAATAGGATTAATCTACCATGAGTGCTTCCCGTAAGGGAGCGACAGTCTGTGATGCACCGAGGTCGTTGGAGTCAGACTAACGGATGGGCTCTAATGGCACCATAGTTCATCGACCTTCCTCACCCAGCCATAGAATCAGTATGGACGGTTTTCCACCATTTTCATTCTCTGTGGTGCAGCGCTGGTCGTGCGCTGCATGGTTGGCTAACGGGTGCGTTAGCTGAAGATCAGAGCTGTCTTTAAGGTGGCTTTTTCTTTATGCTACGAACGGGGCAGGATAGTTGAAGATTGCTGTTTGATCTTTATTTAATAATTGGGCCATTTAATTTAATAAGAACTAGGTAAAAGAGGTCTTTTTAATTTGTTCCGAGAATTAGTATTAATAGATTAATGCTAGATCAGTAGGAGGAAATGATGAAAAAGCATTAAGAAGTTGCTCCAAAAGCCAATGTTTTGGAAGGAATGGTACTGCCAAGTCCTCACTAATAAAATAAGAGTTATTGATGGCAGTAACTTTATTTTCTAAGTTGATACCCCTTAAATTTGAAATGAAGTACACCACTAGCTAATAAATAGACTCACAATAACGATCCGGGCTTTTGTGTCACTCGTCGTAAAATATCTAAATACTAGTATCACAATGAATTAGACCCTAAAAGGGTATCATTAAGTATAGACGTGTCACTTTTGCACATCCAACTTTAAAACCCAGCTACCTTCACAAAAGAAGATTAGCTGGGTTTCGTTATTATTTACGTCCAATCATTAAGCTAGTTCATGCATTCTACAAATTCTGTGATAATGGATGTCAGATTATTAATTTCGAGAATAGTTCAATTTGAGTAAATAGCCGATGAATGAGTCTAAAATTGCCGTTTGTGACTTTCATAATACTTGTGAGCTTGAAAAAGTCTTTGATGACTTTCTTAAATTCGAACAAATGAAATCAAAGGTTAAAAACGACCCATACCACATTACAATATATAGTAAAGACAACAAGAAAATAAATGGAATTAGGTAGGACGATACTTTTATACAAGTATCGTCTTTGCCATTGACTATATGGCTTCGACACTTCCAGCTAAGGGGTTCTTTATTTGTATACTCGCGTGCAATAATAAGTTACCCTTTAAATTGTGTCATTCTACAGAGCGATTCTTTAAAAAGGTCAGCTTTTCTTACTAACAGTGCTTTACTTCAATAAGAGAGTTGTTTTCATGCCATTTAGAAACATCTGCTAAGATTCCACTAATACGTGTCTCAATTTCTCCACCATTCCTCCATTGAAAGTATATCACTTTAATAGGGGGTGTTTTTCCTTGTCTTATCTAACTAGGTCTCTCCACTGGAACCCCAGTGCTTTTTCTTTATAAGTAAATTGGTTCTTTCGATATGGTTAAAAACCCACTTTCACCATGTATTTGTAAACCTTTTCATATTTTGGCAAGGATAATACCTTGTATTTTCCAAGATGATTGTTAAAATCCGAGAGTTCTTCGTACGGAAGGGATAAAGGTTTGACTAATTGTAAGGGCGCAACAATTTGGGTTTTTAAGAGTAAGAATTAAGTTGGATGATATATCACGAGAAATCTGTTGTATAAAAGAAATATTAACGATATAAGATCGATGGATCCGGAGAAAAGAGTCTGGCAACCTTTGTTCGATATTCTTTAGGGTATAAATTGTACTATATTGACCATCCGCAGTATAAAACCATGTCTTCTTTTGATTGCTTTCAATATAAATTATTTGATCAACAGGGATCGGACTCCAAATATCTCCTTGTTTACCAGTTATAAAAGAGAGGGGTGAATGCTTCTTAAGTGAGTACCATGGTGGCAGAATTACTGTTAGTGCCCCGTTAAATCCATCTTGTCCTTCTATGAGATAACCTACACCATAATACGGAATTCCGAATACAGAGTCATCAACCAACGTCTCAACTCGACCCTTCTGGTGGAAAACTCGTTCTGAGATGCTTCCTGAAGGGATTGGTTGTCCGGGGCGAATTTGAATGTCATGAATGCCAGCATAATAATTTATATATCTATTGCCGCTCGCAACGGCTACAGATGCTTCTTTGGGAACCCAGTCCTTAATGAATTGAAGCACTTCGTTTTTCAAGCTTCTACTCCTCTCCATATGTTTGGCATCATTATAACACCAATGTGTTATTTTTTATTTGGTTATTTGTCATTTTTTCTAACTATTTAAATTATTCAATCATAGTATAATTCTGTTTTTATCCACCGTTAACCCTTTTCATCAACATATAGAAAGCTTTGTCCGAAAATTATGACATATACAAATAAACTGTTATAAAATTACGATAAATAAACAAACTTTTGTAAAACAGTTGTTTGGAAAGGATGATGTTGGTCTATCAGTTTGGGGATGGACTACACTTTGAATCATCATTTTTAAAGCGCTTTCAAAAGATCCATCTTCGTGATATTCAGGAGAGGCCACAAACATGCAAAGCTCGCGCTTCAAGTGTTTGCCGAGAGAATTCATAAATATATCGGGATGTACGCGATGCAATTAAGAGAATTGATGCGAACATCTTTACGGCAGGTATTGGCGAAAATAGTGACGTCATCCGCTCTCGTGTTTTGGACGGTCTGGAATTTATGGGCGTATATTGGGATCCTGCCCTCAATAAAGTAAACGGCAGCGTGTCGTTCATTAGTTATCAACACTCACCGGTCCAAGTGTTGGTTATACCAACAAATGAATAAATCATAATTGCCAGAGATACGGTTCGCTTAACGCTTCGTGAAAGTCACCTAGTATTATAGACAAAATAATTGCTGTTTATTTAGGGTCATTTTTTCTGTAAATGTTCAGTGTGCTCGTTTTCTATAATACTTGGAATCTAATATTTTTAATAAAGATAAAACTAAGCATGTTGATATAGGGTGTGTTGAAGGCAATGAGCGATGTATCTTAAATTTATACGAGGGGGATTATTATGTTAAAAACGAAGGGTTTAGAGGGAGTAGTCGCAACAACCTCTTCTGTCAGTTCGATTGTTGATGATATGTTAACATATAGAGGCTTTTCGATTAATGATCTAGCCCAATTTGCCGATTTTGAAGAAATTATTTATCTATTGTGGCATAACAAACTCCCTAAATTAGAACAGTTAACTGAATTTCGAAATGAATTAAATGTAAACGCTTCCCTTCCTGAAGAATTAATTGCACAATTGAAATTGTTTCCTACCAAAAATATTCATCCTATGGCGGTCTTAAGGACGTGCGTATCAACACTCGCACTGTATGACGAAGAAGCAGATGAAACCAGTGATCAAGCCAACTATCGTAAAGCTATCCGTTTACAAGCGAAAATACCGGCAATCATAGCAGCTTATGCGCGTATTTGTGAAGGGAAAGAACCGCTTCCACCCAAAAGCTCACTAAGTTTTGCTGCCAACTTTCTCTATATGTTAAATGGAGCAATACCCAATTCAAAGTCTGAGGAAGCGTTTAACAAAGCACTCGTTCTACACGCTGACCATGAGTTAAACGCCTCCACCTTTACAGGTCGTGTATGTGTCGCCACGTTGTCTGATATGTATTCAGGGATAACAGCTGCAATCGGTGCGTTGAAAGGACCTCTTCATGGCGGAGCTAATGAGCGTGTGATGAAAATGCTGGCAGAAATTGATGAGATAGATTATATTGAGCCATACTTGAAACGAGCATTTATCAACAAAGAAAAAATTATGGGCTTCGGCCATCGGGTTTATAAAAATGGCGATCCTCGTGCGAAACATTTGAGAGAAATGTCACGACACTTAGCCGAAGTCACAGGTGAAGACAAGTGGTATAACATGTCAATAATGATGGAGGAAATCATTCGAAGTGAAAAGGGATTGCCGCCGAACGTTGATTTCTATTCAGCATCCGTTTATCACTGCTTAGGGATTAAACATAACCTTTTCACGCCGATTTTCGCGGTGAGCCGCGTATCAGGTTGGATCGCTCATATTTTGGAACAGTATGAGAACAATCGTTTAATTCGCCCCCGCGCTGACTATATCGGACCGAAACACCTAGAATATATTCCAATCGCGGAACGTTAAGGGTACGGGTATTCCATATTTTGCGAGAAACTAGATAACGCCGCCCATCGTTGTTGCGCAGTTTTCACAGGTAAAGAGGCACAACTGTATCTCTTTAACCTCTTGTTTGCAGACCAACCCTGTTGATGGATGACATATGCCATCTTTATAGAATCAGGATTCCCGAAAGAAATTGTAGTTGGCACGTTTCCGTTCGGCACAGGGAGTTAAATTTGTCTGTAAAGGATTTTACAAACTTTGTTATAGAAGGAACCAGATTTTTTTGTAACTCGATGTGGAATTATATACTTATCCAAAAGATAGATAAAACGCATGCAAAATATCTTAAAGTCACGAAATGGGGTAACAAAATGACAAAAAACAGATGGTTAATAGCTTTATCTGCTATCGCTATCCACCTTTCCATTGGTGGGGCATACGCATATAGCGTATACAAGAAACCTTTAGTTGAGACTATGGGGTGGTCAGAAACTCAAGTAACTTTAGCTTTTACAATTATGATGGCACTTGCAGGAACCTCCGCAGCTTTCTTTGGGAAATTTGTTGAAAAGAATGGTCCAAGAAAATCAGCTATGGTTGCAGCTGTATTATTTGGTTTAGGACAAGCCGGTTCCGGTTTGGCTGTTATGATCGATTCACTTCCACTTTACCTACTTACTTATGGATTAATAAGTGGTCTCGGTTTGGGTATAGGATACATCTCACCAGTATCCACTCTAGTCAAATGGTTCCCCGATAGAAGAGGGTTAGCGACAGGTATGGCCGTACTCGGTTTTGGAGCTGGAGCTCTTATTACAGCCCCAGTTGCAGCAAGTCTTATGGAGTCTGTTGGAATTTATTCTACTTATTATATTTTAGGTGCAGGTTATTTCATACTAATGTTTCTAGGTGCTTCTTATATTGCACCTCCAAAAGCGAACTGGATTCCTGAAGGTATGAAAAAAGATATTGAGTCAGGCAAAAAAGAAATTAAGAAAGATTTGAGACAGGTAACTGCAAAAGAAGCGGTTAGAACAAAGCATTTCTGGATGCTGTGGACAATGAAATTAATTAATACTAGTGCTGGAATTATGATGATTTCTGTGGCTTCTCCAATGGCTCAAGACGTAGTTGGCTTGTCAGTCGCTGGGGCTGCTACACTAGTAGGTATCATGGGTATCTTTAATGGTGGAGGCAGACTTGGCTGGGCAGCAGCCTCTGATTATATTGGCCGCTCAAATGTTTTCGTGATTTTCTTTATTATTCAAATCGGAGCGTTCCTTTTACTGCCAACTACAACAAATTCGTTATTGTTCCAAGGGTTTATTTTGTTAGTTGTTAGTTGTTATGGTGGAGGTTTCTCAAATCTCCCTGCATTTGCTGGAGATTTATTTGGAACAAAAGAAATTGGTGCTATCCATGGTTATCTTTTAACAACATGGTCGCTTGGAGGAGTTTGTGGACCAATGCTGGTTACCGCAATTAGAGAAAGTACAAACAGTTATATTCCAGTGTTCTATGTTTTCGCTGGATTAATTGCAATTGCTTTCGTCATTTCCATCTGGCTGCGTTTAGATATCAAAAAAATGCAAAGAGCACAACAAAAAGGAATGAATTTAAGTAAAATTTCATAATTCAGAATAGTATCTCCGACTATTTAGTAGTTAATCTATTCGATAAAGGCATATCAATCAGCCGAGTTCCTTTTAGACAAGCTGTGATAATGCCTTTTTTTCTTGTTATTTGATTTTTGTCCGATACTCACAGGTTCAACCTTACTTTTCAACCTGATTAAGAGACTTTTTTTGATACATATCCGTCGTGTTCCATTTGTTGAAAATGGTGAAATTGTTGGTCTTTGTGCCAAAGGTGATCTTGCAAAGGTCAACATTCATGTCAATGAAGCCGGTGAAGCGTTAAGTCACCTATTCATTGAGGACATTGAATCTTTGCTCCTATTTTAGTGATCGATATAATGTTGCAACCAAAATCCCTGTCGTTTCCTGAATTTCCTTTACTGTCATCTCTTTAGAACGTTCATCTGCGATTCCAATTAATCATTTTTTGGACCTGACTAATCATAACGGTGTAAGGATTTGAAGGCTATAAAGGAGGTGGAATTGGATGGTAAGTGTTATAACTTGAAAATATTTACTCTGTTTTCTCGGTGTCGTAACATAGTATCATAAATAAGGAAGGGAAAAGGGGATATTACATAATGAAATACGGATACGCAAGGGTAAGTACATATGGTCAAGCTACAAAAGGAAATTCCATAGAAGAACAAGTAAAGAAATTAAAAGAAGAAGGCTGTCAAAAAGTCTTTGAGGATATATTTACAGGAACTAAAGCAGACAGACCTAAATTTCAGGAATTACTATCTTTATTAAAAGAAGGAGATACACTGGTAGTTACTAAAATAGATCGCTTCGCACGTTCTACCATAGAAGGTAGTGAAATAGTAAAAGAATTACTTGAAAGAGGAGTCATAGTAAATATTCTTAATTTAGGAAGGCTGGATAATAACCCACAAAATAAGCAAATAAGAACTATGTTCTTTGCCTTTGCTGAATTTGAAAAGGACTTGATTGTGGAGAGAACCCAAGAAGGTAAAGCAATTGCTAGACAACGCGATGACTTTAAAGAGGGAAGGCCTAATAAGTTCACTAAGAAACAGATAGCACATGCTTTAGGGCTGTTAGAAGAACATTCATACAAGGAAGTTGAGAACATGACAGGAATATCAAAGAGCACCCTTATCCGTGCTAAAAATAGGGAGAAAGCTAAGGTGGTAGTAAAATAATATGAAAACATTAGAGGAAATAAACGAACAATATCGAGAAATCACCCATTCAGATGTCAAAGAACCAGCTAAGGATTGGGGTAGGAGTGAATATTGATGACTAAGTTTTATTCAGATATGACAGTAGAGGAAGCAATCTCATGTTTCCCCATCGGAAAAAATGAAGTAGAAGTTTTGGACGATTCAGAGGATTTTATCGGCTTTCTGACGATAGAAGCGTTATCTGTGGCAGTGCAGCAGAGTGATTTAACGAAGCCTATTTCTCATTTTATTACAGTGAATGCACCGCTACAAAATTTACGGAATTATTCTATACCTTATGAACAATTTCAAGCATTTTTTGAGAGTGATTTATGTAGAGTTGTGTTTAATGCCCTGTATGATGGCGTGTATATCACAGATGGTGAAGGAACGACATTATTTATCAATCAAGCTTATCAGCGTATAACTGGTATAAGAGAAGAGGAGATTATCGGAAAACCCATGAGTTATTTAATTGAGCAGGGTATGATTTCCGTTTCTGCCTCATTGGATTCTATTCGAACGAAGAATCAAGTTACGTTGACACAAAGAATTCGAAACGGAAGAAAGATTATCGTATCGGCCACACCAATTCTTTCGCCACAGAATAAAGTCATATTTGTCATAAATAGTGTTAGGGATATTACTGAATTAATCAGAATGAAGTACACGATTGACAGTCAAAAGTTATCTTTTCAACCAATTACTCAATTATCACCTGACTCGGAACAGGTGAATTTACAGGATATAATCATTGGGCCTTCTACTACACCTTTATTCAAACTGGCTGATAAGGTAGCTAAAACGGATGCGAAGATCTTGTTACAGGGGGAAACTGGAGTAGGAAAAAGCTTAATTGCTAAGTACATTCATTCCAAAAGCTCTAGGAAGGAAAATATTTTCCTTGAATTAAATTGCGGAGCCCTTCCTGCGAACTTGGTGGAATCTGAACTTTTTGGATATGAACCGGGAGCATTTACCGGATCCCTGAAAAATGGCAAAATGGGGATTTTTGAGAAAGTAAATGGTGGTACTTTATTTTTAGACGAAATTGGGGATTTACCTTTAGAGTTACAGGTTAAACTTTTAAAAGTGGTGGAAGAAAACAAGTTTATGAGAGTAGGTTCTACCGAAATGAAGGAGGTGGATGTTAGGTTAATTACAGCCACTCATCGGGATCTTGCCTCACTCGTTCAAGAAGGATCTTTTCGTGAAGATCTATATTACCGGCTTAATATTGTATCTTTTGAAGTGCCGCCTTTACGCCATCGAAAGGAAGAAACGGTCCCACTTTTAGAAATGTATCTGAAAAAATTCAATGAAAAATATGATGAAAAGAAAAAGATGACACCGGAATGCTATGAATGGTTAACCAATTATTCGTGGCCAGGTAATATACGTGAGCTTGCGAATCTTGCAGAGCGACTGGTCGTTACGACTTATGAAGATACGATTGATTTGTCTAATTTACCATCTTTCATACAGCCGGTCGTATCACGGAAATCTACATCCCATTCCCTGAAGGAAGCCGTTTCTGAACTGGAGCGTTCCTTAATCTTGAATGCGATGAAAAAATACGGGACAACAAGGGCGGCTGCCATCTCTTTGGAAATCAGTCAAAGTGCTTTGGTGCAAAAAATGAAAAAATTTCACATTCGATTAGAAAACGAATCAAATTAGTTTTTTTGATTTGATTTCTAATCGTTTTTAGTTGGTTACCAATGAAAAAATAGGTTATTTCCCTAATAAATAAAGCGTTTTCACTTTGGCATGATTCTTGCATTAGTAAAAAGATGAAAGGGGAGATAACCATGAATATTTCTATTTTTTCAATGGCTAATAAATTAGTGACAGGAGCAGATTCTTTACAACAGCTGACTGAAGAGGTTACGCGATTAGGGATGAAGAATCCATTGATTGTTACAGATAAAGTTTTACTGAATGCTGGAGTTGTGCAAAAGGTTGAGGATTTACTTTCATCAACATACGGTATTTTTTCGGATGTAAATCCTGAACCAGAAATTGAAATCGTCGAGCAATGTGTACGGGCTATCAGGAATGGAGATCATGATGGGTTGATTGCGGTAGGCGGAGGAAGTGTGATAGATATTGCGAAAGCATCTTCCGTGATGGCTACGAATTCGGGTAGCATCGAGACCTACTTTGGTACGAACTTGATTGAAGTTCCAGGAATTCCTTTAATAGCTATACCGACGACGGCTGGCACTGGGTCTGAAGTGACGAATATTTCGATTCTATCTGACACAAAAGAGCAGGTTAAGAAGGGGATTGTTAGTTCGTATCTATTACCGGATGTCGCGATTGTATCACCCGTAATGACGCTGACTTGCCCGCCAAGTGTGACGGCTGCGAGTGGAGTAGATGCACTTGTTCATGCAGTCGAGGCTTATATTTCTAAATTTGCGTCACCTGTGACAGATGCCTTGGCAATTGGAGCTATGAAGTTGATTGCTAAAAATTTACCAAAGGCTTATGCTGCGCCAGATCATCTAGAAGCACGGGAAGCCATGATCACTGGAAGCCTAATGGCCGGACTAGCTTTTGGAAATGCCGGTGTTGGAGCTGTACATGCCTTAGCTTACCCGCTTGGAGGTCGCTTCCATTTATCACATGGAGTCAGCAATTCATTATTATTGCCATTTGTCATGAAATGGAATAAGATTGCATGTTTGGAAAGATTCCGTGACATTGCTGAAGCACTTGGAGAGAAAGTCAATCATTTAAATGATGATGAGGCAGCAGATAAAGCCATAGAAGCCATGACTAGAATATGTCGTTACGTGGATATACCTGAGTCACTTCGTGAATTTGATATTCCTGAATCTTCCTTAAGTGAAATGGCTGCTGAAGCCATCAAACAAGTCCGTTTACTAAGGAATAATCCTCGTGCATTAAACGTTCGTGATATCGAAAAAATATACCGTTCTGCCTATGGCATTTAAGTGGAGGAAACAATATGAAATGGAAAAACCGTCCTTACGGAGAAGAGACAA
Source organism: Peribacillus sp. TH16 (assembly GCF_016651095.1). NCBI lineage: Bacteria > Bacillati > Bacillota > Bacilli > Caryophanales > Bacillaceae > Peribacillus > Peribacillus sp. TH16. The sequence goes on along the minus strand of NZ_JAEKEM010000003.1, from coordinate 47,002 downwards.
CGTATATACCTGCGGGACCTTTAAAAATTAGACTGCCATTTGTTCATTATCGTTTTGAGTGGCCTGACTATGTTCAAGGTTTATTAATGTGTGCCGTGGATCTTGGAGCGATTACACTACTTGCCGATCATCTGGGTATGCCTTTTGATGTGGCACTAGCCGTTGTTGTCTTAAATGGATTATTGTATTTACTTCATCATTTACTCGGGGACCCAGTTATACCAGGTTGGATTACGCCAGCCGTTCCGCTGCTTGTATTGTTCGTCGGGCAATTTCCAGAAGGACCTGATAGGGTTTATGCTCTCGTTGCTTTTCAGTTAACATTAGGTATTTTATCCATATTCCTCGGAGTGACTGGACTGGCGAGTAAGGTCGTTCAATTAGTACCGAATGCGATTAAATCAGGCATTATTTTAGGAGCAGGAATTGGTGCTGTCGTTTCTATTTTTGAAGTCGGCGGGAAGTTTGACTTATTTCCTTATACAATTAGTATTTGTATCGGGTTTGCTTTTTACTTACTTTTTTCGAAAGGTTTCGGAAAGCTTAAAACAAGAAATAAAGTTTGGACATTTATTGGTAATTTAGGGATTTTACCTTCTATCTTACTTGCTGTCTTTGTAGCTCCAATTTTTGGAGAAGCAAAATGGCCTAATATTCAATGGGGATTTAGTAGTCCAGATTTTGCTACGCTTTGGTCAGATTATACTGTTTTTGGTTTAGGTTTTCCGGCCGTGACCTTCTTTTTAAGTGCGATTCCAGCTGTTTTTGCTACCTATTTAGTTGTATTTGGGGATGTGCTGAAAACAAAAGCGCTGCTTTCTGAATCCGATGAGGTCCGGAAAGATGAAAAAGTGGATTATAATCCAAACCGAGCTCATTTAATTTTTGGTGGCCGAAATGTGATCATGAGTTTTATAGGGCCTGATATTACGATGTGTGGTCCGTTGTGGGCAGCCATGCAGGTCGTTGTTGTGGAACGGTTTAAGAATGGCAAGAAAGCCATGAATTCTTTCTTTGGCGGTATTGGCTCCTTTCGTTGGGGTACGAATACAGGGTTATTCTTATTGCCGATTGTCAGCTTAGTAGAACCCATTCTCAGTGTTGCTTTGGCTTTAACGCTTTTGGTTCAAGGATATGTTAGTGTACGCGTCGGTGTAATGCAGTCGAAGAGCCAACGAGACTTGGGAATTGCAGGGGTTGTTGCTGCCATTCTCGTTATAAAAGGTGCTGGAATGGCATTTGCGGCTGGAATTCTGTTATGTATCCTTATATATGGCAAGGACTTTTTCAAAGGGGAAAATGATAAGACGTTTACAGAGCATGGAGAAGAAGAGGTAAAGGAGATTAAAGCAGGATGAAAAAGGTAGTAGAGAAATGGCCTATATATATAAACGGTGAAACCATTCAAACAGAACGTCACTTTGTAGTAGAAAATCCAGCAACATTGGAGCCTGTGGGCTATGTTCCGGACGCTACGGAAAAAGAGGCAAAGGCTGCTGTTGATGCAGCTCAAGGAGCTTTTCTTATTTGGTCGAAAACAAGTGCCTATCAACGGGCGGAACTACTTGAAAAGTGGTACACAATTATTGAAAGCAGGCTAGATGAAATCGCCACCATCATGACATTAGAACAAGGGAAGCCATTGACCGAAGCGAAAGGTGAAATGAAATATGCTTCAAGCTTTGTGAAATGGTATGCGGAAGAAGCAAAGCGTAACTATGGGGAAACCATTCCAGCCTCCGTTGCTTCAAAGCGCATTTTTGTGCAAAAGCAGGCGGTCGGTGTCGTTGCTGCTATTACGCCATGGAATTTCCCTGCTGCCATGATCACGAGGAAAGTGGCGCCAGCCCTTGCAGCGGGATGTACCGTTGTCATCAAACCCGCAGAACAAACGCCGTTGACCGCGTTGCTATTAGCTGAGTGTGCCCATGAAGCAGGTATTCCTGCTGGTGTAATAAATGTTGTGACCACACAAAACCCGGGTGCTGTGTCTGACGTTTGGATGAATGATTCGCGTGTCAAAAAAATAACCTTTACTGGGTCCACACCTGTAGGGAAGCATCTAATGAAGAAGGCGGCAGAAACGGTTAAAAAAGTTTCACTTGAACTCGGTGGCTTGGCTCCGTTTATCATTGCTGAAGATGCGAATATTGAAGACGCCGTAAAAGGCGTGATTCAATCGAAATTTAGAAATGCTGGACAAACATGTATCTGTGCGAATCGTATTTTCGTACATGAGACTATTGAAAAGCCTTTTTTACAAGCTTTTGAAGAAGCTGTTTTATCTTTGAAGGTGGGAAATGGACTGGATGGAGTAGATCTTGGACCACTGATTGATGGGGATGCCGTCAAAAAAGTCCAGCTTCAATTAGAGGATGCTAGGAGTAAAGGAGCTGTCATTCATAAGACGTCCAAAATGAATAATGAACAAGGGCATTTTGTCGCACCTGTCATTCTTTCCAATGTAACGGATGATATGCTTTGTATGCAGGAAGAAACATTTGGCCCACTTGCACCAGTCAGTACATTTACAACTGACCAGGAAGCGATAGAGCGAGCTAATAACATAAATTTTGGCTTGGCGGCTTATGTTTATACGGAGTCATTAAATAATGCAGTTACCTATTCGGATGGCCTTGAGTATGGGATTGTTGGAATTAATGACAGCGCCCCTTCCACGGCCCAAGCGCCATTTGGCGGTATGAAGGAAAGTGGCCTAGGTAGAGAAGGCGGCCATCATGGTATGGATGAATTTTTAGAAGTTAAGTATGTATCTCTGCAGCTTAGGAACTAAATAAATAGATAGATAGTAGAAAGCCAGACTCTCCGAAACTTTGAGGGTCTGGCTTTTTTTGCAAGTGGCTTGTTACTTCCTATGAGCAGAAGCGATTCGTCCCTTCATTTTTCCCTGCCGTTTGGTAATCCTTTTTCGATGTGAAGCAATTCGATTATTTTGCCTTGATGTCGCTAGTACGCACTCTACAGCCATCGTTTTCAAAGCTTTGTTACCTTGTGTGGTTTTACTCGTTTTTTTTTACCAGCACTTTCGTAATTTCCGGGACTCACACCAGCCCAAGAGGCAAGATGTTTAGCCGACTTAAATACGGACATATCAACGCCCATCTCTGCAATAAAAGTAGCTGCGGCAGCTTTGTTCACACCAGGTATACCATCCAATAATTCTACTTCCTTACGATAGGGGGACAGGAGTTGATCGATTTGTTTTTCCAATTCTTCTATGGCTTTTTCTAAATAACTCATATGCTCCCAATGGTAACGCAACATATCACGGTGATGACGGCGAATACGACCATTCATTGCATTTGCAATGTCAGTAATACTTGCTTTTGTTCGCCAATCCACCATTTTTCGAAGACCATCGGTCTCTATTTTTTCACCGTTTAGAATCGCTTCAAGGATACGGCGTCCCGATACACCAAAAATGTCTGATAATACGGATGTTAGCTTGATATTAGCATCTTGAAGAATTTTGTGAATGCGATTCTGCTCTGAAGTGCGATGATGAATCAATTTTTTTCGATAACGAGTAAGATCTCGTAAATCACGAATATCCTCCGGTGGAACAAAATTACTTTCAATAAGTCCACATCTTAGAAGCTTGGCAAGCCATTCGGCATCTTTCACATCAGTTTTACGCCCTGGAACATTTTTGACATGTCTGGCATTGGCAAGAACAAGGTGAAAAGAACCCTCAAGTATATTCCATATTGGTTTCCAATAGACTCCGGTGCTTTCCATCACAATATCGGATACCTGAAGGGTAGCTAGCCAATCACTTAAAGCCAAGAGTCCCGTTGTTGTAGTTGGAAACGTTTCAATAGAGGTTTTTGGCTTTTTATTTAATGGACCAAATAATACACAGGCTACTACTGTTTCTTGGTGTACATCTAGGCCAGCACACCGTTCAATCATTGCTTCCATAGGAGAATCACCTCAATAAAAGATTAACAATACATATGACAGGAGATTTGTTACAAAAATTTTTGTATACGTACTTGTAGTACACTAAATGGTTCTTCAATACTGTCACAACCAGTTTCTTATACAGGGTATCTTCCTTAAGATCCACCAAAAAAAGTTCAGCCTGGTTGTATTGTTATCATCCATTATTGTCAAGGGTTTAATGGGTTAGACTTTATTTTGGGTAAAGAGCAGGTTTTCGTGGTAGATGGTGGCGGCGAGGAGCGCCGCCATAGGAGTTTCTTATGAATATTCGCCTGAAAAAGAAGTTGATAAATTTGAAAAAGCTAGAGATTACTTAATAAACGAAAGGAAAATTGATGCTGAAATAGTAGATGGCCTACATGAAAAAGGGGTAATAAAACAAGACAAATATAATAACGTACTTTTTCTTTGGAAAGATTACGAAAATATAATGGGTTGCAGCGAACAAGGGACCATTAATTCGGGAAAATTCAAAAGAGGAACCTGGAAGTCTGTTCAAAAAAATTCAACAGCCAATTATGGGTTCAATGTGAAATATGGAGAACCAAAACACTTAAAATTTTATGAATCATCTATTGATCTACTTAGTCATGCTACCTTAAATAAAAAAGAACTAAAAGATACATGGTTAATCAGCATGGAAGGTTTGAAGCATAATACTGTTTATAATTATGTTTTAAAAGCAAAAGAACAATTAAAGGATACACCAGAGAGTGTTTCACTTTGTGTTGATAATGACAAGGGTGGAAAAGCCTTTGTTGAAAAGTTAAGTATGTTGGAAGTTAAAAGAAAGGATGATACCTCGTATTCGATGCAACAAGAATTGCCGACAAAAGGCAAGGATTGGAACGAACAATTAAAATTAACAGTAAAGAATCGAGAAGAAGCAAAAAAGCGAACACTTCAACATAAGCAATTAGAACGGTAATTTTGTTGACCTTTTTTGAGTTAAATTATGCAGAAACAAAGGTAGTTAAACTAAATGTTGATTTGAGCTATAAATTAAAACTGTATGTAGCAAAAAAAGAAAAGGGCATTACCATAACAGATCTTGTAAATGAAGCAGTTACACAGTATATAAAAATAGTGATATAGAAAAAACTATTAATGACTAATAAAAGATGGATTGCTCTAGGACCGAAGATTAATAACAATTTATGACTGTTAATATTAATTGACGCCAGGAGTTTCAGAATCAATTTATAAAAAGCAGAACAAGAGATTACTCTTGTTCTGCTTTTTTAATTATAACAAAGTAACATATTTATACATATAAAAGTAACGCTGTAGATTTTATGGAATTAACAATTAATGACTACATTCAACTAACTCTATTTGACAGTATTGTTGAATGTATTAAATTCGATGAGTTGGAAGCAAATATCAAAATTTATAATAAAATGGGATATTGTAATGTTCTAGAATTTAGGGAATAATCCTGGTCTGTTCTTGTTTATCAAAAATTATTTTTTCCGAAGCGTCTAATCAATTAAAAGAACATCTAATGAATAAAGAACCTATAACACCTAGATTAAATCTATATCTATCATTTCGCACAGATCATATTGTGGAGTACTTATAAAAAGGTTTTTACTTTGAAAGTTTGTGTAACAAGTATAATTGTGACAAACAAATTACTATATATTTAGATATAGACCTCGCTAGAATATTTTAATTTAATATATGCACAAAGTGATTGTTTGTAGATACCATTAACGGCCGCCGTGTCCACCAACAAAATTAGTTCCAACAATGATTAAGAGTATAACAAAACGATTATAAAGGCAAAACCTCCACCAAATCCAATACCGTCGTCACACCTTGATTCACAACCTGACATACAGAAACCTCTCCTTATTTGTTTTTAAGGAGGAAATTAATTAAATGGGTTATATCACCTTATGCTCTAATTAGGAAAATGACACAATAGTCTCCATGGCATGTGGCGGTACCCCTATTTTAAGTCCCATTCAAGAGCTATCATTAATACTCTCACACTAGAAAAATCAGTTCAATCATGTGGCTCTAGGATTCAAACCACTTTTTGAGTGGAACACAATAGAATTAGTCCTCATTCGTTATTGGTTTTTTCAAAAGAAAACGACCGACAGCCGATATTTCATATGTGTTCTTCAACTGAACTTCACTAGTTATTTGAAAGAATTTTCAGAATTTATCTATTGTGTTTTATCAGAATAGTTAGTATTATTATACCTAACTAAATTAGTTAGGTGGTATGTTGATGACGAAAAATAAAATTAAAGAAGTTGCTTACAAGCAATTAGCTGAGAAAGGCTATGAGCGTGCAACTCTTTCAAGCATTGCTAAAGAGGTGGGGATTAAAACACCGTCCATTTATGCTTTTTATAAAAGTAAAGAAGATCTATTTATGGCTGTATATAAAGATCTGTTGCAAGATAATCACCGTCACATAAAAAGTTCAATGGACAATTTAACAAATGGAACGGTAAAAGAAAAGCTCTATCAAATATTAGAAGCGATATGTCATTATCATTTAAGTCAACCTGAGAAAACGGCAGCCTATATGAAATTTACCTTTTTCCTTCCTCCGACTTTAAACGATGAAGTAAAAGAAACGTTTAGCGAGATGGAAGAGGTTCTTGGTGAGATGCTTGAAAGTATCTTTTCTGAGGGAATTAGGCAGGGGGTGTTAAAAAATCAACCTATTGATGATTTAATTGCCTCCTTTCTATGTTTAATGGATGGAATCTTTTTGGAATTGCTCTATTATCATCACCAGGAAAACAAATTTAAAAGACGGGTAGAGCAAACTTGGAGCATTTATTGGAATGGAATTTATAACGATCATGAAAAAGCAGCTTACTCTGATGAACAAAGTAAAAAAAATTGTGACAATAAATAGGGGGCTGCGTCTATGAAAGAGGAAAAAGTTATTTCAGATTTTGCACGAGAGGCCGTACCAAAGGAATTGCGAAGATCATGGTTTTCGATGTTTTCGGTATTAGTCGCTATCGGGGTCGACTTATCTGCGGTTATGTTAGGGGCGGAATTAGCGAATGGGATGCCGTTAAATCAAGCAATTTTATCGGTTTGTGTCGGATCGCTCATTCTTGCCATTTTATGTACGATTTGTGCGATTGTCGGAGCTTCCACCAATCTTTCTACATCAATGATTACAAAGTATGTATTTGGAAAATATGGTGCTCAAGTGTTTTCTGTTGTCCTCGGAATATCTTTACTTGGGTGGTTTGGGGTACAGGTGGGCTTTTTTGCTACCAATGCGCACACAGTTTTACAAGACTCCTTTCACTTATCCATCAACGTTAAAGCCCTTTCTTTAATTGGCGGTCTACTGATGATGACGACCGCTATTTTTGGGTACCGGGCTATTGAGAAATTAAGCGTGTGGTCTGTGCCTCTATTATTAGGATTAATGCTGTTCACCTTATTTTTAACGCTGAAAAATTATTCGATACCCGTAAGTATTCCAAAAGCAGGAGGATTTACGTTTGGCAGTGCGATATCGCTTGTAATCAGTATCTTCATTGTAGGAGCAACAGTGCAGCCGGATTATGCTCGTTGGGCAAAAAGTAAAAAGGATGCAATCATTGCCACATTTTTCGGTATTTTTATTGGAAACAGCTTTATGATTATCCTGGCCATTTTAATGTCAAAGGCAATGGGAACTGATGATATGATGAAAATTTTTATCGCGCTTGGATTGGCGATTCCAGGAATACTCGTATTAACGCTCGCACAATGGACGACGAATACGACGAATTTATACTCTTCTTCGCTAAGTTTTTCATTAATTTTCACGAAAATTCCGAAAGAATGGTTAACGATTATTTTAGGAATCATTTCAACGATCCTCGCAGTTCTCGGTATTTATGATCAATTTCTTTCATTTTTAAATATTTTGGCGATTATAATCGCACCGATTGGTGGTATTTATATAGCTGAATATTTTTTTGTAAAAACTGAATTCCAACGCTATGAACAACATTTAGAGGCAAAGACAGTCGTAACTCGTTCGATCCTTGCTTGGGTTGTTGGGATGCTGATTACTTATTTGACAACCGCACAACCGTCAGGATTAGCTTTATTTTCGCTTACAAGCGCCTCTGCTCTTGATGGCTTTTTAACCGGATTTATTGTACAAGCGGTGTTAGGAAAACTATTGAAACAAAAGGATTCGTTTCAACAAGTAACGATTGACAAAAAAGAAAATGAGGAGTTTGGACAATGAGATATATAGATGAACAGACAATTGAAAAAATCGCATTAGGTGCAGCCGTTTTAGGAACAGGCGGCGGTGGAGATCCCTATATTGGGAAATTGATGGCGAAAGAAGCCATTAGAAAATATGGACCTGTGAAGTTAATTTCATTAGATGAATTAGAGGATGATCAGTTGGTAGTTACTGTATCTGGGATGGGTGCCCCAACTGTCGTAATTGAAAAAATACCGTCAGAACATGAAATGACAGCACCGTTGGAAACGTTAGAAAGAGTGCTGGGGAGAAAAGTCGATGTGGTAATGCCAATTGAAATAGGGGGGATCAACTCTTTATTTCCAATTATCGCAGCTGCTAAAAAAGGTTTGCCAATGTTAGATGCGGATGCGATGGGGCGTGCGTTTCCAGAAGCACAAATGGTCACCTTCTATTTGGACGGTTTTGACCCATCACCTGTTACAATGGCTGATGAGAAAGGAAACACGGTCGTGTTGTATCCACAAGGTGGAATGTGGACAGAACGATTAGCACGTGCTCTCACGGTTGAAATGGGCGGAAGCTCATCCGTTTGTGAATATAGTCTGTTTGGAAAGGATGTCAAGACGTCAGTTATTCCTGATACACTTTCTTTGGTTGAACGAATTGGTGAATATTTGTTAGATAATCAAGTGAAAGAACAAGTAAGAATCAATAAAATGTTAGAGGAATTAAATGGATATCATTTGTTTGAAGGGAAAATTGCAGACATTGAACGGAGGCTTAGTGGAGGCTTTACAAGAGGTAGTGCAAAGTTGGAAGGTAGTCGTAATTACCAAGGGAAAACATTTACCATCTTTTTTCAAAACGAGCATTTAGTTGCGAAAGAAGGCGAGCATTTAATATGTTCTACTCCAGATTTGATTGCTGTTTTAGATGCGGAAACGGGTTTCCCGATTACAACAGAACGAATGAAATATGGTGCACGTGTTGTAGTCGTTGCATTTCCTTGCCATGATAAATGGAGAACGCTAAAGGGAATTGAAACAGCAGGACCTCGTTATTTTGGGTACGATTTTGACTATAAACCAGTAGAATTTCTACAGAAGGAGAGAAGATAATGTATCGCTTAGGAGTAGATGTTGGAGGAACTAATACAGATGCAGCTTTACTAGACGAACGTTTACAAGTTATTCATACGGTTAAAGTACCAACTACAAAAGATGTAGAAAGTGGGATCTTTGGTGCCATCGCAAAAGTGGTACAAGAAAGCAGAATAGAGCCTAGTGATATTGGATATGCCATGCTCGGAACAACGCATTGTACGAATGCTATTGTTGAGCGTAAACGTCTAAATAAAGTAGGTGTTATTCGAATTGGGAAGCCTGCTACAACAGCTATCCCTCCGTTTGCAGATTGGCCACAAGATTTAAGAGAAGAAATTGAAGTAGCTTCCACAATTGTTTCTGGTGGCTATGAATTTGATGGAAGATTGATTTCTGAATTAAATAGAGAAGAAGTGTCAAAATTTTGTAAAGAAATACAGGGAAGTGTAGAAAGTATTGCTATTTCGGCTGTGTTTGCGCCTGTAAATAAAGAACAAGAAGAAAATGTTGCGAACTGGGTAAAGGAAGAGCTTGGAGATGTTCCAATTTCTCTCTCTAGTGAAATTGGCAGTATCGGTTTACTAGAACGTGAAAATGCCACTATTTTAAATGCAGCCTTAATGAAAACAGGTCAAACTGTTATTAATGGATTTTCTAAAGCATTAGTTAATCTCAATATTAAAGCGGAAATGTTTTTCAGTCAAAATGATGGAACTTTGATGAGTGCGCCTTATGCGCTTCGTTATCCGATTCTGACCATGGGGTGCGGTCCAACAAACTCTATTCGAGGTTCAGCCCATTTATCAGGAATAAAGGATGCCATTGTACTTGATGTTGGAGGGACAACGAGTGACCTTGGTATATTAACAAGAGGATTTCCAAGACAGTCTTCTTTAGCAGTAACCATTGGTGGTGTATATACTAATTTTAGGATGCCTGATATTTTATCAATTGGGCTGGGCGGTGGAACTCGCATTTTTGGATTAGACGAAAAGTTTACGATTGGACCGGAGAGTGTAGGCTATGAGATTACCAGAAAAGCACTTCTTTTCGGTGGAGATGTATTAACTACTTCAGATGTTGTGACGCGTTTAGGATATGCTTTTGAGGATAAAGCAATGCAGGTTGAACATTTACCAATAGAGTTTTGTAATAATGTATATGAAAAAATGACAGATATGTTAGAGGATGCGATTGATCAAATGAAGACGAGCTCAAAAGAAGTACCACTTATTTTATCAGGTGGTGGAAGCATTATTGTTTCGAGTTCTTTGAAAGGGGTTTCAGAGGTCATTAGGCCAAAACATTTTGAGGCCGCAAATGCAATTGGAGCAGCACTTGGTCAAATTAGTGGTGAAGTTGAAAAGGTTCATAGTTTAGAAGGGATTTCCCGAGAAGATGCTATCCATCATGCTAAAAAGTTAGCTACTGAGGAAGCAATAAAGGCGGGAGCAAACAGTGCCACTATATCGGTAGTTTCTGTAGAAGATATACCACTTTCGTATTTACCTGGAAATGCATTACTAATTAAAGTAAAAGTAGTCGGCGACTTAGTTGGTTCTGGTGTAAAAATTATTTAAAAAAGTCACAGGATATTACCTTTAAGAAAATTAAGAAGGAACTTATAGATACTTATAATTTGAAAGATTGGTATTGTTACTAAAAACCAAAGTACTGAACCACATAAACAACGACGTAATTGAGTAGAAGATTACTTAAAAACGAATTATCCTGATTTTGATGTTAAGGTGCGTGGTAAGGAAAGAATTGAGAGTTCTAAAAAGGAGTTGAAGGGGGGAATAATATTGCTTCAAAAGTTAAGCGATGAATTATTAATTAATACCTACCTTAAAGCAAAAAAATTAGAAATTGATCCCAGTTTTATATCGTTATTAACCAAAGAAATAAATAAAAGATTTCGTTCTGATGTAATATAATCATTAAATTTTCTAGTACTATCTTAGAAATACACCCAACCAACAGATAGTCTTTGCAAATGAAATTTTACCAGTAAAATCGTTGAAAAAAATTCATAAGGAACAAAAACAACTCAAAGAAAAGTAGAGCAGTTAAAAACGTTTTGAAATAATTGTCAATCGATATTCAAAAGAAGAATTAGAGACAATTATCCAGTTGAAAAGCCTATTAATTAGGCTTTTTAATGTGTTTTTAAATTAAAGCAGGGGTCTCAGTCATAACTAATGGCTAATGCCGTGTGGGGGGAATCGGTTAAAGCCATTGTTGTACAAAGGGAAGGGGCTAATCTCATAGCAGAAGATATCATTGGTTACTGCGAAGGAAAATTAGCCGGCTATAAGAAACCAAAATCAGTAGACTTTGTACATGAACTCCCACGAAACCCATCGGGGAAAATATTAAAAACAACATTGCGCGTTGATTAAGCAGTTGCTATTTTTTTATAAAATAGACAAATAGGAGTATAGATAATAGGTTTTTTATGATGTTTATTAGTATATTATATCTATTTTACATGTTTAAGCACTATTTTTATTTATGTCAAGCTCAAGGTACTTAAAAAGACAATCCCATATTCAGTGTAAAAATAAGAAAGCCTAGTGATGAAATAATCATTACAAACATAATTTACAAAGAATATCCTGATAAAATTCACGAAATAATATGGGGGAGTAAAAGAAAGTGGAATTGGTAGAGAATGGGTAAAGTACGCCATTGAGGAAATGACGGAACAAAAATTATCTCGACGGTAACAAGCACCAAGGTAGAAAAAAGCAGCGACATTTTCAATCGCTACTTCTTCAAAAAGTTCCATTCATTATGGGTAGTGACAGTGCACTGGCTCTATTTCAAAAACTCCACCAGTTCCGTTGTAAATTCCCCTGAAGCCTCAATGTTGGACAGGTGGGCTCCTTCGAGTTCGACGTAGCGTGCGCCCTGAATCTGCTCAGCAAGGTATTGTCCGTCAGATGGAGGCGTTGCTAAATCCCCGGTGCCAACAATTACTAATGTTGGTACGTTAATTTGTTTGACTGAGTCCCGTTGATCCATATCACGGACTGCTGCACAGGCTTCAACATACCCCTCAGGTGAAGTCGACAAAAGAACCTTTCTCACCTGATCCAGCTCTTCAGACCCTTGCACCAGATATGGATCCCTGAACCAACGAGCCAAAACGCCCTCCGCAATTACTTCCATTCCTCCATTACGAGTAGCTGAAATTCTTGCATCCCAAATTTCACGAGGCCCGATGAAAGCAGCCGTATTGCAAAGCGCAAGTTCCCAAGACGTTCAGGAACATTAAGTGCCAACCACATACCTGTCATGCCACCCACTGAAACTCCAGCAAAGTGGGCACGTTCGATTCCTAAACCATCCAAAAGGCCGATTACATCCTGTCCAAGTTGCTCAATTGTATAGGGACCTGTTGGCACACCTGATTCACCATGTCCACGAGTGTCATATCGTAACACACGAAAATGCTGTGTTAGAGTTTCAATCTGGGTATTCCACATCGGAAAATCGGTCCCGAGTGAATTGGAAAGAACCAAAACTGGAAGATCTTCCTCGCCATCGAAACGGTAATGTAAGCGAAAACCATTAACTTCTATAAAATTCATGCCAAACACCTCCTAATAATGTCTACTTTTCTATTGATAGATAGTCGCTACCTTCAAACCAAGCCGGAATACCTGCAGTCAGTAACGCTACAAGAGATACATCAGCAATTTCCGCTTCGGTTGCTCCATATTTTTTTGCACCCTGAACATGGAGTTCAATCCCTTTTGGATACATTTCTGCGACATTAATCCCAACAAGAACAAGTTCCTTTAGTTTACGAGAGACAACATTGTCTTTTAGAACTGTTCTTCTTAAATCTGTATATCTTTCTAAAACAGACGGGTTAAATTGATTTAAAACTTTAACCCAGTTAGGCAGCTCCCCACCCACTTCTTTTTCATAATAACTGTTATAGTCAGCCAAGGAGGCGAAAAAGGAATCTTCATCTTCAGGAGGTGCAGCATTGAATTCTTCTTTTCCAACATAAGAAACCGCGTATTCAATCGCTTTAACACCCGTAAACCAGGCAGGTATGCCTCTAGAGATGATACAGGTAGCCAAAACATCGGCAACCTCCTCGATTGAGGCACCTGAATCGATAGTACCCTTTGTATGATAGATCATACTCCGTTCATATCTGCGAGCAGCATTAATACCGACCAGGATCAATTCTTTCTCCTTTTTAGAAAGAGCTCCGTCTACTAAAATTTCTCCCCTTAATTTTGTGTAATATTCAAGGGCCTTAGGTGCAAAATGGTGCATCTTAGCTACCCAATCCGGAACCTGACCGTAAACTCGCTCGAAAAATTCTAATCCATTAAAAGTTGTTGTCATGTTAACATCTCCTTAAGTTTTTTATTTTTAGCATGAATGGTTATTCGACTAACACCAATTATGCGGATTTTAGAGATAATTCCGCAAGTTTTGGAATTAATTCCGTCGAGTTTCCACTTTAATTCCGTGAAATTCACTTGTTATCTTGCACATTCAACTTAAAAAACAGCTACCTTCATGTAAGATTAGCTAGGTTTCTTAATATTTACTACGCGTTTTATCTAATGGAGCAAGGTATAACACTTATTGAAGACGCAGAAAAAGCTGGTGTGTCCAGAATGACTCTTTATCGTAAAATAAAAAATTAAAAATGACTGGAATTAGAGCTTCTCCTTAAATGATAGATTTTCTATATTTGCTTATAATGCAAAATAGCGATTAAAACAGGTGCAAAATAACACCCAAAGTGACAGTTCTATGTCTCCATCAAATAGTTTTTGCACCAGAATGAGAAAATACATATGTAAAGGCTCCTAGTTCAAAAAATGGACTTGTAATCCTTAATTATACGATTAACAACTAGACGAAACGTATAATATAAGAGAAGATCAGTTGACAATTGGAAAGACAGTATGTGAAAATATAGTAAAAACGTTTACATAATTAAGGATTGAGGATTATATGAAAGTTACAATTAAGGACGTAGCTCGTGAAGCAAATGTATCAATAGCAACGGTTTCCCGTGTAATAAACGGAAAAGATAGGGTGAAGAAGGAAACCAGATTAAAAATTGAAAAGGCAATCAAAAAACTTAATTTTCGACCGGACCAGGCTGCAAGAACCATGATTATCAAAGAAACGAAGACGATTGGTTTGATGATTCCGGTGCTGACCAACGAATATTGGGCTGGATTATCCGAGGTGATTCAAGATGCCTTGGGGGAAAAAGGATACACATTGATTATTGGATCAGACAACATGAATCCGGATAAACAAAAAGCAATATTAAATGTATTTCAGGAAAGAAAAGTAGATGGAGTTATTGTAGGATCTTTCCTGCCGGATGTTACTGTAAAACATGTGGATGATTTGAAACAAGAAGGTATTCCAACCGTTTCCTTCTTCCCATTTCACCCGAATATGAATTGTGTTATGGGTGATCATGTACAGGGGTCAATGGATGTTGTTCAACACCTCATTCAATTAGGTCATAGAAGTATTGCTTATATAGGGTCTCTTCCTACGACTAGCTATGAAAGAGTGATGGGGTATAGGAATGCTTTAATGATGAACGGTATTCAGGTTAATGAGGCGATTATGATGGACAAAAATGAGATAATCCTCGATTTTAGTAGATATGGCTATGAGGCCACTCAGCAGCTGATCCAAAGTAAAGAAACATTTACGGCCGTTTTTTGTGCAAATGATTTAATGGCCATTGGAGCTATAAAAGCGTTATATGAAGCAGGGATAAAAGTTCCTGAAAATGTGGCTGTTGTTGGCTACGATGATATTAGTATGGCAGGTTTGTATCGACCTTCCTTAACGACTGTTCAACAGCCTATTAAAGAAATAGGAAAAGCAACGGTAGATATGTTATTAGAATTAATACTTCACAATGATGAACCCATGTCGAAGAAAGTGACGTTTCCGATGAAATTAATTGTTCGAGAAAGTTGTGGAGCTAGACAGTTCATGTCTTTAGATAACAAGTAACTCCCAATATAGAACACATACGCTTGATAGATTTTATTGTTCACGTTTATAAATTTAAACGTGAATAATATTTTTTATAAAGAATGGATACTGTAAACGTCTTTTTGCAGATATTTATCATAATGGATTCTAATAGAATTTCTACAGTATTAAATCTAAACGTTTTTACTTTTTTCTCTAATTTTTGAATATTTTGTTTGCCAAACATTATTTTATTTGATATAAATATAATGAAAGCGATATCAAATAGCTAATTAATAACAAAATCAAAATGGTTATATAAGAAGATAGTTTTTAAAATAAAATGTAAACGTTTAGATTTTTGTTAAGTTATCTATACTACATGAGGAGAGGTTGAAGATGACCATGCAAATTGGATTACAATTATTTTCAGCAAAGGAAGCATTTGTTAATGATCGTCTAGGTACTTTGAAAAAAATAGAAGAAATTGGATATAAAAATATCGAGGTTCCTGTAGATTTTTCAGGGAAGGACCTTTTTGGTATTGGAGAACTGAAAGCATCTGATTTAAAGGAAATGACGGAACAAGCTGGACTGAACATCGTCGCTACTCATGTTTTAGTAACAGAGGAATCTCAATTCGATCAAGTGATTGCTTATAATAAAGAATTAGGGTGTAAAAAAGTAATTATACCGATTGCTTTTTTCAAGAATTATGTAGAGGTAATAGCATTTAGTGAAACATTAAATCGATATGGAAAACAATTACAAGAGCATGGAATGAAATTATACTATCACAATCATTTCCATGAGTTCCAACGTTTCAATGGTCAATATGCGATGGAAATTATTTTGGAACATACGGATCAGGAATTAGTAGGGATTGAGCTAGATACTTACTGGGCATTAAGAGCCGGAATCGATGTGATTGCTTATCTTGACAAGCTGGCTGGTCGTTGTGATTTGATCCATCAAAAAGATTTACCGGCTTCTGTTACACCAATCAA
Source organism: Peribacillus sp. TH16 (assembly GCF_016651095.1). Classification (NCBI taxonomy): domain Bacteria; kingdom Bacillati; phylum Bacillota; class Bacilli; order Caryophanales; family Bacillaceae; genus Peribacillus; species Peribacillus sp. TH16. The sequence goes on along the minus strand of NZ_JAEKEM010000003.1, from coordinate 30,740 downwards.
TATTTTTGAGACGTTGGATGGGAGAGAAGCAATTACAGTAGAAACCTTGTCACAATTTACGGAACCTGAAAACTTTGCAGAAATTGGGGAAGGTGTAATGGATATTACTAGTATCATTCGTGCGGCAGAGAAACTGACAGATATTCAATATATTATTGTAGAACAAGATGCCACTGCGAGAGATGAATTGGAAAGTATAGAAATCAGCTATAAAGGTTTATCTGCATTAATCGAAAAAGTATTGGAGGGAACAGTATGAATAAACTAAGAGTTGGAATGGTTGGTTGTGGCGCTATTGCCGTACAGAAACATTTACCTGCTTTAATGAAATTAAGTGATAAAGTGGAAGTGGTAGCATTTTGTGACGGTAACGAACAAAATACACTTAAAATAGCAGAAAAGTTCAATAAAAATGCAAGACTTTATACAGATTACCAAGAAATGGTGAAAGATAATGATATAGATGTCATTCATATTTGTACACCTAATGTTTTTCATGCACCTATGGCAGTAGCAGCTCTTGATGCAGGAAAACATGTAATGTGTGAAAAGCCTATGGCTATTAATTCTAAAGAAGCAAAGAAAATGTTAGAAGCATCAAAACGCTCAGGAAAAAAATTAACAATAGCTTATCAAAACCGCTTTAGAAAAGATTCTCTATTATTAAAAGAAACATGTGAAAATGGAGAATTAGGAGAAATTTACGTAGCTAAAGCTCATGCTGTTCGCCGTCGAGGAGTCCCAACTTGGGGAGTATTTATGAATAAAGAATTACAAGGTGGTGGGCCGTTAATAGATATCGGAACACATGCACTAGATTTGACTCTGTGGTGTATGGATAACTACGAGGTAGCTTCTGTAACAGGTGTTACTTACAACAAATTAAAAAATCAAAATCAAGCTAATCCATTTGGAACGTGGGATCCAGAAACATTTAACGTAGAAGAATCTGTCTTTGCTTTTATTAAGATGAAAAACGGAGCGACGATTTACTTAGAAGCGGCTTGGGCATTAAATACTCTGGATGAGCGTGAAGCCATGACCACTTTATCAGGAACTAATGGTGGAGCAGAAATGAGAAGAAACAAAGTAACGAACACGAACGAATTAGTCTTTAACGGGGAAATGTATGGGAATCTTGTGGAAACAAAATTGCAGGACGCAGCAGGAATTGCTTACATCTCGCCAAACGAAGAGAAAGAAGAAGATCGTGAAATTGGTCAGTGGATTAATGCGATTTTAGAAGATAAAGATCCAGTTGTAACACCTGAACAAGCATATACAGTAACAAGAATATTAGAAGCTATTTATGAGTCTGCTGAAACAGGTAAAACAATCGAATTTCATGAATTAAGCATTCATTAATAGGGAAGTATCGAAGTAGAGTTTGGTTGATTATCGGCAATTATTAATCTAAACGTTTACATTATATCGGATAAAAATAAGAATTAATATTTCTAAAAATATATAATAATAGCTATGTAAACGTTTATACATTTTTAAAAATATTTTTTTATCAAATGCTTGTCATAATCGACCCTTACTCTTTTTAATTATATTTGTATTTAAAAGGTACAAAGAGTTGCATACGAAGGGGGAAACCTACATGAAACTGGGAGTATTTACGGCTTTATTTTCCAACCAGTCCTTTGAAGAGATGTTAGATACCGTACAACGGGCAGGACTGGATACGATTGAGATTGGAACAGGGAGTTATCCTGGAAATGCTCATTGTCCACTTGATGAACTTTTAGAAAGTGAACAAAAAAGAAACGAGTATATGAATGCGATTTGTTCTCGAGGGTTACAAGTAAGTGCATTAAGTTGTCATGGGAATCCTCTTTCCCCTGATCAGAAATTTGCAATGGATTCGCACGAAACGTTTGTAAAAACAGTGAAATTAGCTTCGTTACTAGACATTCCAGTAGTGAATTGTTTTTCTGGAACTCCTGGGGATCACGAGGGTGCCAAATATCCAAACTGGCCGGTTGTAGCGTGGCCGCCTGAGTATAATGACATTTTACAATGGCAATGGGAAGAAAAGTTGGTTCCATATTGGAAAAAATGGGGAAGGTTTGCCCAGGATTTTAATGTAAAAATCGGTTTAGAATTGCACGGAGGATTTTTAGTTCATTCTCCATATACATTATTAAAACTTCGTCAATTAACATGTGAGGCAGTAGGATGTAATCTGGATCCAAGCCATCTATGGTGGCAAGGGATTGATCCGGTAGCTGCGATTAAAATTTTAGGGAAAGAACAGGCAATTCATCATTTTCATGCTAAAGACATTTATTTAGATCAAGATAATATTAACATGTATGGTTTAACAGATATGCAACCGTATACTTCTTTACAAACAAGAGCATGGACATTCCGTTCAGTAGGCTGCGGCCACGGAATAGAAGCATGGTCCAATATCTTAGGTGCCTTACGACTATATGGATATGATTATGTTGTCAGTATCGAACATGAAGATGGTTTAATGTCTATTGAGGAAGGATTTAAGCGGGCTGTTGATAATTTGCAATCGATCATGATTCGGGAACAAGCAAGTGAAATGTGGTGGGCTTAATCCGTTTCCCCATTCTGCTTATAAATAAAAACACGATGATTAGAGGGAGATGTATGATGAGTAAAGTGTTAAATGTAGGAATAATTGGAACAGGGGAAGTAGCACAAGTCATCCATTTACCAATTTTGGCGACTATGCCTGATAAGTACCGTATTGCTGCACTATGTGATGTGTCAGAAGAATCTTTAGCTTACAACGGTAAGAAATACGAAGTAGAAAACTTATACACGGATGCGAAAGAATTGGTGAAACAATCCAACTTAGACGTAGTATTCGTTTTAAACAGTGATGAGTATCATGCGGAAGTTGCCGTTGATGCAGCAAACGAAGGAAAACATGTCTTGATTGAAAAACCAATGGCCCTGACGATGGCAGATGCAGATGCAATTATTGAAGCGAAAAACAAGAATAATATCAAGGTTATGGTTGGATACATGAGAAGATATGCACCTGCATTTGAAGCTGCGATTAAGGAAATCGGTGGATTGGATAAGGTGTTATATGCTCGAGTACGAGACATCATTGGTCCTAATGAATTCTTTGTCAATCAATCCGGTGCGAATCCAAAGAGATTTACGGATATTCCAGAAGCAGCAATTACCGATAAGCAAGTACGTGCAAAAAAATTAGTAACAGACGCAATAGGTGAAGTAGATGATCAACTGACTTTTGTATACCGACTTCTAGGCGGTTTAGGTAGTCATGATCTTTCGGTAATGAGAGAAGCTTTAGGGATGCCTCAATCTGTTATTGGTTCTGGTGTGAAAGGTATGTTTTTAAATACATTGTTTGAATACGAGAACTTTAATGTGAGTTACGAAACAGGGATTGACCAACAAGGAAGATTTGATGCTCATTTAGAAGTATACGGAGAAACAAAGTCGGTACGAGTAGAGTATGACACACCTTATATTAAGGGCTTGCCTATTAAACTAATCGTGAATGAAACAGTGGATGGGACTTTCAAAGAAACGGTCATTCGTCCTACTTATCAAGATCCTTACAATATTGAACTCGAAACTTTACATGAAGCACTTACAGGAGACGTTGAGATCAAAACGACTCCGGAAGACTATAAAAATGATTTAGTGATCTTTAAAATGATCATTGATTCGTTAAAAACAAAAAAAGTACCCGTTTGGTAATGCTGGATACCTTCAGAGATTGGTCGTTCACTCCAATCTCTGAAGAAACATAGTTTCTTGATTCATAAATGAAAACGCTTAACTATTCTTTGTATGAAGTATGAATGGTGAACAAGACAGGAGAAGCAAAATGACTCATGAAGATGAAAAAAAGAATTTTGTCATGAACGATAACGCATGGGAGGTGTAAACATGAACCATGTAGCTGGGAAACAAAACATAATTGATAAAATAGGGATGCCCTCCAATTTATTCTGGGGGTATATAGGCATTATTATTTTTATGATTGGTGATGGATTGGAACAAGGTTGGATTTCTCCTTATATGATTGAGAGAGGACTTTCAATAGAAAGTGCTTCACTGATGTTTTCTGTATATGGAATAGGTACAGCAATCTCGGCATGGTTATCAGGTGTTTTTGTGCAAATATTGGGACCTAAGAGAACTATGATGATAGGCTTTTGTATGTTTGCGATTGGGTCCATCTTATTTATTTGTTTAGGAGTCATCCCATTTAGTTATCCTCTAATGTTAACCTTTTATCTGATAAGAGGGTTCGGGTATCCATTGTTTTCCTTTGGCTTTTTAGTTTGGATTACCTATCGTACTCCTCAAGCAAAACTAGCAGCTGCAGTGGGATGGTTCTGGTTTGTGTTCTCACTTGGAATGAGTGTAATTGGCCCTTTTTACTCTAGTTTGGCACTTCCAAAGATTGGCCATATTAACACCTTATGGACTAGTTTAATCTTCGTGACAATTGGTGCGATATTAGCGCTGGTTGTCAATAGAGATACGTTTGATATAAAAAGAGTGAGTAGCGGTAACACAAAAGCAGAGTTTCTTAAAGGAATTACCATTATGTATAAAAATCCAAAAGTCACACTTGGTGGAATTGTAAAAGCGATAAATGGCCTTACTTTAGTAGGATTTGCTGTTTTCTTACCGACATACCTTCAAAAGTATGGTTTTTCAACGAGTGAATGGCTTAAATTATATGGATCTTTATTTATTGTAGCTATTATTTTTAATCTAATAATAGGAACATTGGGTGACAAAATTGGTTGGAGAACGACGATTGCTTGGATAGGTGGTGTAGGGAGTGCTGTCGCAACATTAGCCGTTTATTACACCCCGCAACTGTTTGGACATAACTATTTCATGATGTTACTTGCAATGAGTTTGTGTGGAGCAACAGTGGCTGGGTATGTTCCCCTTACAGCTTTAGTCACTTCATTAGATACTCAAGATAAAGGAGCGGCTATGTCCGTTCTAAACTTAGGTGGAGGATTAGGTGGTTTTATAGCGCCTACTATTGTTGGAATTTTTATTGGTCCATTAGGTGTCGGGGGAGTCATGTGGATTTTCGCCATTTTATTCTTAGCAAGTGCTGTTATGACTAAGTTCCTTACATTACCTGATGAAAAAAAAGAAAGTAAAGAGGAAGAGGAGAATCATAAGGCAGTCAACCTATAACATAAAAAGGACAAGAAACTTATCTAACTTGGATATACGGATACTATCATTTTTAAAAAGTACGTGTTCAGCATGAAAAAGCCACACACGAGATAAAAAGGCTGCAAAGAGCTTTGGAAGACAGCTTTGCAGCTCTTTTATTTCTCTAAGACTCCTGTCACCTTGAGGGCGTTTAAAAAGGAAGCATAAAAAATAAAAAGACTTAAGGAAAATGGCAAGCGAAACATTTAACTAAAGGAAAAAAGGATGAATAATGATGTATGAAAAATGGTTAGTGGGTGTGGACTTAGGTGGTACCACTATTAAAGTGGCGTTTATTAATCAATATGGTGGAATCATTCACAAATGGGAAATAACAACAAACAAAAAGGGGAAAGGGCATTATATTCCGACTGATATAGCCAAATCGATCGATCAAACATTGGATGATTTAGGCCAAAACAAACAGAAGTTAATCGGTATTGGGATTGCAGCTCCAGGTCCGGTCAATTTGGAAAAAGGGTCCATTGATGTGGCTGTTAATTTAGGCTGGGAAAACTTCCACTTAAAAGACCTCCTTGAAATGGAAACATCTTTGCCTGTCATTGTTGAGAATGATGCTAACGTGGCGGCAATCGGCGAGATGTGGAAAGGTGCCGGAGAAGGATCGAAAGATTTACTATGTGTGACGTTAGGGACAGGTGTCGGGGGGCGGAATTATTGCCAATAGCGAGATTATACATGGGGTAAATGGAGCAGGTGGTGAAATTGGTCATATTACCTCTGTTGTGGAGGGGGGGACACGCTGTAATTGCGGGAAAACAGGATGTCTTGAAACCGTAGCCTCTGCTACAGGCATTGTCCGCTTAGCGATTGACGAATTATCCTTCACCGATAAACCGAGTATATTGAGAGCTGTGTATCATGAACATCAAACACTATCGTCCAAACAAGTATTTGAAGCTGCAAATGATGGCGATGAGTTAGCGAGCAAAGTGATTGACAAAGTTACCCTACATTTAGGTTTAGCTTTAGCCAATTTGGCAAACGGCTTAAATCCCGAGAAAATTGTTATCGGAGGCGGGGTTTCGAAAGTAGGTGATACGTTATTGACGCCATTGAAAGAGAAATTTACCCGTTTTGCTTTTCCGAGAGTAGCGCAAGGTGTGGAGTTAGTTGTTGCTACATTAGGTAATGATGCGGGTGTCATAGGCAGCGCTTGGTTGGTGAAAAAAATGTTAATAAACGACCATAAAAATGTGCCTTTGTATTTGTAATAAAACGACTGATCACTAGTAAGGGAAAATGGTTCTGGTGCAAAAAGATTAAATTGATTGCAAGTAATCTCTAAATCTTTGACATACTGATACTGTTACTCTAAAAGGTTCTGGTGCAAATATAATTTGTTAGAAACATAGATCCCCAATATCCTTTTCGTTTATGAATTATGATGCTACTCCAAATAATTTATGTATGAATTCAATCTCGCTTTGGACAGATTTCACCCCTTGTTGCAGTTGTCCTTTTTTCAGCATATGCATCACCTCTATTCCACAGATAATCTGTTTGGCTGTTTGGAACGTTTTTAATCCTAACATAGAACGGACTCGCTTCTTTATAAAGCGATGATCCTGCTCCACTATGTTATTCAAGTACTTCTGTTGTCTAAGTTGCATACCGTCAGGTATGCTTTTCTCTTTTTTCAACTGTTCAATTGCTATAGGATATGCCGGATTTTTATCGACTGTTATGACACGAGGTTTAGAAACATGTAAAGACCGCATAGCTTTCTTGAAGAAGCACTTTGCAGCCTGTTTGTCTCTTGTCTTACTGAGATAAAAATCAATCGTGCTTCCTTCGGAATCCACTGCACGATACAGATACATCCAGTGTCCTTTTACTTTGATATACGTTTCATCGACTCTCCAAGAGTCATTTGTTGGCTTAAGATGACGCCGTACTCTTTCATCTAATTCCGGTCCATATTGATGAACCCAACGCATAATCGTTGTGTGAGCCATCGATAGGCCACGCTCTTCCATCATTTCCACCAAATTACGAAAGCTCAAGTTGTACCGTAGGTACCATCTTACTGTTAATAAGATAATATCAGGCTGATAATGCTTCCATTTGAATTCTGCTGGTTTCTTCATACCGATACACATCCTTTTTATACTGATAGTATCAGTATGTCCAAGATTGAGAGATTACTTGCAAGTGTTTAAAATTTTTTGCACCAGAACCCTTTAAAGAGCATAAATCGTTTTAATCAATTTGCTGAGCTACATTACGAAGTGAAAAGATAACAAAAAGGACAAGACAATGTAGAAGCTCGTTCACATGTCTTGTCCTTTTCTTATTTCAAAAGCGATTGGGAAGAAAAAATAGATTTACTCGCTTTCTACAAAATTAATTTTTTGCATTATTTTTTGTATTAATACTGGAAAATAGTAAGCACCAAAAAGAGCCCATATAAAAGCCTGTGACCAAGTTTTCAACCACGTAGATAAAAACAAACTATTATACCCATTACTTAGTGAGACTAATATAAATGTAATAAAAAAGGACATACAAAAAGCCATTAAAAGAGCAAAAATAATCCGCTTGTATCTATAATTAATGTTCATTTTTTACCGCCATTCATTCAAAAATTGTAAATCCTAACCTATTATGTATTTTGGTTAAGTGAACTTATATTATCATCTATATGTACATTAGTAAATCAAATATCTAAAAATGTAGTTTTAGAGAAGAATTTAATCACGGCTAATTGGCGTGAATTTGTATGGGAAGAAATATAGTGTTGAAACGGTAAGGCCAATACCAATACCGTCCAATAAGGGTGACCGCCTTATTGCTGATGAGATAGGTCAACATCGTGCGGTTCGTTCCGTTATGTTATGTTATGTTATGTTTTGGTAGGGCAAGGTACGGTACGGTACGGCACAATCGTAAGGTATGGTACGGATAATTTTAAATTTAGCGGAGACTTTTGGCTTACAATGGATTGGTTAAGATTATTATTACTGTTATTGCTTTGTGTTGTATCTGGTATTAGTATTTTTAGTGCTTAACAAAATAAGTGAAATAAAGTAATTAAACATTGTGAAGAATTACACTTAAACTAACGGGTGCGTTAGTTCATTAAGAAGAATAAGTAAAAAAAGTCGATTCCTTAACGTAGAGGAGATCGACTTTTTAGGTTAATTGTCACACAGATTATGTACGCCAAATAAGCGCGTGATGTCCGAGAAAATGGAATGGAAATAAACAAGAGTTGCAGCTTGTTTTACCGAAGCAGCAACTCTTTGTTTTATAAGATGGGATATAGGAAATCCCATACATTTTAACTCATTATTTTAATGGTTGTCCTTCAAATGCGTTAACATTTAAAGGTGAAGAAAGGAATTCTTTAGCTTTACCAACAAACGAGGTGAAGTGCTCACTTGAATTATGGCTTGCAACCGCCAGATGATCTTGCCAAACTTCAACCATTGTAAATTCATTGTCTTTTTCTGTAGCTTTGTGAAGAGTGTAAGAAACATTTCCACTTTCCGCTCTTGAAGCTACGATTAGCGGTTGAATCTCCTCTAGAAATGCATCTTGTTTTGCTGGATTAATATTGAATACGGCATGAATGATAATCATTAAACGTCATCCTCTCTTTTGTTAAGCATAATAAACTTAATATATAATTAAAGTAAAAATAACATACTCGATTGAAATTTAATGAATGGATTCTTTATTACATTACTTCCATTGTGCGACTTTATCAATTGGAAGACGAACTGATTGATGGCCATTATCTGCTGCTTTACCGATTGAAATTAGCATAACTGGTACGTATCGATCTTTATCTAATCCAAAAGCTTCTGCAATCTGGTCTTTTTCATAGCCCCCGATTGGATTTGTATCATAGCCATAAGCACGAGCCGCAAGCATTAGTTGCATGGATACAAGACCACCATCAACTAGAACGACCTCTTTCATCTCTTCACTAGTGATTTTTTCGAAATATCCAGCAAATGAGGCTAATATGTTTTCTTTTACTTCTAAAGGCATAAGCCCTAAATCTACAGCTTTACCGTAGATTTCTTCGCCGTTATCAAAATTGTTCATATCACCAAATACGGCAATTACTGCGGAAGATGTTTCGACTTGATTTTGGTTAAAGCGAGCAAGAGGTGCAAGTGTTGCTTTTCCCTCAGGACTATCAATTACAAGGAAACGCCATGGTTGCATATTAACTGAAGAAGGAGCAAGTGTCGCTAAGGTAAGTATTTCCTCCATTTCTTCCCTACTGATTTTTACGGATTTGTCGTAATTTTTTATGGAGCGGCGTCCAGTGACAATTTCTTTGAAATCATTTGTTAATTGTGCTGTAGTAGTCATAGTTGATAGTCTCCTCTTTTTAACTTTAGTAGTTTAATTTATAGTTATTCTCATTTCAAATTGTAACGAATCAAGTGTTAGACTTGGCTTATATTTTTTTGAATGCGTGTCAGCATATCTGTTAACTCTTGACGTTCTTCTTCTTTGAAATCTTTAAGCATCAAAGTGACAAAACGAGCCTTTTCAGCTTGGTAGAGAATAATCTGTTTGCGACCATGATCTGAAAGACAGACAAGAGTAAATCGATTATCCTCCGGATCTTTGCGTCTTAAAATCATTCCAGTCGCTTCAAGTTGTTTTAAATGCCGGGTAATCGCTGCACTGTCAATGTTAACCTCTTTTTGAAGTGCTGTTTGACTAATTTCATCAACTTTATAAAGCTGATATAAGATATCATGTCTTGATTGACTAATGCCCGTACAACTTTCAAATTTTGAACTTATCTGTTTGTTAAGGCAGTTCATTATATATAAAATAAAAGATTCATTAGAACATGAATTCGTCAAGAAACACCCTCTTTTCATACGTTAGACAAAATAATTGATAGCTCAATAGTTGATGTGTCAATTAATATACTATACCCTAAATAATAAAGCAAGTATTTTAGTACTGCAACTTTTGCTTAACCAGAAGCTGCTCATCAATTATTGGAAGAGGATGGTTATAGATGGTGGTAAAAGAAAGATTATGATTATACTTTGAATCCATTACGCTATAGGTGAAATACTCAAGGAGGATTAATGATGAAGGTCGGATTAATTGGATTAGGAAAAATGGGGCTAAACTTAGGAAAGAACTTAATTGACCATAAACATGATGTAGTAGCATTTGATCTAAATACAAATGCTGTTGAAGAAATAAAGAAATACGGGGCTGAAGGTACATCTAGCTTACAAGATCTTGTTCAATCCACAATGGAATTGAATACGGAATGATGGCTTCGATTGGAGAAGGATTTGAAGTATTAGAAAAGATGACCCCTGTACAATGATATGATCCCCTTTTAGTAGACAGAAAAAAGAAAGCACATTAATCTGTCTATATATGGAGGGGATTTTTCTATGGGTAATATTAAAGGAACGTTTGATAAAGCATTCAAAACACTTCCCACCAATACAATAACCTATTTGAAAAAATATAAAATGCAATCCAGTATGTCAAGAAAGGGAAACTGCTGGGATAACGCTTGTATGGAGAATTTCTTCAGTCACTTTAAATCGGAGTGTTTCTATATGAACTCCTTCGGTACCTCTGAAGAGGTTCGAGGTGCTGTAAGTATGTATATTCGATTCTATAACCATCATCGCTTCCAGAAAAAATTAAACAACCTGAGTCCATATCAATATAGAACTCAGGTTGCTTAATTGGTCTTTTTTATTTCTGTCTATTTGACAGGGGTCACTCCACAACAGAGATCATCTTCTTTAGGCTGCCTAATCCTTTTTTTAAAAATGTCCTTTACAAAGGGTACACTTTACAACTAGGTTCCTACTTCTTATCCAATATAGACAAGAAGAGTCGATCACTTCTCAAATTAAGGATTAGTTGACCATAATCCTGAAGTCTTTACTAGGACTCTTGGATGAAGTTTTAACCCGGCTACAAGCAGCTCTGCTAAATCCTCTGATTGCATAACATTTTCAGGATTTCCACTAATAAGATTGGTTTCAATGGCCAAATCAGTTGCAACTGTACTTGGTGTTAAAGCCGTTACACGGATATTATGCTTTCTTACCTCTAGCATGAGTGATTCCGTTAGTCCTAAAACAGCAAATTTAGAAGCGCTGTAAGCACTTGTAACAGGTGCTCCTTTTTGGCCCGCAGTTGAGGACATATTCACAATATCTCCTGATTTTCTTTCAATCATATCAGGTAAAACGGCTCTTGTTACATTATATACACCCATCAAGTTTACTCGGATGATGTTTTCCCATTCTTCAGGAGTTAAATCAAGAAAACCGCCAAATTTAGCTATACCTGCATTGTTGACTAAAATATCAATAGAACCTAGGTCTGATTTGATGTGTTCAACAGCTTGATGAACTGCTTCAAGATCGGCTACATCTGCTGTTGCTGCTGAAACGTTCACATCATATTGCTCTAGTTCCGCGGTTACCTTTTCAAGATTTGACATCGTTAATCCAATCAATCCTAAATGAACTCCTTCTTTTGCTAAAGCAATCGCAGTAGCACGCCCGATTCCTCTGCCTGCCCCAGTAATTAAAGCAGTTTTTCCTTTTAATGAAATCATGCTATCATTCCTTATTAAAAAATTTTAGAATAATTGTTAATAATAACAAAATAATGTTTTAAAGACTAACCAAAGGACCGCAAAGTTTCTTTAGTATGTTTGCGGTCTTTTGGTTATTACATTCTTAGGACTATGTTTTATTCAAGATTGGCATGTCTGCCATACATCTTATTGGTATCTAATCCCTTTTTCTCCATGAATCTCAAGATGACGGCATCATAAAAAAGTAAAAGGGTCTGCTCAAATAATGAGCCCATTGGTTGGATGGTTTTATAATCGCCCTCTGATTGGTCTTTCGGGGATCCAGGCAATTTAATGGTGATATCTGCTAACTGTCCAATAGTGGAATCAGGGAAAATCGTGACAGTTGCAATTTTACCACCAATGCTTTTTGCTTTTTCAGCCATGGAGACTAAGCTTTTTGTTTCCCCGGATCCGGATCCGATGATTAAGATATCCTCTTTTTCAAAGTTGGGAGTTACAGTTTCACCGATTACATAAGAATCAATTCCCATATGCATCATCCGCATGGCGAAGGATTTGGCCATGAATCCTGATCTGCCTGCACCGGCGACAAAAACCTTTTTCGATTCAAGTATCCCGTTGACGAGTTTTTCAGCTTCTTCATCTGCGATTAAGTCAGCTGAATGATTAAGCTCTTTTAAGATTTCTGCTAAATATTGAGTCGTCTGCATCTTAGGATTAACCTTCTGTAACCGTTTGTTCTTTGATCATTTGTTGCATTTTGGCAGCAGCAGCTTTTTTATCAGCTTGTCCAGTAATCCCGCCGCCTACAATGACAAGGTCTGGATTTACTTTAATGACTTCTGGAAGTGTTTCTAATTTAATGCCGCCTGCGATGGCCGTTTTAGCATTTTTAACCACACTTTTGATGGTTTGTAGATCTTCAAAAGAATTTTTTCCGACTGCTTGAAGATCGTAGCCCGTGTGAACACAAATATAATCCACGCCCATAGTATCCACTTCTTTAGCACGTCCAGCAAGGTCTTTTACCGCAATCATATCGACAAGGACTTTTTTACCCTGTTTTTTCGCTTCTTCTACAGCACCTTTAATCGACATATCTTCAGCCGTTCCAAGAATAGTGATGATATCAGCACCTGCTTCGGAAGCTTTCATCACTTCATATCCAGCAGCATCCATAATTTTCAGGTCTGCTAATACTTTTAAGTTAGGGAATGCTTCTTTTACTGCCTTTACAGCATGAAGACCTTCGTTGATCACAACCGGTGTTCCGATTTCTACGATATCAATATGCTCCTCTACTTCTTTTACCAATTCGATTGCTTCTGGAATGTTGACTAAATCTAATGCTAATTGTAATTCCATCTATGTTTCACTCCTCATAATTTATTAAGTTTGTTGCACAGTAGTAATAATGCCCATTGTTCACTTTCGTTGCTCCTGGCAACTGTAACCAATGCTCTTGTTAACAATGGTACAGTGTTAGTATAATGTGTATATTAAAAGTATGAAAGTACGCACTTTATTTTTACATAGTGTTAAAAAGTATACTATGTGTTATTCTATATAGAAATGGAGGTGAAACAAATGTCACGTATGCAGGACAAAATGTTTAACTGTGAAAAAGAATTAACGCTTTATGTTATTGGCGGTAAATGGAAAATGCTGATTTTGTGGCATTTAGGAAAAGAGGGAACGAAGCGATTTGGTGAGCTGAAGGCTCTTATGCCGGGCATTACTCAACGAATGCTTGTTAACCAATTACGCGAGCTAGAAGAAGACCTCATTGTTGAACGAAAAGTCTATCCTGTTGTTCCTCCAAAAGTAGAATATTCATTGACCGAACAAGGAAAAAGCTTAATGCCAATACTCGATTCCATGTATGAATGGGGTAAAAACTATATGGAGAATGTGATAGATACTCCTGCCAATAAAAGTGCGTCTATTAAATAGCAATCATTCTAAAAAGAGGGGATTAAAAACCACAAGTAGACTTTTAATAAGTCAAGACTTGTGGTCTTTTTATTTGCAATGATCCAGTTCATAAAGGAAATAAAGGAGTACATTCTGGAAAAAGGTAAATAATATTCCTGTGTTGTAAAGGATTTTAGCTGTACTGTTTTATAGTAAGGAATCAAGAATAATACATATTTTCAGGTGAGATGATGAAAAAAATTGTTGAGTATGTTTTTTTAACTTTGGGGGCGTCAATCGTTGCTATGGGATTAGAAACGATGTTAGCACCAAACGGGCTAGTAGATGGTGGTGTAACAGCGTTATCGATTATGGCCAATGCTTTATGGGGAATCCCGATTTATGTTGTATTTTTGGGCTTAAATATTCCTATCTTAATTTTTACAGCTAAAGAAGTGGGTAAAACCTTTGTCATTAGAACTCTATATGCAAATATTATTACTACCGTTGGTTTAGTACTATTTAAATCGATTCCTCCTATTACTAAATCTGAAGTATTAATTGTTTAATACGGTGGGGTAATCTTAGGAGTTGGGATAGGAATCGTTGTAAAATTTGGCGGTGCAATAGATGGCACTGAAATGCTGTCGATTTGGTTTAACCAACACTATCGATTTCCGATTGCCTCATTTTTATTTGTCGTAAATGCTTTCATATTTACGATTGCGGCGGTTGTCTATACATTGGAACAGGCCATGCTTTCTCTGGCTGTTTTTTATATAGTGACGAAAATGATTAATTATGTTTTAGATGGATTAAATCATGGGAAATCTGTCATGATCATTTCAGAAAAACCTGATGAAGTTGGAGATAGCATTATCAGTCATTTAAATATCAGCATCACATTTTTATATGGAGAAGGCGGTTTTTTTAAGGGAAAGAAAGAAGGTTATTTATTGTATTACGAACAGGTTTCTTTTTTCCAATTTAAAAAGTGTCGTTTTAGCAGCAGATCCATCAGCTATTATGGAGGCGTCCTATGTTTGTGAAACATCTGGTATAGATAGGTCGCTTATACTACCGAAAGCAAATCCTTCTAAATAATAAAGCTTAATATTTGCTTATATTAATTAGCCTCATGTTGATACATGTGTATATCGCCCGTTATAAACCAATTCGCAAAGCTTTGATAAATGACTGTGCAAACGACAAGGGCAAAGAGTCAGCAGTAAGCAAAACATTACAAAGAGTCGTGAACCCAAGGATATTCCATTATTTATCATGAGTCGATAAAACTATTATTTAAATAATGACTCCAAGGCAATTTTGAAAGATCTTCGTAAATAACGAAGATCTTTTTATTTTAAATCCTCTAATTGAAAATCTCACAACCCCATATGGTATATAAAAGTATACTAAGTATATTTTTAAACATTATATAATAAAAAAGTGCGTACTTTTAATTATTTGTTGTAGATATTATACTAACATCAATGCAGCAACCAATCTTTTTTAAGCGGCAATTGTTAAGATGAAAAGGGACTTATACCATTAGGCCTTTTAACAGGGGAATGAAGAATTCTCCTTTATATTTTGAAAATAAGATCGGACTTAAGATAAATCTAATCTTTCTCAACTGTAACAACATCCAATACAGTTGTTAGGTGGAAGTTATACGCATTATTCAAGATAGATCGTCTATTAATGAATGCAGAAAGGAATGAAACGAAGAGGGTAAGGAAAAAAGCAAAACATCGAAAAGTTTGCGAAAGATGTTTAACGATCACTACAAATGATTAATAATGTCCTCAATGTGGCTATGACCATTTCCGGAAATTCATTTTCATGGTGCAAGTTGGGTGAAATAATCAAGTATATAAAGCGGATGCAGGGTAGCGAAAGTCTGCAATCATTTAGATCGTAAAAAATTTGATGTGCCTTATATGGTTACCATAACCAACAATTATCAAGTATTAGAGTAGGTACCTACCTTTTCTATTGCAAAGTGTTTTGAAAAATGGAGGAATGAAAAGTGGATTCTATGACCTTTGTTTTGTTTGGAGCAACGGGTGATTTGGCCAAAAGAAAAATTTATCCGGCTCTTTTTAATTTGTTTTTAGATAAAAAGATGCCCCAGTCATTTTCAATTATTGGGTTAGGCAGGAGAGAACTATCGGATGGTACATTTCAAACAAATGTAGAACATTCATTAAGAACATTTTCTAGACGCTTTATCGAAGATAAAGCTAAATTAAAAGAATTTATCGACGCGTTTCGTTACAGCCAATTAGATGTAACGGATGTGAAAGGGTATCAAGAACTGCTTAATTTGGTTCAGAGGCGTGAACGGGAGTTAAATATTCCTGAAAATCGATTATTCTATCTGTCTGTTGCACCCGAGTTTTTCGATGTAATCGCCTCTAATATTAAAGAAAGCGGATTGGGAACGACCAATGGATGGAAACGCCTGATTATTGAAAAGCCGTTTGGGCATGATATGGTTTCCGCCCAAGATTTAAATCAAAGGCTACGCAAATCTTTTAGCGAAGAGGAAATTTACCGGATAGACCATTATCTTGGCAAAACAATGGTTCAAAACCTCGAAGCATTGGCATTTACCAATCCTGTGCTTCAATCCTTATGGAATAATCAGCACATAGCCAATATACAAATAACGGCTAGTGAAACGGTTGGAGTAGAAGATAGAGCGGGCTACTATGATCAAGCCGGAGCCATCCGGGATATGTTCCAGAATCATATGCTGCAAATGTTGATGATGATGGCCATGCATTTACCAAAAACGACAAGTGCGGCAGATATCCGGAATGAAAAGAGAAAGGTGATGGAATCATTGCGGCCTTTGCAGAAAGAGGATGTCGGTTCTCAAGTTGTCCGTGGCCAATATAGTGCCGGAGAAATGAATCATGAGCCAGTGGTTGGATACAGGGAGGAACCTGGGGTTGATTCTTCCTCTGTCAATGATACTTTTGTTGCCGCCCGTTTATGGATTGATAATGATTTTTGGGGAGGAGTTCCTTTCTATATCCGTACAGGAAAGAGAATGAAGGAAAAGTCGACTCGTATCGTCATAGAGTTTAAAAATCCAGTGAAGGAATTGTATGGATCCGATCAACAAACGGAACCAAATCTATTAATTGTCAATATCAATCCCAATGAAGGGATATCGTTACAATTGAATAGTAAGAATCCGCTAAAAAACGGGAAAATTGAGCCTATTTCAATTGACTTCTCAACAGGAGCAAAAGACATACCCGAAGCTTATGAACTCTTAATCTTTGATGCATTACGCGGTGACTCGACATTCTTTGCCCACTGGAATGAAGTGGAATTATCGTGGAATTGGGTGCAGCCAGTTTTAGAAGCGTTTGAGGAAAACACAGTCCCCTTACATTTGTATCGTTCAGGTTCGATGGGGCCGGGTGCTTCGGATGAACTTTTAAAAGAGGACGGGTTTTATTGGTGGGAATACCAAGGGTCTAAGTATGAGATGATTTCAAAAGATCAATCAGTAAAAGTATTAAAAATACGTTAACAACACGAATAGTACAGGAGGACAAGAGGATGCAAGTTGGATTAATCGGGTTAGGGAAAATGGGGATAAACTTAGGGAAAAATCTAATTGACCACAACTACGAAGTAGCCGCCTTCGATTTAAATGTTAATGCTGTAGAAGAAATCAGTAAGTACGGTGCTATAGAAACATCGAGTTTTAAGGAACTTATTAAAATCCTGGACGGCCCTAGAATTATCTGGATCATGGTTCCGCACGCTGTTGTCGATTCAGTTATAAATGAGATCACTCCATACTTGAGTAAAGGCGATATCATAATCGAAGCTGGTAATTCTCATTATAAGGACTCCATTCGCCGCTACGGCCAGCTAAAGCAAGTTGGTGTAAGCTTTATGGATGTTGGTACATCCGGGGGAATGGAAGGAGCGCGTAACGGAGCTTGTTACATGGTCGGCGGGGATTCAGAAGTTTGGAGTATGGTTGAACCCATATTTCGAGACACAGCGGTTGAAAAAGGATATTTATATGCTGGTCCAGCAGGCAGCGGTCATTTCTTAAAAATGGTCCACAACGGAATCGAGTATGGGATGATGGCTGCGATTGGCGAAGGATTTGAAGTACTGGAGAAAAGTGAGTTTGATTTTGACTATGAAAAAGTGGCAAGAGTATGGAATAACGGTTCAGTCATTCGTTCATGGCTCATCGACTTAACAGAACGTGCATTTTCTAAAGATGCAAACTTAGAACAAATCAAAGGAACCATGCATTCTTCAGGAGAAGGAAAGTGGACAGTGGAAACGGCCTTGGATCTGCAGGTAGCCACTCCAGTGATCGCCATGTCTCTTTTGATGCGCTACCGTTCTTTAGATCATGACACCTTTACAGGGAAAGTGGTTGCTGCCCTTCGGAACGAGTTTGGTGGACATGCAGTTGAAAAAAGCGATTAGGTTAATGTGGGATGGATTTTAGTAAAAAAGATTATTATATATTAAAACAATCCGCAAGGTGAAAAAGGGAGTGAAGTCATGAACGTAATGGATGCAAAAATCATTAGTACCCAATATGGTTTGGAGACGTATTTAGACGTTGTAAAAAGTGTTGATGTAAGAGAACTACATTATCCTACAGAGACAGAACCCTTTTTTGAAATCACAGTAGGGATAGAGTATTTTCTTTTAAAAGAAGAAAGATATTATGACAGTAGAAAGAATTATTTTCGCATCCGTATGGATTCCGATTTTGGTTCCGTAACGCTCGTAGAAACAAAAACGGAAAGTTTATTTGCAGTGAAAAATACAGGCGAGAAAGACGCAACAAAGAAACTTGTTGGAGAATGGCTTATAAAGACCCGGGCTTTCAAACAAGTTATAAATGAACTGATTGTTCAAAAGAAAATGGAAGACGTTCAAACAGAGGGGGATATTCAAGCAGTATTAGGAACCATAAGGTTCTTGGAGAAATTACTCGAAATCGAAGCAGAAGATATAGTAAGGACCATTGTTGAGGGAGAACCTGAATTTGTTCATTAGTAACATTTAAGATGATGGGAAACACTTATGACGTACTCAATTTTAAAAAAATGGATAAGGGAACCTTAAAGTTGCTAATTTCACCACAGAAAAGGAGAATTTACACATATGAATCGATTTACTTTTCCGAGAGATGTTTATTTTGGAGAAGGATCCTTAGAAGTTTTAAAAACCCTTGAAGGGAAAAAAGCGACGGTTGTTATTGGCGGTCAATCGATAAAAAAAATCCGGTTATCTCGATAAAATCCAAACTTATTTACGAGAGGCAGGCATTGAGACGCAACTAATCGAAGGTGTTGAAAACGATCCATCTATTACAACCGCTCAAAACGGCGGCAAGAAGATGGAAGAATTCCAGCCGGATTGGATCATTGCTGCCGGCGGCGGATCTCCGCTTGATGCGGCTAAGTTGATGTGGATTTTTTATGAAAACCCCGAACTGCCATTTGACCAAATCAAGGCTCCAAATGTACTGCCAACATTGCGTGAAAAAGCTCGCTTTATTGCCATTTCAACTACTAGCGGAACAGGCAGTGATGTATCTCCATTCTCCGTTATTACGGACTAGGACTGCGGATTTTTCAATATTTTCTACCACTTGCCTAATCGACTGCATGGCCAGCGGATCAGTAAAAGAGTTGTGCAGGGTGGATACATATGCCTCAATGCCATGTGTCAATGCATCCTCCCCGTATAGGCTACAATCGAAGCAGGCATGGAATACGTCAGTTCAGGATCAACGATTGCAATGTCAGGCGTAATTTCATATCCAAAAACCGGATACTTCACTCCCTTATCAGGTGACAAACAGGCAAGGGCAGAAATGCATTATGCCCAGGCCATAGCCGGCATGGCCTTTTCCAATGGATTTTTAGGAATTGTCCACAGCTTAGCCCATAAGAGCGGAGCCATTTTTGAAATTCCGCACGGTACAGCAAATGCACTCTACTTGCCATATGTGATTGATTATAATAGAAAGGTGGAAAGCTTAAGATATGCGGATATTGCAAGGATGCTTGGTTTAACCGGAAATACGGATGACGAATTGATTGACTCGTTAACAGACCTCATCCGTCGTTTAAACAAATCTTTGAATCTGCCATTAACACTAAAGGAATTTGGTGTGGGAGAAGCAGAATTTGAAAAACACCTGAACCAAGATGGCAGCAGGAGCTGTTGAGGATCCTTGTACTCCATCCAATCCACGAGAAGTATCGGTGGAGGATATGAAAAAAATCTATATTGCGGCTTACAACGGAGATAAAATCAACTTCTAATGAAGATAATCAGAACATGGTACGGAAATGAATATTTTTACTTCTGTTCTATGATTTTAAGGAGGTTAATGAACATGAGTAAAAAAATCGCTACGCTTATAACAAACCTATTTGAAGATGTGGAGTACACTGAACCAGTACAAGCCTTTAAAGAAGCTGGTCATGAAGTTATCACGATTGACAAACAATCAGGGAACGAAGTAACTGGTAAAAAAGGCACAACCGTAAAAATTGATAAATCCATTGATGAAGTTCATCCTGCAGACTTTGATGCGTTGCTTATCCCTGGTGGATTCTCTCCCGATTTATTGCGTGAAGACGATCGTTTTGGGGAATTTGCAAAAGTATTTATCCAAGACGAAAAACCCGTTTTTGCCATTTGTCATGGACCACAAGTGTTAATCGATACAGACCTTTTAAAAGGTGTCGACATCACTGGCTATAAATCCATTCGCAACGATTTGAAAAATGCTGGTGCAAATTATAAAGACGAAGAAGTTGTCATCAGCAAAAATATTGTAACAAGTCGAGAACCAAAAGATATTCCAGCATTCAATCGTGAATCACTAAAACTTTTAGCTAAATAACAATGGTGATGTAAAAACTTAAATATATCTAACTTGCGGATTCTTTAATCAGAATCCGCAAGCTGGTTAAACAAACGTATGAATAAAGGAGGAATTACGTTGTCATTAAAAGGAAAAAGAGTGGTTGTTTTAGGAGGTACATCTGGTATTGGTTTAGCCGCTGCTAAGGCGTTTATCGATGAATCCGCTCAAGTCATTATTGCTAGCCGTTCTGCTTCAAAATTATCTGACGCAAAAGTGAAGCTTGGTGGTAACGTAGAGGGCTATGAAATCGACTTTCGCAGCGAGGAAAAGGTTGCTGACTTTTTCAAGAAGGTTGGAAAATTTGATCACCTAGTGGTTACTGCAGGTGAAGGCGCAATGGGTCACTTTAGCGAACTGCCTGTTGCAACAGTAAGAGAGGCTTTTGATAGTAAGTTCTGGGGGCAGTATATTTCGGTTCGTGCTGCTCTTCCATACTTGAATAATGAAAGTTCTATTACATTAACTTCTGGTGTATATGGTGTGCGTCCTCCTCAAGGTGCAACGACTCTAGCTTCCATTAATTCAGCAATCGATGGATTAGTACGAGGACTTTCAGTAGACCTGGCACCTATCAGAGTAAACGTGGTATCACCTGGTATCGTTGACACTCCTCTTTACGGCGGAATTCAAGAAGATGAAAGACAAATTATGTACCATGGGATTGCTAAGCAATTACCTGTTGGACGTGTTGCTCAACCTAAAGATATAGCTGAAACCTATGTTTACCTAGCGAAAAATGGGTTTACAACTGGCACATCGGTTCTTATCGATGGAGGAGCTCATCTGATCTAATCCATTGATATCAAAGTCGATTGATAAATTGATTTAGAATAGAAGTGGTGAGGTTGACTCAAAGTGTCAGACACTTACAGACCACCCTCACTTTCTTTGTTTTTTTGCACAGACGGAAGCAGTAATGGCCATATCATGCAATAAAGAATGGCTTTGTTGGTTACGGAAATTCTAAATATATGCGTAGTTTATACGAAGAGACGTTAACATTCTACTTCTATGATACCCAAATACATAATAGAAAGGGTAGAGCCTAATGGATGAAAAGAAAAGAGCGGAAATTAAAAATGCATTAGCCAAACACGTGGTAACCCTACCTGACGGCACTTCTTTACCTAGTTTAGGACAAGGAACATGGTACATGGGGGAAAATCCCCAAGTGAGAGACAAAGAAATAAAAGCCTTGCAGCTCGGCGTAGAATTGGGCATGACACTTATTGACACTGCTGAAATGTACGGAAATGGCGATTCTGAACGCTTAGTTGGCGAAGCCATTAAAGGACGCAGAAATGAAGTCTTTTTAGTCTCAAAAGTGTATCCCCATCATGCAGGTTTAGATATAATTTCAAAAGCATGTGAAAACAGCTTAAAACGACTCGGAACAGACCACTTGGACTTATATCTTCTCCACTGGAGAGGACATGTTCCTTTAGAGGAAACAATTGAAGGAATGGAAAAACTACGTGAAGAAGGGAAAATTTTAAGATGGGGCGTCTCTAATTTTGACACGGTTGATATGGAAGAGCTATGGAACACCACAAATGGAAAAAATTGTGTAACAAACCAAGTGCTATACCATTTAGGTTCAAGAGGAATCGACTTCGATCTCTTACCATGGCAGCGTGAACATAACATGCCAATCATGGCCTACAGTCCCCTTGCTCAAGGAGGCTCTTTAATAAGACAGCTTTTAAACGATCCAGCTATTCATGATATTGCTGACAAATACAATGTCCAACCATTACGAATCGCTCTTGCTTGGACCATCCGTTCGAATAACGTCATCTCTATTCCAAAAGCGGTTCAAGATGAACATGTTTTAGCAAATGCTGAAGCAGCAACAATTGAGTTTACTGAAGAAGATCTCAGTAGAATTGATCAAGTATTTCCTAAACCTACTAGGAAAATGCCATTGGATATTATTTGAAAATTCACTTTAAAGAGGGAATATTGTTGGAGTTGCTGACAATCTAATAAGAATTTCAAAAAAACTGTGTAGAATTTATTCCATACAGTTTTTTTTATCGGGGAAATTTAATATCCTTATCGAATTATTCTCGCATCAAAACCCTTTTTAGTTAGTTTTTGTTTAATGTTAATCGTTAAAAAGAGAAAAGGGACATACAAATATATAAAATAGAAGCCAACAGATGAGTATAAATCAGCTAATCGTTCTATCTGTTTATGGCTCTCTAATACATTAGAGAACAAAAAGAATAAAAAGAGGCAAATGAATAAGCTGATACGTTGTTTGATATTTACTAAATTTTTGAGTCCGCCGCAGACTGCCCATAGATGCCCGCTAATATGAGGCAATACGACAAGGAACCATAAGGAAACGACAATATATTCGACTCTTTCTATGAAAGGCATTTCCGCAATTTTAAGTAAAGTTAAGGTCGGCCAAATCGTATGTTTGAGATGCTCTTCATTAAAGAAAACAAAAGTAATGATTGTTATGGAAGGGTATAGAAGATTGTAAACAAAACCCCGAAACGGGCCCATTTTTTTGATTTTTCAGGGTTCTTGATAAATGGATAGAACATGAGTAGAGTCTCAAAGCCAAGAAACTGAAACACCATCGTTTTATTTTAGATGATCCTAATATTTCCTTAACCGAATGATTAAAAAGAGGCAGTAAATGATTGAATTGGGCAAATTTTAAGGAAAAGAATAAAAGGGGAAACAGAAAAACAAAAGGTATAACTGTTCTCCAGAAACACACCACGGTAATCACACGAAACCCAATGGAAGCAATGTAATAAAGAAGGAATAGAAAAATCACGCTTATTTACCATGTCTTCATTAAAGGAAACATCCAAACTTGAACAACCTCAATATAAACACGTAAAACAATCAATGCCACTACAAGAAAATAGATGATGATAAAAACGTTTAATAACCCGCCAATCCATTTCCCAAAGCAAAATTGATGGATATAAATGATATCGTTATTAGCAATTGTAAGAAGAGATATGTCATCCAAACTAAAACATGAATGCTTATACTTGATAATAGGACGGAAATCCATGCATCGTAACCGGCACTCTTTATAATATCTCTTTGAAAACCCATGATTCCCACACCAATAATATTAGAGTAAATCAGAAATAAAAAGAAAAAAGGAGATACTAAAAATCGTTCATCTGTTAAAGTGTGCACCTTATTCCTCTCCTCTTCAAAAATGAAATCCATACTCCCCGACACCTGTTTGTATAATATTCACCTTTGTATTGACTGTAGTTTTGAGATGGGGATACATATCCTGAAACCGGCTATAATTCCACTTTCTTGATTTTGCTCTAACCATGTCTCCAAACCCGATTGGATCTACTTGGTATTCTTGAAACAACGAGATTAATTGCGGGACTTCTTCATTAAAATGTTTATTCTAAAGATTTTCCATTTTTGGGATATCTTTATTTGCGGTTACATTAAGCCAAGGCGGGACATCTTTTATCTGAGTATTCATCGTTAAATCGATAGATATTTTCGGAACTTGAGCGGTTTGACTAATTGTATAATGAGCTTTTGCATCCAGATTCATCATAATCATATGCCCTTTCATTCCTTCGTCATGCATAGCCGGTTTTGCTAAAGGAACGGGTCATGGCCCTTTTGTCAATAAATCCAGTACTTCGTGCTTTCTTTGAAATCTTACGAATAAGCTAACTTTCGTAAATAACCATGTCAATCTATTAAATTTACGCCGCTAGTTGTTCAAGAGGGAAGAAGATCACCATACCAATAAAAGCTCGTAGCAGAAATTAAAAAAGTAAATGAAAATACCTCTATCATAGAGTAAAAATATACGTGAATAGGCAAGATATTTATGCAGTTAATTTATTTGAGGGAGTGTTAATTATGGCTGATATGAAAATAAATGTGAATGCTATTTGGGATGGTGGGGTAACAGGGAATGGAACCCTTAAAGCGGAGTATCTTGATACAAAAATCGCTATTCCAACATCATTAGGAGGTAGTGGTAACGGAGCAAATCCAAAAGAGGTTCTCGTTGCTTCTGTAACAACTTGTTATGCAGCAACACTAACATTTGTGCTTGAAAGCAGAAAACTTCCTGTGGCGAAACTTACAGTGAACTCTGAGGCAAGTATATCTGATAATGAGTTTAAAATTATCCATTATCCTCACATCGTTTTATCTGCTGGCGCGACAGAAGAACAAATTCAATCTGCACAAAGAGCGACAGAAGCAGCAGATAAAGGGTGCGATGTCGGAAATATATTGAAAAAAGCAGATGTTAAAATTGAAGTTCAAGGTAAAGTTTCTGTGAAATGATATGATTCACTCAAAGATGTAGCAGTTAATTTTTAGAATTTTCAAATATAACGGTTCTTTTAAAATTAAGGCGGCGGTTCTGCTGACTTTCTTATGTGAGGAAATAGCTAAAATTGAGCATTAAGAATTAGTAGTAAACATTCAACTTTTAATACTATTACTACCCTCATGATAAAAACTGGAAAATTAAAGGTGCGGGAGAATCAATGATGCAGGAAAACAATATGTTCCAAAGCAAAGGTCCTCAAAAACAGATTGAATCTGCATCAGGAGCTGACTTTTACGAGTCATTTAAACCATATCTCGAAGACGACAAAACAATCATCACAAGCCCACATAAAATCTTTGGTCCAGAATCGAATGATTTAGTTTTACAACTTCGTAAACGTGGCATTAACACGGTTATTAGTGGAGGAATGAATACAAACCTATGTGTTGACTCCCATATGCGTGAATTAGTAGAACAAGGCTTCAAAGTTTATATCGTGAGTGATGCAACAGCTGCTCCTGGTAAAGATGCATTCAATGCAGGAATTGTAAACTTTGGATTCGTTCAAGTGGTGTTTGGACAACTCAAGAAGCCATCGAGAAATTAAACTCTTAATTCGGTTACGGTAAACGCTCCAAATAGTTGAAGTCGGATATCATCCTGTTTAAGTTGATATCCGACTTTTTGTTATTCGAAGAATAACACATTAAATAAAGTACACTATATAACAAAATTAGATAAATATTGAGGGTATTAGGTATGCCAATTGAAAGGGAAAATTCAATTACATTTGGTGGGAAACCTGTAACTCTTATCATTCAAGAATTAAAAGTTGGAGACATAGATCCTGATTTCATTGCACTTTCAGAAAATTTACAGCCATATTCATTGAATGACGACAAAGGAAGCGTTCATTTGATTAGTGTGATCGCTTCTATAGATGCAGCTGCAGGTATTTGCGATATGCAAACTCGGAGCTTTAATGAGGAAGTTGCAAAAATGGATAACGTAGAATTTCTCTCTGTAAGCGTAGATTTACCATTTGCTTTATCTCGCTGGCGTAAAGCAGCCGGTCTTGAGAAAGTGAAGATGCTGTCTGACCACCGTGAACTTTCCTTTGGTGAAGCCCTTGGCGTAGCGATGAAAGAACTTCGTTTGTTAGCGCGTGCAATCATTGTTCTTGATAAAGACAATAAAGTAACATATGTGGAATACGTAACTGAAGCGACAAACCATCCGGATTATGCCAAAGCAGTCGTAGCAGTGAAAAATGCGGCAGATCAATAATCACTTTTTTGTTCAATTTTATTGATCTTCCACAATCGAGGCATTATCTACAGTATGGAAAAAAGCCCAATTTCTCAATTTAATGCTGAGAAATTGGGCTTTTTAATGTTGGTATTTCCTTAACGTTGTAAATTCGCGTTTTGCTGGTGGTAACCCATCGCCATCAAGCTAAGGTGAATTTGTATCATCATAACGAAAAAAACGCTATTCTTTTTGTAGAAATATACAGGAAGGATGGCGTTTTCTATGAGTTTTTCTGTTTCAGACGAAATGAATCTCTTTTCTCAAGAACTTCAATTAGCTAAAGAAGTTGGTTTTGTTCAACATACAAGTAAATATCAAGCACAAGAATTATTTGCTTTTCACCCAGGTTTACGATCATAAGGCCCGCCTCCATTCCTGTGAAATATTGGCAGAAATTACTCAGCTAAAATAGGTCAAAACTGGCCGATCCTTATGGCAAGCTTTTAATGTATCTCTATAAATTTTTTTGTATAGAATATAAAAATGTGCCTGTCAAAGAAATTTTTGTAGTCTATGTTATCCATTTGTTAAATAGCAAAATCCTTTAACAAACTTGATGTAAACAAAAGGAGAAAAAGAGATGAATCCAAAATATGAAGCTGCTTTTAAACCATTTATCTTCCGTTCTGGAGTTGAAATAAAGAACCGTATTACAATGGCACCCATATCTACACAAGAGCACATGAAAATGGTGAAGTATCAGACGAAGAAGTTGCGTATTATCAAGAACGTGCCGGTGGTGTAGGAGCGGTAATCACCGCATGCACATACGTCACCAGGAATGGAAAAGGATTCCCGGGTGAATTTGGTGCAGATTCCGATTACTTAATCCCTAGTTTAAGACGTGTGGCGACAGTTTTATACAGGAATAAGGTTCAAAGGCGATTTTACAAATTTTATGGGGTGGCAGAATGTGCCCGCCTGAAGAATTGCTCGATCGTCAACCAATTGCTCCGAGTGCGGTAGCAGCGGAACGGGACGATGCCGTGGTACCTCGGGAAATGACAGCAGACGAAATCGATGAAATTATTAAAGCATTTGGTGAAGCAACCAGAAGAGCAATTGAAGCTGGGTATGATGGAGTTGAAATCCATGGTGCCAATACGTATTTGATTCAGCAATTCTTTTCTCCACACTCAAATCGCAGAACTGACAAGTTGGGTGGGTGGAACGCTGGAAAAACGTATGTCCTTCCCGCTTGCTGTAGTTGACGACGTTAAAAAAGCAGTTTTAGACCATGCAACAAAACCTTTTATCATCGGCTATCGGTTATCGCATGAAGAAAGAGAGAATCCTGGCATCACCATGGAAGAAACGTTGGAATTAGTGGACAAGTTAGCGGACCAGGACCTGGATTATCTCCATAATTCTGTCGGCGGCTTTTGGAACGGATCAATCCGTGATGATAACATCAGACATCCCGAGTTGTTATGATCCATGAGCGTGTCGGCGATCATGTTCCTGTGATGGGTGTTGGGATGCTGCGGGCACCCGAAGAAGTGATGAAAGCATTTGAAACAGGTGTACCCTTTAATCGCTTTAGGGAGGGAATTGATAATGGAACCTCAGTGGGTACAAAAAGTACAAGCCGTTGAAGAAAACAAAATCCGTACAACATTATCTAAAAAAGATCAAAAAGAACTGGCTATTTCTGATAAAATGTGGGAGTACTATACTGGCATCCCTGGCTGGCTTCCTATTGTATAAGGAGTTCACTTATCTCATTCCATCTCTGCTTCCTTGAATTGTTCAACAAAAAATGGGAATCGTGATGATAATTGTCCTTGCTCAGCAAGTATAAGAATATACCTTATACTAAACAAGACGGAACATTTTAGAGGGAAACCATCTTAGTGGTTTCCCTCCTTTATTGAGTATTGGAGCAGAAAATCAGCCATAGTTCATTTGTTTATGACTAGAAGTTATTGTTAATATATAATCAACAATAGACGCCCATAGAAAGGATTGGATCTAAAGTAACCTGGGATTAAAAGATAAAACGGCACTCGTGACAGGCGGCAGTAAAGGTATTGGAAAAGCATTGCAGTAGAGAGGTGCATCGAACTTTATGTTCGTTTTCTCTTCCAGCAACCCCTAAATAATGCATTAAACGGATGGTGTGATTCAGGATCCGTTGCAGCATGGCAGGGTAATATCCCTAAAGCTTAATAAAACCAGTACACAAACATTTTTATTATATTGAATTGTCCATCTTACCTCAGCGAGAACCAACAACGTATTTACTCATTTTTTTTCAAATGTAAATACTGATTTACTTCCTGATAAAAAATACTTAATTTCCTCTAACAGTATTTCCGTTTTGATAGCAATCTGAATGAGCTCATCCAATTCTTTATCAAGTCTTACGACTGGGTTATTTGTCTGAAGTAACAAAACTATTTCTCCTGAGGTAATAACAACATCCTGGCAATGCCGTAGAACCATCGATTTTCCATCTTAAGCTTAAATTGGAGAAAAAGTACCCCTTATCATTTATAAGGCTATTAATAAAAGTTAGGATTTGTTCTTTAAATGAGTTCGTTTATTTTATAGTTTGGGTATGTTTTACATAATAGATTGCGAAAAAAATGGGGGGATATGATTAGAATTATCTTAGCAATAGCTGTTATTGTTCTATCAAGTTATAGTTTAATAACTGAATCTAAACCGAGTTAATGCCGTATTGTATGTTTTTCTTAGGGACACTTATATTGGAAATAGGTTTAGCAGAACTTCAAAAAGACAGAAAAGGCTTTGTGGGATATATGAGCATTGTTATCTCTTTATTTGTTTCCATACAGGATTTCTTAATGCACTAACGGGTGCTTTAATTCAATAAGAAAGGTTGCTGAGGTAGTCTTTTTATTATGGCACTAAAGGGGCAGGTTTGTTACAAGTGTAGTGTATTCGTACTGTATAGCTACATCGAATAACAATACTTTTAATCATTAGTATGTTATATTTAATTAGAGTTAAAATTAGAATTATATGGGGCACCTCCAGACTTCTCTTAGTCATCTTCCCTCTGTAATAGAAGAGAGACTAAGACGATATGTCCTTAAACCACATTAAAACAATGTTAGAAACCTTAAAACAGTATACTAACTGTGAAATAACATTAACTTTCAAAAACAAAAATGGTATACCGTTATTGTCTGTATGCTATGACAATAATTGTTATGAACTAACACATTTGGATACACAAATTATCGAAACCTGTGACGATATAGAATCTACTATCTCAGCTATTGATAAAGTTATGCAAGATAGTTCTAAAAAAACCTCTAATTAATAGAGGTTTTTTTGTTTCACAGTTTGTTTTGTCAGCTCTTTCTTTATGCTACTAACCGGGCATTTTTTAGTTGAAGATGAAAATGAATTGATTGATGTTGAATTAAATACTAAATACCCTCACTATAGTTTTTATACCGAGATGTAACTGCGGGGCAGGAACAAATATTTAGACAGTTGGTCAGAATATAGCCAATTAAAAAAAGAGTCGGCAAAGCGACCCACCTCTAAGATTCTCCGTGTTTAACTTAATAAGTATTTA
Source organism: Peribacillus sp. TH16 (assembly GCF_016651095.1). Lineage (NCBI taxonomy): Bacteria > Bacillati > Bacillota > Bacilli > Caryophanales > Bacillaceae > Peribacillus > Peribacillus sp. TH16. The sequence continues at coordinate 913 of NZ_JAEKEM010000003.1, read as the reverse complement.
TTCAATGCTTGTTGTAAAGTTCCCAATGTTTGTGCTTTTTCATTTAATCTTATTCCTACGTTTATCATTTTTCTAACCACTTCAGCTCTTAACCCGGTAATCACGGTGGTACATCCCATTAATGAAGTGCCGTCAATAATCTTCATTAAATGATCAATTACTTCAGGCTCCATTTCCATAATTCCAGATAAGTCCATAATCAATGTTTGAATACGTAATTTTCCAATCTCTATTAAAACTTTTTCCTCGAGAATATTCGTTCGGTAAAGATCAACCGCACCAATTAAAGGTAAAATACATATAGTGGGTGTTATTGGTATTATAGGCACCGAAAGATTTTCAACCAATTCTTTTTGAGCCATTATCAATGAATCTTTGTATTGAGAATAGGTGATAAAAAAAACATTTAAAAACCTGTCTACTTGATTATTTACCTTTTTTTCTACCGAAAAAAATTCTTCAGTTAAAGCCTTATTCGTTACCTCATTATATTCTTGTAGGAACTTCCACAAGGTTCTTCGAATGGCTTGCACCCACTCTAATTTGAAAGATAATGGTATTGCGTGTGTCGCCCAAGCTATACCTTCTTGCTTAGCAAATGATTGAAGTTCTTGTTCTTTACCCTCAATAATGTATTGAATCAGACTATGGGCATTAGTTATCAGGTCAATATTACCGACCGTTAAAATTTCTTCGATTTTTTCTTTCACATTAGATGCTTCGTTTAATAATGAATCTTCAAAATCCTCTTTATTTTCTTGGATGAATTCCAGAAATTTATATGTATCTAGCGACCCCTTCATAATCTAATCCTCCTATTTTTTATATGCCAAAACTCCTATTACCCGGTTCTTTTAATTACTAAACACGTTTATACCATAAGCTTCTAATTTAAAGGGAAAATGGATGTATT